>NZ_RQYN01000021.1 GCF_003860135.1 Tannerella forsythia
CTTTTTTCTCTATCGCTACGCGTTAGAAATTGTAAAATGCAAAGATAAGATTTTTTCTATCGCGGAATCTGGGTTGAAGGGATGACATCCCCCTTCGCTCCGCTCTTCCCTCCTTTGAAGGGGGGGAAGGGGGGATGTTCACCGGCCAACAACTCAACACCCGAAGAGCATACAAGGGCTGAAGGCCTGAATGAAATTCATGCTTGTTTGTTCTATTGCGGAATCTGGGATAAACCTGATGAGACGAAAAGAGGAATTGGGTAAACATGTACTTTCGCAAGAAAAAAGAACGAAAACGTAGGGAGTGGACGTACACTTTCATCGTGAATATCTCGTACAGACAGAGGAAAGTATGAAGTATACCAGTTGTCGATTACCGGAAGGATTCGGAAAAGAAGGCCGTAGAACGTCCGTTGCGAACTGGTCGGATACGATTCACTTCACTGGGAAAGCGCCTTTCCTGCTATTGGGAAAGCACCTTTCCTAATACTGGGAAAGTACCCTTCCTGCTACTGGGAAGGCATCTTTCCCGCCACTGGGAAAGCCCCCCCTTCCTAATACTGGGAAAACACCCTTCCCAATACCGGGAAAGCACCTTTCCCAATAGGCCTTAATCGTAACTTGTCATTCGTAATTGTTTAATGTATGTCAGGTAGCCGATCAGCAAGTTAATCAGCCCGAGCATGCATTCTTTCGTATGATTGACAAAAGCGAAGGTGATCATCCATAACGAAGCGGCGATAAAGATGATCTGGAAAAGAGGAAAAGCGGGACTTCTGAAACTTTCTACGTTGTCAGGGTGCTCTTTCTTCCTGTATCGGACGAGGATGACACCGATCACGACGAGCAGGGTAGAGATGCTTAACAACACTCCGCAGTAGATCATGATTTGTTCGAAGGTACCGCTCAGCAGCAGGACGGTACTGATCGCGAACTGTAGCCATAAGGCTCTCCGCGGCACATCATGGTCACGTGCCTTGAAAAAACGCCAAAGCGGATATTCACGGGCGATGCTTGCCGTTACCCTCGGGCCGATCCAAATCATGGCGCTGATGCCTGAGACGAGCAGCGCCGAGAATCCCCATCCGAAAAGCGCGGCCGCTCGTTCGCCGAGCATCGAACGAATACCGGGTGTGGCAATGTTTAATTGCCCGACCAGTTCGTGCAAAGGAGTATGTTTCAGAAAGACGTATTGCAGCAGCGTATACAGTGCGGTTACGATGCATGTTCCGTAGATCAGCGATCGGGGAATCGCCTTCCTCGGATGCTTAAACTCTTCCGTGATATAGGTTGCCGCGTTCCATCCCGAGTAGGAATAGCTGACGTAGATCAAACTGACGGCAAAGGCCGATGAACCACATTCCCATAGATAGTTGCTGTCGAAAAGAAGGGCATTGTCATTATTGGCAGGGAGGAAAAGGCCGACAATAATGATCGCCAATATCAAAAGCACTTTAAAGAGGGTGCTGATGTTTTGGAAACGCGCGCTGTAACGCAAGTCGAATGTGTGAATCAACGTAATCAGCAGAGTGATGGCAATGGCTGTCCATACAGGAGATGCCGGTCTTACGGGCAGATAATCGGCGAAAGCGAAAGCTGAGAGTGCGATCGGGGCAGCGAATCCGACGGTCAGCGAAATCCAGCCGGATAAGTATCCTACGACCGGATGATAGATGCGGGAGAGGAATGTAAATTCTCCGCCCGACTTTTTGATGAGCGTGCCGATCTCCGCATAACTGAAGGCGCCGCTTAACGCGATAAGCCCCCCACATAACCATAAAGTCAGGATTGTAGCGGTGTTATGTAGCGAAACGAGCTGAAAGCCCAAGCTGGTAAACACACCGGCCCCGATCATGTTGGCCACCACAATCGATGTGCCGGTAAGTGTGTTGATCTTGCTTTTCGACACCGGAGCGGTCTATTTTAGATGTTCTTCTGCTGCCACAGCATCGAGCAACAGTCGGTATGCCCGTACCGTGCTGTCGGCATTCAGGTAACGGTCTCTTAATTTTTCATACCTTTCCAGCACCTGCATCGAGCGATGATACAGCAAGGAATCGACTTCGCGCGAAGGCTCGTAGTCTTTGGGATACGCATAGACGAAATAACCTTCTTTAGACTGATGTGTGGGGATGTTGAAAAAGTTACGGGGCGTCGGCTTCTGTATGTCACGACGCGTGTGACTGGCCTCAACGAAAAAGTCGACGGCATAATCCGGATAACCGAACAGATACCCATACCCTCGGTATCGTTCGTAGATTCCTGCGTTCTCTATGGTCGATACCACGGTAGCCGGGTCGGCACCGGGTACAAGACCGTATTGTCCGAAAAAGCTCTCCTTTGCTTTGAGCAGGCTGTCTAAAAGGCTGACACGTACTACGCTCAACTGTATCGTGCGGTTACTGTCCTGATGTGCCCGGTAAGGAATAAAGACAAACGCCAGATCGGGCAGGCGGATTGCGTTGATGGCTTTCTGCACATGCGACAGGCGGTCTAAGTATCGGCCTTTTTTGGCTCTGTCGACAATCTCGGGGCTGCTCCGTTTGGCAGAATCGGTATTGGCCAGAGGCATCCTGTAAAGCTTCAGAGAACTCATCGGCTTGATACGTCCCAAAAGGGTGTAGACTGCCTCGCGGTCTAACCCCGTCTGTAAGATGGAATCGATTAATAAGGCGCTTTCGTCGGGTGCGGCTTGTTCCGTCACTGTTCTTGGCAGAGTGTGCCGGCTGCTTCTGCAACCGAGCAGTAAAAAAACGACCAGGAACATACTCCAGCAATGTTTCATTACCATATTGTTTCTTCTTTTTTGTGTTTTGATTTCGTCGTTAGAAATTGCAACCTACGCTGATTGATAACATGTTTCTATTGCCGAAACGCTTATTTTGTGCTTTGGCATAAGAAGCATCCGCGCGAACGTACACGTTCACGTCTGCGGCATGGTTTATTTTCTGCGAATAAACGCCTGAAAGATGCGCGCCAAAGAAGCCCGATGTATCGTATTCATTGTCTTTCTTCTCTAACTGCGAATGTATCGGGTACTCTTTATAAGCCCCTCCGTACAGATAGCTTCCGTCGATATTTTTTCCGTACATCAGCCGGGTGCCCACCAGCAGCTTCTTCGACAACTTGTCCGACAAGGTGAAATTGCGCTTCCCGAAAGCTTCGAACACAATGTTTCTGGCGTGCTTCCTACTTTTGGGCAGGAGATATTCGTCATTCAGATCCGTATAATTTATTTTACCTCCAAGCAGGTATTTGTACTCGTCACCCTGATTCTTCGTCCATGAATATCCGACACTCAGGTATTTGCTCGCATAAATTGAACGGATGCTCTTATACAGTGTGACGTATCCTTTGAATGTCTCCGTATCGTCGAATTTCGTAACATACTCGATGCCCTTCACCATGCGCTGCATATATTCGAGATCAAGATAATGCGTATGATCTTCTCCTTTCGTTTTGAGCGATGCTTTCTGATGCCACACACGATCGATGACCGTACCTTCTTTTCTCGGGTTCGTAAACGAAACCTCGGCATCTTCTACACTCGTGAGATAATTACCCGTCAGCATCAGATCGATACTCCCCGAGTAATGATACTGCAAGCCTGCTCCAAGGCTTTTACGGATATAGTTCGTCGTTCTTCCGCTGCCGATACCGATGATGGCATTTCCCAAACCGCGCAATTCGTAAAACGGCTGATCGATATAGACGTTGACGTTTGACATATTCGACTCCTCCTTGAAAACCCCGTATTCGAGATTCAAACCGAGGCGATTGTGGCTATTGACGGAGTAAACGACTCCGGGACGGACGGAGAGCTTCATCGCATAATTCTCCGTGCGGATATCGCGTTGCTTGGCCGCCAGATAAGCATAGTATTCTCCTCCGACACCGAATAACCATTTCTCTCCGATAGCAGGGAAATTGATCTTGTATTCCAGTTCGTAATACTGATTGTTCCAGTCGCTCGAGAGCGTGTCGGCCACGAAGTAAGGCATGCCGCGATAAGGGGTGATCAGCGAAGCGTTAAACCTCGCATCCTTGACCGCGTTCCGTGCGTAATCAAATCTTCCCCAGAAATAGAAGTCGCGAATATTTACGCCTCCTTCGGTATTTAGCGTAAGATTTTTGTTCTTGTCTCCTTCCATCACCCGATGATACTTGCCGTTTTGCAGCGTATATCCTCCGGAGAGCGTCGCGTAGTTCTTTGATTGATCGAGCTTCAGACCGGCCGCGTTCGACGATTGATTCCAAACCCACGTCATTTTCATTTTTTCGGCTGCTACCGGTGAGAGGCCGGCTTCCTGTGCTGACGTGACGGCGACCGACGAAAGGAAAAGCCACAAGAGAAATTGCTTCTTATATGTTGTTCGTTGCATAGCGTTTCTTTTTACTTCAAAATGATACTTATTTTAGGGTATGATTCCAACTCGGCATTTTAGCGTTGTAGCGTCTGAACATGGGAACGACCCCTCTTTCAAAATCTTCCGTACTGTTGTTCGTATCTTGCAAAAAAGGAGTTCCATCAGGGTTCTCTCCGATCTTTTTACGGGCTACACCGAGTGAATTATAGGTCGCACCGACGGTCGTGATTCCGGCATCCAGTACGCCCGGCATCCGCTTGGCATTGACCTTCGTCTCGTCGTCTACGGCTTCTACACCGTCTAACACATACTCAATCGGAATCTTTGCATAGAGCATCTTGGATGAACTGCTCTGGTCTTTTGTCTGTAATGCCGGATTATTGACCGGATCATACGTCTCTCCTTCGGGCACTTTGAAAATAACGTAGGCGCCACCGAAAACAGAAGTTAAATATTGGGGTGCCCTTCCTTTATCGGCCTTTCCATTGAAATAGACATGTTCCATATCGAGGGCCGGTTGATCCGGGAACTTCGGATTGTTCATATTAAATTCGAACTCCGAGCTGAAACAGTCGACAGGTGAATTCGGATTGTAAATGTCGAGCTTATGATTGGCAGCGAACTGTGAAATCACGCAACTCTCACCGGGCTTCAAAGGGTAAGTCGTTCCATTGCCGGGAAACTTCCATATCCTCTCGGTGTAGACATATTTGTCGCCGTCCTCCTGAGGCCATACGGGAAGGGTTGACGTCGACTTGGTCGGATACAGCACGGCAAAATAAATACCGTCCAAATAGTGAAGCTCTTCCGAGTTGTTATATATTTCGTAAAACTGATTCCGGAAATAGAAATTCGCGGTTCCCGAATAGAAGATTTCTTTGAATATAAGCGGACTGATTTTCTGACCGGAAATAGGCAAATCGATCGTCGCACGATTATTCAATATGGGATGGTTCACTAAACTGCCATTTAAATAATACGATACGCCCTCCTTGTTCTTCAATTTTCCCGAGATGACGATGCTGTACATTCCGGGAATCAGATTGCCAATCTCTATGGTCGAGGAAGTGAGTTCTTTTTCCACGCGGATTCCTTCGACATAATTATTCAAAATAAGTTTCAGTCCGTTCGTGTTATCAAAGCCGGACAATGTGATTTTGGACCGAATGGTAATGGAGATCGGCGTTATTTCTTTCGTTTCGAGGGCATCGGAAAACGACTCGCATGATACCAGCAAAGACGCTAACCCGATGAGTGCAAAATATATTTTTTTATTCATAGTCAAACGTGTATTAATGGATTAATAAATTGACTTCTAATCCGAAGAAGAAATCTTTGACAGGGAGGAATCCTCTGCTTCCTTGATGGAATGATCCGGGGCTGCGCTTCGATTCCACCACCGGATAATATCTGAACATGTTGTTCGCGAAGAAGGAGACACGCATAAAATTACGTATTTCTTTCGTGATATTGATATTGAAGTTGAATAACGGCGGGATGGATTCAACGATGTACAAGGCATCGTTGCGTCGACGAAGAATGGATTTAAACTCTGGCTCATCCTTCTTCGAGGGATCGAAGTCATATTGCTTTCCGTCGTTTTTGGAGATGTAAGCTACGGGGATGGTGTCGTTGCCGAAAGTATAACGGTCTCGCTGGCTCCAGACGGTCTCCATCGTGAGGGTAACGACAAATCCTATTTCGGGGATGTTATGCGTAGCTCGTAAGGCGGTCGAGAAGCGGTCGGTTTTATGTTTGGACATCGCCGGGCCATACAGTCCGACGTGGGTGCGCGAAGCGCCTCCTTCACCGCTGTTGTGATAATACGAATAGGTGTCCTGATAATTCTCGTTCTGCATGTAAGCGCCTGAGAAAGAAAAGGCGGTACGAATGGCGTCGATCCGGTTGAGGCGTAAATCGAACTCAACGCCTTGGCTGTTCATGACCAAATGGTTCGAGGGAACATAATATTCCGCCAATACAGGATGAGCAGCCGATAATTGATAAACCGGTTGATTATTCTTGCCTTCCACGCGTTTATATTGTTTAAAAGTAACCGGATTGAATCTGGGCGACATGGAATAGCCATTCTTCAGGTGCTCTTTAAAGGCTGTGAGATAAAGCTGGAAATCATCGAATAAAAGGTCAACTCCGACCTCTGCTTTCGTGTTGGTTGCCGCTTTCAAGTCGTGATTCTTGGTGTCGAAGATTCGTGTTGTCGTCATAAAGATACGTTGATCTTTGGGAATCCGATCGTTCGGTATCTCATTGATGTTGATGTATTCGAAGTATGCTTTCTCCGGATACAAATAAACCAGGGTCGGCATCTTTGCCGTCACGCCGTATCCGGCTTTCAGGAAAACCTTTTGAGGAATCACTTCGAGTGACGCATTGATACGGGGTGACAAGACGTTCTCTACGTCTTTCATCATGTCGTATCGTAATCCTGCCTGAATACGTAATTTGTTGTTCGGGGTAAGGTGTGCGGTCAAGTTCTCTTCCACAAAGAACGAACCGTGCCGGATAAATGGAATGTCTTTGTAGGCACGCGGTCTGAATGTGGCGTTGAGCGCTTGTAAATTGCGGTAAGGCGGAGCCATCCGGTCGAAGACCTTCCCTTGCCCGACATTTCCCTCCAAGCGATATTCTCCTCCGAGCAATATCCGATGATCCGTTTTACCCCATCGTTTAAACAAGGTGGCCGATAATTTGGCAAACGCATGAATCTCTTTTCCGTAAATGTCATATTTCCCTTTGTAGGTGGAAGGCAGAAATACGGCCTGATCCGAAGGATTTACGTGCGTATAGTCGGTAATCTTCTTCCCATCCGCATCATATAAATCGAGGCCGGGTTTGTTGGTGATGATAGCACCGTCGACCGTCGTCATGGAGTAGGGAGCGTTCGCCGCGGTATATAATTCTTCATAATGACTTTTTTTGTCCGTATAGCTTCCAGATAATGCATATTTGATATTTTTCAACCAGCTCTTATCTTTAAAATAAATGGTTCCGTTTGTGTTTAAAGACAATTTGGCATCTTTACCGCTTGACACGGTTTCCGTGATTTTATCGTCCGGATTACGGTCTCGTTTAGCTTGTCCGTACATGAAATCTACGATGGTATTGCTTTTCCATCGATTGTTTAAAAATACATTCGAGTAGATGGCTTTGGACGAGAAGCGCCGATAATATCGATATGATTGAACCGGCGTATTTACATTATATGTATAGTCGGCGCTCAGGTTTAAATCGCCGCGGTTCTTCCCCAAGTTGGCGCCCTTCTGTGCAAAGAAATGGTAAATATTCGGGTTTGTCCGCGCCTTGATGTTTAACGGAGTCTTACCGGCTTTCGATTTGACTAAGACGGCACCCGATGTTAAATCGCCATATTCCGCCGAGGGGATTCCCCGTATCACTTCGACCGATTCGATAGTCTCGAGCGAGATGTTTCTCGTGTCAACTCCTCCCTCCGGCGAAGCCGTTCCTCCTAACGCATTTAAATTTCCTACTACGGCAGGATGCATGGCCTGCAGATTCGCATTGTTCGAGAGCGGTGATCCGTCTTGTATAATGGTCGCGCCAAGCGCATTCATCGCTGACTCTCCCCAACCATTTGAATTTCCGACGGTGCGGATATTGATCTGAGAAGCGTAGTTTAGATTGGGATTGGCAGTGATTCCTCCCGGCAGTAAGGCTAATACGTTATTTAAACTTACCGATTGGAGGTGTTCGATCGCTTTATGAGAGATGGTGGAGGAAGTCGATTGTCCGCTTCGTCCCGGCTCCACGGTTACAACAACTTCTTTCAATCGGAAATTATCTTCCTTTAACAAGAAATCAACGTTCGTATCGGCATGCAACTTCAAAAGCGTATCTACCGTTACTTTCCCGATAAAAGACACTTTAAGTCTCACGTCTCCTTCAAGGATGTGAGTGAGTGTGTACTCGCCATTCGCATCACTTGTCGTTCCGAAACCGGCTGCTTCGATCGTCAGCGACGCTCCGGGAAGAGGTTGTTTTTGATGTCCTGCGGTCTCCTCATACACGGTTCCCCGTACAGCGTATTTCTTTTGACTCAAAAGAGGAATTGCGTTAAAAGACATACAGATTATTCCGCAGAGGATAAAAAGGATTTTTCGTTCTATTCTTATCATAGTCATTGCATAAATTTATCAGACAGTCGTCTTGTCCTATTCTACTAAACAATCTTTTGTTAATTTATTTTTAAGGTGCAAAGATAAGGCATCATGTCGTTCATCCCAATCCCTATTTTAGGGGATTTTTGAGAGGAGAAAAGAACGTCGGTATGCTTCAGAAGTGCGATGAGAAGACCAAAGTCGACTCAGTGTATGCGATAAAAAACAGATACTGTTTCGGTTGTACGTTCAAAAAAAAGCTATACCTTTGCCTGACGAAGTTTGAGGGTGATGAAAAAAGGCACAAAAAAACGATATAGACTGGGATTAGCACTAAGTGGAGGCGGAGCAAGGGGCTTCGCGCATATTGGCGTATTCAAACTGTTGGAAGAGTGCGGCATTCGGCCCGATATCATTGTTGGAACGAGTGCCGGAGCGTTGATGGGTACTTTATTTGCCAGTGGACATACGGCCGGCGAAATCAAACAAATGTTTACCGGTCGCGAGTTTTCGGAATTTGCGCAACTGCAAATCCCGAAAGCCGGATTGTTTGACAGTAGCCGTTTTAGCCAGTTTGTTGAACGTCATCTGCGGGTAAAAACATTCGAGGAGCTTCAAACGCCAATGATTGTTGTCGCCACGGATCTCGATCACGGGTGTAGCCATAATTTCTCGTCCGGCCCTATTGCCGAGCCGATTCGGGCCTCATGCAGTATTCCGATTATTTTCAACCCCGTGACCATTGACGGAGTCCATTATGTAGACGGGGGACTCTTTCATAACTTTCCCGTATCGGTGATTCGTGATCTATGCGATGTGGTGATCGGTGTGAATGTGAACCCTTACACGTCGCCGAAATACAGTCAAAATATTTACAGCATCGCTGAACGGTCGTTTCATTACCTCTTTGAAGCGAATACAGCTGAGGATCGAGCGAAATGCGATTTGCTGATTGAAACTCCGGAATTTGGAAAATATAAAATGTTCGACTTGAAGAATGTCGACCTCATTGTTCATGTCGGATATCATACAGCCCTCAAGGCATTCCACAAATTTGTGAAAGTATCTGACAAAAAAGAGATACTGGCTCATGCCTTTTTAGAAAGAAATGCAATCAGCACTTAACAGAATATTATGGAAAGAGACGAAAAAGTATTTATTTATCAAGCTTTCCCGAGAATTTTCGGAAATATGACGCACCCATGTGTAAAGCATGGGAGTTTGCGGCAAAACGGATCGGGAAAATTCAACGACTTTACCCCGGTCGCCTTAAAGGCGATCAAGCATTTCGGTATCACGCATATATGGTATACCGGTATCATTGAGCATGCCACGCAGACAGACTACACCGCTTTCGGCATCCACAAAGACCATGATGCCGTGGTAAAAGGCAAAGCCGGTTCACCTTATGCCGTCAAAGATTACTACGATGTAGACCCCGATCTTGCCTGTCGTATTCCTGACCGTATGGCCGAGTTCGAAGCGCTCGTCGAGCGTACGCATGAGGCCGGACTGAAAGTCATCATCGACTTCGTTCCCAATCACGTTGCCCGACAATACCATTCCGATGCTAAAAATCCGCTTGTGCACGATTTGGGAGAAGACGACAACCGAAATATCGCTTTCGATCCCAACAATAATTTTTACTACTTGCCGGGACAAACGCTGGAGCTGCACTTTGGTGCCCAACAGGAAGACTTCGAATACAGTGAATTCCCGGCCAAAGTAACCGGAAACGATTGCTTTTCGGCATGTCCGGGGCAAAACGACTGGTACGAAACGGTTAAACTGAATTACGGTGTTGATTTCGACCATGGAAAACTCGGACATTTCTATCCTGTGCCTGACACTTGGAAAAAGATGCTGGAGATCCTGAGGTTCTGGATTGGAAAAGGAGTAGACGGTTTCCGTTGCGACATGGCCGAGATGGTGCCCGTGGAGTTTTGGGAATGGGTCATACCTCGCGTACGCAGCTGGAAACGTGTGATCTTCATCGCCGAAGTATATAATCCGTCGCTTTACCGCGATTTCCTGAAACGCGGTCAATTCGATTATCTGTATGACAAGGTCGGCCTATACGATACGCTGCGGGAGGTGATGTGCGGGCGTGCTCCGGCCAGCCGACTGACCAAATGTTGGCAGGCCGTGGACGATATCCGCCCGCACATGCTGGCTTTTCTCGAAAATCACGACGAACAGCGGATTGCTTCCGACTTCTTTGCCGGTGAAGCGCAAGTCGGAATACCCGCATTCCTTACGGTTGCTACGATGGGCACCAATCCGGTAATGATCTATTGCGGACAGGAATTGGGCGAACGGGGGATGGACGAAGAGGGCTTCAGCGGACGTGACGGACGCACAACCATCTTCGACTACTGGAGCCTCGAATGTCTCCGTAACTGGAACAACGGCGGACAGTTCGACGAAGCACTGTTGACCGACGAGCAGAAAGCTTTGCGTAGGCAATATGCCGCCATCCTCCATCTCGCCGCGACGGAAAAGGCCGTTCGTCAAGGGAAATTCTTCGACCTGATGTACGTCAACCTCCATAATCCGTATTTCGATCCGCACCGGCAGTACGCATTCTTGCGCAAATCAGGCGGTGAAGTTTTGTTGGTGGTCGCGAATTTTGACCGGAAAGCACACACGGTACGCGTTAACATCCCCGACGAAGCTTTCCGAAGCCTGTCGATTCCGGATAATCAACCTGCCGAACTGACCGACTTGCTTTCAGGAACGAAGAGTATCGGTACGCTGACGTCTACTTGTCCGTACGAGGTCCTTCTGCCGGCATGTTCGGGAAAAGTATTAAAATTCGACTATGTTGCTCGGAGTTGAATATTTTTTCGGTCGGACGAGAGTTTTTCGATAAACAGAGAGGTGGTTTCGGAAGAAGTTTCTATTTTTGTACCACAATTCTTAAATTAAAATTCGATCTGATGAGTGCACATACTCCTTTTGCTGTCTTTTCGGGAACAAACTCCCGTTACCTTGCAGAAAAAATCTGTAATAGTCTGGGCTGTTCGATGGGACAGATGAACATTGAACACTTCTCCGACGGCGAGTTTTCCGTTTCGTACGAAGAAAGTATACGCGGGAAAGACGTATTTTTAGTACAATCTACGTTCCCCAATGCCGACAACCTGATGGAACTCCTGCTGATGATGGATGCCGCCAAACGTGCTTCGGCACATTCGGTCATTGCCGTGATTCCGTATTTCGGGTGGGCGCGTCAAGACCGAAAAGATAAGCCGCGCGTTTCCATCGGGGCGAAAATGATTGCCGATCTGTTGAGTGTGTCCGGTTTGAACCGGCTCATCACGATGGACCTGCATGCGGATCAGATTCAGGGTTTTTTCGATGTGCCGGTCGACCATCTGTATGCTTCGTCGGTATTCCTCGATTATATCAAAACGCAGCTCCCGCTCGACAATCTCGTGATGGCGACCCCCGATGTGGGTGGTACAAAACGTGCCAGCAGTTATTCGAAATTCCTCGAGATACCGATGGTTATTTGTTATAAAAAACGTCTTAAAGCCAACGAGATTGCGGATATGAGGATTATCGGTGACGTGGAAGGGAAAGACGTGTTGTTGGTTGATGACATTGTCGATACGGCCGGAACGATTACGAAGGCAGCCGACCTGATGATGCAGAATGGTGCCAAATCCGTACGGGCAATGGCAAGTCATGCCGTGATGTCCGACCCGGCTACGATGCGCATCGACCAGTCGTCGTTAAAAGAAATGATTTTCACCGATTCAATTCCCTATACGAAGAAAAGCGAAAAGATCACGGTACTGTCGGTGGCCGAAATGTTTGCCGAAGCCATCCGGCGTGTGTGCCGTGACGAATCGATCAGTTCGCTCTATGCGATCAAGTAACGGAGGCTGTTTGTTAAATGGTTGATTACGAATTGTAAATCGCGAATGACGATCTGCTGACGATTGAAAACTTGATTACTGATTGCTGTGAAAAGCCCTGCGGGCGTTTGATTGTTGGTTTGATTGTTTCTGAGCCCAACTGACTGCCAAACAAAAAACATCGAAACAACTAAACGCCCGAAGGACTGGATACAGACAGTCGAATAACAATTATCAAACAATGCCATGATTTTGGATTTTCCGAACATTAAAGAAGAACGGTTGCCGCGCTTTAAAGGCGGCGAAAAGGAGTATATCGCACGTATGTTTGTTGATGAGCATAACCGCATCATGTACGGCCGGCTTGAACCCGGTGCGTCCATCGGTATGCATCTGCACGATACGAGCAGCGAAGCCATTTATATTTTGCAAGGGAACGGTAAGGTGCTGATCGACGAAGGGGAAGAGAGAGTGAGCGCAGGGCAGTGTCATTACTGCCCGAAAGGCCATGCACACAGCCTCGTCAACGACAGTGATGCCGACCTGATCTTTTTTGCCGTCATCCCGCAACATGAAAGCGTAGGATAAGCCTCTTGCTGCGCTTTTTATCAGATAATCATTCCGCTCCCGATGCAGAGATGATGGTCTTTGTCGTATACGACAGCAAATTGTCCGGGCGCGATACCCTGCATCTTGTCGTCGCTACGGATCGTATATAAGTCACCGAAACGACGGATATAGCCATGCGTGAACTCGGGAGTGTGACGGATCTTGAACGTGATTTCTTTCTCATCCTCGAACGTGCCCCAGATATCTTCGGTAATAAAATGAAAGCCCTCCATGCGGATCGTTTTGCCGTATTGCGTTTCCGGATCGTAACCGTTCGAGACGTAGATAATATTCTCATCCACGTCTTTCCGGATCACAAACCACGGCCCTCCACTCAAACCTAATCCCTTACGCTGACCGATGGTGTGAAACCAGTAGCCCTGATGCTTTCCAATTACCCTTCCGGTCTCCAGTTCGATGATTTTCCCTTCACGACGACCAAGATAACGTTCGATAAAATCGTTGTAATCGATCTTGCCGAGAAAGCAGATGCCCTGACTGTCTCTGCGCTGTGCGCTCGGCAGGTTTTGTGCCGAGGCGATGGCACGTACCTCGCTCTTCATCAGGTGTCCGATCGGAAACATCAGTTTGGAAATTTGCAGATTCGTGATCTGACCGAGGAAGTCCGTCTGATCTTTCACGGGGTCTTTTGCTGTCGACAGCCATGTCCGACCGTTGATCTCCGTTGTTGTCGCGTAATGTCCCGTAGCGATTTTATCGAAATCTTTTCCCCATCGGTCTTCAAAGCATCCGAATTTGATGTAGCGATTGCACATCATATCGGGGTTGGGAGTCAGGCCGCGTTTTACGGACTCGATCGTATAGCTGACCACCTTGTCCCAATATTCGTCGTGCAGCGAGACAACCTCCATCCGGCAGCCATATTTCTTTGCTATATATGTAGTCATTTCGATATCTTCTTCCGCCGGACAGTCGATGTATCCGTCCTTGTCCTCCATCCCGATACGGATATAAAAAATGGTCGGCTCGTAGCCTGCCTCTTTCAGCAGATGTACTACGACCGAGCTGTCTACGCCTCCGGAAACCAATGCGACTATTTCCATACTCTTACCGATAACTTTTCCGCAAAAGTACAAAAAAGACATCTTTCGAGCAACGGAACCGCTTCGCTCCTGCCGATTGGCATAGAGAATCCCCTCTTTTGGGGATTGCGGCATCTCTCCTTTCGTCGTACCTTTGGAGTCGGATGAACAAGCGCATATTGATATTCGGTTCAGGAGTGATCGGCTCGGTCTACGGTGGACTGCTGGCAAAGGCGGGCTATGACGTGAGCCTGCTTGCTCGTGGTAAGCGTCTGAAGGATTTGCAGGAGAAAGGGCTGCTTTTGCGACGGGCGATGCGCCCGCAGGCCGAGACTGAAACTGTCGGTGTACGTGTCGTCCCCGAGCTATGCCCCGACGATGCTTACGATTACGTCTTTGTTACCCTGCGTGCCGAGCAGGTCGAAGAGGCACTTCCCGTATTGGCTACCAACACTTCGAGTTGTTTCGTTTTTATGGTGAATCATGCCGATGGCTACGACTGTTGGGAGTCAACCATAGGTAAGGATCGAGTGATCGCAGCCTTTCCCGGGGCGGGCGGAAGGGTTGACGAAGAGGGTAAGGTTTTTTACAGCCTCACTAGCCGCCCCATTCAACCCACCACCTTGGGCGAACCCGACGGAAGTCTTACACCCCGTATCCGCGAATTGCGCCGGATGTTGCGCAAGGCCGGCTTCCCGACTGTCATAAGCCGCAACATGGACGCGTGGCAAAAAACGCACCTTGCTCTGGTTTGTCCCTTAGCCTGTGCCATCTATTTCGATGGCGGAAACAGCCGCACGCTGGCAAACAACAGGCATGTCCTCACCCAACTTTGCAAAGCCTTAAGAGAAACCTTTGCCTTTATACAACATTCGGGGATAGGTATCACTCCCGGCAAGTATCGTTTTATGCGTGTTGTTCCGCTGCCTCTTATGCGCTTTGTGCTGTCTCACATCTACGCTTCGTCGTGGGCGGAAACCTTTATCGACGACCATACCCGTCATGCCCGTGGCGAGATGATGCACCTTACCGAAGCCCTTATTGCTTTGGCTGCCCGCCACGGATGCGAACTGATCGAACTCGGAAGGCTCTTAACCGGTAGAATCGATTCAAAATAGACTTTCGGGAACAAATGGACGTTTCTTTATCCCTGATACATTTTACGCGCTCTTGCTTATTTACATAATAGAAGAGATTTAGCGTTTTCGATAAAAAATATATCTTTGTAGTTGCTTCTTGTCATGTAGTATTTTTTACAGCAAATGGAATGCAATAAAGAATTCTTTTTAACTTTACAAGTTAGACATAACAAACAGCCATCCAAATAGAACCATCTGAAAAATAACATCATGAAGAAGAATGTATTGATCGTTTTGCTCTTGCTTCCATTTCTCTCTTTCGGACAAGAAATGACTTTTGAGATTGAAAAGCTCTCCAAGCCCGAAAAATTGCTTCCTCTACAATCATACGATGATATTTACCAAGGGATGATACTGACGGATGCGCATGTATCGAAATGGGATATCGAAAAGAAAGGGATTGATTTTAAATACCATCTCTTGGCCAAAAGCAAAGCCCCCGACAGTCTGGTCAATTACGGTTATCATTCTTTTTTTTACGGGATGTACCAAGCTTATGCGGAGCATCGGCCTTTTGTACTCTCTCCCGACATGATCTGGCTCTTAATAAGTCAGGGATTTGCCAGACACGTACAGGCCAACCCTGAAAAACTCCGGAAATATTTCGTCGATTTTTCGGGAAAACTCAGCTTAACCGTAGTTGCCGGAAATGATTTGCTAAAAGATTCCGAGCAGTGGGAAGAGCTTTTTCCCCAGTTCACAGCCCAGATTGCCGGGCATACCGGTGAGGAATTGATAAACACCTTGACCGCTGATTTTTCCACAACAACGGCTGTCGAAAAAGTGGCTTCCGAAATTACCATAATGGAAGCCATGGAGCCTTACTTTGAGTTTGTTGTAATCTATATGGTTTGTGGTATACCGCAAATCACACTAAAAGGGACAACCGAAGATTGGGAGAAAATTCTTGAAAAGACGAGAAAACTGGGAAAATACGATTTGCGATGGTGGACGAAAGAGTTAGAGCCTATTTTAAAAGAATTTATACGTGCGTCGAAAGGACAAATCAATAAAAGGTTCTGGCGAAACATGTTTAAGTATCACTCTAAAAAGAGATACGGAGCTCCTAAAATCATTGACGGTTGGATTGTTAAATTCTTTCCTTACGATAAAGACGGGCGACGCAATAATCTGAACCGACTTGTTGGTACTCAGAGTTTGCCCGAAGAGATCGTTAAAGTGGACCTGAAATATCTAAAAACGGATGGAGCCCATACCGAAGAGACCATGCTCGAACTCTGGGCCGGCTTTATTGGCCTTGAGCAAAATACGGAAACCTATGCGCTGACACCACAAATAAGTTGGATGATTAAAAAGAAAGACATCAATCGGGAGGCCTTATATCAAAGTCTGGAAAGAGATAACGTGCCTTATACTGGATTAGGCTCAGGGATTGACCTGAAAATAATTGAAGTGCCGGAGGTATTAAAGAAATTTGACACGATATATGCACTTGGACTTCGTTTCAAGAAAAAGATCTTCCTCCCCGACTGGATGAAGACGAAAAGAATCGGCAAGCTGTTTATCGACGGAACAATATCGGATAAGGAGAAACAAAAGATTTTAGATTGGTTTCCCAATACGGAAATCGAGTTAAACGGTAAAAAATACCACGAGGGGAAAAATACTTGGATCCGGTTTTGGGGTAAGGAAATCCCTAAGGAGGTCTTGGAGTTGAAACATATCTGGATTTTAGAAATATGGAATATGTACGGGCATAAAAACGAATAATACAAAAGAGAAAACCACAAAACTCTAAGGAATAAAGAAATACACAAAACACGATTACAAACGAAACGTACATTTGCTTTACAAACGCTTTACACTTAAAAGGCCCACGCGGGCTTTTTTTTGCACGGACGCGACAAACGATTGCGAAACCTTTACACAGTGCGGTTTTGAGGCTGAATGCGGGCTGATGTGGGCGCGGGTGTACGTGTTTGTTTAAACGGCAGTTGTGGGGCTTTTATAAGGCGTTTTAATGGTGTGGGAGGATGTGTGTGCCGGGGCAACTGCTTGCGGCGGGTTCTTTATTGCGTGTTTTTGTTTGTGTTTCAATATGTTAAATCTCAAAAAAGGCGATGAAACGGGTATAAATGGCTATTTGGCAAAAGGGACGCGAAGTGGCGATAAAAAGTTACAGAAAACGGCGTTTTTGCAAAACTGGGGTCAAACTGGGGTCAAAACTGGGGTCGTTTTCTTGTTAATTGACCGCGAAGCGAAGTTAAAATAGGGTGTTTTGGTGTTAAAATTGTGTTAAGCTCAGCGTTTTTTTTGCTTGATTTACTGTTATTTTTGAGTACTTTTACTCCTGATTTTTAGCATGTTGTGTTTTTAAACTTCTTACTTTGGGCTTAAAATCGGGGATTTTACAAATGGATAGTTTTTTTTGCATGCTCGAATGTGGGATGAATGAGGTAGTATTTGTTCTTTATGTGTTGGATATTGTATGCTTGTCTGATATGTTGCATAAGAGTCGGTCGATAAACTGATGGTATTCTACTCTGTCGTATTTCGAGAGTTCTTCTTTGTATAAAATAGAGGTGTTTGCGAGTTTTTCTATTCGTCTGTGTTTCGCCGAGTTCGTTTTTAAGTTGTTTATCTGCTCTACGACGTCTTGGCAGATTCTCGAGAAGCTTGCTACGACGATTTTAGCGTACAGGTCGGTGTCGAATACTTTATTCGGGTATAGAATAAAGGAAGACTGAAAATCGCTTATGATTCGGTCGTAATATAATGAATAATACTTCTGAACGCCTTCTTCTATCTGACTTTTATAGTTTTTATTATTGACTGACTTTGAGAGATGTGCGGCGAGTTGTCTTCCGAATACATATCTGGCGGACAGCGTGTCTATTCTTTTGGTGTGCTCGAATATGTAGGCGGTTTCGAGCATTTGTTTTATTCTCGTGGGGGTTGGATCGTATCTTTGGGGTTTGGGCTTGGAATACGACAATGCAATTAATATGATAATAATGATTGCGGCGAGGATCATTGTATTATATGTTTGTGTTGTAGCGGATGGATATTTTGATGATCGCGATAGATTTGATATTTTCTATGAGTACATCTTGCGGCTGATGGTGTTGGTTGTAGCTTACAAGCGTGACATACCTATCTCCTTTCTCGGATTTCTGCAAGTATTTGGTGGCGAACATTTCGTCGCCGTCTGCATTTATATATATACCATGTATTTCGCCCCACAGTGCATTTTCTATATTGATTGATTTATAGCATACTATATCTCCCGCTTTGAGGATCGGATACATCGAGTCTCCGCGCACAGGTATAGCGCCATCACATTTGGGGGCGTTGGGTATGATTATGTTACCGATCGGGACCTGATTGGTCTGGTCGCTAAATAGTGAGGTGAGGCCTGCTGATATTTCGGTCTCGTAGAGTGGAATGGTCTGTAATTCATAGCGTCGGTCTGTCGGGCGTCCGTAGAGGGTGATTGGGGAGCTCTCGTTTACGATCGGTTTTTCTATAGAGGTTATTTTATATTGGTTTTTGAACATTTCTCCCTGTCCGGTGAGAAGCCACTCGGGAGAAACATCGGGATAATTTTCAACCAATTTTTCTATCCATTTGCTCTGAATGTCGGTTTTTTTAAGTATGGCACGGGACAAAACACCCTTACTGGCACCTATTGACCGTTCTAATGCGCCTATTGTAATTCTTTTTCTTTCAGCTATTTGTGAAATTCTGTCTAAAATTATCCCCATAAAGTCGAAAATTATCGCGTAAATATTTGCAGGGGT
Organism: Tannerella forsythia; assembly: GCF_003860135.1. Lineage (GTDB taxonomy): Bacteria > Bacteroidota > Bacteroidia > Bacteroidales > Tannerellaceae > Tannerella > Tannerella forsythia_A. Next base: position 18,919 of record NZ_RQYN01000021.1, read on the forward strand.
TGAAAATTATCCCCTACTTTGCACTGTCATTTATTGATTGAACGGCTTCAAAAATACAGAAAAAATGGGATTGGACAAAAAAAGAATTTTGATTGTGGGCCTTGAGCGTGGAACGAATTTGAAAATCGCACGGACGCTCGGTGTGACAAAGGAAATGGTGTCGATGGCGGTCTGTGGGCGTAAGAATACCCCGCTGGCGCGGAAAATTCGGCATGTGGCTGTAAAACAGTATGGCGGAAAAGAGGTAGAATTGGAAAATTGACGACAGTATGGACGCAAAAGAATTGGTGAAAGGTAGGCTGTACGAGTATGTGCAGCGAGATGGACGTCGGCATAAGGTAAGGTATGAGTATTCGGGCGTAAATAGCTACGTATTCTCCTTTGTGGCCGGAAACGGCTTGTTGTCGCTATTGTACAGTGTTGTTGGTGAGAAAATAGTAGAAGTGGCATGAAAGCACGGGTGAAAATAAAAGATATGCTCTTAATCTCTTTAGGGGTGATTGTTTTGGTTTTGGTATGTCTGTTTTTTGTGGGATTTGTTGTTTTTATCGCTATAAAGCAGCCTCTTGCTTTTATGGGGGTTCTAATTTGCGGTGCCGGCTTCTTTATGATGCTGGGAGATATTATAGAAAGGTTTTATGAGATGTATAAAGAACGAAACAAAAAAGATGAAAAGGAATGAAAGCGCTGAAATTATTACTCGGTTTTTTGCCGGGTGTGACGTTGGGAATGTGGCTGCGGGCAATGTGGTTTTGCGTTTCGCTGGCGATATGCAACCCCACAGACAACTGCTCTTTGTGGGTTGTCTGTGGCCTGCTGGTTAATCTGGTCGTTTCGGGGCTGATGGTGGTTCGGGACCGGGAGAAGTGGCGAAAGGTTTGTGAGAAGATAAATAGTATATAAGTGTTAATATTATGTGTATGAAAACAGAAGAGGTACAGAAAGAGGGAGTTATAATAGCTCTCGACGTGGAAAGTGACGGGCTTCAAGGGAGAATATTTGCAATTGGGGCTGTGGTTTATAACCAAAAAGGAATCGAGATCGGTCGTTATTCTCGAAGGACATCCAGTCTGCTCTTGCTGGATGGCTGGACATGTGAAAATGTGCTTCCTGCGGTGGAAGAGATAAGGTCGGTGGACGGATGGGAAGCTTTGATGTTTAATTTCGGACGCTTCTACAAGTATATGTGCGACTTATACGATGTTCGTGTGCTATGGCATCGAGGCTATCTCTTAGAAGGCTTCTTGTTTAGACAATTAGTCGCGATCGATGCAATAGACGTATCTTATATTCCTTATCTTCCCATAGAGGTTGCTTCTTATTTGGAAATAGCCGGATACCCGGGTGACAAGCTTGATAATTATCTCGAATTTAAAGGGATAAAGATTGAGGGTGAAGGGGTAAGGCATCATCCCGTTTACGATAGCATTGCTGCTTACAGGGCGTATGAGTCTCTGAAAGAAGAATTAAAGCCTTTTTGATTGGGCACTGGCAACGGTTTTCGAGGGGGTTCGATTCCCCCTGCCGGACAAAAAGATATATTGTTATGTATCAAGTAGTGGATGGAAATTTGTGTTTGAGTGTGGCGGATTGGATTGGCGCGGGGCTGACTCGGGATCAATTCAAAAACGACTCGAAGCGCGGGGATTTAAAGATATTCCGGCGCAGCAAGCACGATAATACATTAATCGACATGTGGTCGATCCGTCGTCCGGAACGGCTGGCGGTGATTGAACGCGCGTTCGGTCTTCGGGGCGAGCGGAATAACAACGCGAAGCACACGGGGCTGACGAGGGATGCGGAGGCGTTCGACTATTTCAGAAATTATACCTACGGCGAGGAGGAGACGCATCTCTCGCCGGAAACGATCGATAAATATACGAACAATGCTACGATCGTACGGGCACTGTTGAAGCGGCTGGAGGTGATCCGGGCCCATCGGCGCATCGCGATGGGCGAGTTCTGGGCGGATTCGACGGCATTCGCTATCGAACAGCAGACGAAAGGGTTCCCGAACTCCTTGCCCGAGAGCGAGCGGGGTTTTGAACGACTGGTTAAACGGTATTTAAAAGAGGGTTTATCGGCGTTTATCTCGAAAAATTACGGCAATGAGGCTGCTATTCGTCTCGAAGAAGAAGCAAAAGAGTGGCTTATCGCACGATATGCGACCCCGATTAACAAGGTAACGATGAAGCAGCTATGGCGTGAATATAACGCCGTGGCGCCCGGTTACGGCTGGAAAACGGTCAAGGCGGAAAACACGGTTCGGCGCTTTTTGAATCGTCCGGAGGTTCGCCCGCTATGGTACGCGATGCGGCACGGCGAATTGAAAGCTAAAGAGTTATTTACACGGCAAAATAAAACGATACTGCCGCAGATGCGCGACGCTCTTTGGTACGGTGACGGTACGAAGCTGAACTATTACTACTTAAATGACGAGGGCAAGATGGATACTTGCTGCGTGTATGAGGTGATGGACGTGTATAGCGAGGTGCTTCTGGGTTATTATATAAGTAAAAAAGAGGACTTCGAGTCGCAATATTTCGCTTATAAGATGGCGATGAAGTTTTCGGGGCATAAGCCTTACGAGATCAGGTTTGATAATCAGGGCGGTCACGGGAAATTGAAAAACGGCAGTTTTTTCAAAGAAATGGCGCGGCTGGCGATATCGACACAGCCCTATAACGGTAAATCGAAGACGATTGAGAGCGCTTTCGGTCGTTTTCAAGCGGATTTCCTGCATAGGGACTGGTTCTTTACGGGTATGAACGTAAAGACGAAAAAGGAGGAGAGCCGTGCAAACATGGAATTTATCCTTGCTAATCAAAAGAATTTGAAGACACTCGCCGAAATCAAAGCGATTTATGAGGCTCGTCGGCGCGAGTGGAACGAGTCGGAACACCCGAACACGGGCCGTCGGAGGATCGATATGTATCGGGAAAGCGTGAACGAGGAGTCGAAGAAGATCACCGCACAGGACATGTTTAGCTTGTTCGGAATCCTTGACGATAAAGATTCATGCAAGTTTACGGCGGGTGGCCTGAAAAAGACAATCAAAGGACAAAAATACACGTGGGAGGTGCTTACGGCTGATGGACAGCCGGATTTGGACTTCTTGCGCAAAAATGTCGGCAGGGATTTCTTCGTAGAATATGATCCCACTGACATGAGCATCGTTGCGCTCTATACCAAAGACGCTTCGGGCGAGCTGCGATTCGTTACGCTGGCGAAGAAATACATCGAGATACATCGGGCGAAACAAGAGCAGGATGAGCTGGACAGCAAGTTCCTTAAGCGTATGGAATTGCAAAACAAGGAGCAGCGCGTCGAGATGTTCGAAGAAACGGAGCGGCTGCTCGAGAAGTTCGGTATGCACCCTTCACAGCACGGACTTAATATGCCGAAACTTAAGGGCGTGGAGCGGGATGTCCGCGAACGCAGGAAGAAGGTCGACATTGGCACGGTGCTGAAAGACGAAAGCAATATGCTGCAGTCGATTGACGGGGATTATGATTTATTAGATAACTATTAATAACTATAAAACAACGAGTAATGAAAAGAAAGACAAAAAAAGAAATGATCGAAGAACGCTGTTTGAGCGCACTTCGTTTCGCAGCTGACGAAATGAAAGAAAATTTGACGACACTGCATTCTATGGGTTACATGGAAGTTCAGGAGGATGAAGGGGATGAACGGTTTCTATATCAAACTTGGCAATGGATGCTTTTTCTCGGCTTAAATCGTCTATCTCCCGGCGCAAGCGAGAGAGAAGACTCGGAATTTCTGTTGAGCGATCTGTTGAGATACTCAATAGAAACGTCAATTCCATCGGTGAATCTTCAGGGTTGTTCCATCCATCGGACGGATAATGGATTGAACTTCTGTATTTCAGGTGAAGTTCGCGACGAAGATAGGCTGAGAAGGTTGCACAAAAATCTTGTAGAAAGTCTAAATCGTACGACGAAACATAAACAGCGCAAAAAGTCGAATCATTCGTGTCGGACATATTGATTGAATGTTAGTTCGCAAACATACATAAAAAACTTCAAACAGATGATTACACAGGAAGAAAAACAAGTGATTTGCACGAGGCTCGCGGAATATTGCGAGATGATGGGCAGTCAGAACAAAGCGGCGAACTCGCTGCAAGGTGTTAGCGGTGCGACGATTACGCAGATGCTAACGGAGAACTGGGAGCTTATAAGCGAGAAAATGTGGCGCAGTGTGGCGGCACAGATAGGTGTGAAATATACAAAGTGGAATATCGTGGAAACAAGGAATTATAAGGCGCTTACGAGCATCTTCGAGGATGCACAGGAGAACGCGCTGGTGCTTGCCGTGTGCGGCGAGGCGGGCACGGGCAAGACGCTAACGGGCAAGGCATACAGCGAAACGCATAAGAATGTCTATCTGCTTGGATGCTCTGAATATTGGAACCGCAAAATCTTCTTGCAGGAGCTTCTGCGGGTAATGGGAAAGAACCCCGCCGGGGACACGGTGGGCGATATGGTGCTCGACGTGGTGAATGAGTTGAAGCGCAAGGACGCACCTCTGATCATCCTCGACGAGGCGGATAAATTGAGCGATCAGGTGCTCTTCTTCTTTATTACATTCTACAATAAATTAGAGGATTACTGCGGCATCGTGATGATGGCGACGGACTACCTCGAGAAGAAGATCCGCCGGGGGCTGCGGCTTAATAAAAAAGGATACAAGGAAATTTACTCGCGGATCGGTAGGAAGTTTATCCCCATGCCGGGGGTGAGCGTGACGGATATCGCGGACGTATGCCGTGCAAACGGCGTGCAGGAGCAGCGGATGATCGACGCGGTGAAGACGGATTGCGAGGGCGATCTGCGGCGTGTGAAGCGCAAATGCCATGCTCTTAACAAGAAGAAGGAGCAGGCTCAATGAAGCGAGCGTACAGCGTTCAGGAGCTCGCTAAAATGCGGACGACGTCGAGCGTGAGCTTAGGCGAAGAACTCGATGACGCGATGGGCGAGGTAGAGCTGAGCGGGACGTGGTTCGTGTACGGGCCGCCCAAAAACGGCAAAACCTCGATGGCAATGACGCTCGCTAAGGCGTTGGCGGAGCATAAGAAAGTACTATACAACAGCGTGGAAGAAGGGATTCGGAAGACGGTGCGTATGGCTGTAGAGCGGCAGAATATGCACGAGGTCGGGCGGAACTTCTTCCTTCTCGATCGGGAGTTTTATGATGACTTGTATTTCAGACTTTCTCATAATCGGAAATATGGGGTTATTTTTATTGATTCCGTGCAGTTTATGGGGCTTTCTTACGCGGAGTACAAAAAAATGAAACTTGCTTTTCCGGACAAGCTGTTCGTTTTTATCAGTCACGTGAAAGGCAACGTGCCTGATGGGAAAGCGGCGCTTCGGATTATGCAGGACTCGGATGTGATCTTTAGCGTGCGCGGCTTTAAGGCGTTTGTTACAAGCCGCTTCGGGGGCAATGGCGAGTACCTGATTAGCGAGGAGATGGCGGAGAAGTTTTATGTAAAGTGAAAAACGAAAAGTAAAAAACGAAAAATGATGGAAACAACACTTGAGAAAAGAAAAAAGGGGCTGATTAAGCGGTTTCATACCCTGCTGGGGGCCGCGCGGCTCGACGACGACGGAAAGATGGAGATACTTGCGGCGTATGGGGTTACGACGTCGAAAGATTTATCTGTTAAACAGCTGACGGAAATCTGCAATAAGATGGACGATATGCTGAAGGGTGGGAAGCGCTCGGAGATGGATGCGCTTCGAAAAAGGGTTCTTGCGGCCGGGTGCGCGTTTATGCGCGCGAACGGTCAGGAGGCAAGCATCGACTATGTGAAAGCGTGGGTGTGTAGGCGTGCGAAGAAAAAGAGCTTCAACGCTGTGCCGGCTGATCGGCTTCGGGCCGCATATTTCGCATTTAATAATCAGCGCAAGGCGCTGGAAGATACCAAGGCGGTTGCTGCGGAGGTGGTGCGACGTGGAATGAGTCAGGAGTTTAATTTGAATTAAATTGATTGATATGGATATCGTGAAAATAAAAGAAAATGCAGGCGAGCGTGTTGTGCTTGCATTGGAACCCTCGGAAGCGGTGAAATTGGCTAATATTCTTGATTTTGCATGTTATAACAATGCGAAAATCTCGGATGATTCGAGGCGGTTTGTTAAAGAGGTCGTTCGTTCAGCCGCAAAGCTGGAAAAAGCGATTAAATCGGGGTGGTTATGAAAACGATTGATATTCAGCAAAAAAAACTAAAGCGCAGGGCGGGAATGCTTTACAGGCTACGCAAGAAAGGTGTGAGATGTCATACACGGACGCGGACGATCTTCCTTCCCGCCGGCGAGGACATCGAGAGCGCGTGTCAGATCGGGACGCTGCGGCGAGAATTTGGTTTTGTAGTACAATTTGAAATGATATGAAAGAAGGGGATTTAGTTGTGGTAAAATATTCGGTGTACGAGGTAAAGAAATCAGAAGATGGCTATTGTTGTTATTATTGCGCTGGTTTTCAGAAACCGAAGATTTGCAGCAGTTTGCCGATTTGTGCAAGGGGTATTTATTTTAAAAAGTTGACAGAACGGGAATTAAAGAAAAAAAGAAAAACGTAAATTTTTAAAGCAATAAGAGTATGGAAATGGTAGAAATGACGCTCGAGGAGCGCAAAGAGTTTGAGGCTTTTAGAGAAGCACAGAGAAAAAAGGAAGAAGCGGCGAGGCGTAAAGCTGATCGCGAAGCGTATGCTGCTATCGTCGACGAAACGCTGGCAACGGTGATGCCGGAATTGCAGGATATTAGCGCGAAAATCGCAGAACGCAAGGCGGCTGTGATGGAAGCGTTTAAGGGTGCGCTTGAGATGAAAGCAGAGCTGTTCGGAATTAAAGAAGAGCAGCGTACGCATACGTTTACGAATAGCGACTCGTCAATCCGGATCACGGTCGGGCATTATACGCTCGACGGGTATAGGGACACCGTGGAAGAGGGAATTGCGAAGGTGAAAAATTTTATCGAATCTCTCGCGAAGGACGAGGGAAGTCGGGCGCTCGTGAAGGCTGTTTTTCGCCTGCTGTCTCGCGATAATCAGGGCAATCTGAAAGCTTCGCGGGTGTTGCAGCTTCGCCGGATGGCTGAAGAGGACGGAAATGAAGACTTTCTTGAGGGCGTGCGGATTATTGAAGAGAGTTATCTTCCGACTTCTTCGAGCATGTTTATTAAGGCTGCGGTGAAGAACGCGAATGGGAAGTGGGAGTACGTGCCGCTCGGCATGACGGAAGCGTGATACAACATTTAAAAAAACAGAGAATATGGACAGATTAAGTTTAGTTGTCGTGCGTGTGCTGAGACCGAGTGAACAGGTTACAAAGAGTGAACAATATCTTGTAAAGCATACAGATGAAGAAAGAGCGGACGAAAAAGCGATCGAATATTTAAAACCTTTCTCTCGCGAACCCGTGATCGTTGTGCGCACAGAGCTTCTGAAAGGCTCTGTGGAGCTATTGGAGCATGAAGAGGCAGATTGCTTCTACAAGTGCATAACAGAGTGGATGGAGCTGCTTGAAACAGGTAGGGAGAAGAAGGTTACAAGACAGTGCTTTGTGCAGGCGAGTAATATTCATGAGGCTATGTCGCAGCTTCTTAAAGTATATATGCATCTCGACGCTGTAGACGTTAAATCGATTGCACGTTCGAAGATTGTTGATGTGATTAAATGAAAGAGTGGGCGTTGGTTAATCGGGCGTGTCGTGCTTGCGGCGTATCGAAGGAGGAGCTGCTTTCGAACAGTCGCAAGCGCGACGTTGTCGTCGCACGACAGATGCTGTGTTACGTCTTGCGAAAGAAAGGCTACGCGTGGCAGATGTGCGGGCGCGTAGTTGGCCGGGATCACGCTACTGCCATGCATGGAGCACGGGTATTCGCGGAGCAGCTGAGTCTCGGTGAAACGCTTACCGTGCACGTGTGGCAGGCTTTCGAGGGCGCGAACGCGCTTATAGCGAGTGCGGGTGATCGTACTTGCAGTTTCTAAAAGAAAAACAGGGAGATTACACAGTTATGAGCAAATACAATCCGCGGGGGCGGAGCTACGAAAAACGGGTGCGGGAGATTAATCGGATTTACGACGAACACAGTCGTTCGGGGCTCTCGAATCGCGAAATCTGGAGACGATATATTTATCCCGTCTTCGGGATTTCGGAGCGCACGTTCTACAAAGCACTCAAAGACTCGTCGAAGTTCCCGCCCGCTGTGGAACAATAAATTATAAGAATATGAGAAAAGAAATCTATGAATCGATCCGCGAGGCGCTGCTTCGGATCAACGCGCCTTATGCGATTGCGCATATCGACGTGTGGAATCAAAACACGCTGTTTCCGGAGGGGGAGGTGCCTTTCCCGCTTCCGGCCGTTTTTATCGAGTTTGTGCCCACGGACTGGACGCATCTTGATTTTGGGTTTTATAAAGCTAATCAACAGATTAGACTGCACATTGTAACCGAGTGGGCGGGGCCGGATGCTTACCCGGGCGTCTTCGACCTTATTAACGAGGTGTCGTGGGCGTTGCATAATTTGTGCGGCAAGAGCTTCAAGGCTCTGCAGCGCGTAGCGTCGGAGACGACGCATCAATTCGATCAACTGCTCGATATGGTGGAAACGTATCAGTGTGTGGGAGTTGATGAATTTGTGAAGAACAGGATGAAAGAGTTAGGAGGTCGGGGATGATTATTGCGATAGACTTTGATGGAACGATCCACGACGGCGTGTGGCCCGGGATCGGAGAGCCTCGCGAGGGGGCAAAGGAAGCGATAAATAACCTTCGGGCAGAGGGGCACTACATTATAATATGGACGTGTCGCGAGGGCGTACAGCAAACAGAGATGGTAAACTGGCTGCTGGCGCAGGGAATCGGTTTTGATCGCGTGAACGACCACAATCCTGCGCAGGTGGCGATGTATAAGAATAATTCGCGCAAGGTGTACGCTCATTGTTATATAGACGATAAGAATGTGGGCGGGCTGCCGAGCTGGGGCGAAATTGCGCTGCTGGTACGTAGGCAGGAAGCGGAATATCAAGGGAAAGTGAAAAGTGAAGAGTGAAAAGGGAAAAATGAAGATAATAGTTACATTTTCAGGAGGGAAAGATAGCCTTGCAGCTCTTTTGTGGGTAAGAAATAACATGTCGAAAAAAATCACAATCGTTTTTTGTGACACGGGGTGGGAGAGCGATTTGACGTACAAGTATATCGACGAAATAGACAAGAGATTAAACCTTAACATTGTAAGGTTGAAGTCAAAGAAGTATAGCAGCTTGGTAGACTTGGCGGAAAAGAAGACGAGATTTCCGTCGTCTCAACGACGGTTCTGTACAAGTGAATTAAAGAGCATTCCGATGATTGACTACATCCTCGACGAAGTGAATGATGATTTCATAGTCGTTCAGGGTATTCGAGGCGCAGAAAGCGCGTCAAGAGCGGCAATGAACTCGCAATGCAACTACTTCAAGTATTATATAAACCCATACAAAGTAGACAAAAACGGCAAGCCTAAATTTCACACTTACAGAAGAAAAGAGATATTAAAGTTCTGCGAAAAGCATGCAACGGACGTGCTTAGACCTGTCTTTAATTGGTCTGCACAGCAGGTGGTCAATTATATCCTTGACAATGGTTTAGAACCGAACCCTCTCTACCGCATGGGGATGAAGCGTGTTGGGTGTTTTCCTTGTGTTATGTGCGGGCTATCGGAAATTCACCAGATCGCGACTCGTTTTCCAGACAGGATAGCAGAAGTATCCGAACATGAAAAGAGAATTGGTAGCAGCTTCTTCGGCCCAGACAAGATACCGAGTAGATTTTACGACAGAGAATACCCGCTTGTAAACGATGTGGTGCGATATGCAAAGAATAAATATGATGCAGGACAATTGTTCGACGACTCGACTGAAACTACCTGCATGAGTTACTATGGATTATGTGAATAGAATAAAATAATGGATACTGGATATTTGGAAGAAGCGTTAAAAAGTCATGCGATTGTAGTTTCGCAGGCTGTTTCTGCATTGGCGGAAATAGAGGCGATGAAAGCTGCTAATGTCATGGCTGCTGATCTCGGTCATACAATCCCCTACGGGCCTGAGGCTTTCAAGGACGTTGTTGGCGAGTGTGGGCTTGATTATAATGCGGTGGTAGGGATGTTTATAAGATGAACGCAAACGGTAGAAGAATGCTGGTAGCATGTGAATTTTCAGGGCGAGTTCGGGACGCCTTCGCAGCGCAGGGATGGGACGCGTGGAGCTGCGATCTGCTTCCGACGGAGACGCCGGGACAGCATTATCAGTGCGATGTTAGGGAGGTGTTAAACGAAGGATGGGATTTGATGATTGCGCATCCGCCGTGCACGTATCTCGCTGTCTCCGGAAATCGGAGTATACCTTGTAATCCGGAGCGATGGGGCAAGCGATATGAGGCTCTGATGTTCGTGTGGGAGCTGTATTCCGCAGATATCAAACATATCGCGATTGAAAATCCGGTGTCGGTGCTTTCGACGTATCTGCGTAAGCCCGACCAGATCGTGCACCCGTTTTTCTTCGGTGATAAGGTTTCAAAATCAACGTGTTTGTGGTTGAAGGGATTGCCTGTACTGCATGCGACGGATATGGTTCAACCCGAATACGAGCTGTGCAGAAGCAAGAAAAACAAAAGCGGTTTCTCGAAGTATTCCAGAACCGCGATGTTAGGTTCCGGGAAGGGGCACCAGCGTAGCATTACTTTTCCCGGATTTGCCCGCGCGATGGCGGAGCAATGGACGAAGTATATTATATCGAATGAGTGATTGTTTTTCATGATTAAGGGCAACTGTTCGATAATGGCGAGGCAATAACTTGCATGAGTTATTACGGATTATGTGAATAGAATAATATTAAAAAAAATCAGCAAACTATGAAAGAGTGTGACTTAAAAAGCCTGATGTCAGAATATTTCGCCAATAAAGACGAAATAAAAAGGATGAAGCGTGCAAGGCGTGATTTGATGATTAAGAGCAACTTCTTCAGTATAGAAGAATGTAAAGAGTGTACATGGAAAATATCTGAAGATGGGGATGACAGGGTGGTAGTATTGTGTGAAACATGTAAGACCATCGATGAATACTACGAGGCCATTAAAAAAATGGCTGAAAAGAATAGAGGTATAATTAATCGTGTTAGAGGTATTTGTAGAAAAAATATTAAAAGCGACAGGGTCGGATAAAAGAGATCGATTTGTTATTTTTATATAGTTGTTTGTTTTAGTTGATTTTTGGGCTGCCTGTTCGGGAGAATCGGCAGCTTGTTTAAAAAGATTATCGAGGACGAGCCTTGCCTCGAAAAATAAACAAGGTGCGTTCGCTACGCTTAAACACTTACTGGGTCGCTCCCGTGTCTGACGAACGAACTTGTATTAAGTTGCATAAACGGCTCTGCGAGATGGCAGCTTCCAGCTCAACCGTTTTTTATAAAAAACAACTTGCGTGATTGGAATTAGAAAAATTGTTTGTATGTTTGCAACGCTAAAGTTTATTAAGTGTAGGCAGTTAGACTGCCCAAACATTGCGTTGAGGGCATTTTTTATGTCCGGCAACATGCTTGCAATATGCGGCGCACCAACCCCGTGCATACGTTGTAATGGCGTATGCAAGCCTACACTAATAGACTTTAGCAGCGGGAAGTGGAGCGCCGTTTTCTGTTCCACATGCTATAAATATTAGTGATTATGAACAAAAAAGAAAGCCCAGCTCAGGCGGTAAACGAGCAAACCGAAGTGATTACTTTCCAGTTCTCGGAAAGTAAAAAGGAAATCAGAAATGTGTTTATCGGTGAAATACCGCATTTTGTAGGTGTAGACGTCGCGAATGCACTGGGATACAGTAATACTCGTGATGCCCTTAGACAACATTGTAGGTACGTCGTAAAATGCGACGTACCCCATCCGCAGAACCCCCAAAAGCAGCTCGAGGTGTCCGTTATCCCCGAAAGCGATGTATATCGGCTGATAATGAAAAGCACGTTGCCAAGCGCACAGGCGTTTGAACGGTGGGTAATGGAAGAAGTGCTTCCATCGTTGCGCCGTCGGGGTTTTTACGGCATCCAGCGTTCGGCTGACAGCGATTTTATCGATGCCCGCGATATGCCTTACGACGAATATCCTGTAAATGGCTTCAATGTCCGAAGCATCACCATCGACGGCACGGTTTGGGCATCGGTAAATGACATTAATAAGGCCATACACGCCAGCACAGGCAGCTATCAAGTAGTAAAGAAGTTGAATGCCAAGCAAACGCTTGCCGTTAAAATCTGGCTTTACGGAAACACGCATCCGGCGTGGTTTACCAACGAACTTGGGTTGAAACTGATCCTTTCAGGAAGCCGCAAGCTGAGAAATGCTAACCAGTTGGTTTTACCGATGGAAGGAGGTGCGCAATGATGATGGCGGTAAACGAGCTACGTGTAGTGATGATCAACGATCGTCGCTTTGCCGTAGAAGAGAGAAACGGCAATATCAGTTTTAACCTGACCATGATGGCCAAGCCGTTCGGAAAAGTGCCCAAAGATTGGCGCAAAACCGATGAAGCGCAACGCTATTTGGAGGCTTTGACCAAAGGGAGAAAAATCCCTTTGGCTGATTTATTGGAAGTTAGAAAGGGAGGGGTGCCCCATCTTGCAGGAACGTGGGCTACGGATTACCGTATTGCGATGCGTTTTGCCCAATGGCTTGATCCGGATTTTGCGATTGCTGTAGACGAGTTGGTGTTTAATGTGCTCACGAGACAGGCTGCTGTGGCTCACGCCCCGCTAAAATATGGCGTTTCGGCTGTTATACACGACGGCATGCCACTTTATCCTTACGCAGATATTGTACGAGCCTTGGGAGGCAGCGCACGCGGCGGTACACAATGGCGGCGGGCGAAGTTCCCGCATCACTTTGTAAAACTCTTCGGACGCAATTTTATCACTCCACAGTACGCTGATCTGTTAGCGAGTTATTACAGTTATCGGCAGGCGCAGTTGTCTCTGGATTTTGGTTTGTCGGAGAAAGGGGGTGCGCGATGATGCTTGAATTGAAAAATGTGAAGCGTTACGTTGCTCTGAGCGATACGCATCTGCAGGTCTTTATGGATGGCGAGGATTTCTTTATCAAAAGCCCTTGGGTAAAGTTGTTCCGCATTTGTGTGAAAAAACTGGTTCTGCGGGTTGAAGGGCGTCGCTGTGTTGGGACTGTTCCTGTGCCGGCGCATATTGCTGCCATGCCGGTTCCGGGGCGCGAAACACGCGCCAACCGGCTTACGCCAAACCGCATGATTCACCTGCTTACACTGGCGCATCAGATTAAGGACGAAAAGTTGCGCCTCGAACTCGTTCGGGAGCTGACGGAAGGAGGTGCGCAATGATGCTCGAACTGAAAAATGTGAAGCGTTGTGATGTGCTGAGCGATACACATTTCCTTATATTTGTGGACTGTGAGGATTTCTTCGATATGCTTGATCAGCGTTCGCCGAATTTGTTGATTCAGTACCTGAACAGCCGACACGGAATGACTATACAGCCGATTGACGGTAGGAAGAAAGGAGGCGTATATGGTTGTGTTTTATAAAGATGGTTTTTCCATACATATTAAAACGGGAAACGCCCCATACGAGGATTGGATACGGCTGCACGATGAGTTAATGTGGTTGATGTCGTGTGTCAATGAGGATAATGTTCTGATAGGCGGAATGTCTGCCGTATGCGGACTGATTGGCGATCTTATGCCGCGTTATAAGGATGCCCAAAGCCTTCCGGCTGTTACCGGTACATGTCCGGTCGATGAAGATTTGCCATAGATGAAAGCCCCGACCGATTGGTCGGGGCTTTTCTTCTTTAAGCCTTTTTAAACAGCTTTTCGATGTCTTTTAAAATCATGCCCTCGATTTTCTTGTCGAGAGTTTCCGAGTCGCCGATGAACTGCCGCTTCGGGATCACGGATCGCAGTCCCCGGCCGGCTCGTCCGCCTTCGTTGTGGATAGCGGCGTAAGGCGTATCATTCCAGATTGTAACCTCGCCGTTCCGCACTTCGCTTTTGTTCGATGACATTAAATGCTGCCGCTTGCTCTTCAGGGGTAAGTATTTCGATGCGGTCGTGGGCGGCTTCCGATCCTGTCTCTTTGTGCGTACCCACTTCGTCCTGTTTTTGTCGAGAAACCCGCCTTTTCGGAAGTTTTCGTTAAACATATTTAGAGCAAATGTTTCTGCTTTTATGGGCCAAGCTCTTGCCTGCATCTTTTCAATATTTTTCATTACGATGTTCATGCGTCGTAAAAATTCTTTTTCTGTCATTTTTTTTCGCGTTTTGCTTTGTGTTATAAAAAACTTTTGTATCTTTGTGGTGGCTGGGGGTGTGAATAAGATTCCCCCCGGCCCCCCTTGGGGCTGATCGCAAGATTAGTCCCATTGTATTTTAAAGTCTTCTGAAAGAATCTCTTCCCGCGTATATAGCCTGTCAAACTCTCCCTTTATAATCCATATCGATTTTACGTTAGAGGATCGTTTAACCCGTTTTTTTATTGCGTTTGAAAGAGCTCCTTCCGGGATGTCAGAGCGAATATCAAGAACAATATCGTCTGCTTGGTCTTTGCCGTAGCGGATTGCGGTGTCGATCGAATTTGCCGTGCCTGCAACATTTCGTTTAAATTCTTGTTTGCATTGCAATGTGTGATTGTATGCGTCCGCATTTTTGTTTTCATCGCTCTTCGCAAGCAGATCGATTTCGTGCTTATGTTTGTTTGCGAGGTGCGACGCAATTTCAACATTCTCTTGCATTTCGTTCTTTCCGTGCAATGAGCTTACACGCACGCGCCCCGCTTTCGTTTCGATCGTGTTCCACGTCTCCGGACGCTTTGCTTTCTCTATCACTTGTTTCGCTGCAGGACAATTATAACAGTCCTTTTTTCTCGCTGCCGTAAGGTCTGTTTCCTTCGCAGCTTGCAACATGCTCGCGAACGGGCACGACGCGCAGGACGAAGGGAAAAACGGCCCTTTGTCGGAAAACAGGCGCTTCGTTTTTGCAGGGTTTTCTTCCAGCCCCGGCGACGGATCTCCGCCCTTCCCGCCAGCACTCACGGGTATATTCGTCTCTTCGTCCGTCTGCTCCAGCCCGCATTTACACCCCCAGCGGTCGCCGGGACGGTGGGCATCCCAGAACGGGTCATTGACGGGCGCGATGGTGTTCCGAAAATCAAAATGTTCTTTGTCTTTTTGCACTGCCCATGATTCGATCCATCGCAGATTGGGAAAAATGTCGAGATCGTCTTCGTACGTCTTCCACTTCTCCGCCAAATGTGCCCGCCGAACAGCTGTATTATATTCGGTTTCAAGCCACTGTTTTACGTGATGGTCGGCGATGGGTTTTACATCCTCGCGAAACTTCGTAAACGACTTCAATTTCCCGTCTTCGTCGAGCATCTTTGCCGCCATATCGCGCCCCATGCGATGCGATCGAAAGGCGGAATACACTTCGTTGTTTGTGCGCAGCTCGTGCGCGAATCCTCCGTGCTTTTTGCTGTTAACAGACACATCCACAGCCTTATTGAAATTTTGCAAGATACCATCGAAGAGCGCCGGATCGGCCTCGCGTTTCGGGTCTACATGCTTGCGATACAGGCTGCGAATCGCTTTTTTAACATACCTGTCCATGTCGACCGGAAGCCTTGCTTCGCCTTTCTTCGCGGCTGCGCATTGCGGGCACGCGTGCGCGGTGTCGTAATACTGTTTATCGACTAAAAGTCGAAAAGAAGCGGATCGCCCCCTGTCGTGGGGGCTTGCGCGAAAAAACCGCGCAGCATCTTATACATTTTCTCCTCGTCCTTTTCTTCATCGCCTCCGGAGGGCGGAACCGGAGCAGGCGCCGGAGTGCGTCTGCCGAGGATTTTTATGCCGTATTTCTCCTCGAAGTAATTTCCTTCCACCTCGAAATTATTCAGCAGCATCGTCTCGATCGCGGTCATTTGATCAGCCGAGTAATCTTCCGCGTAATCCCACTCGAATGTGCATCCTTTTAAGGGAAACCCATGTGCAATCATGCGCGGGATAAGCTGTACATTGACCATATCCCGCAGCCCGTCTGCAATGTCTTCGATCAGGTTCTTCAGCACTTTTAGATGTACTTCCGACTGCGACAAACTGCTTCCGTTGTCGATCGTCATCGTCTGATATAACATGATCTTCGACAGCTCCGAATTGGCACGCTCGATGCGTTTGTCGTAGATATTGAAGGCGTCTGTGCGCTGGTTCTCCTTCAAATCGATTTCTGTCCCCTCCGGAAAGATACCCCAGAATTTCGCGCCCATATTCTGCATCATCTGTTCTATTTTGCGGCGGGCGGCCGGGTCGCGGGACGTGGTTTTCGCAATCCGCATCGGCATGCTGAACACTTCGCCGAACGTGTCCCAGTACGCTAACATATTCTTCTTCGGGATCGTGTGCGGAGAGGCTTTAAGATACAAGCCAAGATCATGCGTGCCGCCGATTTCGATTAACCACTTCGAAAATTTCGGGTCTCGGTAGTTGATGCCTTTGCGCCAGTCGTCGCCGAGCTCACCAACCACACGCCCGTACTCGGAAACGACGTGTTTACGCGGGATTAACAGTACATTATCGTAGGCCGGCACGCCCTCGGCTGTCGTAATCACGTCGCCGAGCTGCACGAGCGAGTGTCCCCAGTACCGTGCTTCGAAATAAAATCCCATCAGGGTTTTAAACCAGATGCTGTCGAAAATTTTCTTCAGCTCCTCGTCCTCTTTCTCGCCTTTCATAATCTTGAAGCTGCGAGCCTTGACAAAGCCGTTAATCTGCCCGATCGCGCCCGACAGGTGCCCGTCGATGGCCGTATCGCGATAAACGTCATAAAGCCGCACGCGCGTGGGATTTTCCACATCAAGCGCCTGCTGCCAGCCCATGCGCCAATTGTTAATTTCCTGTCGCGTGAGCGACTCGGTTTGCCGCTGCACGCTAATGGCGATCGTACGCAGTTTCTTTACGTCACTTTCTTTCGCGAGATCGAAGCGTCCGTGCGGCGTCTGCACAACCGTGATATCGCTCTTTTTCCCAAATAAATCCAAAAGTCCCATATTGTAATTGCTTTATTACCACATATAATTATTTCTCTTTTCGCCTCCGTATCGGATTTCGGAAGCTCCTGTTTCGCCGTCTTCGTCGACCGCGAGATCGAGATCGGGCACGATCTTTCCCTTCTGCACGCCCTCTAACCACTCGATTGCGCGCTTGTATCTGATTTCCCGTATTTCATAGCCCATCTTACTCGGCAGCCACGACACGAGGTGGTACAGCGCCATGTCGCATAAGGTCATGACGAGGTGCATATTTCGCTCCTCGCCTCTCTTTGCGAAGATTTTATGGATGTTGTATTTCGGGCGCAGGTATCCCGCCATTTCTTCCATCGCCATCTCCTCGGCCTTGAGCCTGTTAGCTTCTTCGCTTTGTTGGATCAGGTCGAACGCCCGCTCGCCGATGGTTACCTTATAATCGAGACTGTCTAAGAACATGTTATTTCGATTTAGGAAGTGCCACATGAAGCGCCTTGCGCTCGATATCGCCCGCCGTCACGCCGGGGCGGAAATATTTTTGTCGCACCAGCTCGGTAAGCCGCTTTTTCGCGATCACCACGAGTTTGCCTCGCCTGTTAATAACCACATACTTGCGTCTGTATCGCTTCGCGAGCTTGTTTGCTTTATTCACCGCGTAATTAAACCGAATCCCATAGATGATTTTTCGTATCTGTTTCATATCTCTTGTTTTTTAAATGCTCTTTAGTTTTCATCCGCTAACCGCCACTTTTCACTCTTCACTTTTCACTTTTCACTCTTCACTACCAACTCCCCTTCGGGGCGGGTCGGTCTCCGAATACGGGCTCGAATCGCTCTTCGCGCGAGCCTTTTTGCAGCTTGTAAATCGCTCCTTCGTCCGCGTCCGGAGCGTCGTCGTGCGCCCGGCTGCCGCGGGCAAGGGAAAGCGTCTGATCTATTCCGGTTTCCATATCCGTGTCGTTTCGCAGCGCTTCGTTGTAGAAGACGTATCCACGCTCCCACAGCGGCGAGACCGCCTCGATACGCTGTATTTTATCGGGCTTCTTACGCTTATCCGGCATAACCGGAAGCTGATACCCCCGGATGTCGCCCTCGGCCTCGAACTCGTCGAGGATCGTATCCTGCATAAAGTTGGCTTCCATGTAGTAGCTTACAGCCACGTCCTCCGGTAGCGACTCGTCGAAATTGTAGAGCCAGCGCACCATCCCGCTGACTGTATCTTGCCGCACATAACAGGCGATGAGATGTAGTTCCCGCCCTATCTTACCCCATACGCGCGCGGCTTTGTAGTCGTTTGCCGTCGTGGATTTGAAGGACGGATCGATGTAGCAAATGATTTGGTCGTACTTCCGGAGCGGTAATATCTTTTTGTAGCGAATCCACTGCCATTTAAAAATGCCCCCTTCGGAGATCGGGTTGTGCATCATCTCGCTTTGCCAAGCCGAGTAGCCCACAAAATCGGCATAAGCTTCCGCCTCTTCCTTCGTCCATTTCTCTGCCCATGTGGGATTGCCGTTTTTGTCGACCGCGTAAACAACCGAGAGCTTGACGTTCTTGATCGCCGCGATGTTTCGCAGTACCATGTTCTTTGCGAAGCCGTTTCCGACCATCAAAAAGCGCCCGCGGCCCACATCCAACGCCCCGAAAAGCGCCTGTTTTACCCATTTGGTGCATTCCCGTATGCGCTCTTCATTTCGCGACATTTCGTCGTCGTCGAGGTCGTCAATAACGATATAATCAGGCCGTTGTGCCTGTTTTTTTAATCCACGCGGAGACTGCCCGCGACCGACGGCAAACCACTTCGTGCCCCGCGTCGTCGAGAACTCGCCTCTCTGCCAATCGCCTGCGTTCTTTTGCGTCCCGAAATCGGCAATCAGGCGTTGGTTGTATTCGAGCTCCGCTTGCAAGTCGCCGAGTAAGGTCTTCGCGCCGTCTTCGGATTTATTTACGACGATCCCGCAGCGGATTTCCTGCACCTCGCGCATCATGAGGTTGACCGGAATAAATATGCCGAGGTGGGTAGATTTCGCATGACCGCGCGGCCACATAAATACGGCCTTCAACGTTTTGTTTTTTAAGATGTCGCGATGCGCCTCGTTGTGAAATTTAGCATTGCCTACCAAGCCCTTGTCTTCGCCTGTTTCGGGGTCTACTTTGCGCATATAATGCGGGAAGTAGTATTCGCAGAAACGTGGGTAATCGGCAAGCAGCTTCTTAATCCGCTTTTCTTTTTCGATTTTTGTTTCGCGCTGTGCCGTTACCGACAGCGCAGTAAGAGCCTGCACACGTTTACAATGCTCTTCCCATATTCGCCTCGCTTCTTTTTCTTCCCGTGTCTGTGCCATCTTAGTCTTTTTTGTCTACTCGTTCGAGTAAGTAAGCGTTTTGTAGCCTGTTCAGCGTCTTGACAAATTGAAGGGATACTTCGTGGTCGAATTGCGACTGATATTCAACCCATTTTGAGAATGCCATGAACACGTCCACCGCTTGCACGACGTTGGCTTTCTTATCTAATTTCTCGATAACGACCGAAAGTTTCGACAGCTTATCTGCCAGCCCGCCGACGGCGGCCGGATCGTCGCTCTCGTTCACATTCTCGATTAAGTTGTTGATTGCGAGGAGCAATTTGTTTACAAGCTCCGGGCGCGTAATGTTATGCGCTGCGCGTAGCTGCTTCCATCCCCCCTTGCTGATCCATGCCGATACGGATTGCCGAGACACTGCCACTTTGTCGGCAATCTCCGTCGCATCTGAACCGTTCATGTACAGCATCCTCGCCAGTTCGCGCTTATTCTCCAATTCCTTTTTACTCATCCGATTTTCTTGATTTAGTGCTGCAAAGATGCCCCTTTTACCCCCTGAAATGAAAATATCTGCGCAACACTCTCGCAAATGTATGCGGCTAATTCATAGTTATTTGGATGTCGTACCGGGGTGCCTCTATATTTGCCGCAGTTTTTTGAAGTAAAAGAGACGAAATGGCAGAAAAAACGAAAAGGGTTCGGCTTACGAACAGCGGAATAAATGCGTACGGCACGCGTATTTTGACAGAGGGCATGGAGCTTAAACAGTATGCCCGCAATCCGGTGCTGCTGTATATGCACAATCGCGGCGAGGTGATCGGATTGGTGAAGGATGTCGTGGTCGATGGCGAAGAGATTACAGCAGAGCTTGTCTTCGACGAAGCTTCGGAGCTCAGTAAACGCTGTAAGAAGCAATTCGAGTTCGGCAGCTTGCGCATGGTAAGCGTGGGCATTGATATTTTGGAGCTGAGCTCGGACAAAAAGCACTTGCTGCAAGGGCAGACGCGCCCCACGATCTCAAAATCGAAACTCGTCGAGGTTTCGCTTGTCGATGTCGGTGCGAATGACGATGCGATTGTCCTCTATCGAGGTGGAAAACAGTTAAATTTTGCCAGCGGCGCGGACGCTGCATTGCTTCCTGAATTATTAAATCATAAAGAAAATCAAGAAATTATGAACGAAGAGTTAAAGAAAGAAGTGGCGCTGCTGCTCGGATTGCCCGACACGGCGAGCGTGGACGCGGTGCTTGCAAAGATGAAAGAAGTGTTTGCTGCGAAAGACGCGGAAATTACGCGTTTGAAGGGAGAGGTTGACACGGCGAAGTTGGCAGCTGTGACGGACTTGGTTGCGGCAGCTGTAACGGCGAAAAAGATCGCTCCGGAGAAGAAGGATTTCTTCGTTGAGATGGGTAAAAAAATCGGCAGCGAAGAGCTGGCGAAGGTCTTTGATTCGATGCACGCGGAGACGAAAATCACGGATGTAGTCGACTTCAAGGGTGGAAACTCCGCTACAGGAAAAGCAGAGTATAAGAAACTATCGGAAGTGCCTGCGAATGAAATTCTGGAGCTGCGGACAAACAACCCGCAGAGGTACGCAGAACTGTACAAGGCTGAGTACGGAATTGAGTGTCCGGTCTGATCAAAGAAGAAGAATTATTCATGTTTTAAATAGTAATTAAACGAATTATGGGAAGATTTTTAAAAGTTGTTATGGCGTTACTGATTAACGCCACTTTGGGCTTCGCTACGGCGTTGGCCGTCGGGGCTCCTCCCGTTGTCGGCGCCATGGGCGCGTGTGCGTTAGGCACGCTTACAGGCGGCGGTTCCGGGTCCCTGAACGCGGGGGTGCTGGTGGAAGTGTGGACGGGCGAGTTGATTAAAAAGTTGCAGGAAGATGAGCGAGGGACGTGGCTGGAGGGTATTCCGGATTATTCCCGTTTTGCGGAGAATGACGTCATTCACATGGTCGACGTGGGTGGCGATCCGGATGTGCTAATCGACAATACGTCTTATCCAATCGACGTTCAAGCGCTGACCGATACAGATGTTGTCTTTAAGTTAGCGAAGTTTCAGACGAAAGCGACCCCGATTACGGACGATGAGCTGTACGCTCTTTCGTACGATAAAATGGCGTCTGTCAAGGAAAGACATGGCGATGCGATTACGGAAACGAAGTTTAAAAAAGGGGTTCACGCCCTTGCCCCTGATTCGCACACGGCTAAGACGCCTGTGCTGAAGACAACGGGCGATATCGAAGATGGCAGCGGATCCGGACGCAAACGCTTCACGAGGCACGACATTATCGAAATGAAAAAGGCTTTTGACAAAATGGGAGTGCCACAGAAGGGCCGTCGTCTCGTGTTGTGCCCGGATCACGTGGCTGACCTGCTCGAGAATGATCAGAAGTTTGCCGGACAGTATTATAACTATACGACCGGAAGGATATCAAATCTCTATAGCTTTGATATTTATGAAGAGACGGACTGCCCGACGTACAACCAGGCAGGCGCGAAACAAGCGCTCGGCACGGCTTCCGTCGGCGGCTCGATCTATCAGGCTTCGGTAGCATTCTATACGAAGCGCGTGTTCAAGGCAACCGGATCGACGAAATTCTACTATTCGGAAGCAGCGAAAGACCCGCTCTATCAGCGTTCGTTAGTGAACTATCGGCATCGGTTTATTGCCCTGCCGAAGAAGAAGGAAGCAATCGGAGCTATTTATTCCGCATACGTGTAATCTCTGTTTTCATGGAGCCGGGGAGCAGGCGTAGCCTGCCTCCCTGACTCTTCAAAACGCAAAAGATGAAAAAGATATGGCTAAGAAAGCAAAGACAGCAAAAGTAAATGCCGCCGCGCCCCCCGAGCAGGTCGAGATGGCAAACAAAATTTTGGATCAAAATCCGGAGATGCAGGCGGTTTATATCGTCGATGGCCTGTACTACGCAAGTGAGAAGATGGCGAAAGAAGCAGCTGCGCAGATTGGATTTGAGATTGTAACGATTAAGCGCGGGCAGAAAGAGCAGCCCAAGCCCGAAGACGAGGGCGAAACTCTCGAAAGCGAGCTGGACAATGATGCGGAAGGAGCGCAGGATGAAGACGAAGAGTAACCTCGCGCGCGGGCTGCGCAACAACAACCCCGGGAATATTCGGCTGAGCAAACAGCCGTGGCGGGGTGAGGTGCGTCCGGGTCGGGATCAGTCTTTCTGTACGTTTCAGACCATCGAGTACGGATATCGCGCATTGCTTAAGCTGCTGCGCAATTATCGCTTGAAGCATAGTTGTAGGACTGTGCGGCAGATGATTGAGCGCTGGGCGCCGCCTTCGGAAAACAACACTGAGGCGTATATCCGCACGGTTTGTAAGCGCACTGGGATGCTTGAAACGTACGCGGTTAATATCGACAGCAAGCGCGAAATGTGTAAACTGGCCGAGGCGATTAGCTATCAGGAGAATGGCGTTGCGGGCCATATGCCCGACATCGAGGCCGGGTGGGAATTACTGTAACTGTTAAGGTTGCAAAAAAATGAGTGTTCATGATCGAAATACTAAGTGTTGTTTTGAATGCCGTTCTCGGCGGCGGGCTGATAGTGTCGCTTGTGACACTTCGGTCCGTCCGCCGCAAGGCGGCGGCGGAGTCGAAGAAGGCGGAACTCGAGAATGCGGAGCAGGCAGCCCGCATCGTGATGGAATCCATCGCCGAGCCGATCAGAAAGGAGTTGAAGCATGTCAGCAGTGAATTGTCAAGATTTAGGCGGGCAGTCGAAAAGGGCTATACTTGTAAGTATCATGTTAATTGCCCTATTCTTGCAGAGTTGCAGCGCGAAGAGGCTGGCAACTACAGAGGTTACGACGAAGGTCGAGGTGTTAGAGATTACCCGCGACACGATCGTGACAGTTCTTCCTGATTCCGCGCTGATTCGAGCGTACCTCGAATGCCAGCAGGGCCGCGTCGCGCTGTCCCGGCTGATCTCGTTGCCGGGCGCTCGGATTGTTCCGGATTTGACGCTTACGCAGGTAAATGAAAGCGAATCGCTTTTGACATTTCGTTGTCGCGAAGACAGTCTGCGCATCGAGCTGCAACTGCGCGATAAGCTGATCCGCGAACTTCACGAAAACAAAGCAACAGAAACCGTTATCGAGGTCAGGGACACGCCTCTGAAATGGTGGCAAAAAGGGCTGATGGCCTGCGGGGCATGCTTTATTGTGCTTTGCCTCGTCGGGATCATCAGAGTATTAAAGTGAGTTATATAGAATTAATTTTCAAATTATTACATTATGGCAGAAGGATATATTCACGGCAGTAATTTGCTGGTTTTTATCGGGGGTAAGGCGATCGGGCATTGTACGTCGTGTACGATTACGCACAACACCGAGTCGAAAGAGCGCGCCGTAAAGCCGGCTTCGAGCGTGGCAGGCGGAAATACGGGTAAGTGGACGGAGAAGTCGGTCACGAAGCTGAGCGAATCGATCAGCGGTGAGGGTTTTTGTTTCTACAACGAAGCCGAGTGTGGCTACACTCAGCTCCTCGATTTGTGGCAGAAAGCACAGCCCGTCGACGTGAAGTATGCGCACCGCGGCGAAGACGCGACGAAGTACCGGGCTGGGAAATTTGTGATTACGAACTTGGAGCAAACGCGCCCCGCTGACGATGATGCGTCGTACAGTATCTCGTTAGAATCGACCGGAGAAGTAAAAGACCATCCGGGGGGATAAGGTAAGTATGTTTAACACTTAGAAAATAAAGAACATGAACAAAATCAGAATCGGCGGCAAGGAGTACCCTTGCCAAATGACGATGGGAGCCCTGATTCGCTTTAAAAAAGAGACAGGGCGCGAGGTGACGGAAGTGAGAAGCGACGGAGTGTCGGACATGATCACGCTGCTGTGGTGCTGCGTCGCGTCCGCGTGCAACCGTCTCAATCATCCTTTCGATATGTCGCTGATGGATATGGCTGACAGCATGGATCAGGACGATTTTGCAGAGTGGCAAAAGACGTCGTTCGAAGCTGTTCCGGCACCGAAGTCGGACAAAAAAAAAGCGTGAGCATCGAAACCCTGCTGGGGATCGCCCTCGGCAGGGTCGGGCTGCGCCTCGCGGACTTCGAAGCGCTCACGCCGGATGAGCTGGACGAGGTGCTAAAGCAATATGCCGAACAGGAAGAAGCGAGACAACGGAATGGATGGGAACAAGCGCGGATGATTGCTTTTTCGGCCGTGGCGCCGCATTCAAAACGCATCCGCAGGCCGACAGACTTGCTGAAATTCGACTGGGACGGCAAGCCGATTCGGAAGGAAGAAGACGAAAAAATGACGCTCGAGGAGCGTCGCAGGCTCATGGATGAGCTAACGGAAAAATGGAAAGAAGATTAGTCTCTTTCGCCCTTTTCCTCTCTCCGCATCGCGGCGTATAAGCCTCCGAAGACAACGGCAACAATCGCCGCAGCAGTAATCATAACAAGCAGTGCCATTTGTTCAATTTTTAAAAACGCTTCAAAGATAATTTAAACGCTTGAAATAAACAAGAAAAATGTCGGGAAAAACGGTCATATATCAGATTAAGCTGAAAAATGTCAGTGGAGATGCGACGGGCAAGCTGAAAAAGCAGCTCGAAGGGCTCGGCGCGACCGTAGAAGTCGTAAGCAAACAAGTTGAAGATTTAAATACAAGATTCTTGAATTTCAATCAGTTTGTTTCTTCGATACAGCATATTTCCGACGCTATCACGCAGGTTTCAAGCACAATGAACACGCTCACGGGTTTCTACGCTTCGCAGGTGGAAGTAGAAAACAAGCTGCAAACCGTGATGCGCAACACCATGAACGCGACCGACGAGGAGGTGCAGGCAATCAAAGAGCTGTGCGCCGCACAGCAGGAATTAGGCGTCATTGGTGACGAGGTGCAGCTCGCCGGGGCGCAAGAGCTTGCGACGTATATGTCGAAAAAAGAGTCGCTCGCCGAGCTGATCCCTGTAATGAACGACATTATCGCCCAGCAGTACGGCTTTAACGCTACGCAGGAATCGGCCGTAAATATCGCCACGATGATGGGTAAAGTGTTTGCTGGTCAGGTGTCTGCGTTAAGCCGCTACGGGTATACCTTCGATGAAGTACAAGAAAAAATCTTGAAATTCGGCACGGAGGAGCAGAAGGCAGCCACACTCGCCGAAGTGGTGCGGCAGAGTGTGGGTAACGTGAATGCCGAATTAGCCAAGACCGATGCCGGGCGGATGGTGCAATTAAACAACACCATCGGCGATATGAAAGAGCAAATCGGACAGATGCTTATGCCCTTTCAGGCTGTTATCACGCAAGCGGCCGAGCTGGGTGTCGCCGCGAGCGGATTGATCCAGCTTACGAAAGCCATCCAAACGGTCGGGGTTGCGACAAAAGTGTGGACGGCAGCGCAATGGTTGCTCAACGCGGCCCTCGAAGCAAACCCCATCGGGCTGCTTATCACCGCGCTGGCGGCTATCGTGGCGGGTTTGATTTACGCTTATAACCATTCCGAAAGTTTCCGGCGCGTCGTCGACGAGGCGTGGGCAGCCGTGAAGGTGCTCGCCGAGGTGTTGTGGAAAATCCTCGGCAAGGCAATCGAGTGGCTTATCAAGAGCTTTAAGGATGTGGTTGCATGGCTGAAAGAGTTCGCGAAATGGTTTTCGAACACGAAGCTTGCGGGCGGCATTATGAAATTTCATAATCTTATCAAAGAGAATGTCTTGAAAGTCTTTGATAAGATTGTAGCTGGGGTTCGAAAGGTGGCCGAATGGCTTGGGAAAGTCTTCGATATTCAGATCGGCGGTGGCGCGATGGACGCATACGAAGAAGCCCTCGATCTAACGAATCAGCTTATACAAAAAACGAAGGAAGCTGCAAAAGAAAAAGAAAACCTGTTCGGTGGGGGCTTTTCCGGAGGCGGCGATGGCAAAGACAAGAAAAAACAGGAAGAAGAAGTCTTTAACCCCGACACGATCGGTTATTTTCAGCAAAAAATCTCTGAGCTGCAGAAGCAGCAGCGGGCGGCTGACACAGAGCACGCGATTGAACTGCAACGGCAGATAAACTTGCTGCAAAAGCAGTTAAAACTGAAAGAATTGTACATTAATATGGTTGCCAGCGACGTGGGTAAAGAGCCTTTAAAGGCCTCTCCGCTGCCTGCAAAAAACAAATTCGCGGGGAAAACAGGGCCCGTCAATTTGCCTGTACGTTTCGACAAAAATACACTAAAGCGCTCGGCGAAAGAGCTCAAAGATCGCTTTAAAAAAATAATCCCCAAGGAGGCTTATTTTAAGGGAGCAGCCGAGGGTATTGAAGGGGTCGCTGACGTGATGGGGCGTCTAAGCCGCGTCGTTGGCGAGGCGGCGGGAGCTTGGCTTGAGTGGGGACAAAGCCTCTTGCAAGCTATCTCTGCAGCGATCCCAAAAATCGCGGCGTTGACAATGGCCGAAGAAGAACGAGGCAACGCGAACATGTATTCCGCCGGAACGGGTGCGGCTTCGGCCGTTTCTTCGATTCCGTTCGTCGGCCCCATTCTCGCGATTGCGGCCGTGGCGTCGGTTCTTGCGGCGATTGCGTCGATTCCGCGTTACGCAGAAGGGGGTATCGCGTACGGCAAAACAATCGGTATGTTCGGAGAGTATGCAAACGCTTCGACGAACCCCGAAGTCGTCGCGCCGCTTTCGAAGCTGCGCGATCTCATCGAACCCTCCGGAGGTGTCGGGCAGGTGGTTTTCCGCATCTCCGGACGCGATTTGGAGGGGGTATTAAATAAACGTTCGCAAGTAAACAGAAGAACGAGATAATCGATTACGAATTACGAAATACGAGTTACGATGGCAAAAGGAAAAAGATATGAGGGCGAATTTATTAGCGTAGCGGGAGTGCGCTATCGGGTCGAAATTTGGCAAGAGGGCTACTCCGGCAACGTAGGAGAACTGTCCTTCCCTTACGACACGCCGCTCACAATCGAGTGGAGCGAGGTGAATAAAATCGAACCTGTCATGTCGTCTGCCGCGACGCTGACCGTTATCTCCGATAGCGATCGTCGCTTCGTCGATCTCTATACCACCGTCGCGGGCAGCATCCGCTTAGACGTCTATCGCGAAAATAAAAAGTATTGGAGCGGAACGCTCGATCCGGAAATCTACGAAGAGCCGTTTGCGCAGCAAGACGGCTACGATGTGACGCTTACATTTAGCGATTTCGCCATCCTCGACCGGATTAAATTCGAGAAAACGACGCGGCGCTTTTGGTCGCTGCAGTCGCTTATCGATTTGTGTATCGAAAAAAGCGGTATCGAGCTTGAAGGCGTACAGGAATATATCTCGACGACAACGGATAAAGGCGCGTTGCTGCTCGCAAACACGTGCCTGATAGACGAGAACTTCTTCGACGAAGACAACGAGCCCATGACCTTGCGCGAAATCTTAGACGAGATGCTGCGTCCCTTCGCGCTGCGCATGCAGCAAAAGGACGGTAAGGCGCATGTGTATGATATTCACGCGCTCCACTCCCTGCAAACGAAGCCTGTGCGCTGGTGCCTCGACGACTCCACTCTCGGCGTCGATCAGACATTTAATAACTGTGAACTAACGTTCTCGCCGTACATGAAGAACAAACTCATTGAGGCCGAGAACGACCCTGCGTGGATCAAAGATTCGGAATGCACGTCGCACCGCGTCAACGTCGATTATTCGGATAACAACTTTCCCGGATTCGATATGCTGCTTAAACCGCACAATTTCGCGAAGAGTAAGTTCCGCATCTACGACGTGCTTAATCTCACGAAGTATTTTAAAATCAAACCGCAGCTGTCCGGCGATTCCGAGTCGGGCGTCGCGTTTGTTTTTCATACCCGCCGCGGCCATCAGGATTATGTGCCCCAATGCGGGCATGTATCTAACACTAACGTCGGGGCGTGGGTTGAAATGAAAGAAAAACCTTTCGTTTTCTACGATTACGACAAAGAAAAAGATTACTTGATTAATCTCAAGATCGAGGCGCTCGTCGATGTTCGCTATAACCCCTTCGAGGACGCGGGCGACGACAACGAGCGAGGCTGGTGGAAAGAGTTTAATCATCAATGCAATTACTCGTATATCCCATTTCGATTAATTCTGCGCGACGAAAACGGACAGGCGCTGTTTCACTACGATAACTCCGAAGTTTTAAATACGTGGCTGAATGTCAATACGTATGAGACAGGGCGTCGGTGGGAACCGGGCGAGGGCAACTGGGAGTCGGCACATGCGGCGTATTACGAAAAAGACGTTGATGGGCGCAAGAAAAAAACAGGCTGGGGCGGTTGGAAAACGAATCAGCCCATTATCGGCTACTATCGTTGGGAGTTGCCTTCCATCTTCGATAAAATGTTCGAAGGGGAGTATATCCCCATGCCGCCCGTCTCGGGATGGCTGGAGGTGCAGGTGGGCGGCGCGCTGAAAATGAAGGATTACGGGTTCGAACAAACGTTCGATCATCAAAAAATTCATTGGTTCTTAATTAAAAACGTGAGTATGAACCTCGTCGGCGCATACGGGCAGGAACTGAGCGAAGGCGATATCGTCGTGCGGGCATGGGTCGATAAGGCTGCAAAGGAGGGCATGGAAATCGACACCGTCTGCGGCACAATGCCCGACGGCGCGCACCCGACGGCACGGGGGCAATTCTTTCTGTCGTCGCGGGAGGTTATCTCAAATTTCACGCGTGCGGGCGTGACGGATAAGGTTGAACGCCTCTTGCTCGGCACGGTTTATTCGCAGTATTACGGCCGCAAAAAGAAGCTGTCCGGAACGGCCGATATCGTCAGCGAGCTAAGTCCGATGACCGACGAGCACGAAGCGGGTAAATTTATGATTGTGTCCGAGATACAGGATTTAATCAAAGACGAAAGCAACCTCGCGATGGTGGAGATCGCGCAGGATAATTTCACGGGAGTACCTTTTGAGGAGGAGGATTAAGCATGAGCAATTATTCATATCGCATATTAACAAAGCCGGCGCGTTTGCGTATCGAAGCCGGTACTGACAAAGCGGGCGGCCAGGCCCGCGAAATCGGGGGCAGTGGCAGCGGATCGGGCTCGACGGGTTCCGGATCGGCTCCGGGCGCGTCTGCGAACTCGTTTGTGGCAGGCGATCGCATACAAATCGACGCGAATAAAAGCGTTATAAAAATATCGCACGAAGAAGCAAAAGAAGAGAATAAAGATTCGCAGACGCTCAACGAAAAAGGATATTTTGTTAAATGTCTGCACTTAGACAAGCAAGGTCATATCGTTAAAGTCGAGACAGAAGAAATCGCGGGCACGTTCGACGATCGTTATCTGCGCAAAGACAAGCCCGATGAGACGAATTTTAAAATAACGTTTCTACAGGGGGCTGATTTCGGACATTTTGTCGAGGGTTTTTTGGGCAGTGGCGGCCGAATTGACGAAAATGGGAACTGCTGGTTCGGAGGGATGCGGCTGCGGGATTTTCTCGAAGTGCCGGAGCTGCGTTTTAATCGTATCGACGTGGTTAGCGGCGAGTTGTGGAACTCGATCGCGTTCGGACTTATCGAAGATGTCGACACGGCAAACAGGATCGTGACGCTCAAGCTCGAAGAAGGCGAGCGCTCCGGATTGCATGTAAACGATTTCTGCCGCGGGCTATTTCACAACCTGACCGGAAACGAGACGACGGCAGGCGTCGACGCTTGCGGCTTTGATAAGCTGCCCGGGTTCTCGACGTCGTATTTTATGCCCGTGCAAATTCTCGATAATAAGCGGTTTAAGTACAATCTTAAACCGGGTACGACGGTACATCCGTGCAAGGCGATGAAATTCGCCGTGTACGGTAATGCAACCGACAAAGCACGACAATCGTCCGCATACCATACGCGTAATTATGTACGTTATCTGTGCGACGTCGACACGTGGGAGATTAAACCCCAGCACATTGGCGTGCAGATGGGAGACCTTTCGGGGCTGGTTATCGATGGCGAAAATCTCGGGAGAAAGTCGATCTATCTCGACAACGTGTATTTCGGCAAGAATATTTTACAAACGCCCGGACTCAAAGAATCATTGAAGGGAAAAGACGCCTATACCGTCGGCCTCGATCGCTATTCGCAGGCGTACAATTCCGCAAATGGAGGTGTAAATCAAATCACCTTCACCGCTTTTGCCTCGAAGGGCGGGCAGCCGCTCGCGTTTTCGACCGTGTCCGGAGAGGGTAAATTTACCCTTTCTGTCAAATCCGTGTCGGGTTGCACAGTCGCGCAGGCTGGTGCATCCGTGCGCTTTACGTCGTTCTCAAGTACGAGCACCGGAACCGTCGTTGTAACTGTAAATTGCGAGGGGCTTGTCTCTTATCAGCTGTCTTTCGTTGCTACGAGGGTGGCCGATGGGAGTCCCGGCGATCCGGGCAAAAAAGGGGATGTCGTTCGCAGTGTTTATCGTCGCTCCGCATCCCAGCCCGGATATCCGCAAGGGAATCCGCCATTTGGGTGGCAATTCGACCCGTTTGCTGGCACGAATCCGCTGTGGATGTCGCAGGCGACGTTCAATGCTGCGGGCGAGGTGGTTACAAGCTGGTCTTATCCTGTGCGTATCACGGGCGACGCCGGATTGCCGGGCACGAATGGAACACCCGGCCCGATGCCGAGCATGCGCGGCACGTGGGATAGTAACAAAACCTATAACGGCTCGTCGTTCTTTGTCGATGTCGTTATGTATAATAATCGATACTACAGAGCGAAGCCAAACGCGGGCGTGTTCAGCGGCGTGCATCCGTCGAATCCTAACAAATGGGAATTATTAAACTCGTTCGAAAACGTTGCGACCAAGCTGCTTATCGCAGAAGAAGCAAATATAGCGGGGTGGCTGTTTAATAAGAACTACATCCTAAGCCAGAACCGCAATGTCGGCATGGACGGTTCTGCAGATAATAAGCCGCGGTTCTGGGCCGGGTCAGGCTATGCAGGCAGGGATAACGCGCCGTTTCGAGTGTATGAAAACGGTACGATCGTGGCTAAAGAAGGGCAAATCGGAGGTTTTATGATACGAGAAGAAAGCCTTACGAATACGTCCGGACACAAGGTGAACGGCGCGTGGACGGGTCTTCAACTCTCACCGTGGGGATTTATTCACCTTTCAGACAGTAATAATAATCGCTCGGCGATGATGACGCATTACAGCTCGCCGGTTACTCAGAATGCGCTGCTTACACTCCGTGTCAGTCGCGAAGATGACGGGGTTCCAGCCGAATTTTTTAACTGTTTTTATTCTGCGTCCGGAAGCCTTCGGGGTTTTTGTGTAACCGCACAGAATCTCGGAGATGCGAGCTGGTATCGACGAATATGTATTACAGCAAGCCACATGCCGCATCGAAATCAAGCCGTAAGGTTGCCCAAATGGAGTAATTCTGATATAAACGATCCGGAATTTTACGAAGTGTTATGGGATAGACGTTCCGGAACGTTCGTGATTGGTAATATTCGGTAAAATAGCATTTTATAAGATTTGATATAAGAGATATGAAAGTTGATTTTTCAAAGTTAGAATTAGAAACGCGCATTGATCAGTTTGACAACCTCGATTTGCGCGAAGATGTTGGGAATATTGTATTTGCGACTGCGACGACAATCGCGGAGGATGAACTTGCGCGGCGTATCTACAAAAGCAAAGGCCCGGTCGAGTTGACCGAGCGCGAGTATGAAATGCTGATGCAGTCGTTGCGTACGAATCAGGTCGCATTCCGTCTTGTCAGCGCGATTGAAAGGCAGGTTAAACAGCCTTTAGAAAATGATTAAAAAGTGATAGACGCATTTTTTTGTTAGTTATGAATATGGAATTGTTACAAAAACGATCTGATGCGAAGTTTCGCATCAGCATCTCCGATTCGGACGGCCGCCCGGTCGATCCGAAAAAGTGTGATCTGCGCTTTGATTTTTACACGTCGAAAGCGCGGCGTGTAAGGGTAGAGCGAAAAGCCGAAGAACCGCTCCCGCCGGGTATGAGCTTTGATGGCAATCAAATTATTATTGCCCTCGATGCGCCAAACTTCGCCGAAGGGGCGCTGTATGTCCGTTTTCGAACGCGTGTACACGATCCCGCTTTCCCGGACAGGTTTTATGACATCTCGTCGAATGAGATAAAAACGAATATTGTTGTTGTAGATTAAATTTTAAAAGAAATGAAAGGTAAAGAATTTGAGGTAAATGTACAGCTTGAACAAACGCTCGGAATGAACGGGAAATCTGCCTACGAAATTTGGCTTGAAGCCGGGAATGAGGGCACGGTGGAAGACTTCCTGAACGCATTGAAGTGGAATCAAGGAAAGCATCGAATCACGATTGATTTGGTCCCGAATTGGCCCGCCGCACGTCGTTTCCTGCTTGGAGAAAATGTGCAGATTCAGGTTGAAGAGGAGGTTACAAACATCGCCTATCAAGGCAACCCCATCACGGTAAATGTGAAGCCCGGAAAGACTGTTCGCATCATTCCGCCCGTGGTCTCGCGATTCGCGGCGCCGAAAACGCACGAATTCGTAGCGCAAGCTAACGCGGAAGACACTATAAACATTGCATACGACACGACGCTCGTTCTGTGCACAGTTGCCCGTACTGTGCGACCGAGACGAACCGAACCAGACGACGCGGCTATTCCTGTTGTCGTAGAATGTGGAAGCATTACCGATCGCGTCGAATGTGGGGAGGCTCCAGCGATGATTTATCTCCCTCGTCATGCAGAAGCAATATTTACGCCCGAAGCGTCAGCAGGTTACACGGAAGGTGTTAAAACGTTGCAGACGTCTGACGATCTCGTTTTTGTTGCCTTGAAGCAAAAGGCGGCGTGGGTATATTTCAAACCTTGGACGGGGGGGATCAACGATGCTACCATGGAGCAAGTTTTTATAAAAATTACAAACGCAGACACCTCTGTTGTTATCCATGAACACCTCCCTCTTTCATCTGTAAATAGCGAAGAGCTGGCGATTCCTGTTCCTGCGGCTGTAAACCTGCGCATCGAATTCGAGGTGCCGTATGGTGTTCTACCCGTCGAAGCGCAAACAGTAGAGAGTCTTTCAGCAGGAAGCGCAAATGAAATAACCGTAAGCTTGACGGGAGGCTTGGTTGAAATCTTTGCGCCCGGATTAGACGGAGAGGCGGATTTTGACATTTTATACGCTGAAGGAGAAAAAGAAGGTCAGGTATTACGGTCTGGAACCTTGTCTGGATATAAAACAGCTTTTATGTTTGTTGATTTGGTGAACTTTAAAATTCGATTCAAGCCGTCTAAGAGCGGTTTAAATCCGAGTCCTGAAGAGGCGATCGCTAACAGGAAAACCGCGTACGAGTACTTCTCTGTATATATATCTTATTCGTAGTATTTTCGAGGCAGAGGGTGAGAAAAAGCCCCTGCCTTCGTAGAGAGTGTTTCTCAGGCGTCTCTCTACGACAAAGGTGCCACAACACCACGACAGGGGCGCAAGCCCTTGCGGTGTTGTGGCACCTTATTTTTTTTTACCTGAGAGACTGCAAAGATAGAATTTTTATAAACATTTTAAATAGTATTCAAGATGAAAAAGAATGTAATTCAAATAAAGCCGGCAATGAAGACCCCGGTAACCTACTACGGCGGGAAGCAACGAATGTTAAGCATCATCCTGCCCATGATTCCGCAACATCAAATCTATGTCGAGCCGTTTATGGGAGGCGGTGCCGTGTTTTTTGCCAAAGAACCCGCGAAAGTGGAGCTGATAAATGATAAGAACGGCGAAGTCGTCAACTTTTACAATGTTGTTAAAACCCGCTTCTCTGAGCTAAAAGCACTCGTCGATGCAACGCTTCACAGCGAGAAGCAGCAAAAAGAAGCTAAGCACATCTACTTCCATCCCGACGACTCCGACGAGGTGCGCCGGGCGTGGGCGTTGTGGGTGCTTTCGCATCAAAGTTTTTATAGCATATTAGGAAATACGTGGAAATGCAGCAAAGGCCGCAGCACAGCCGTTCAGTTGCTTGCGCGAAGAGATTCTTTCACAGATGTCTACTGCGCACGATTAGAGCATACATCCATCTTCTGTCGCGATGCGTTAGATGTTATCCGGAAAGCAGACCATGAAGACGCGTTTCACTATGTCGATCCTCCCTACTTCAACGCCGACATGGGCCACTACGCGGGCTACACGAGAGAGGACTTCCAAGCCCTGCTCGACACGCTTGTAAACGTGCGCGGGAAATTCATGCTGTCGTCGTATCCGTCCGACGTTCTGCGCGAGTACTCCCAAGCGAACGGCTGGCGAACGTACGAGTTTTTGCTGCCGAGGTCTGCGGGAGGTGGAAGTAAAGTAGAAGTGTTAACGCTCAACTACACGCCGCCCTCAGAACTCGTCGTCGCAGCGTGAAAAAAAACTCGGCACTGAGAAAAAAAAGTGTCGAGTTTTTTTGGACTTTTCGTTTTGCGTTTTTGGACTTTTCGTTTTTCTGATTGTATATGGCAGATGATCAAGAACTTGTTCTTCCGGATGAACTTGGAAAGATAAAGATTGAAATCCTCTCTTTAATGGAAGCTGTGTCCGATGAAAATCTGAAAAAAATAAAACGCTTGCTCCCCGATACGGATATTTATGTCGATGGGGAGAAACTTCCATAAAATAAGGTGGCTTACTATTCTCTCGTTCTGAGTATGTTAGAGGCTTCAAAAAGACATCATGACATATCGATCCTGAAAATAAAAAAGAATATGAAAACACTAATCGCACTCTCGCTATTGTTGAGTTTAAGCATGAGCTTGAAGGCTCAAGAGATTCTAACCGCAGCACAATCCGATCCCAATACAATGGGTTGGATGACTGGTTTCCCGCCCCCTAAAGAACGGGTGGTTTCCGCCATAGACGGAAGCTTTTTCCGCTTCCCGGCTTTGAGATACAGCGTTTGCCACATGCGCCAATTCATGCCGACCACCGAAGTCAAGGCTGCTTCAAGCAAACAATACAAGTTCAAGCTTAAAATCGACGGGAATATCGACGGGCTCACATTTATCCCTTGGGGTAGCACCGAAGCAATGACTTGGAAAGAGTCTCTTTCGAAGAACTATACGGACGGCATACTGATATTGCACCGGGGAAAGATTGTTTACGAGAATTATTTCGCTGCGCTGAAGCCGGATGGTGTCCATGCGGCCATGTCCGTCAGCAAAAGCTTTACGGGAACTCTCGGCGCACTGTTGCTTGCGCAAGGTCTCCTTGATGAGAATAAAACCGCAGCCGATTACGTTCCCGAATTGAAAAATTCGGCCTTTGGGGATGCAAGCATAAGACAAATCCTCGATATGACGACGGGCTTGAAATACAGCGAAGACTATTCGGATCCCAACGCCGAAATCTGGTCGTTTTCGGCAGCCGGTAATCCCTTCTCCAAACCGGCATCGCCCGAAGCCCCTGCAAATTACTACGACTATCTCGTTACGCTTCGGAAAGAAGGACAGCACGGTGCGGCCTTCGGCTACAAAACCGTCAATACCGATGTGATGGGCTGGATTATCTCCAGAGTAACGGGGAAAAGCATCCCCACTTTACTATCGGAGCTCATTTGGAAGCCCCTCGGGACACATGTGGACGGTTATTATCAGGTCGATGGATCCGGGATAGCCTTTGCCGGTGGAGGTTTTGGTGCCAATATGCGTGATATGGCCATGTTCGGAGAAATGATCCGCAATAAGGGGAAGTTCAACAAGCGGCAAATATTGCCCGCCGAAGTGGTGGAGGACATCATGAAAGGTGGCAACCGGGAGGCTTTCGCCAAGTCGGCACATGCCGCTACGCTCAAGAACTGGAGTTACCGGAATATGTGGTGGGTTTTGCACAACAGTCATGGAGCATTTATGGCACGGGGCGTACACGGACAAAGCATTTACATCGACCCTACGGCGGAGATGGTTATTGTGCGTTTTGCCTCGCACCCCGAAGCAAAGAACTCAAAAAACGACCCGACCTCACTGCCTGCTTATCAAGCCGTAGCCGAATATCTTATAAGCAAGTAAGGCCTGAGAAAATAACCTGACTTTCAGGTGGCTTGAGCGCGAGTTTGAACTCCTCGCTTCTTTTGTAGTATTGCTTCCTTCTTTTTTTACGAGACCCCAAAGGTGTGAATAAAGCTTTTGGGGCTTCTTCGTTTATACATCGATGTTCTTACTTGAGTGCCTTGAATCGAACTTCCCCCATCCCCAACAAAGGGGATGTGCGTCTTGAAAATCCCCTCTTTTAGGGATTGTGAACACTGTTCAGATATTCTAACTTTGCAGTCGTAATTTTGAATATATTTTTCGATAAAATGGCACAAGTACAGAAAGACAATATACGTCGTATCATTCTCGAATCGGCTCGCGGAGAGTTTTTGCAGAAGGGTTTCAAGAATACGTCGATGCGAACCATATCCCGACTTTCGGGCATAACGTTGAGCAACATATACAACTATTTCAGAGACAAAGATGAAATTTTCCGTGCAGTACTGACTCCATTACTCGATGCCTTCGAACTGCTGTTTACCGAACACAATAATGATGAGTATCTGAGTAAGGAATTTTTCTCGATGGACTCGCACCAGAAAAAAGTCATTGACGAATTTATGGTTATACCGACAAATTACAGGACGGAACTGAAGATATTGCTTTTCAATTCGGCGGGGTCGTCGCTCGAAAATTTCAGAGACACCTTTGCCGACCGCTACACGGAGGAGAGCCTGCGGTATCTGAAGGTGATGAAAGAACGATACCCGAATATCAAGACGGATTTTTCAGATTTCTTCCTGCACTTGATGTGTTCGCTATGGCTGACGGTGATGGGCGAAATCGTATCGCACGACGAGTTGACTGATACCGACATTGAACGGTTTATTACGGAATACATTACATTCGGTACTGCCGGGTGGAAAGCCTTGATGAAGATATGAGAAGGATATTTTAGGTTTTGGGTGTTGGGTACGTAGGGGCGAACCCACGTGTTCGCCCGGTAAGATGAAATGCCCGTCCCGATAAAATACAATAAATATGATAATAATGGAAAATCACTTCCCCTACGTGGGAAATTGTCTCCCCTACATGGGAAATTGTCTCCCCTACGTGGGAAATCGTTCCCCCTACGTGGGAAATTGTTTCCCCCACGTGGGAAATTGCTTCCCCTACGTGGGAAATTGTTCCCCCAACACCCAACACCTAATACCTAAACAAGAAATTTTAATAAATACATAATACAGATGAAAATAGAAAAAATCAACGGATGGTTTGCCCTGCGGGGCGAATGGATTGTAAAAAGGCGCTGGTGGGTGCTTGCTGCCTTTGTGGTATTATTTGCCGTAGGATTTTACGGGCTACAGTTTATGAACATCAACGACTCGTGGGACAGTTATTTCCTCGAAGACGACCCGATGCTCATTAAAACGGAGGAGTTCAAAGCCGTTTTCGGCAATGACAACTACGCTGCCGTACTTACCGAGTGCGACAACACTTTTACGAAAGAGAATCTGGAACTGATACGCGAACTATCGAACGAAATACTCGACAGTCTTTCGTATGCCGATAAGATTACTTCACTTACCGATATTGAGTTTATGATCGGCAATGAGGAGGGTATGTCCATCGAGCAGATTGTACCCGAAGAGATTCCTTCGGATGCCGAAGGACTTGCCGCCATACGGCGAATGGCTTATATGAAGCCTCATATAGCCAACCGATTGGTATCGAAAGACGGCAGGCTTACGTGGGTGCTGCTCAAGTTGCGTCCCTTCCCCGAAGATTCGGTATGGAATACGGGCAAGGGAGCAGCATCGCCTGAGAAAATTACCGGGATGGAGTTAGACCGCATTGTGCAGAAAGCCAAATACGCTCCACTCAATCCGAGAGGAGCGGGATTGCCTTACCTGACCGAACAGAAGATGCAGTGGATAGGCAAAGAGATGCCTCGTGTGATGGGTTTGGCTATTCTCCTGGCTATTATTGTTCTGGCGTTTGCTACCCGTTCGCTGCGGGGCGTGGTGGTGCCGGTGGTTACCGCATTGGCTTCGATTATAGTTACTTACGGCATGCTGGGATATATGCGTTTCAGTATCGACAGCGGTATGATGATGATTCCCATGCTGCTGGCATTTGCAGTAGCCATAGCTTACAACATACACGTTCATTCCTATTTCCGAAGGCAGTTCATGCTGCACGGCAATCGCCGCCGTGCAGTAGTAGAGACCGTCGGCGAGATGGGCTGGCCGGTGCTTTTCAGTGCTCTTACCACCTTTGCTGCCCTGCTCTCCTTCCTTGCCATCCCTGTAGTGCCCCTGCACTTTGTTGGGATAGCCACTTCGACAAGTGTTATACTTACTTTCCTGATAGCTGTTACGGTGATGCCCGCCGTGCTTAGCTTCGGTAAAGACGGTAAACCTTGTCCGAAAGTGCAGGCAGCGGGTGGTGGCTGGCTCGACCGTCGGCTGGAAGCATTCGGGCAGATAGTACTGCGCCGTGAGAAGATAATATTGAGTGTTTTCGTGCTACTTACCGCATTCTTAATTTATCAGATGACGAAAATAGAGACCTCTTTCGATGTAGAGCGTACTATGGGGCGTAACGTGCCTTATGTAAAAAAGATACTGGAAGTAACCGAAAGTGAGTTGGGTTCTATTTATTCATACGATATGATGATAGATATGCCCGAAGACGGAATGGCCAAATCGCCCCAAGCCCTTATGGCACTCGATTCGTTGCAGCGTACGGCAGACAAGTATCCGCTGACCAAGCGTACCACTTCGATTCTGAACATACTCAAAGACCTTAACCAGACACTAAACAATGGTGAGCCCGCCTATTATACCGTTCCCGACAATGAGGAGGAGATTGCCCAGCAGATGTTGCTGTATGAGAATGCCGGCGGAAGCGAAGCCGAAAGCTGGATAGACTACGACTATCGCCGTCTGCGGTTGATGGTAGAGTTGGATAA
This sequence comes from Tannerella forsythia, assembly GCF_003860135.1. Taxonomy (GTDB): domain Bacteria; phylum Bacteroidota; class Bacteroidia; order Bacteroidales; family Tannerellaceae; genus Tannerella; species Tannerella forsythia_A. The sequence goes on from NZ_RQYN01000021.1 coordinate 58,277, forward strand.
ATACAATTCGACCGAAGCCGAACGCGAGCTGAATGAGATTACCGCACTTGCGGGACGCCTCTTCCCCGGTGCACAGATTACACCTGTGGGTTCGATGCCGCAATTCACTACGATGATGCAATACGTCGTACGCGGACAGATTACCTCCTTCGGTATATCCTTACTGATTATCGGTCTGCTGATGATGTTTGTCTTCGGAAGCGTACGCATTGGCTTGATTGGCTTGATACCGAACGTAATGCCTGCCGTTGTGGTGGGCGGACTGATGGGTTGGATGGGCTATCCGCTCGATATGATGACCGCCACCATTATGCCGATGATACTTGGGCTGGCGGTGGACGATACTATCCACTTCATCAACCACGGACATTTGGAGTTCGACCGTCAGCGGAATTACAAAGGAGCCATCTTGCGGACATTCCGTGTGGTAGGTACGCCTATTCTGCTTACCAGCTTAGTTATCGGAGCTAATTTTGCGGTCTATACCACTTCCAAGAGCCTTTCGTTCATACACATGGGCATCCTCTCGGTAGCGGGGATATTTACGGCGTTCTTAGCCGATGTGTGTATTACGCCGCTCTTGTTCCGCCGATTTAAAATGTTCGGAAAAGAGGAAGAATGAGGGGTGTTAGGTGTTAGGTGTTGGGGGTTAGGCAAACACAACCCAAAACCCAATACCCAAAACTTAACACCCAAAACCTATTTAAAAACATAATTAAATACATAATAAAGATATGAACACAACAATCAGAACAATTGCCGCAGCGGCATTCATGACACTGGCGACCGCTGCATTTGCACAGACCGGGCGAGACATTGCCCTGAAGGTAAAAGACCGCCCCGACGGCGATACACGTCAGTCGGAAATGGTGATGAAACTCATCAACAAACGAGGCAGCGTGCGCGAACGCAAGCTCATCTCCTATTCAATCGACGTGGGCAAAGACAAGAAAGACCGCAAGTCGATAATGTTTTTCGTCTATCCGGGCGACGTGAAAGGGACGGGCTTCCTCACCTGGGATTACGACCAGACAGGCAAGGACGACGACAAATGGCTCTACCTGCCGGCTATGAAGAAGACACGCCGCATCAGCGGATCGTCGGCGAAGACCGACTATTTTATGGGCAGCGACTTTACTTACGACGATATGGGCAGCCGCAATGTGGACGAGGATACGCACAAGCTGCTGGGCGAAGAAACCATCGACGGACACACCTGCTGGAAACTCGAATCGACCCCGAAAGACAGCCGCGACATCTTCTCCCGAAAAGTATCGTGGGTGCGTCAGGATTGTTTGATACCCATAAAGGTAGAGTATTACGACAAGATGAACAAGCTGCACCGCAAGCTCACGATGTCGGGCATCAAGCAGGTAGACGGCTTCTGGATGGCTTCCCAAATGCAGATGACCAACGTGCAGACAGGGCACCAGACCCTCCTCGAAATCAATAATCCGAAGTACAACACCTCGTTGAACGAAGCCAAATTTAACGTAACGACACTGGAGAAAGGGGCGATGTAATGGCGTTTTCGTAGAGACAATTCATTCGTAGAGACAATTCATTCATAGAGACAATTCATGAATTGTCTCTATAACGAATGAACGACAATAACGCCGACAAATTGAATACGAAAATATTTGTGGATAATTGATGACCAGATATAAAAACAGGTATCGTGTAGAAACAATCCGATGGCAGAATTGGGATTATTCCGATGTGGGACAATATTTTATTACCATTTGCATAAATAAACGGGATAAGATATTGGGTATGGTAGAAAATGGCAAAATGATATTATCTCCATACGGCGAAATCGTGAAATCCGAGATTTTGGCAATACATACGTATTTTGATAATGTTGATGTCGACGAATGGGTTATTATGCCGAACCATTTGCATTTGATAATAACGATATATGATGTAGAGACAATTCATGAATTGTCTCTACATCAACAACAACAACAAATTCATGAATTGTCTCTACAACGACGGCAACAACATGATAAACAATATCATATAAAACGCAGACAGATGTTGATACCCAAAATTATCGGAAAATTTAAAATGAGAACCTCCAAAAAGATGAACGAAATCCGTCATACCGAAGGATACAAAAACTGGCAGTCCGATTATTTCGACCGTGTCATCCGTAATGAAAAGGAATATTACAGGATAAAACAATATATAGTTAATAACCCTTTAAACTGGTACAAAGATAAATTATATACCGAAAAACCCAACACCTAACACCCAATAATAATAATGAAAAATCATACAACAATACTGTTATTCACCCTCCTCTGTGCAGTGGTATCGGCTCATGCACAGACCGACGAAGCCGGTTTTCGTATACGTGGCTTTGTCGACACGTATCACGCCGTGCGTAGCGGCGAGCCGAACAATCTGATGAGTTCGCGTACGCGGGTACGCGGCGAAATTTCGCGAGAGGTGGGCGATGCCTCAATGTTCGTGTCGTTCAACACCACCTACAACGCACTGCTCAAAGACCGCACGGGGTTCGACCTGCGTGAGGCATACCTCGACTACCACGCACGCCATTGGGGATTGCGTGCCGGACGTCAGCTCGTCATCTGGGGAGCAGCCGATGGCGTACGCATCACCGACCTGGTGTCGCCGATGGATATGACCGAATTTCTGGCACAGGACTACGACGATATACGCATGCCGGTCAATGCCCTGCGTCTCTTCTTCTACAACGAAAAGATGAAGTTCGAAGCCATTGCCCTGCCCACGTTTCAAGGCTATGTGCTGCCCGTAACGGCATCGAATCCGTGGAACATCCTGCCTGTCGGCTCTCCGCTGCCTGTCGTGTGGGACGGCAAAGCGGGGCAACCCGCTTTTCGTCTGTCGAACATGGAATACGGCGGACGCCTGAGCTTCACGCTGCCGGGCATCGACTTTGCCGTCGCCGGACTCTATACGTGGAACAAGATGCCTGTATTGCGGTATAAACCAACGATGACCCAAATCACCGTTTCGCCCCACTATTACCGTATGGGCTTCATCGGTGGCGACTTCTCCAAACCGCTTGGGCAGTTCGTGCTGCGGGGCGAGGCGGCTTACAACATCGACAAGCATTTCAACTACACCGCCGAAGCGATGGCTATTCCCCCAAAAGGCTTCCATTCGCTCAACTGGCTGGCGGGTATCGACTGGTACGCCCCCCACGAGTGGATAGTATCGGCACAGTTATCGTCCGAAAGCATCTTCGGATACGAAGACTTCATCGCACAGCCGCGCAACGCTTCGCTGATAACGCTCAACATATCCAAAAAGTTGCTCAATGGCAATCTCCAGCTCTCCGACTTCACCTACTTCGATGCGAACAACAGCGGATGGTTCAGCCGTTTTGCGGTCGATTACGCCCTCACCGACCAGATTCGCCTCATGGCGGGTTACGACTGGTTCGGCGGCAACAAAGGCATCTTCGGAAACTACAAAAACAACTCCGAAGTATGGATAAAGGCAAAGTATAGTTTTTAGGAGGGCACGCTATTTCAAGAATAAGACGACTGCATGTAAAAAAAGCGGATATCATCTCGACATCCGCTTTTCGCTTGTAGTTAAACTTTAAAATTAAATATCATGAAAAACATGAAACGCATCAACAAAAGACGACACGTTTTTTTGCTTTTACCGTATCACCACTTTCTGTCTGGCTTGGCCATCGAGGGTAACGATGTATAGGCCCTGTGCCAGCGGAATGGAGGTTTGTCCTTCGGAAATCCGAGCCCGGTAAACCACCTGCCCGGTAAGCGAATAGACTTGCACATCCGTTGCTTTTGTCGTCCGGATCTGTAACATACCCTCTTCCGTG
>NZ_RQYN01000201.1 GCF_003860135.1 Tannerella forsythia
TTTACACACCCCATTCAACACCTGATAGACAAACAGGATTTTTGGGTAAAAGTAGATGACGGTATAGAGATTTGCAACAAAACCTATCAGGCACAATCTTTTCAAAAACCAAGAAGAATCGTTATTGTAAGGCAAAAAATAGAGAAAAGACCCCAAGCGGGCGGAAAACAGCTGAGCCTTTTCCCCGAAGATGAAATCCATCGTAACTACCGCTACTCTGCCTATTTTACCAATCAAGCCTGCTCAA
>NZ_RQYN01000202.1 GCF_003860135.1 Tannerella forsythia
ACTCGCTTCGCTTCGGACAGCCTGATTTTCTTTCGCCCTGCTCGCTGCTCCGTCGGCTCACCGCCCGAGGCCGAAGGGCGAACGCCGAGGCGTTCGAGGCGGGATTCCTCCCTGCGTTCGGAATGACAAATTAATTGTCAATTGTTAATTGTTATGCCGGGTACCCGCCGAATGATGTACCCGGCAAATAACCATTGACCATTAACAATTAAAATACATCAGGCTTTCAGCCCTCCGCCGAGGGG
>NZ_RQYN01000203.1 GCF_003860135.1 Tannerella forsythia
ATATCTCTCCGAACTACCCGAAATCAGGTTCCGAACCGGTCATAATCAATTTCCGAACAGTATTAAATACCCCTCCGAACGTACCGAAATACCGTTCTGAACGTACCCAAATACCCCTCGGGACGTGGTATAATACCTCTCCGGACGTATCATAACCGGTTTCCGGACGTCTCCTTTTGTCATTCCGAACGTAGGGAGGAATCCCGCCTCGAAAGAAGAAAAGATTCATCGCTGACGCTCTGA
>NZ_RQYN01000204.1 GCF_003860135.1 Tannerella forsythia
TGGTCTTGGCGTTGAATTTGGAAAAATATCGCTTGTAAGCGTCTTGTGCGGGGGGATGTTTCCATCCGAAGATATCTCCCAACGCCTTATCTGCCCGAGTAACCTCGGTATGCAAAAAGCGGTTGGCGCCACACCAAATACCGGTTATAAAAGACTCTAAAATTACGCCCACATCATAAGCGCGATTAGAATTTTGGGTAGGTAAAGAACGGCAAGAAGACACCTGTTCTTGAAAC
>NZ_RQYN01000205.1 GCF_003860135.1 Tannerella forsythia
GGCGATGCAACCATTTCACTTTCCGCCATAACCAGCACTTTGCTTTTTCTTTGGCTGCCACGTCCCCGTTTCAAGAGCTTATCTTTTTCCGCTTCGGGAGGCTCTGTGGAAAAATAACCTTCGTCCAGTTCAATGCGTCCTGCCAATACATACTCATCATCTCTTCTACCCATAACCTGACGAAGTTTGTGAACCATGTGCCAAATGGGATGGTAACGATTATGACCCAATTGA
>NZ_RQYN01000206.1 GCF_003860135.1 Tannerella forsythia
GAAACACGAATGCTTCCCATAATTTCATTGGTTTTTTGGAAGAGACTTTAGCCATGTTTGATGGCAAAAAAGTCGCCTTGGTACGACTTGACAGTGGTTTTTGCTAGAGGGAGATATATTTGACTGTTTGGAGGAAAAATCTTTACCCTACATTATTGCAGCCCGATTTACACACCCCATTCAACACCTGATAGACAAACAGGATTTTTGGGTAAAAGTAGATGACGGTA
>NZ_RQYN01000207.1 GCF_003860135.1 Tannerella forsythia
TATATTTGCAGGAATTTGTATCTTTACAGTATAAAACCCTGCAAATTATGTTAGGAAAATTACCGGAAAAAGGGCTGCGGGATTTGTTCCGCCCCATGCTGAAAGATTTTATTGACATGAAGCACGAACTTGCCGTTCTTGCAGACAAAATAGATTGGTCCTATTTTGAAAAGGAGTTTGCTCCACTTTATTCCGACAGAGGAGCTCCGAGCGTACCCATCCGCCTGATG
>NZ_RQYN01000208.1 GCF_003860135.1 Tannerella forsythia
AACTTCCAAATTGGTCTTGGCGTTGAATTTGGAAAAATATCGCTTGTAAGCGTCTTGTGCGGGGGTATGTTTCCATCCGAAGATATCTCCCAACGCCTTATCTGCCCGAGTGACCTCGGTATGCAAAAAGCGGTTGGCTCCACACCAAATACCGGTTATAAAAGACTCTAAGATTACGCCCACATCATAAGCGCGATTAGAATTTTGGGTAGGTAAAGAAAGGCAAGA
>NZ_RQYN01000209.1 GCF_003860135.1 Tannerella forsythia
CCGGCTTGAAAACGAAGGATATAAATATATTATTGGAGCAAGGATCAAGAACGAAAGCAATCATATAAAGCAGTGGATACCGGAGCAACCCAAGATTGACAAACAAATGGTTGAATACAAAAAATCAGCAACCCAGCGATTATTGATAGGCTATACAGACGATAGGGCAAAAAAAGATGCTTATAACAGGGAAAAAGGTATTTACCGTTTGGAAAAAGCCTACAAA
>NZ_RQYN01000210.1 GCF_003860135.1 Tannerella forsythia
AAGTGCAACCACGTGCCCTCTTCCATAAGCTCAACAGGCAAACCTATCCGATTAAAAAGAGGCACTGAAATTGCATTTTGGTAATTCCACGTTCTGCCGCTTCCGGCGGAAATGTCTTTCCCTTCAAGTCCTATACCTTTGGGGTTTTCAACTTCTATATAGAGTGCATACCCCTGACAAGGGCCTGTAGGTCCCAAAACTTTTCCCTTGGCTTGATTCGGAGG
>NZ_RQYN01000022.1 GCF_003860135.1 Tannerella forsythia
GCTTGCGGGGCTGCTGCAAGCATCATGCGAAACTGTATGACGCTTGCGGGGCTGCTGCAAGCATCATGCGAAACTGTATGACGCTTGCGGGGCTGCTGCAAGCATCATGCAAAACTGTATGATGCCTTTGTGGGCTGCTGCAAGCATCATACAAAACTGCATAAATGTATCTTGTCGAGGGAGATGAGTGGCGACGGACGAATGGCTCGTTTATTCGACCGCCACTTTGGCCACGACTTTGCGGATGTTCCCTTGTCCGATGCCCGGCGCGTGTCCGTCTTCGGGAAAATAGACGGCGAACTGTCCGGGATACAGTTTCGTGTACGTTGTCGGGAAATCGTAATAGAGTGTGCGGTCTTTTTCGGCGTCGTAGGGTTGGGAGATGATCATCAGCTCGTCGCCGGCTTTCCATCCGATGCTTTCCACGCCGACGATGGGAGTCAGGATGTCGATGTATTTCTCGTGCGTTTCCATTACGGCATCTTGCGGGTCTTTTCCGCGAAGCGTGGAGACGGAGAAGAACAGGCGGGGATCGTCGGTTTCGATTTTCCCGTCTTCTATGTGTGAGAAGTCTGTCTCTTTAAGATAATCGAAGGCCTTTTTGAACAAAGGATGCAACGACTCGACATGTTTCGAGTTCCGTAAAGAATCTACTATCATCATATATCTGTTTTTAGATGGCCGGACAAGCGCAGGCAGCCGCATTCGTCCGGCATTGTTTTCCGCTATTAATAACTGCCGGATGGTCTTTTTTGTTATACGAAGAAATGCAAAATACCCACAAATGATTTTAAAACGGCTCTCGAGGCTTGTTTTCTCTTCCGATTCGGCAGCCTTTTCTTGCCTCTTCACACGGTTTTGGAACGTCGGTGAAAAGGATTACGGCGTTTTTCAGATGATGCCGAATAAATGGAGCCCTGAAAATCGACGGATTACGTTAGGAGAAAAAATTATTTGGGATAATATCGGGTTCATGGATAAAAATCTCGGCTTTTTTATCTATGTTTGTGAAAAAGTAATGAAACAGCAATATGGAAATAAAAGAACAGAAAAACTTTATATTAGTCATCTTCGGAGCATCGGGTGACTTGACATGGCGCAAGCTGATCCCCGCGCTCTACGACATGTATTATCAGAAACTGATGCCCGAGCAATTCGGCATACTCGGTGTGGGACGCGCATCGCTGACCGACGGCGAATTTCGTGACAAAATGGCCGGCGGAGTGAAACAGTTCGCTCCGGCTTCGTTCGTCAACGACGAATCGGTGGAACGTTTCGCCGCGAATTTGCACTATCATACGATGGATACGAACAATCCGACCGACTACGAGGGACTGAAAACACGCCTCGAATCGCTCTCGCAAACGGTCGCGTGCCACGCGAACTACCTTTATTACTTTGCCATACCGCCGTTTATGTATGCCTCGGTGGCGGAATCGTTGCATCACGCGGGGCTGGCCTGTCAGACGGGAGGATGGAAACGACTGATTATCGAAAAACCTTTCGGACACGATTACGCGAGCGCGGTGCAGCTGAATCGCGAATTGCTTCGTTATTTCGACGAAGAACAAATCTACCGTATCGATCATTATCTGGGTAAGGAGACGGTTCAAAACATGCTGGTAACACGTTTCTCGAACAGCATCTTCGAGCCGCTGTGGAACCGGAACTACATCGAATACGTCGAAATTACCTCGTCCGAGGCGTTGGGGGTCGGATCGCGTGCGGGGTATTACGAAACCGCCGGAGCTCTGCGCGATATGCTTCAGAATCACTTGCTCCAGTTGCTGGCCATCGCCGCGATGGAGCCGCCTGTTTCGTCCGACGCCAATGCCATCCGTAACGAGATGCTGAAAGTCTTTCTCTCCCTGCGTCGGATGACCACGGAGCAGGTTCCCGAATACGTGGTGCGCGGCCAGTACACCTCGTCGACGATTCGGGGCGTGGCACAGAAGGCTTACCGCGATGAGAAAGGGGTCGACCCTGCCTCGAAGACGGAAACGTTCGTGGCGATGAAGTGTTTCATCGACAACTGGCGATGGAGCGGAGTACCGTTCTACATCCGTACCGGCAAATGTCTGCCTACGCGCGTCACGGAAGTTGTCGTGCATTTCCGCCCCAATCCGCACCGGATCTTCGCCCGTAAGAACGGCATCGAGAACATCGGGAATCAGCTCGTGATACGCATCCAGCCCGACGAAGGCATTCTGCTCAAGTTCGGGATGAAAGTGCCCGGAGCCGGTTTCCACGTCGATCAGGTCGGTATGGATTTCCGTTACTCGTCGCTCGACGAACGGCATATCCCCGACGCTTACGAACGGCTGTTGTCCGACTGCATGACGGGCGATGCTACCCTCTATCAGCGTGGTGACGCGGTAGAAGCTACGTGGCAGTTTGTGCAGCCCATCCTCGATGCCTGGCACGAAAATCCGGCCATCCCCGTGTATGGTTATCCGGCCGGCTCGTGGGGACCCGAACAAGCCGATGCGTTGCTCGCTGCCGACGGCTACGAGTGGCGCTACCCCTGCAAAAATCTGACATCCGATAACTCTTATTGCGAACTCTGATGACACTGAACAGATATCGTACGGCAGAAGAAACGTGTCTGCATCTGGCCGAATTACTGTCACGCATGGCCGAAAAAGGAGCAACCGTCGCGTTGTCCGGAGGCTCTACCCCGAAACTTCTTTTTCGTACCATCGCAGAAAAATACACGCAAACCGACTGGTCGAAGATACGTTTCTTTTGGGTCGACGAGCGGATGGTGCCGCCAACCGACGACGAGAGTAACTTCGGCGTCTTCCATCGTATCCTGATCGCTTCGGGCATCGTGCCCGAAACATCGGCTTTCCCCGTCCGGTACGACCCCGACGAGCGCCGCTCCCTGTCCATGTACGAGCGGAGCATCCGCGAACAGGTGCCCTTTGCCGACGGTTTCCCGCAGTTCGACTTGATCATCCTCGGCATCGGCGAAGACGGTCATACGGCCTCTATTTTCCCCGATAACTTGTCGCTTTTCGATACGGAGGATGTCGTGGCTTTGGCTACTCATCCGCAGAGCGGACAGCGGCGCGTTACCCTTACCGGTGGCGTGATTAATCGCGCCAAAGAGGTGGTTTTCCTCTGCACCGGAGCGGGTAAGCAGGAGATTCTCGATGAGGTAGTACGCAAAAAGAACCTTACGTTGCCGGCTACGCGCGTCGCGCCGGACGGAAACCTCGTTTACTATCTCGACGAAGCCGCAGCCGGAAAGCTGTAACCCATACGACGGTAAACCGATCATCTATGCACGGGCTGTCCGTGCATAGGTGTACGCATAGTCCGTGCGAGGATGCACGCATGGTTCGTGCGAGGGTGCATGCATACTCCATGCGAGGGTGCACGCATGGTCTAAACCGTTATTCCATCGTCCCCGGATATTCGAACGTTTCGTAAGAGTTTTTTTCTCTTTTTGTAAGTTTTTCATCGCTGATGGGGTATAACCCCGGATTCCGCAATAGAACAAATCATAATGAATTTCATTCAGGCCTTCAGCCCTCCGAACAAGGTTCGGATGTCGATCCCCACCCTTGCGGGATGGGGCTGAAATAATCCGGGCTTTCAGCCCTTGGTTAAATAATTGTCAATGGTTAATTGTCAATTGTTATGCATGGTACACGCTGAACCATGTACCCGGTATAACAATTAACCGAGAGCCCTGAAAGGGCGAGATAATTCAGCCCAATGCGAAGCGTTGGGGAAAAAAGCATCGCATCCCGGCGGAGGGCTGTAAGCCTGACATAATCATTGTCATATATTCGTACGTCCATGATTAATGGTAAATGCCGAACAGTGTATCGCGTAATTTGGTCATAAATCAGACTTTGAACGAGTGCCGTACGTCTAAAAAAACTATCTTTGCCGGAAAACAGATTCAAATAAGGTGACGATATGAAGAAGACGAAGCAGCCCATCGGGAAACTCGGGACGTACGCGTACCAAACAGAAGTGTATTCGCTCGATTTCAGGGGCAGGGTGACCATCCCCACGTTAGGCAACTATCTGTTGCATGCGGCTACATGCCATGCGACTGAGCGTGGCTACGGTTACGACGATATGGAAGCCCGGAATACGGCCTGGGTGCTCTCGCGGCTGGCCATCGAAATCGCCGACGGAACTCGTCTCTCCGAACCGATACGGATCACGACTTGGGTCGAATGTGTGGAGCGAATTTTTACGTACCGATGTTTTGAAATTACGACATCGGGCGGTGAAACGCTCGGTTACGCGCGCTCGGTATGGGCGGCGATCGATAAAACGACACGCCGCCCTGTATCGCTTGTCGAAACAGGATTGTCCGACTATCTGACAGATCGGCCGTGTCCCGTCTCGATATCGGGAAAACCGGCGGCTGCCGAACGGTCGCCCGATGCCCAACCCGTAAACTATACCGTAACATACAGCGATCTTGATATCAACGGCCATTTCAACAGTATCAAATACATAGAGGCGATGCTCGACCTGTTCGATATCGAAATGTATCGTACGCGGTCGGTCGCGCGGTTTGAAATCGCTTTTCTGGCCGAGGGGCGGTATGGCATGGAGCTTGCCCTGTACCGGAAAAGCCTCGGAGACGCACGTTACGCCACCGCCATCTGTCACGAGGGTAAAGCGATCTGTCGCGCTGAAGTAGAATTTCGTTAGTTTATTCAGTTACATAAAAATCAAAGCATCATGAAGAAAATATTCGGATTATTAGTGTTGCCGTTGCTGCTCTCTTTTTCGGAGAAACCGGCCGAGTTGTGTGTGATGACATTCAATATTCGTTACGATCATGCGGGTGACGGCGAAAACGCCTGGCCCCATCGCAAAGAAGTGGCGGCCGAAGTGATCCGTGCGCGCGGTGTCGATCTGCTCGGCACGCAGGAAGTCCTCGCCCATCAGTTGAACGATTTGAAGGAACGGTTGCCGGAATACCGGGCGATCGGCGCCGGACGCGAAGACGGAAAGGAAAAAGGAGAATACAGCGCGATTCTGTATCGTGCCGACCGGTTCGAAGCCATCGACTCCGGGTGGTTCTGGCTGAGCGAAACGCCTGAGGTGGCCGGCTCGAAAGGTTGGGACGGCGCCTGCGAGCGCATGGCTACGTGGGCGATTTTGAAGGAGAAAAAGACGGGACGCGAGCTGTTTTTCATCAATACGCATCTCGACCATGTCGGGAAAGTTGCCCGTCGCGAGGGCGTTGCGCTGTTGCTCCACCGCACCGAGGCCTTGAGGCGCGGTCTGCCGGTAATCCTTACGGGCGATTTCAATGCCACGCCCGATACGGATGTGTTTACCCACGTGACTCAGACATTACGCGACAGCCGCTCCGTTGCGCAAAACGTGACCGGCCTGCGGGGGACGTTTCATAACTTCGGGAGGATTGCCGAAAAAGAACGTCCGCTGATCGATTACGTTTTTCTGACGGACGGTTTCACCGTGCAGACCTATGAAACGCTACCCGAAAAAAAAGACGGCGTCTACCTTTCGGATCATGCCCCTGTGGTCGCTAAACTTGTGTGGAAATAAAACGTTTTTGCTATGAAAAAGTGGTGTTTCTTCCTTATGCTTTTATGCGTATATGCTGGGGCATTGCAAGCCAAAGACGAGTCGATTGCGCTTCGTTTCGATAAAGCGGGACGCTTCCGCATCGCACAGTTTACCGACCTGCATTGGAGCCATCGCTCTCCGAACTGCGCGGCGACCGTCGCGACCATCAAGCATGTACTCGATACCGAAAACCCTCATCTGGCTATTCTGACCGGCGATGTCGTGACCGATGCGCCGGCACGTGAGGCCTGGCAGGCTATTGCCGCCATCTTTGCGGAAGCGAAAATTCCTTTTGCCGTCACCATGGGAAATCACGATGCTGAAGCCGGAATATCACGAGAGGAGATATTTTCTCTGCTGAAAGATGCTCCGTATTTCGTGGGAGAGGAGGGGCCTGCGGACATTCACGGCACAGGGAATGATGTGTTATCCGTTCTGCACGCGCAATCGGCCGATGTTGCCGCGTTGCTCTACTGCTTCGATTCGAACGACTATCCCGCGCAAACGAAATACGGGCATTACGACTGGATTCGTTTCGATCAGATCGAATGGTACAGGCAGACGAGCCGACATTATACGCAAACGAACGGAGGCGTGCCGTTGCCCGCGCTGGCTTTCTTTCATATCCCGCTCCCCGAGTACGATCACGTGGAGGGACGCCATACGACGCTCGGGACGAAAGGAGAGGGGAACGCTTCTCCTAAAATCAATTCGGGACTTTTTGCCTCACTCGTTGAGATGAGGGACGTCATGGGGGTATTTGCCGGGCATGATCACGACAACGATTTTATCGGGATCGAGTACGACATCGCCTTGGCTTTCGGACGGGTCACGGGGGCGGATGCGTACGGCAAACTCGAACGCGGTGCGCGGATCATCGAGTTGTATCAGGACAAGTTCCGGTTCGATACGTGGATTCGTACCCCGTCGGGGAAAGAGCAGCTTTATTATTTCCCTTCGGGACTTTCGGCAGCCGACGAAACGGGTATGCAGTACCTGCCGGCACGGGAAGGCGCTCCTACGAAACAGGGCGTGAGCTATACCTATTATGAAGGCGATTTCCAATCGACGCATGAGATGACGCAGAGCGAACCGGTTGCGAAAGGAACGATGCCTACGCTCTCGATTCGTGAAGCCCCGCGCGAAGATTACTTCGGCTACGAGTTCCGGACATGGGTCAATGTTCCCGAACGAGGGGTCTATCGTTTCTATACGTTCTCCGACGACGGATCGCGCCTGCTCATCGACGGACATGAAGTCGTCGATAACGACGGCTCCGGCAGTCCGCGGCGGAAGGAGGGCAAGATCGCGTTGGAGGCGGGATGGCATGAATTGAAAGTGCTCTATTTCGAAAGTTATATGGGGCAGGTGCTGGAAGTCGGCTTTTCGAGCAAAGATATCCGCGAAACGACTTTGCCCGAAAGCATGCTTTTTATCCCGGATTAACGCCTTGTATTCCATTTGTATGGGCGTGAAAGCCGGGGGGATGTTACCGAAATTGAAGATTATCGTGTAAATTTGCGCCCTTATTTTTGGAAAGGAAGGGATGGAGATAGAAACAAAAAAACATACGGGCGATCGCCGGTTATATATTGAAACATACGGATGCCAGATGAATGTGGCAGATAGTGAGGTCGTGGCTTCGGTCATGCAGACCGATGGATACGAACTGACGAACGATATTCATGAGGCGGACGCGATTTTCGTCAATACCTGTTCGGTGCGCGACAATGCCGAACAACGTGTCGTCGGGCGATTGCAATATTTTCAGTCGTTGCGCAAGCAAAAGAAACATCTGATTATCGGGGTACTCGGTTGTATGGCCGAGCGTGTGAAAGAAGAGCTGGTACATCAGCACGGTGCTGATCTGGTGGCCGGTCCCGATTCGTACATGGATTTGCCGAACCTTGTCGGAGCCGTTGAGCGGGGAGAGAAGGCGGTCCATGTCGAACTGTCGACGCAGGAGACGTATCGCGACGTGATACCGCTCAAGATGGCGGGCGTGCACGTGACCGGCTTCGTCTCCATCATGCGAGGCTGCAATAACTTCTGCTCCTACTGCATCGTACCTTACACCCGCGGGCGGGAGAGAAGCCGCGACATCGACAGCATTCTGAACGAGATACGCGACATGCGGCAGAAAGGTTACAAAGACGTGACGCTGCTCGGGCAAAACGTTAACTCGTACCGTTACGAGACGCCCGATGGCGAAGTCATCGGTTTTCCGCAACTCCTCGACCGGGTCGCGGCGGAGGTGCCCGAGATGCGCATCCGTTTTATGACTTCGCACCCGAAAGATATGAGCGACGAGATGCTTCACGTCATGGCCACGCACAAAAACATCTGCAAGTTTATTCATTTGCCGGCACAGTCGGGCAGTTCGCGTATGCTGGCCGTGATGAATCGTAAATACACACGCGAGTGGTACCTCGACCGTATCGCCGCCATACGCCGCATTCTGCCGGAGTGCGCCATCTCGACCGATCTCTTCTGCGGCTATCATTCCGAAACAGAAGAAGACTACGAAGAAACCTTGTCGCTGATGCGCGAAGTAGGCTATGACTCGGCCTTTATGTTCAAATATTCCGAGCGGCCGGGCACCTATGCCGCCAAGCATCTCCCCGACGATGTGCCGGAAGAAGTTAAGGTCAGACGATTGCAGGGGATGATCGACTTGCAGAATCAACTCTCGGAAGCGAGCAATCGCCGCGACATCGGGAAAACGTTCGAGGTGCTTGTGGAAGGGTTCTCCAAACGGTCGCGCGACCGCCTGTTCGGACATACGGAACACAACAAAGTCGTAATTTTCGATAAGGGTACACACCGCATCGGCCAGTATGTGAACGTGCGTATCGAAGACGCTACCTCGGCTACGCTCTTGGGACAGGCTGTCGACGACTGACGAATCAGTCTTAAATAAAAGAACACGAATCCGCAAGTTGGGATACCTGTCAAAGAAAAAGAGCAAGCAACCGGATGTTGCCTGCTCTTTTTCACAAATTACTCAACGATTAATAAAACGATTTTTACTTCCACAGATCGTTCTGAACGAGGTAAGGCTTACCGTTTTCGTCCACTCCTTTATCTTTAATCTGGGCGTCGGGCACAAAGAAATACACTTTATCGAAGGTTGTCGATGCCGAAACGAACTTCGAAAGGTATTGTTTCTCATACGTTACGTAGGCCGAAGTTTCTTTCTTCATCACTTCTTTTCCCCACCGTGCATAGTCGTACCAGCGTTGTCCTTCCATGGCCAGTTCCAGCTTGCGTTCGAAGCGGATGGCGGCGATACACGTATTCTTGTCCGTAAACGCGGCGTGAGTAGACGGATACGTTTTAACTACATATTTCTGTCCGTTTCCGTCGGGGAATTGAATGATATTCGCCTCGTTGCCGGCACGTGTACGGATTTTGTTCACTTGCTCCATGGCAGCCGCCAATTCTCCGTCGTTGGCCAGACATTCGGCGTAAAGCAGAATCATATCGCGTACCGAGAGGTACTGCATGTTCAAGGCAACGGCCGGTGCCCAGCCTGCGTATCGGCTGCGCGAAGCAAGCCCCGCCTCTTCTTCGGCTTTCGTCCATACGTGTTTCTTAGGCAGGAAGATCCCGCCATTTCCTTTGTCACGGATTCCGTAACCGTCTTTAAAGCAAATCCCCCAGTCTTTAAACGGAACGCCCTGACGCCCTACGGCGAAGTCGAGACGCGGGTCTACGGCGATCGTGAAGTCATTCTTAAATTGACTGCCGGCCGGCGCGCTTCCGTCGAACACCGACACGCTGGGTTTGCTGCGATAAGAATAGTCGAGATACGGCAATCCGTCGGCATCGACTTGATACGAGTTGACGAGGTCGTACGAGGGCTGGAAGAATCCGCAGCAACCGCCCGGCGCGCTGTCGTCCACATTGTGCGGGAAGTTCAGCGAATAGCCCGGCAATCCGTTGTCATTGGCGTCGACCGAATGCTGCACAGCGAAGATCGATTCTTTGCCGTTATCCGTAAAGGCGTTGAAGTTGTTGTTCAGGTTATCTTCCAGCCCGTACTTCAATCCGTTCGATGTCTGTCCGTTGGCCAACAGATCGGCTAAGACCGGTTTGGCTTCTGCCATTTTGCCTTGCTGCATCAGCATCTTTGCTTTCAACGCTTTGGCAGCCCATACATTCACGCGTCCGACTTCGCCCTGTTTCTCGGGCAATAACGAAATGGCCTGATCGATTTCGGCCATGATGTTCGGATAGATATCCGTACCGTTGTATACTTTCGGGTCATTTTCTTCGTTGTCCCAAGGTACCCAAGCCAGCGAAGAGGGCCCCATTAGTTTTACGCCTTCAAAGTAATACAGCGAACGCAGGAAGAACAACTCGCCTTCGCGCGATTTGGCGACTTCCGGAGCCATATCTTTCGCTTTCTTCAATGTTCTCAAGGCAATATTACACCGCTGCACACCTTTGTAGGTCCAGTCCCATTTTTGCTTTACATAGCTGTTCGTCGTAAGCGGGGCATACGTTTCTATTTCGTTGACAACCGACTGGTCGCCGGCCGACGAACCCTTGTTGGCATCGCCTCCGATGATACTGCCGAACACCCAGTTGAAGGGGGTCGCTCCCCAGCCGTTCTCCGTCAGGTTCGCATACGCGTTTGTGGTCAGCAGCTCTACCCCTTGCGCGTTTTCTAACGTACCCTGAGAGATGCTTCCTTGGGGATCTTTGTAAAGAAAATCTTCGCCGCACGAAGTCATCCCCAGAACCGCGGCTGTCAGACTGATGGTATATATAATTCGTTTCATGATGTTATTTTTTAAGATGATACAAATAGATCAGAAGACCAGATTGACACCAAAGATAAATTTGATACTGCTTGGAATAGCACCCGCGTCAATTCCTTTTTCCAAATCGCCGCCCGAGGCTGTTTTGTTCCGGTTCGTTACTTCAGGGTCGATTCCCTTATAGCCCGTAATCGTCAGCAGATTTTCGGCCTGAACGTAGAAGCGCAGGTTCTCGATCGTCGCTTTCCGGAGCCAGTTTTTCGGAAGGGTATAACCCAGCGTAATGTTCTTCATCCGTGCGTACGTTCCGTCTTCCACATAGTACGAGTTCGCGTTCGTTCCCGATTTGTTGTCTTGTTTGTCCAGAATCGGCAGGATGGCATTCTTCTTGCCCGGCTCCCACGAGAGATCGCGCATACGGCTGGAACGGTTTCCGTTAAACATCCAGAAGTCGGTAAAATATTTTGTTACGTTGAAAATCTCGTTTCCGACACAGGCATACCAGAACATTGAAAAATCAAAGCCTTTGTATCCCAATCCGACATTCAATCCCGTCGTGAAGTCGGGATGCGGCGATCCGAGCACATCGCGGTCGTCAGTCGTAATCTTACCGTCGCCGTCCACATCATGATATTTGAATTTACCGATATATGTTTTGGGATCAAATTTCCCGGCCGTTTCACCCAGCGGAGTCAATGCGTTTACTTCTTCGGCCGATTCATAGAATCCGTTGATTTTATATCCGTAAAACTCGCTGATCGGATGCCCTTTCGTCGTACGGGATATGGGACCTGAAATTCGGTCGAAATAGCTGTATTTCGCGGCCTTGTCCGAGACGCCGATTTTCAGGACTTCGTTCTTATAGGCTGAAACGTTCAGATTCACATTCCATGAAAGGTCTCCGCTTCTGTCCTGATAGTTGAGCATAAAATCGACTCCCGTATTCTTCATATCGCCGATATTGATATACGGTTTGTCCGCTCCTCCGGCTAAACTTGAATAAACGGCTTCTACGAGCATATCCGTACTTTTCTTATACCACCATTCTACGTTGGTCGAGAATTTACCGCCGAGGAAAGTCGCATCCAACCCGATATTCGTCGTTTCTACACGCTCCCACTTCGTATCCGGGTTGCCGATTGTTCCCATCCGGTAACCCAACTGCGTAGATATTTGTTTGCCTGTAAAGTCATAATTCGTACGGCTCGGGTCTGTCGAAAAATATGAGGCAAAATTGGTAGCTCTCGGGAAGGTCGAGTTACCGGCCTGTCCGTATCCGACACGCAGCTTCAGGTCGTCGAGCCATTCGAAATCATTCATAAACTCTTCGGAAGAAACGCGCCATGCGGCCGAAAGAGACGGGAACGTTCCGTAACGGTTCGATTTCGAGAAACGCGATACGCCGTCGCGACGTACCGTTGCCGTCAACAAATATTTATCGGCAAACGAGTAGTTGGCACGCCCGAAGATACCGAACGAAGCAAATTCGCCTCTGTAGTCGGATTCCGCATTACGGAAATCGTTGTATTCGCCCATATTCAACGTCCAAGTGCTGATGTTATCTTCGTACAGATAATTCCGGCGATAGCCAGACATACTGCGTCCCAGTCCGTCGCGAACGGCTTCGGTTCCTACCAATAAGTTGAGTTTGTGCACCTCGTTGAACGTCCGGTCGAATGTCAACGTATTCGTCCATACCCACCGGAAATTAAACCCGGCCTCTTCGGTCAGTCCGTTCACACCGGGGGTTTCGGAGAATTCTAAATTTTTCTTCGACATACTGTAACTGTAATTTCCGGTATAGTCGATACCGAAACTGGTATGGAATGTCAGGTCTTTCATCAAATCGACTTCCCCCCAGATATTTCCGAAGATACGGGTATTAGACCAGTAATTGTCTTTGTTCCGGATAGCCGCGGCCACCGGATTTTCGAAGTTTCCGGTACCGGCGATTTTCGATCCGGCGAAATGTCCCTGTATATCATATACCGGCACCCACGGCGAAGCGCGATACGTCCACGAATAAGGAGTATTTTGCTCGGAGTTTTCATTCAGACCGTTATCTTTTGTCCATGCGTACGTCAGGTTTTCCCCCACGCGTAACCAGTCGCGTACGTTGTACGACGTATTGGCGCGGATCTGATAACGACGGAAATATTGGTGGATCACCGTTCCTTCCTGATCGTAATAGTTGGCCGAGAACAGGTAGGAACCGTGGTTCGAACCGCCCTGCAAGGAGAGTTGATGGTTCTGAATCATACCGGTACGGCTTAACTCGTCCCACCAGTCTGTTCCCTGCGCATCCCAGGGAACCATTTGATTGCCCGGATAGCTGTAATCGGCCGGGTTCAACTGCTGGCCTCGTGCTCCTTCTGTTGAAAGATAATTCGGGATTGAAGGTGTTGCGCCGGTGCCGAATTGCTCGTGCGAAGGAAGGTCATTGCTTCCTCTAAGCTTATAGCCGCCGGCTTGTGCCGCCCATTCCACGTTCAGGCGGTCGGTGGCGTTCAGAACATCATACTTCTTGCCGGTCATCGAGCCGCCGAAGTATCCGTCGTACGTCAATTTCGGACGCTGGCCGGTTTTCAATCCTTTTTTTGTGGTGATGAGGATGACCCCGTTCGAAGCCTCTGCTCCGTAGATCGCGGCCGAAGAAGCGTCTTTCAGCACCTGCATGCTCTCGATGTCGTTCGGGTTGATGCTGTTGAGGTTCTGGTTACGGGTGGACACTCCGTCGATCACATAAAGCGGCCCGTTGTCGTTGACCGTACCGATACCGCGGATACGTACCATCGACTTCGAGCCGGGCGAACCGGTGGAGCCGATCACCACGCCGGCAGCGCGTCCTTGCAATTGCTGCGTAGCCGAGGCGGCGGGTGTTTTCAACATTTCGTCTGCGTCTACCACAGCCACCGAGCCGGTGATGTCTTTCTTCTGCTGCGTGCCGTATCCTACGACAACGACTTCCTGCAATTTTTGTGTGTCTTCTTTCAGTACGATCCTCGACAGATTGGCTGATGAGGAGTGTGTCTGAGAAATAAAACCGATGTAGGAGAACGTCAATTGTGCTCCCGCCGGTACTTCGAGCGTAAATTTACCGTCAATGTCGGTGATCGTTCCCGTCGTTGTGCCGGAAACGGACACGTTCACTCCCAACAAAGGGATGCCTTGTTCATCTACGACCGTTCCTGAAACGGTTCTCGACTGCTGCGTAACGGCAACAGTCACATTCTCTGCATACGACGGAAGGGTAGGTGCGCCTGTTGCAAGCAACAGGCCGCATGCCATACCGACTCCGTGTTTCAATACTGATTGCTTGTGCATCATGATAGAAAATGAAAAGATTAATTAAAGATTGTGTTTGTTATTTGTATTGTCTGAAAAAGACGATTGGCGACTTTGCTTCCGTAAAAACGCTTTTTTAAAAAAGGAAAACCACGAGTCGTCTTTTTTGGTAAGACGGTTCAAAGTAAAGCATATTTTTTTAAAAAGTGGTACTTTTTTGAAAAGTAAAATCTATGTTATTAAACATGATTTTTCTCATCTCACCGAATAAAAAGTCATAAGGTGTTATATCTTTGCAACTTCAAACAAACAGGCAAGAGAAATAAAATGGAGTCATTGCAAGATTATACCTCGCTGTTTTCGCTCAGGGATATGATCGAATATGCGGGAACGATTGTTTTTGCCATCAGCGGTATCCGCTTGGCGGCGGCGAAAGAGTTCGACTGGTTCGGGGCATTTGTGGTGGGGCTCGTTACCGCTATCGGTGGCGGAACATTGCGCGATTTGCTACTCGATGTCACTCCGTTCTGGATGCTGAGTCCCTCGTACATGTACTGTACGTTGTTGGGGATGGTGATTGTACTTATTTTCAGCAAGCAATTGGTACGGCTGGACACGCCGTTCTTTATCTTCGACGCGATCGGTCTGGCGCTCTTCGTCGTCATCGGCGTAGAGAAGACGCTCGAACTGAATTATCCGTTCTGGGTGGCTATTACGATGGGTACGATTACAGGGATCGCCGGCGGAGTGGTACGCGATATTTTTATCAACGAAACGCCGCTCGTCTTTCGGCAGGAGGTCTATGCGCTGGCCTGCGTGATGGGGGGAGTTGTGTTTGCGCTTTGCATGACGTTCGGTTACAGCAATGAAGTATGCGAACTGCTTTCGGCCGGCACGATCTTGTTGATGCGCGTACTTGCCGTCAAATACCACTGGAAGCTCCCCAAAATGAAACATTGACTCCGTGTCTGTGACGGAACAGCAAGTAAAACGGAAGCTTTGCGGGTGTTTCCAAGTGTCGAATGGTTGGATGGTTGAACATATCGGCTGACAGCAGCGGGGGAGAATAATTCAGCCCAAAGCGAAGCGTTGGGGAAAAAGGCATCGTACCCGGCATAACCATTAACTATTGACCATTGCCCATTAAATAATGGTACCCGCCGAACAGTGTATCGCGTAATTTGGGTTTAACATCAAATTTCAGGACAGGACACTAAAAAGTCGTTTGTTCCGGCCCCCTACTGCTTGCGCCGAAGGGGCGTGCGTGTCGTGCGGGGAACGCATTTTCAACCGGCCGCGATGGTTCGATCTGCCGGCCGGAACGGATCGCTGCGCAAACAAATCCTTGCCGGAGCACCCGACGCCGAAATCCGCGCGAAATATCTCCTCTACTCGGACTATCCGAAAGGGGAGTGAGGTAATCAAAACGAATATTTCAGGCTGACGTTGCTCTTCGGAAGTACTAATTTGCCCTTCGGAAGTACTAATTTCTACTTCGGAGGTTCAATTTTGCTCTTCGGAAGTACTAATTTGCCCTTCGGAAGTACTAATTTCTACTTCGGAGGTACTAATTTGCTCTTCGGAGGTACTAATTTGCTCTTCGGAAGTACTAATTTCTACTTCGGAAGTACTAATTTCTACTTCGGAGGTACTAATTTGCCCTTCGGAAGTACTAATTTCTACTTCGGAGGTACTAATTTGCTCTTCGGAAGTCCAATTTTGCTCTTCGGAAGTTCAACGATGCTCTTCGGTTTAAAGTTGTTTTACTAAAAAAATGAACTGTCATGGCAACAACCGAAAAAAACAAAGTAATGGTGGAATTGTACGACCTTTCCATTACGAACCGGAAAGATGACTGTTTCGGTCGAGTCGTAAGGAGCAAAACGCTCAATGAAGACGATCCGTCGAAGATAACGTTTATCGTACCCGCCGCCCCCGGCGATTACCGTATCGTCCTGACGACGCAGTTTTCGGGGACTAAAAACATGCCGAAAGAACCTCGTATCTGTGAGTTCGAGTATATGTTGAATGTATAAATCGAATCGGTATTAGGCTGTCGGGCGATTGTAAGAGGGTATGCCCAAACATTACGTTTTGAGACATACCCTCTCTTTCTATGGGCGCGTATGTATCGTCGTCCTTATGGTTTCACCATCGTGCAGGTATATTTCTGCGCGTTGGAGAGCGACAGGGTGATCTTATACGTACCGGCGTTGACGGCGATGTTGGCACCGCCGAGGGTCAGATTCTCCGGATCGCCGCCGAGATTGATGTCCCACGTATCGTTGGCGCGGAACTTCAGCTCTCCGTCTTTCAGGGTGGCGGTGATCGAATATTCGCTTTTGGCGGCATCGAACGTCATCGGCGTAGAAGTGTTCCAATCGCCGTCCGTTGCGCTGCCGATCAGTCCGAAGGTTTTGATGAGCACGGCCGACCACGTGAGCGACGAGATGTTCGCCTTCAGCAGATAGAAGCCTTTTTCGGCTTTCAGGTTGCCTGCCTCGCCATCGGTCGAGAGGGTTCCGTCTTTCGTTCCGGCGCCGTAGTTGGTGCCGTCCCAACTTTTTTCGGACGTAAACTTAAACTCGCCGTCGAGCGATACGAAGCCGCTGTAGTTCATGAAATCGGTCGAATGAACGAAAGGAGCCGTTGCCGGCGACCATCCCTGATGATTGCCCGGCACGTAGAGGAACGGACTGACGTTGCCCAGTACGGTGACTTTATACGTGTAATCGAGCATATTGAGTTCGATTTTCACCCATCCGCCGTCTTTGATCTTCATGGCGTTACCGTTGACCACGAGTTTGCCGGAGGTCGATTCGTCGCCATCGACGGCACAGCCCAGTACGCCCTCGCCCCATACATTTTCCGCCTCGCCTTTTGTAAAGGCATCGACGCGTGTTTGCGGGATGACTTTCCAGTAGCAGTTTTCCGGCACTTTGAGTATCATTGAGAAGACGGGATTCTCGTACACGTCGCCGCTTTGATTCAGTTTGATGAGCTTCGACACATCGTCGGCCTTCCAATCGTTCATATTCCCGATCAGGTAATACGCCTTATCGATAAAAGGTGCTTTCGGCTTGACGGCCAATGTCAGCGCCACACTGTCCGAACGGAGTGTCTGTCCGCCCAAAGCGAGGAGGGCATACAATCGTGCGTTGAGGGTACGCAGTTCGGGACGCCTGCCGTAGATCGAAACGATCGAATCCTGCAACGCGCTTGTTTTCACCTGTCCCAAACTGTCGACTTCGAGTGTAACCTGTTCGTTCAGATACAAGGCGTATCCTTTCACTCGTCCTGCGGTGAGTGTCGGCTTCGTAATCGAGCAGACTTTCACTTTCTCCGATGTCACGGTGTTCAGGTCGATGGCTTCGACCTTCTCGGCCTTGAAGCCGATCGTCTTGGCTTGTTCCTGCTCCCATTGCTGAGGAGCAGCTACATCACTGTTAAAATCTTCCGTGCATGCCGTGAGGATAAAAACCGAACACAGCATCATATAGATTGACCACTTTTTCATATCCGTATAGTTTATCATTTCACTTTACATTTATTCATAACGTCCCTTACCGGTCATAAAGTTCAGGTAAGCGCGTTTGCCTGCCGGCTGCGCGTAACGTTCCTGATCGTCGCCCGAGCCGCGGTAAGCGATTTTTCCGTCGGCAAAGACGATAAATTCGGAGTGCCACCAGTCTTCGTCGGCAATCTTCACACACATGCGTACTTCGGCCGTATTGCTGAACGGAGGAGACACGAAGTCGCCTTTGGCATCGGCCGGCACGGTAAAGAGGTTCTCATCGAGGATTTCCCATTTGCCTTCGTGAGCCACCCCGCCGATCAGATAGACGTTCGGTTTTTCGAACGCGACGGTATATTTCAGGTTACGTCCTTCGACGGCCGTTTTGATGACGACAAGGTACCATCCGGCCTGCGCTACCTTAAGGTTACCTCCGGCGTCGGAAAGGCCCGCATTGGCATGGTCTTCGAGTGTGGCCGAACCGCCGAATTCCTGACCGTCCCAGCTTTTCTCGATGTTGAATTTCATCTCCGCGTCCTTTTCGAAGTAGAGGATACGCCAGAACGTACCGTTCTTGGCCCAGGTAGGTACCATCTCCATGGCATCTTCCCATTTCCAGTCGCCGATCGTACTGCCGACGATGTTCATCGTCTTGGGCAGGACAATGGGGCTGAGTGCAAACTTCGTTCGCGTACGGAGCGTAGCCACATTGGAGAAGATTTCGCCTTTGCCGTTCGTTAACGCCGCCTTGAGTCGAACATACAGTTTCGAAGTAAGCGGGAAGCGGTCTTCCGTGATTCCCTTCTCCAGTGCCAGCGTAGTTTGTGCCACGGCGATTTCGGCCGCATCGATGGCCATCTTGGCCGTTGTGTATGTCGTGGCCAGCGTGGCGAACTTCCCTTCGGTCGTAAAGTCGTTGTCGAGCGATACCTGTACGGAATAGACCGTAGCGGCCGTGAAGCCGTAGTCGGGTTGCGAGCAGGTAAGCTCTACGGACGACGAGTTTTCCAGATCGTACACGGCGCCCTCGGCGTAGGCCGGTGTGTTCAGGACGAATTTCGTCGGGTTCTGCAACGTCGGGTTGGAGTTGCGGTCGTCGTCGCACGAAGCAAAAACGAACGATAACCCGGCCAGCAGCATGACTGCTATTTTATTTCTATTTTTCATCATGATCTTTATCTGTTTGTTTTGACATGTTCAATTTCCGTTGCCGGAAGATTAATAGCCCGGATGTTGTACCAGATTGTTGTTCACGTTCAGGTCGTTCTCCGGAATCGGGTAGAGGTTAAGGTGCTTGCCGAAGCTCGTACCGTCTTTCACGCCGCCTTTCCATTGCCATACATAGTTCGTATTGCCTCCGAACTTGCCGAAACGGATCAGGTCGGAGCGTCGCCGTCCTTCGAAGGCGAACTCGCGCGACCATTCGTCCAAGATATGGTCGAGGGTGTACGATGTTTCCGTTTTGGCGTTGGCGCGTTTGCGCAGGGTGTTGATCGCATCGGTGGCCGCCGCCGTAGCGCCTCCGTTCTGTCGTACCGTCGCTTCGGCAAACGTCAGGTAGGCTTCGGCCAGACGCAGCAGCGGCACATCCATATCGGCATGTTTCGAGTCGCTGGTCGAAGCGCCGTCGGCACGCAGGTTCGAGAATTTGACGAAGGAAAAGCCGCTTTCGAACTTCGACGCGTCGTCGACCGATAAGGTGCGGTCTTTGCCGAAGAACAGGGCGCGGTCGTCTTTCGCCGCCTTGATGATCTGATCCGTCTCGGCATTCGGAGCGTCGCTCGTCGGGAAGAACTTCTTTACCAGTTGCGGACGGCAACGGTTTCCGGCCCATCCTTCGGTCGTTCCGTAAGCCGGCATGTCTTTCGTTTTATGCGTCGAGGCAATCAGGAACAGGGAGCCACCGAAGTTACGTGTCGTGGCGCCATCCTGCAAAATCGGCAGGATAATCTCCGTATTCGCCTTGTTCACAGAGCTGCCGTTGTTATCGGCCATAAACAGGTGCTTATATACCGGAGACAGGCTGTACGACGTACTCATTACTTTCTGTGCGTATTCGGCCGCCTTGGCCCATTGCGCCGTGCCGGTATATACCTCGGCGTTCAGGTAGAGACGCGCCAGCAGGAGCCATGCCGCCGCTTTATCGGCGCGGCCGTAGGCATTCGTTCGCGGGTCTTTCATCGTTTCGGATGCTTCGAGCAGCTCTTTTTCGACGAATTGGAAGAGCTCGGCACGCTCTGCCTGCGACGGGTTCTCGGTCGATACCTTCGTTACGAACGGTACTTTTCCGAACATATCGATCAGGTAATAATAGTTCAGAGCACGCATAAAACGCGCTTCGGCGCGCTGTGCCACGCTTTCGCCGTCGGTTTTCCCTTCCGTCTGTTCGAGGAAGAAGTTACATAACGTCACGTTGAAATACAGACGGTAGTAAAGTCCCGTCACATACTCGTGCGACGCGCCCCACGCGTTGTAATTGAGTTCGGGTATTCCCCCGTCGCCCCAGCAGCAATGCGCTTCGTCGGTCGAAAGTTCGTTCATGTTCCAGATCAGTCGGAAGAAGTCGGACGTTCCTTCGTCGAGGCCGTCGATATCGCCCGATCCGGCAGGCCCTTCGAGGCCGGTCAACCCCATCGTCGCGTAAATCTTCGTAAAGACTTTGTTCTGGTCAAATTCCATCGTGACGCTCGGATCGATCGGCGTCACATCCAGATCACCTACGCACGATACCATGCCCGACATTGAAAAAGACAATGCGGCCGTAATAATCCATGATTTTATCGTATTTCGTTTCATAATGATTTGCACTTTATTCGGTGATTAAAAATTCAATGTTACTCCCATCAACGAGGTAAGGGGACGGGGATAGAGGTCACGGTCGATACCGTAGTTCAGGCCGGCGCCCGAACCGGTAATCAGTTCCGGATCGAGTCCTTTATAGCCGGTAATCGTAAAGACGTTCTGCACGGCGGCGAACACGCGTCCGGAGCCCAGCCCTTTCAGGTTGAACGAGTAACCGAGCGTGATGTTGTCGCACTTGAGGAACGACGCGTTCTGCACGAAATAGTCGGACATGTAGAAGTTGCCTTCGCCCTGCCAGTTGTTTTCGAGTACCATCGTCGGACGGTTGATCAGGAATCCCGACGGGGCATACAACTGGCTCAAATTACTGCTGTTCGACTCTACATCGTTATAAACGTAGTTGTTCAGGCTCGTGCGGAGCGTAAAGCTGAAGTCCCATGCCTTGTAAAGCATCTTCGACGAAAGTCCCATCAGCACGTCGGCCGTCGGTTTTTTGTAGAAATACTTGTCGCTCTCGTTGATGATACCGTCGCCGTTACGATCTACAAACAGGTTTTCGATCGGTTTACCCTTGTCGTCGTATACCTGCTGATATACGTAGAACGCGTATGCCGGATGACCGACGGCGTGCGCCTGTACCTTATTTCCCGTACCGTACGAAATGCCTCCGGTGGAAACATAGTAGCCTTCGCCGTCGCCACTTGTGAGCTTCGTGATTTTGTTTTTGTTATACGTCAGGTTAAATCCGATGTCCCATGTGAAATCTTTCCGCACGACGGGCTTGCCATGGATCGAAAATTCGACCCCGCGGTTCTCGAGCGATCCGATATTGGCGTTCACCTGATTCTTGAAGTTCGTTCCGGCCGATACATAGACATAGTTAATCAGGTCGTCCGTTCTGCGATAATAATAATCGACAGCCCCCGAGATACGGCCGTTCATAAAGCCGAAGTCGAGTCCGGCGTTGTAGGTCGTCGTCTTCTCCCATTTCAAGTCTTTGTTATACGCGTCGGGACGATACGACTCGCCCTGACCGTAGCCGATCGGATAATAGGCAAATCCTTTGTTGGCCGTGTAAGAGGCGAAATACGAATAATCCGAACCGATGTTCTGCTGTCCGGTCACCCCGTAGCCCAGACGCAGCTTCAGGTCGGAGAGTACGTCGATGTCTTTCAGGAATTCTTCCTCCTTCATCTTCCAACCGAAAGCGAACGAGGGAAAGGTGCCCCAGCGATGATCTTTATGGAAACGCGAAGAGCCGTCGCGGCGAACCGTAGCCGTAAACAGATACTTGTCTGCCAGCGTGTAGTTCAGACGTCCGAAGAACGAAACGAGGAAGTTCTCCGAAGCCCATTCCTTTTGAGACGGAGAATATTCTTTGCCGGGGTTGATCGTGTTCGTTTTCGGATAGTAGCCCGTATAGCGGTTGTTGCCCTCGCGATGAAAATGTTGCCATTCGTAACCCACCATAGCGTCGAGGTTGTGAATGCCTTCCGATTTCACATATTGCAAATACGTATTGAACGACAGATTATACTTGTCGATTTCCTCGAAGCCGTAGCTGCCGTAGTAATTGTTTGTGAACGAATAGGGACTTACGTCCGTCGTCTGCTTTCCGGTCGAGAGGTCCATCCCTCCGTTGGCGTGGATACGCAGATCGGGGAGGAAGTGGAACTTGTAATCGACCTCGAGATTGCCCACGAGCGATTTCGATTTCGAACGGTCGTTCTTGAGCTCCAGCAGCGAGACGGGGTTACCCGGCGCCAGCGAGTTGCTTGTCAGCGTCCATGTCGGATCGTTGAGCGCTTTTCCGTCATTCGTCCACTGGAAATAGCCCCCGAAATATTTCGAGTAAACTTCGCCTTCGCCCATCACCGGATGAGTCGGATCCATGCGGGTGGCCGTACCTACCGCGCCGGCATCGGCAAAGCGGGACTGTGCGTACATCCCTTTCAGGTTTCCGTTCAGCTTCAACATCCCGTCGAAGAACGAGGGAGAGAGGTTGAGCGATGCGGTGTACCGCTCGAAGTTCGACGTTTTGAGGATACCGTTCTGGTTCGTATAACCGACCGATACGCGGAAAGGCATCGTACCCAAACCACCGTACAGACTGATGTTATGGTCGGTCGAGAGGGCTGTCCGATAGATTTCTTTCTGCCAGTCGGTGTCCGCGTTGCCCAGCGCCTTGTATGCGTCGCTGCTTTCGCCGTATTGCTGCTTGATGCGCGCGCGGTATTCGTCGCCGTTCATCACTTCGATTTTGTCTTTTGCGTTACTCATCGAGACATTTCCGTCGTACGTAATGCGCACTTTCGACTTGCCGCCTTCGAGCGAGCCTTTCTTTGTGGTGATGATGATTACACCGTTCGATGCGCGCGATCCGTAGATGGCTGTTGCCGAGGCGTCTTTCAGCACCGTAAAGGTTTCGATGTCGTTCGGGTTAACCATCGAGAGCGGATTGGAAAGCCCTTTGACTCCGTCGTTGTCCATGGCCAGCCCGTCGATAACGATCAGCGGATCGTTGTTGGCATTCAACGATGACCCGCCGCGGATACGGATCGTGGCGCCTCCGCCCGGTGTACCGCCGCTCGATACGACATTCACGCCGGCAATCTTCCCGGCCATCAAATCTTGTGCGTTCGTCGTCAGTCCGCGGTTCATTTTGTCCGGCTTGATGGCTGTCACCGAGCCTGTCGCATCGTCTTTCTTTACCGAACCGTATCCGATTACGACGACTTCTTCGAGCATCTCCGAATCTTCTCGTAAAATAATCCGCATGGGGTCTTTCGTGGCGTTGACCTCCTGCGGCTTGTAACCGATGTAAGAAACAACGATCACGGCCTTTTCATCGACCGACAGCGTAAAATTACCGTCCAGATCGGTGATGATTCCGTTGATCGTACCTTTCTCCACTACATTCGCCCCGATGACGGGTTCGTTCATCTCATCGACAACGGTACCTTTGACCGTTATCTTCTGCGCATAGCCGCCGGCCGCGACAAGCAGCGCGACAAGCAGCAGGCAGATACTTCTCTTTCGAGAGAATAGCTTGTTTTTATTCATATCCTTGTTGTTTTAGGTTTTATTTCTGTTCCATGATACTGATGGCATAGCCTCCGCCGGGTGCGGCTTTGAGGGTCAGCTTCGTTTTGTTCGTCACGTTCATGCGTTTGATCGTGTAAGCCTGCGGATTTTTTTCGTAATGGGCATCCGGGGCATCGGCATAAATCGTGGCCGTGTATTTCTTACCGGCATCCAGAAAGTCGAGCGCAAGGCGCGAGGTATGGCCGTTCTCGTCCGTCGTGCATCCGACGAACCAGTTGTTCGTTCCTTTCGCTTTACGTGCCACGGTGATGTAATCGCCCGGCTCGGCCTCGAGGTATTTCGATTCGTCCCAGTCGATGGCTACATCTTTTATAAATTGAAACGCGTCCATGAAGCGTTCGTAGTTTTCGGGCAAGTCGGCCGCCATCTGAAGCGGACTGTACATCGTCACGTACAGTGCCAATTGGCGTGCGAGCGTCGAACGTACGTAAGAGTTATTGCCCGGGTTTACTTTTTCGAGCCGTGTTTCGAAGATACCGGGCGTGTAATCCATCGGTCCTCCGATCTGGCGTGTAAACGGCAACACCGTCGTATGGAAGACTTTGTTCCCGCCGAACGACTCGTATTCCGTGCCGCGCGCGGACTCGTTACCGATAAGGTTCGGATACGTACGGCAAAGCCCAGTGGGACGTACCGCTTCGTGCGCATTGACCATCACCTGATATTCGGCCGCTTTTTGTACCGCATAGAGGTAATGATTGATCATCCACTGGCCGTAGTGATACTCACCGCGCGGAATGATGTTGCCTACATAGCCGCTCTTTACGGCATTGTACCCGTAATCTTTCATTAACTGATAGGCTTTGTCCATGTGACGTTCGTAGTTCCGTACCGAAGCCGATGTCTCATGGTGCATCATTAACTTCACGCCTTTTGAAGCCGCATATTCGTTCAGCCCTTTCAGGTCGAAGTCCGGATAAGGTGTCACAAAATCGAAAACGTAGTCTTTCGACATGGCGAACCAGTCTTCCCAACCTTCGTTCCATCCTTCCACAAGCACCTGGTCGAATCCGTGCTGTGCGGCAAAATCGATGTACCGGCGCACTTTTTCGTTATTCGCTGCATGCGTACCGTTCGGTTTCGTTTTCGTATAGTCCGTGACGCCTAACCGCACCGAAGGCAGATCGTTCGTATACGCCCACGATGAGCGTCCCGAAATCATTTCCCACCATACCCCGATGTATTTCACCGGACGAATCCATGACACATCGTCGAGTTTGCACGGTTCGTTCAGGTTGAGAGTCAGATGAGAGGCGAGGATACGACGTGCGTCGTCGCTGACGATGACCGTACGCCACGGCGTGTGACACGGCGTTTGCATATATCCTTTTTTTCCTTGTGCGTCGGGGGTTAGCCACGACTGGAATGTCAGTGTTTGATCGTCGAGATTGAGCGACATACACGGGTAATCGACAAGCGCCGCCTCGTGTAAGTTGATGTAAAGTCCATCCTGCGATTTCATCATCAGGGCCGTTTGTACGCCCGTAGGAGAGAAGGGCGTCTGGGACGTGTTCGGTGTGACGGCCGTTTGCATCAGTCCGCGTATCTCCGTCAGGCGCGATTCCGTGTAGTCGTATTCTTGCGTGTCGTAATCGCCCGGAATCCAGAAGGCTGTATGATCGCCGGTCATCGCGAATTCCGAATATTCTTCCTTGATGACAAAGTAATTCAGGTTTTTCTGTTGCGGAAATTCGTACCGAAAGCCCAGTCCGTCGTCATAGAGGCGGAAGCGTACGACCATGGTGCGGTCGCCGTCTGCCTGATGAAGCGTCGCGGTCAGCTCGTTATAATGGTTACGTATCGTTTTCACTTCGCCCCAAACAGGCGTCCATGTCTCGTCGAACGTTGCGGTTTCGACGTCTTTCAGCGTAAATCCTTTACGCAACGAGAATCCTTCGATTTCGAGACCGAGTTTGCTCGGTTTGATCACCGGCTTCTGTTTGTACATCAATTCATAAACAGGGGTACCTTCGCCGTTCACCTCGAAACGCATCAGCAAGTTTCCGTCCGGCGATTTCAACTCTTCCGCACGCATCACAAAGGGTGCGGACACAAGAAAAGAGAATAGAAAAAATAGCTTTTTTCGTAGATTTATGCTCCTCATGTCAATAAAAATTAATAATCGGAACAAAGGTATACTCCTAAAAGCTGTTATATTCTCGAATGAAGCGGAATATAAATAAAATAAGTCTTATGTAATTCGTAAAATATTGTTTCCTTGTTGCTTGTGTGTTTTTATAGAGTGCAAAAATATAAATGGAATGATGATGAAAACAATGCGAATACTTACACCAAAGGAGATGTTTTTACATTTTTTGTAAAATAATCAAGTCCTGAAACTGGTCGGTCTTACGGTGTGGATCACTCCATCGACCGGGTTCCATACAAACCATTTGTAATTTACTGTTGGTAATCATCGACGATAAACATTCCGGATCATAAGCGACGTTGGCCTCTTTTACTTTTTCGTCGAGGTACGCATATCCGTCATGCCGGTATTTGAAAGAAAATTCGCCGGTACGTCCGGCTTCTATATTCCGTTTGGCTTCTTCGTCCAAGATGAAAAAAGTTGCGACACAGTAGCCTCCTTTTTTCAGGACGCGATAAATCTCCGATAAATAATTGTTAATGTCTTCCGGAATCATGTGAGAGAAAACAGAGAAGAGTGTCACGACATCGAACCGATTGTCTTCATACGGAAAAATGAAATCTTTAGCGCTTGTCTCTGTACTCAGGTTGTATAAGTCGTTCTTTAAATCGACATGCTTGAAGATAAAATTCGGGTACTTCGGGGTAATATGTTTCTGGCACCAGTTCACCCCTTTTTTCACGAGATCAAACCCTTCGAATCGGCCATCGGCATTCAGATAGTCTGTCATGGCAACAGCTAACCGACCGA
This sequence comes from Tannerella forsythia, assembly GCF_003860135.1. Taxonomy (GTDB): domain Bacteria; phylum Bacteroidota; class Bacteroidia; order Bacteroidales; family Tannerellaceae; genus Tannerella; species Tannerella forsythia_A. The sequence goes on from NZ_RQYN01000022.1 coordinate 25,943, forward strand.
TACCGCTGCCGACATCGAGCACGGCCGCATCAGGTTGCATGCCGGTGTGTCGGAGAATGGTTTCCCGTTGGAGTTTTCCCTGTTCGACAAAGTCGCCGCTGCCGATAAAAATCATGCCTTTGGGGGGTATCATGACATCTCGTTTGGCGAACAAGTCGCCCGGAAGATAATACAATCGTCTTAAGACCAGTCGTCCGCGTGGCGGGATTCGATAATAAAACCATCGAAGGATAGCGTGTGTACTCATATTTTTAACTGTTATATTTTGGATATGCGGCGGCAAAGCTAATGATTACAGATAAATCCCGCAAACCGATAGGGTAGGGAAGAGGGTCTATCTCATTTGATTTTCTGAAATGTTAGAAAGGCTCTGCCTGTGGAGAGAAAGAGATCTCCCTTCGGAAGGTAGCTAACCGATTTTAGCTTGATTTATTTAATGGAAGATGACTTTCCATACAAATGTCCGGTTGATCCGATTGTTCATACAGAAGGTAATATAAAAAGAACGGAATACACAGGATAAAGTAAGACACATCGATGGATGATTCTTGAATCAGAGAGATATAGACCGATGTGCTGAGGGCATGATACACAAAATGCAGCATAATCGTTATAAACAAGATCACTCCGCTGTAAAAAAAGACATCCGCATTTTGCTTGCAAAACAGAAACATGAAACAAGAACAAAGAATTGCAGTCACCACCCATCCGAACGGCATCAAAAAAGATGATTGAATGATAAATGGATTCATTTGCAGAAAGTCATCCCGGAATCCTATTACAAAAGGTAAAAATGTAGAGATAAAAATGAGGACGGATATCGCTCCGATCTTTATTGCCGATTTCAGAGATAGCTGTCCGGTTCTGATGGTATGCAGAAAAAAGATGATATAGCAGAGCGCAAATACGTTTCGGGTAGACAAAAGCAAACCGATTATTCCTCCGATAAATAATTGATTTTTCAGAGACGCGTAATTCTTAATTCTGAAAAATAAGATTAGCGAGCATGCTATAAGGACGGCATTCAGAAAAATATTGCTTCTTACCAGTACTTCCCAAAGATAAAAAGGAGAAGTGGTTATCAATAGTATGAATAAGACAGGATAAGGAGACGCTACTTTCATGTATTTGATCAATCCATAAAAGACAAGAATTCCTAAAAGCGAAAGAAATCCCAATTCTCCGATGAGATAAAAAGGAAGTGCCAAGATAAAATAAAAAGGCATTGGGCCCGGATAATTCCCCAGATGAGACTGGGCGTAATATACGTACTGATCGCTGAAATAATTATTCCAAAAAGAGGTGATTACGCTCCATCGATCAACATTCAATGATTCTACAGGTATTTTCTCCCAAACAAAGATACATCCGATACAAAAGAAAACGAGCCATAAAATACCGATAAACGTATCTTTCTGACGGATAAACCGGAGGAGTTCTTTTCCTTTATAGAACAGAAGTGTATGAAATATACATAGAATGGCAACCATCCATACATAGTAGCTTGTATATCTCGAAAAATACTTAACTGCAAAAAGAATGTTGATCAAGGAAAAAAGTAGGAAACTGATATGCTTCTTGGTTGAGTGATTTTTGATTGTGTGTATCATCTTTATATATCCTATGCACTAAAAAAAGGATTATTTTCCATTTTGTCGTCTTCTGCTAAAAAAGAATTTGTAACACCTCCAATGATAACGTTCCATCTGATGGATATGACTCTTTATTTTGCCAGAATAATCATTTTCTTTGCCAATGTTGCTTCGGCCGAGTTGCCCGAACGGATCACGGCGCGATAGAGATAAATTCCCGGCCGGAGGCGTGTACCGTTGCTGCTCGTCAAATCCCACGTTACGGTGTAGGCTTTGGACAAGTCGGACGAACCGATCTCCTCATGTTTCCAGTACAGGCGTCCGCTCAAATCGTACACGTAGATGGTTGCGTCGATCTTCGATTCGGGGCGATTATGATAGAGGTAGAACGTTACCTTTTCGCGTGCGGGCACGGGGCCGGCCGTCAGTCCGGAAAGGAACGGCTTCAGGCCTTTGACGACGTTGAACGTAAAAGTTTTCGTCGTCGAGTTATTGAAGATATCCCAGACTTTGAATTCGGCCGTATGCTTTCCTTCGGGTAACGCAGGGATCGGAAATTTGATAATCCCTTCGCCCTCGCTACCGGCCACATTCGTATAGTAACTGTTCAGGTTATAGCTGAGCAACGGATTGTTGTCGATTGTTAGCATGATATCATGCCCGATGCTGCTGCCGGTGATGTTGATCCCGCTCTTGTCCCATACCTTGGCCACGAACAGAGGCGTTTCGTTCGTGTCGTGTCCGTCCGTCCAGGTGCTGTCGTTCAGGTACAGCATGCGGATTTCCGGCTTGACGGTATCTTTTTCGATTTGACCGGCCGTACCGCCCACCGTGTATTTGAGGAAGGCTCCGTTGGCTTCGAGGCCGTTCGTTTCGTCGTAGGCATAAAGGCTCATTTTTCCGGGGCCATTCGTGTAGGAGATATCGGCAGGTACGATAAAGGAAAATGTGAACTTACCGTTTTCAACGATCGCATTGCCTTTATAGATCGTATTCGGATAGTCCTTATAAGTGAATTTGTTGCCTTTTCGGTTGTTATCGAGGGTCGTAATTTCTTGCTGGCTGTCGAGTATCACGGCTGTCATTTGGCCATTGAAGTTTGTGAAGACTGTGCCGTTTGCACCGGTCACTTCTCCGGATATAGTTACCCGGTCTAACGCTTTAAAGTTGACGGATGTTTCCGAAACGGCTTTGCCGTTGATTTCGGTCACATGCATTCCGTATTCCGGATAGGCGAGTGCAAGGGCCGGGTCTCCAATTAAGACGAAGCAGCGGTTGTAAAATCTCCGATATCCGTTTTTTGTTATTTTCATTATATCGCCTAATGTCATCCGGCGTCCCTTGTTCTTCTTGAATAGATTAGATATTAATAAAGAATTGATTTCAAAGTTGGGCGTGTCGTATGCTACGCGCGAAGTAGTGATTAGTGCAATTCCTCCGCTTTTTTCGGTCAGGAAGACATCTTCGCCGGCCGAGGTCGTCGTATGATCGAACGGCGTAAAGTCGCACGAAGCGGTAATCCACAGAGGTAGATGCGGATAGGTGTATTGCCGGATCATGCTTTGCGTAATCACGTGCTCGTCGCTTAACGCCTCGGCATTGCCGTGACCCGTATAGTTGATCAGCATCACCCCTTGCCGTTGCAATTTTTGAATGTTCTTTTCCACATCGGGATACGACCCGCTACTACCCAGACTCGATTTTTTGAACGCATCGAAAAACAGTTTGTTCGTGATATATGCCGGATGGTTGTCTTCTATCTTCTTTGCCAGTTGATTGGACTGTCTCATGTGCTTAGTAGTATATTGATCATATTTACTACTATTTCCATCGTCGGCAATAAAGCAGAGCTGGTTTTTCCAACTGCCGTAAGCAGGGGTTTCGATGTAGCGGATTACTTTGTCTACGACGGCTTTTGCCTGATTAATGGTGCGTACCGGAAAACGCCCGATCCCCAAATCGACATAACTTCCACCAATATCGCTTCCGCTGCTGTCACGTAAAAAACCGAAATAGTCGTCGGTAACATACGTTTCCGCATCAGCACCACTGCTGCTATTTCCTCCCAACGAATATTGTGTCTGGAATGTAAGCAGAAAGTTGCTCATATCGATCGATTTCCATGCCAAGGAGAGCTGGCGGTTATCGTGCGCTCCGTCGCCGAAGAGCAGCAGATACTTCGGTGCGTCGGCCTCTGAGGTGCGTCGATCGTAAAACATTTTCATAAAACGGCGGATCGCCGTGGCATCGGGTGTGCCGCTTGAAAATTCGTTGTACACCTGCTCTGGGGTGACGACGATTACACTGATGCTGTCACGCTTACGGCGGTGGGCTGCGGCCAGTCGTTCGGCCTCGGCAACGAATGCCGGCGGCGCGAGAATCACCATATCCGTTTGCGGAAGGGCGTGCAGGTTTTGTGTTGTGACTTCACCGACCGTTTCGGGCTTGGGGAATGATTTGGAGAGGTCGACAAGCACGAACTCGCGCAATGTCGTACGACTTGCCGGGATGGAAAACGACAGCTCGGATCCGTTGAGCGAGGCTTCCATCCGCGTCACCTTCACGCCGTCCGTCACGTCGAACACGGCCATATCGGATGTAGCGTTCCGAATGATGAACTGCGATGCTTCCCGCATCGACTGTACATCGCGAAAGAACGTATAAGCGCCGTAGGGTTGGAGGGTCCGCCGGGCTTGCAGGCGGATATAGTCCAGAAAGCTCGGTGCGGAAGGTTTATTGTATGTTACGGTCACTTTCGGGTTTTCACTTTTGGTGCCTTGCCATGCGCCTGTTTTCACAAACTCACCCGCTTTTGTATATATTTCTTTGTCATGAGGAATGATTCCGTTGAGCAATTGCTGCCCGTCGACGGAGAGCGTGACGGTTCCTTCTCCGGTAACCCCCGTATAGGCTACGAAGCGGAGGGTCACCTTACCTTCATCGCCGGTGATACCCGGCATGGAGAAGGGGAAGTTTTGAGACAGTACGCTGGTGAAACTCTCGCCGAACAGTTCTCGGCCGGAGCCGGTCTGCCCGTCTTTTTGCAAGAACTCCCGATCTACTTCGTGGAGCAAGCGTTCGTCGAAAGTCGTTACGTTGCGTGAAGGATTGCCTTGAGATGGGGTCGTGCCCATGTCGTGCGTATCCGTTGCGTCGGTCACGAAATAGTATCCGTGCATCGCATACGGATTATTTTCGTGAACGAACACAGATTGGCGGCTGTCGTAGCTCCACTTCACCGGCCCGCGTCCGTAGAAGAGGATATAATCCGTTCCGCGATATATGGCTGTTGCGGGGACATCATCTATATAGGGTTTAGAAAAATCTTCATCGAGTATCCAGCCTCCGTAGCCATGTACCGATACTTTCGACGGGTCGGAAAACCCCATGGCTTTCAGGTCTGAATAGGTTAGTTTATAGATGCCGTCGTCGCTGACGCGGATTTTTACCCATCTCCCTTTCGACAAGACGGAACTCGTTGCATACAGGCTTCGGTCTGCCCGTACAAGATTGCAAGCTAATAAAACGGCGCATAAAACAGCTATCGTTCGCCTCATATTTTTTTCTTCCTCTTTGTTTTTAACGTACATAAAAGTCGAGTACCTTCCGGTTCCCGAGGAAGCCTTCCAGATGGTCGCCAATCTGTACCGGTCCGACCCCGGCGGGGGTACCCGTATAGATGAGATCGCCCATGCGCAGGGTAAAAAAGCGGCTCACATACGCTACGATCCGGTCGACCGGAAAGAGCATGCTGCACGTGTTGGCTTGCTGAACCGTCTGTCCGTTCTTGTCGAGTCGGAAAGCCAGTTGCTGAATGTCGCCCAGTGTGTTGAGAGGGACGAATTCACCGACTGCCGCCGAATGGTCGAAGGCTTTGCTAAGCTCCCACGGCAGCCCTTTGTCGCGCAATTCCCGTTGCCGGTCGCGTGCGGTAAAGTCGATACCTACCGTCACCTCGTCGTAGTAGCGCGGAGCAAACCGTTCGTCGATGTTTTTACCCAGCCGGCAGATTTTTATGACGACTTCCGTCTCGTAATGGACTTCGTCCGAGAAGTCGGGGATGAAGAACGGTTTTCCGTCTTTCAACACCGAGTCGGCTTTCATAAAAATCACAGGCTCCGATAAATCTAACGAATGATGCAGCTCTTTATTGTGGGCGGCATAATTCATCCCGACGGCAAAAACTTTCATCTGTTCAAGGGTTAAGTGAGTTCAGGCGGTTGAACATCACCGCCAAATGAGCGTAAATCGAGGTGTTTTGTACGACGACGTTTTCCGGCACGCGGATTCGGAACGGCGTAAAATTCCACAAAGCGCGGATGCCTCCGGTCAGGATTCGGTCGGTTACTTGCTGTGCCACTTCGACGGGCACCGTGATGATGGCGATCGTCGCGTCGTATTCTTTCTGCTTGGTTTCAAAATCATCGATATGGAACACGGGGATACCGTCGATAGACGTACCGATTACATGAGGACGCACGTCGAAGCCGGCCACGATATCCATCCCGTATTGATTGAGTCCCGAGTCGCGCATCAGGGCAGCCCCCAGCCGTCCGACTCCGAATAGGAAAGCCTTGTGTTGACGTGTGAAGCCGAGGAAGTTTTCGAGAATATCGATAAGCGCATCGATTTCGTAGCCGACACGGGTCTTTCCCGAAATATTCACAAACGAGAGGTCTTTCGCTACCTGACTGGGGTCGACGCCGATCTCCTTGCCGATCTGGGTCGATGATACGGATACTTCGCCACACCCTCTCAGCAGTTTAAGGAATGCGAGATACCACGGTAGTCTGCGCAAGGTCGGTTCCGGCACTCTTCCGGCATGTTTTTGTTCGTCGCCTGTCATCCCTGTTTGTACTCCCAATGGTTTTTAAGCGGGTTGGAGTACATTTCCAGCATCTTGGTACGCAGAAACGTTTCGTCCTTATCCGGAATATCGATTTTGTTCAGTTGCTGTTGAAGGTAGGCCTCGAAGCGCATTGAATCGCGCCTGTCGTAATGGTCGCGAAAACGCATCGTTCGGTAGAGCATATCGTAAGCCACGTAGTTACAAGGGTAAAAGCGGTAGTGGGCATAGATGTCGCGGTCTATGGCATGTGCGACCGCTGCAATCAGTTCATTGCGCCCCATGTCGCGGTCGAAATTTTTCAGTGTGCCGTTCAGGGGAGTACCGATGGTGAAATGTACGCGTCCTTTGTCTCCCAGAATGCCGGTTTCCATGTTCAGTAAGTCATCGCGTTTGCTTTTTACATAATCCGGATGATCCCGCTTTAATTGAAACTCCTGCGCTTTAAGGTAATCACATGGATCGTACTCGTACGAAATAGCGATAGGTACGATATTTAGCGTCATGAGATTCGTCAGTAAATCATTGCTTTCGCCGGCCATGCAAAGCATCTTCAGGACGCTACTCTGGGTGCGGTCGTCCGAGTCTTTCGCACGTCCTTCGCGTTGGGCGATCCAGATCGATTCTTTCGTGACTTCGAGGGTATGGCGGATATAGGCGGATAATTTCCGGCTGTCTTCGAGTACTTGACGCACCGGAACATTCCGCTTGACGATAAAACTGTTGTTCAGACGTACGACGGTGTCGATCCACGGATGAATAAGCAAGTTGTCACCGATGGCGATTTGTGTCATGTCGTATCCGATTTCGTAGAGCAATCCGTTGAGGAAGGCCGCGTCAAGTACGATGTCGCGGTGATTGGAGATAAAGGTACACGGGGTTTGTTGAGCCAGCCGGCTCCGTCCGGAGATGGTCAATGAAAAAGTGCTGAGGCGGGCTACATCCATCACGGCCTTGTAGCCGATCGTAGACTTGAATTGCGCTTTCGTTTTGCACGATCGCATGGTGGCCACGAATGCTTCCCAATCCAACTCCGGTTTGATGAAACGTAACGCACGCTGCAACCCTTCCGATGACGCCAGCTCTTCGATCGCTTGCTCCACCTCGTTGTCATTCAGCGGGCGTATGTCGTCAAAATTATACGAGTGTTCTTTTTTGTCCATATTTCTTCCGAGATTCACCTAAATAAACTTACAACTAAAATGTTACAACTATTGTTCAAATCATCTTTTTGTTATTTGTTTTGATTCGTTCTCGATGATTTCGGTCATCACGTCGGTCATGTTTAGTCCGGCAGCGCGTACTTGCTGGGGAATAAAACTGGTAGACGTCATTCCCGGAGTAGTATTGATTTCGAGCATGACGGGTTCTCCGTCCGAGGGAATGATGAAGTCGGCACGGATGATGCCTTTTGCTCCGACGAGGTCATAGATTCGTAGCGTTTCCTTCCGAATCGACTCAGCGATCTCGTCGGGGATGCGTGCGGGCGTGATCTCCTGCACTTCACCGTTGTATTTGGCACCGTAATCGAAAAATTCGTTGTCTGTAACGACTTCGGTCAGAGGGAAAACGACTTCTTTTTCGGCTGTTTTATAGCATCCGCACGTCACCTCGATACCCGGTACGAATCGTTCGATAATGACTTCGTCTCCTTCGCCGAAAGCCTCGTGAATAGCATCCTGCATGCGTACGGGGTCTTTGACTTTTGTTGTGCCGAGGCTGCTTCCGCCATCATTGGGTTTTACAAAGACCGGCAGTCCGAGCTGTTCCACGATGGTTTCCGTCGGCAAGGTCTGTCCGCGGCGAATCCGAAGAGCGTCGGGCACCCTCACGCCCTGTCCTCTCAGAAATTGTGTGCACGTATATTTGTTGAATGTCAGTGCACTGGCCAGTGCGCCGCACGAAGAGTAAGGGATTTGCAGCATATCGAAATAGCCTTGCAAGCGTCCGTCTTCGCCGGGTGTGCCGTGTACCGTGATATAGGCAAAGTCGAAAGTTACAGTTTCACCGTTCTGACTAAAACTGAAATTGTTGCGGTCGATCGGCTGCATCGATCCGTCAGGGAGTCTGACGTTCCACTCGTTGCGTGTCAAGAGTACGTGATATACGTCGTACTTTGTTTGATCGATGAATTGATCCAGCCCTTGGGCGCTTCTGAGCGAAACGTCGTATTCACGGGAATAGCCTCCGGCGACGATGGCAATAATCTTCTTCATGTTATACAATTCTTTCTTTATCCGTAAGTTGAGCTGTAAATTCTCCATTTCTCCGTAAGTTGCCGCATATCGTCCGGAAGCTCAGCTTCGAAAAACATCTCTTTTCCTGTCGAAGGATGTATGAATCCGAGTGTTTGGGCGTGCAGCGCCTGACGCGGGCAGACGGCGAAACAGTTTTGAATAAACTGCTTGTATCGCGAGAAGTGTTGTCCTTTCAATATCTGATCTCCGCCATAACGCGCGTCGTTGAAGACGGGATAGCCGAGATGCTTCATGTGCACACGAATCTGGTGGGTGCGTCCTGTCTCGAGTCGGCATTCCACGAGACTCACGTAGCCCAGTCGCTCAAGCACGCGATAGTGCGTGACAGCGGGCTTGCCTTGTTCGCCATCGGGGAATACGCACATTTTTAATCGGTCGCGCACATCACGACCGATGTTCCCTTCGATGCGTCCTTCATCCTCTTTCAGAATGCCCCATGTGAGAGTGACATATTTACGTTGGGTGGTCTTGTTGAAAAACTGTCGTCCGAGATCGGTTTTGGCTTCCGGCTTTTTGGCGATGACCAACAGTCCGGAAGTATCTTTGTCGATGCGATGTACAAGTCCCAGTCGCGGATCGGACGGGTCGTAGTGCGGATGATCTTTGAGATGAAAAGCCAGCGCATTTACAAGGGTGCCTGTATAGTTCCCGTGTCCGGGATGTACTACCAGCCCGGCGGGTTTATTAACGATGAGCAAGTCTTCGTCTTCGTAGACGATATCGAGCGGAATATTTTCCGGCACGATTTCCGTCTCATGGCGTGGATACGACATGACAATCGAGATGACGTCCGAAGGCTTGACACGGTAGTTGCTTTTGACGGGCTGTCCGTCGATGAGGATATATCCTGCCTCAGCAGCTTGTTGGATGCGGTTGCGGCTCGTATGTGGCAGACGGTCGGTCAGAAATTTGTCGATGCGAATCGGAGTCTGCTTTTTATCGGCTACAAAACGGAAATGTTCGTATGCCTGTGATCCTTCGAACTCGTCTTCGGGTTCAAAAAACGCATCTGTCTGTTCGTCGTCCGGTATTCCCCAATCATCCATCTTAAAACCATTTTTCGTTTTCCGACGATGTGGTCGTTGTTTCTTCCGTATGGGGACGCGGGGGGGGGGGAGGCGTATCAATCGAATCGCCCGATGCGGCATCGGGAGCGGAACCTCCATCACTGACCTTCAGTACAAGCTGAGCAGCTACGGGTACTCGTTCGCCGGGTTTCAATGGTTGGCCTCGCAATTCGACGCTGAGCGCCAAATCGCGATAACGTCCCGGCACGTATAAAATATCGATAGAGGTGAATCCTTTCGATTGTAACAAAGCATAAGCCTGACGGAAAGAGAGATCAGCGACATCAGGTACGGATGCCGTTTGGACCGTCCGGGCATTCAACGTCACGAAGATGATGCGTCCTTCTTTCACTCTCGATCCGGCACCGGGTACCATCTCGTAAATGGCACCGGGCGGAACATCCTTCGTATAGACAGAGTCGATTACCGTATAACGCAAATCGTTGTTCTCGAAAAACGTAGATGCCTCTTCAAGTTGCAATCCTTTTACATCCGGTACAACGATGGCTTGATTGTGAAGCGTATAGCCCTTTAATGCTTGCAATGTGATGGCTGATAGGAGGCAAAGCACTCCCACGATTAAAAGTACATGCAAAACAATCGGCATGCGCATGAACGGTTCGCGTATGTTCTTGAAACTTATTTGCATCTTGGCAGGCAAAAGTAGGCAAAAACGAGGATATGCACAAAAAAAGAAAGTAAAAGTTTCGTCTCGGAAACTTTTACCTTCTCTGGTCAATGCGTTTAAACGAATCGTTTATCAAAACTTCGGATATTCGTCCGAAACGGTCAGTCTTTTCCGTCCTTTAGCCCGACGCGAAGCCAATACACGGCGTCCGTTAGCCGTCGACATTCTCAGACGAAATCCGTGCTTATTCTTTCTTTTACGGTTCGAAGGTTGAAATGTTCTTTTCATCTTACTATCTTGTTTTTAGTTATTATTGTCGTGAATCGGGCTGCAAAGATAAACGATTTTTTTTATCGAAGCAAATAGCCCAACGCTTTTTTTTCGAAAAAGGGGGCCACGATACACAGAGGCCATGTGGCTTTTACTGTCACGGTTAACGTGTTTTTTATTATTCTCGTATTGTTCTTTGTCCGATGGTTAAGGTCTGTCCGGATGTCTTGCAAAAATTTGAACATTCCGGAAAATCGCCTACCTTTGTGCGCTTGAAACAAAGAATATAACCATTTACTTTTCAGTTGAGAATAGATGATAAGAAGCATCATAAGAAGAAGCCCTAAGAGATTTCGCCAGATCATCACATCGATCGGGATATGGATTGGTGTCGTAACCGGCGGAAGCGCACAGATAAGTGAAGGAGGAACACCGCCGAGTTTTCGTTATCAGACAACGCTGCGCAGTAAGTCCGCCGTAAGGGAGATTCCCGTCACTTTCAGTGTGGAAGATATGAAGCAAGTCGATCGTTGGCAGGAAAGTCAAGGACTGGCGCCTTTATGTGTTTCGACGCTGATTGAGGTCGCCCTGAACCCGGAAAACTCAGGGAAGTGGAGTATGTTGCCCGATGGTCAGGAAATCTGGCAGTTGGAATTGAGGGCCGAAGATGCGATTGCACTGATGCTTTATTATTCCGACTTTTACATTCCTAAGGGAGGAAAACTTTTTCTTTATAACGCGGAGAAGACTCAAATTCTCGGTGCTTACACGCACGCGACGCATCCGTCCGGTGGACGTTTTGCGACCGAGTTCGTGTCGGGTGATGCCGTGACATTGGAGTACGTCAAGGGACCCGATGGTCAGCTGCCTCGTATCGAGATCGAAGCTGTGGGTTACGGTTATAATCACTTGTCGGTAACGGAGCAGGGGGGGCTTCAGCTACGGCGCGGAACCAGATCTTCCGGTCCCTGCGAAGTCAATATCCATTGCGAAGAGGGCGACGCGTGGCAAAACCAGAAAAAAGGTGTCTGCCATACGATTCAACGTATCGGCACGAAAAGCTATATCTGCACCGGCTCGTTGATCAATAATACGGCACAAGACTTGAAGCCTTATGTCTTGACGGCCATGCACTGCTCTACCGAAAAAAACACGGTGGCTTCCGATGCGGATTTGGAACAGTGGCTCTTTTATTTCCACATGGAGCAGAGCGGGTGCAATACGAGTTCGCCTGCTGTCGGATCGAAAACGCTGACAGGCTGTAAACGCATGGCATACACGCTTACCAACGGACAGTCCGACGGCTTGCTGTTACTGCTCAATACCCCGGTACCGAAAGATTATAACGTTTACTATAACGGCTGGGATCGGCGTAATCAGGCTCCGCAGTCCGGCGTCTGCATCCATCACCCGAAAGGAGATTATAAAAAGATTTCGACGTATGGCAAGCCTGGCACACACAGCACATTCCTCTCGAACAATGGCATTAAAGGCGATACGCATGCGCATTGGAACGTGACCTTTATTAAGACGCGCAACGGGCATGGCGTGACGGAAGACGGATCGTCCGGATCACCGCTATTTAATACGAATAAGCTGATTGTCGGGACGCTGACGGGCGGAAGTTCAACGTGTGCCAAACCGGATGGCTTGAATCTGTACGGGAAAATGAGTTACCATTGGAATAAGTACATGGATCAGCCGCACTCTCATATGGATCAGTTCTTAGATCCCAGAAAAAGCGGTGTCGAAGTACTGGAGGGACGTTATCACACGTTGCTGATGCCGCCTTCGAATCTTCGCTCGACCTATCAGACCGGGACGGTCGCACTGGCATGGGACGCTCCCGCGTCGGGTATCCCTCAAGGGTATCGCGTCTATCGGAACAACACCAAGATCGAGGAGACAAAGGCTCGCTCATACATCGATCAATCGCCGCCGGCCGGAGCGGTGACGTATGCCGTGACGGCAGTCTATGCGAACGGCAATGAGTCTTCATCGATCACCTCTTCTCTGGCTTTGACCGAATATAAGGCGCCCGAGCATGTGAAGGTTACACGTACGTCGGCCGGAAAAGCGGCTGTCGTGTGGGATATGCCCGTATACGAACAAACGATTTATTGGGGTGGAGAGAACTCGAAATATGAGGTGAATATGAATAAAGAAGGCGAAACGAAGCCTTTCTATTTCGGACAGGCATGGACGAAGGACGAAATCATGCCGCTACACCTGAAAACGATTACGGATGTGAAGTTTATCCCGATTCAGAATAACACTTACGAAATCTATATCGTACAGGGAAACCGCAGTTATCGACAGAAAATCGTGGATGTAACCTACCGCAGGACGAACATCATCAAGCTGACGACTCCTTTCGTTATCAACGGAACACAACCGTTGACGGTGGCAATTTACGTATCGGAGCTGTCAGCCAGCAGTACGAATTATCCTGCCGTATGCGACCAAGGCCCGGCTATCGACGGGAAAGGAGATCTCTACTCATACGACGGTAAGACTTGGAAAACGCTTCATAGCGGCCCTGATGCGCATAACTTTAATTTTAACTTTTTCATCGCTGCCGTTGTCAGCTCCAAAAGTGGCGAGTTGCCCACTGCATACTCATCCGAAGTATCAACGCCGCAACTGCTTTCGACCGCGGCTACGGAGGCGGTTCGCATCCGCAAAGCACAGATCGCAGAAACAGGACCCGATACGGTTTCGATGCGCAGTTTGCAACCGTATGCTTTCCCTCAGGTCACCGGATATCATATTTACCGTGATCAGATGAAGATCGCCACGGTGTCGGCGGTACCTACCCGTTATATCGACCCGAAGACCCATGTCAAACCGGTGATCTATCAGGTTTCGGCATTGTACGGAAATGCGGAGAGCGTATGGAGTAAAGGAGTGGAATTTATACCGATGAGCAATGTGCCGGGAGCCGAAGAAGTGACGATTTATCCTACGGTATTTACCGAACAGTTGCATTTGAAAGGTGCCGAAAGGGTGAAGCGTATCGAGTTTTATACCGTCGACGGCTGGCTTCGTTTGCAGGCAGATCGTCCCGGCGGAGTACTCGATACGCATGCGCTTCCTTCGGGGATGTATTTGATACGTATCTATACGATCGACGGCGGTACCAACGTTGTTCGCGGCATCAGAAAGTAAGTTTATTCGCCAAGCGGAGCAAAGTAACGAAACCGATAGCCGGGCATTCGATCCGGATGAAAGATGGCAATCAGTTCCGCCAGTAGGTAGTCGGGGTGTATCGGCACTTGTTCGTAGTAAAGCGAAGAGTTCGTGTTACATCCGTAAACATGGCGTTCGCGGAAAGCGTCGAATCGATTGTAAGGACTGTATTCGGATTGTAAATCGGCGTAGGTCATGTCTGTGGGCTTATTGTAATGGATCAGCCAGTAATCGGCATGGATTGCACGGTCGAGTACGGTTTCGAATGAAAGCGGAGAACTGCCGGTGCCGGGCAGGTCGCGAAAGAGGTAATCGGCGCCGGCATCGCGAAAGATATGCGCCATGTAGCTCTCTCCGGCCGGGACATGCCACGGTGTGCCGAACTTCATGCCGGTCAACAACGTCGGACGGTGCGTGACATCTTCAGCCAGCGATTTTATGCGCAGGTAGTTTGTTTCGGTTTCACGGAACAAAGAATCGGCACGTGCCGAGTGTCCGGTCAGCAGTCCGAGGAACTTGAGCCATTCCGCCCGTCCGAGCGGGTCGGCTTCCATATAATCCGCACATTCGACAATGGGAATCCCGATCTTTTCGACCGGCCCGTAACTGCCGTTCTGAAAAGGAGAAGCAAGCACTACCTCGGTACCGATCTCCACCATCTTTTCGATATTAGGTGATGTCGCTTCGCCGAGATCGATGATTGTCCCGCTTTGCAAACCGGCTCGAACGGCCGGCACATCGATATAACGTGATTCGCACACGCCGGCAATACGGTCTGAAGCACCCAGCTCATCGATAATAGCGCAATGTACGGAGGTATAAATAACCATGTTCTTTACCGGCACACGGATGATTGTTCCTTGAGGAAGTCCGTCAGGCTGTTGAGCGTCGCGGGGGATAAGCAGGTAACGTTGCAGCAGACGTCCTTCGTTCCATGGGTCGCGTACTTCGACTTTCGTGTAACCATCGTATGCGGTTATGGTGTATCCCGCGGCATATCTTATCGAATCGGCTGAAGGAGCTTTCTCTCCTCCGGTTGCTGAAGAAGAGCTCTGCCCCACGTTACAGCCGGACGTGAGGCAGAGGAATAACCATAATAGGCAGAAGCAAATGCGTATCATTGGTTTTTGTTCTTCAGAAACGATCAGTTAAAGAATACGGCATGGTTCGGATTGATACCGCCCGATTCAAACTGCTCGATAAATTTGCCGTTACGGTCGAAGCGATAGATCGTGCCGTTTTCGGTAAAGCTCGATGTACCGATATAGATATCGCCGTTATTCGGGTTCACTTCCATCATGTAAACACTCGTTTTTCCCAGTTTCTCCGGCATATTGGTCAGGAAATTCGTTTTGTTCAGTGTACCCGTTTTTACGTTATAACTGGAGAATGTATTGGTTGTTTTATAAGGTTTGGAGCTCCAGTCTGTATCGCCGTAGACCATATAAATAATTCCATTGTGTTCGCAAAGATGCGTAGCGTTTGCAATCGTTGTAACCATTCCTTTGGCTACATCGACTTTCTGTACGGGATAGCTATAATCAGGACCATAGCCCTGAACAAAAATTTGTCCTTCGGATTCAAGTACTCTTTGAGGATTCTTGGCTACGATAATAGTTTTCGATACGGCGAACGCTTTTTTGTCGATAACGGTCATCGTAGAATCTTTACCGTGACCGGAGTTAACGGCGTAAATCCAGTCGTTATCCTCAGCAATTCCTTCGGGGTTTTTTCCGACTTCAACATATCCTTCTATGTCGAGTGTTGTCGCATCGATTTTAGCGACCTTTCCGCTATACAGCGTCACATAAATCTTTCCGTTATCCGCTACTAACTGGCGCGGAGCACCATCGCCTTTAGAAAAGGCCAGACGCTTTTCTTCAACGCCGGCAGAATTGAGTTTCAGTAATAATTGAGAACCAAAAACGGATACATACATATGATTCTTGTATAGAATGAGGTCCTGTCCCGTATCGCCGAGTCCTTTTTTATTTTGTTTCATAAAAATATCGGCAATAAAATCGGCATCTTTATTCGGCGCGTAAAAAGCCATACCGGCATTGTTTAGTTTGTCTATTCCTTCATTCAGGATAAACACACGCGTTTTGGGAAGAGTCAAAGTCGATCCGGTGTCGATCAAGGGATCATCTTCATCGTTATCACACGAGGTAAACGAAAGGCCGATGGCCAACATACAGCATACGCTGAATAATAAACTTCTGATTTTTAAATTTCTTTTTTCCATTCTTTTCTTTATTTATGGGGTTAATAAAAATGTTGGTTATAATTTGATTGAAACCGTTGCCCTGAATGATCGTCCGGGCATCGGATAATATTTAATGATGTCATACTGTTCATTCGTAAAGTTTACGCATTCGGCCTGCACCCGAACTTCACACGAGCGCAGCCGGAAAAGGCGAGAGACGGCGAGCGTGTGTTCCGCATATCCGTCGATACGGTTTACGGGGATATTTTGTTTCAGGTAATACCGTTTGCCGACGGCTACGAGCGTGTAGGCAACATTTGCCCACGGCGTTTCGACGGTCACGGCTCCACTGCCCGAATGACGTGGCGTATAGGGGATCTGCTGGTTATAGTTCTTTGCCTCCGGGTCCGTTCGGTCGATGGCACGCTGATACGTGTAACTCCCGTTGAGAGCAAGCCGGATCTTCTCGGTGACGGGAGCACCGGCCGAGGCGTTGAGGTCTAATCCCGTGATTTTAACTTCTCCGAAGTTCGCCATCTTCCATACGTAGGTCGAAGGGAAAGCGACGATTTTATCACGTACTTCGTTGTAATAGCCGTCGACGGTCAGGCTGAGATGGTCGAGAAAAGGCAGGGACGGCGTTCCGCTCCATGTAAGTCCGACGTTGTATTCGTCGGCGAGTTCGGGGCGAAGTCCCGTATTTCCGAGTCGCAGGTAGTACAAGTCGTTGAACGTGGGGACACGAAACGTCTTTTTATACAAGGCACGGACGTAGAAATGGTGCGTAGCGAACGGTCGGCAGGTGAGCGACAGCGAAGGAGTCAGCTTTTTGCGGTCGGCCGGACGGTCTCCGCGTTTCACTTCTTCGGTGACGAACGTGTAAAGCAACGTCCCGTTTACGGTCAGTACTCCTCGGTGGAAATGCGCACGCAGAGCCGTCAGCGAAGTGTAGCGTAGGGGGGATGGATTCTCGTTGATGTTATTGTTCAGCGTATTGATTGCTCCATCCTGTGCCAGAGAGAATCGGAGATGGTCCGTGGCATTGAACTGTGCCGTAGCCGAGGCGTAATATTCGTTCTGCGTATTCAAATCGATCTGCTTTCCGTTTTCATATTTAACATCCGTATCTTCGTATTTGTTCCAGGAGTAGGTGTATTTAAGTTGTGCCTGCATCGACCATTGGTCGGAAAAATGATTTTTGTACGAGGTTTGTGCAAAAAAGTTTTCGTCCCACAGCCGTTCGCGATTATCATTGTTATAGAGGATGACTCCTCCGGGCAGACCGCGTTCGGAGTGGTAGTAATATGCTTTGATGTTCAGATCGGAGGTGTTGCCGAAGGAATGGAAAACGTTTGCCTCGCTGTGCCATGCGACGATATCGGAATTATATCGCTTCTCACGCGTCCTTAAGGCTCCGTTCTTGAGGATAAACGGATAGGTACCGTCCGCTCTCAGGAAATGACCGTCGAGGGAAACGATGGTCTGCTTACTCGCTTGGAAAGCGGCCCGTAGAAACGGATGGAATTGACCGAATGAGCCGGCGCGCACGTTGGCTTGCAGACT
Organism: Tannerella forsythia; assembly: GCF_003860135.1. Taxonomy (GTDB): domain Bacteria; phylum Bacteroidota; class Bacteroidia; order Bacteroidales; family Tannerellaceae; genus Tannerella; species Tannerella forsythia_A. The sequence goes on from NZ_RQYN01000022.1 coordinate 43,562, forward strand.
GTATTTCCGTTTGCCGATAAACCGGGGTGTCTCGGTACGGATGCTTAAGACGGCGGCCGAGGCCGCCATGCGTGCCGAGCGGAGCAGTTCTTCCTCCTGTCCGACCGAGAGCGAAAGCATCGAAACGTTATCGAGCGAAAAACGCCCGATATCGATTTGCCCGGCCTGACAGTTGCTGACGGCTACCTCGTCGTAGCTGATGGCTGTGTGATGCGCGCCAAGGCTGCGAACCGATACCGTTTTCATTCCGCCGATGCCGCCGTAGTCGCGTACGGTAGTACCGGCAAAGCGTCGCACCGCGTCGGCTATGTTCTGCAAGCCGAGTGTCTTGATCTTCTCGCCGCTGATGGCCTGTACCGGAACGGTAGCTGTCATCTGTCGGGGCATACGATGAGCCGACACCGTCACCTCGTCGATTCTCCTCTCCGGCATCGTGTCACGTTCCTGAGCACTTGCCGTGACGAAAAACCATACAAGCATGAAGATGATTCCCTGCATCTTTCTACTTTTTCCGTCGATATACATACGCAATCTGTCTTATGTCAGGCGTTTTGACCCGAAACGTCTGAATACCCGATTCCGGCAGGTTTTCCGGCTCGTTCCTCCTTGTAGTCGGCTGCCTTCCCGGCTCTTGTAGAACCAGTGGCGGATAGATGTGCCGAGGCGTTAAGAACTTACGGCTACGGGTACAGCTCCGGCTTTTCACCGGATTCCCTTTTACTAACCGGATGCGAAAGCATCGCGGCTACACCGAAATCAGATGCAAAGGTATCATAAAATCGAGAATTATGTACAAAACGAATAAAAATAAAGTAAGAAGAAGAAAGCTATGGGAGTGAAATCCGATAAGCATCGAAAAAAATCCGATAGGCAGAAAAAAAAATCCGATAAGCATCGGTTTCAAAACCGATGCTTATCGGAATACTCTTGGTGCGGTATCCTGAAAATCGAACGTAGCCGAATGATCGTTCGAGGTTAAACCCAGATTCCGCAATAGAACAAATCATAATGAATTTCATTCAGGCCTTCAGCCCTGCGAACAAGGTCCGGATGTCG
>NZ_RQYN01000211.1 GCF_003860135.1 Tannerella forsythia
TGATGTCATGAAATGTGTTTATCAGCTGTCGCTTGGCATTGCTGATGGCAATATGAACCCAAGGCAAGGCTTCCCCCACTTTCTCTTTGGGGATAACCTGAGAGTTGTGTCTAGGTACAAAGTCTTTCAATTCCACATAAGAGGTAGAATGATCCGTGTCAACTTCCCGCACATCTGCGGCTAATTCCTTAACCGCCTTATTGATCGTTTCTTTCTTCAAGTCA
>NZ_RQYN01000212.1 GCF_003860135.1 Tannerella forsythia
AGCCGCAAGTATGGTGAATCCCAAACAAATCAAGCACTTCTCACGCATGATGATGACCGTAACCAAGACTGACACCAAAGATGCCTGCCTGATTGCCATGTACGGGGAGAAGATGGCTCCCGGCGTCTACAAAATGCCCTCTGAGACGGTCATGCTCCTTAAGCAGAAGAAAACGATTATCAGGCAGCTGAAGAAACAGCTTACCGCAAGCAAGAACCTGAAA
>NZ_RQYN01000213.1 GCF_003860135.1 Tannerella forsythia
AGCCGCAAGTATGGTGAATCCCAAACAAATCAAGCACTTCTCACGCATGATGATGACCGTCACCAAGACTGACACCAAAGATGCCTGCCTGATTGCCATGTACGGAGAAAAGATGGCTCCTGGCGTCTACAAAATGCCCTCTGAGGCCGTCATGCTCCTTAAGCAGAAGAAAACGATTATCAGGCAGCTGAAGAAACAGCTTACCGCAAGCAAGAACCTGAAA
>NZ_RQYN01000214.1 GCF_003860135.1 Tannerella forsythia
ATGATGACTTTTTCTGCCCTTTTTCTTGGGATTATAGCCTTTGGTAGCGCCATCCTGTTCCCCATAACGAGTAATGACCGAAGAATCAATATCTAATGTAAAATAGTTAATATTCAAACTCTTGAAAAACCAACCAAAGAAATGATGAGCAACTTCCAAATTGGTCTTGGCGTTGAATTTGGAAAAATATCGCTTGTAAGCGTCTTGTGCGGGGGTATGTT
>NZ_RQYN01000215.1 GCF_003860135.1 Tannerella forsythia
GCCGTGACGACGAGTCGTTGCGAGGCGCCGACGGGCAGCGTAAGTTCCGTATAATCGAGGGCGAGGAACTTCGGCCCGGGCTTCGGGTTTTGCGTGACGGTAACCGTATCTTTCAACGCGCCGGAGACGAAGAAGATTTTCGCCGTGCGGGGCCACTCGTCGGCGTAGGCCGGGGCGGTGACGGTGATCGTGCCGTCGCCTGTACCGGAAGCGGCCGAGAG
>NZ_RQYN01000216.1 GCF_003860135.1 Tannerella forsythia
GAAGAAAGAAACGATCAATAAGGCGGTTAAGGAATTAGCCGCAGATGTACAGGAAGTTGACACGGATCACTCTACCTCTTATGTGGAATTGAAAGACTTTGTACTTGGAGACACAACTCTCTGGTTATCCCCAAAGAGAAAGTGAGGGAAGCCTTGCCTTGGGTTCATATTGCCATCAGCAATGCCAAGCGACAGCTGATAAACACATTTCATGACATCA
>NZ_RQYN01000217.1 GCF_003860135.1 Tannerella forsythia
AACTTCCAAATTGGTCTTGGCGTTGAATTTGGAAAAATATCGCTTGTAAGCGTCTTGTGCGGGGGTATGTTTCCAACCGAAGATATGTCCCAACGCCTTATCTGCCCGAGTGACCTCGGTATGCAAAAAGCGGTTGGCTCCACACCAAATACTGGTTATAAAAGACTCTAAGATTACGCCCACATCATAAGCGCGATTAGAATTTTGGGTAGGTAAAGAA
>NZ_RQYN01000218.1 GCF_003860135.1 Tannerella forsythia
ACCAAGACTGACACGAAAGATGCCTGCCTGATTGCCATGTACGGGGAGAAGATGGCTCCCGGCGTCTACAAGATGCCCTCTGAGACGGTCATGCTCCTGAAGCAGAAGAAAACGATTATCAGGCAGCTGAAGAAACAGCTTACGGCAAGCAAGAACCTGAAAAGCTCCCTTGTCGTGCTTCCATTCCAAGACAAAAACGGGATGAAAGCACTGGATAAG
>NZ_RQYN01000219.1 GCF_003860135.1 Tannerella forsythia
TGCAACCATTTCACTTTCCGCCATAACCAGCACTTTGCTTTTTCTTTGGCTGCCACGTCCCCGTTTCAAGGGCTTTTCTTTTTCCGCTTCGGGGGGGCTCCGTGGAAAAATAACCTTCGTCCGGTTCAATGCGTCCTGCCGGTACATACTCATCGTCTCTTCTACCCATGGCCTGACGAAGTTTGTGAACCATGTGCCAAATGGGATGGTAACGATT
>NZ_RQYN01000220.1 GCF_003860135.1 Tannerella forsythia
TGCAACCATTTCACTTTCCGCCATAACCAGCACTTTGCTTTTTCTTTGGCTGCCACGTCCCCGTTTCAAGGGCTTATCTTTTTCCGCTTCAGGGGTCTCTGTGGAAAAATAACCTTCGTCCAGTTCAATGCGTCCTGCCAATACATACTCATCGTCTCTTCTACCCATGGCCTGACGAAGTTTGTGAACCATGTGCCAAATGGGATGGTAACGATT
>NZ_RQYN01000023.1 GCF_003860135.1 Tannerella forsythia
GGAAGAAACGCTGAGCGAGATTACGGATGAGGTCAACCGTCAGCAGCAGGCCTTCTACCGGATTTTTAACGAAGGAATCCTGCCTGAGTTGCGTCGGCAAAAGATCTGCCTCTATCAGGGTGAAGAGCCGGAGCCGTTTCATCGCGAGTTTGTCCGCAATTATTTTAACGAGGAAATATTTCCGTATCTTTCCCCCGTAACGATTCATGCCGGTTTTCGCACCTTTATTCGTGATCGGCGTCTATATCTGATTACCCGCATCATCCGGAAAGAGACGGGAGAGCCGCTTTATGTACTCATTAAAGTGCCGCATTCGAAGGTGCCGCGTTTTATAGCCTTGCCTCCGCATGAGGGCATGCACTATTTTATGTTTATCGATGATGTGATTCGTTACAACTTGCCCAGCATTTTTCCGGGTTATGAATTGGACGGATGCTACAGCATCAAGATCTCGCGCGATGCCGATATCTACGTCGAAGAGGAGACGTCGCAGAGCATTGTGCAGGCCATCCGTCGCAAGGTGGAGAAGCGCAAGATCGGGGCTTTGAGCCGCTTTATGTACGATCGTGCCATGCCGCGCGATTTTCTGGCGTATATTTGCGAGGCTTTCGATATCGTTGATGATGATCTTGTCGTCGGCGGCCGTTATATGAATCTTCAGGATATGAGCAAACTGCCGAATCCTGTCGGCAAGGTACTCGAACAGCAGGTTCCGTCGCCTATGCGTGTGCCGTATCTCGAAGAGGCGACATCGATGTTTGGCGCCGTGAAAGCACGTGACGTGTTGCTCTACTTCCCTTATCAGTCGTTCGACTATCTGTTGCGTTTCCTGATGGAAGCGGCGTTCGATCCTGACGTGGAGGAGATCAAGATCACGCAGTATCGCGTAGCCGAGAACTCGGCGGTGATCCATTCGCTGATCAGTGCCGCCCAAAACGGAAAGAAAGTGACGGTGTTCGTCGAGTTGAAAGCGCGTTTTGATGAAGAGAACAACATGAGTACGGCCGAAAAAATGAAAAAGGCCGGCATCAAAATCATCTACAGTATTCCCGGGCTCAAGGTGCATGCGAAGGTGGCCGTCATTCTGCGTAAAGGAGATGCGACGGATTTTGCCTATGTGAGTACGGGTAATTTTAACGAGAAAACGGCGAAAATCTACGCCGACATGGCTTTACTGACATGCAACAAGGCGATTGTCGATGATATCAACCGGGTCTTTTCTGTGCTGGAAGGGACGCTGCAGGAGCCGCAATTTAGTTGTTTGCTTGTCGCACGTTTCAATATGGTGCCGGAACTGATTCGTATGATCCGGCGCGAAACGGAACATGTGAAAGCCGGCAGGAAAGGTCGAATTATTTTGAAGATGAATGGGCTGCATGACCGGCGGATGATCGACGAACTGTATCGTGCCGGCTCGGCGGGTGTAGAAATCGACCTGTTGGTACGTGGTATCTGCTGTCTGGTGCCCGACCAGCCGTATAGTCCGAATATTCGTGTGACGCGGATTGTCGACATGTTTCTTGAACATGCGCGCATCTGGTATTTTTATAACGATGGGGCAGAGGACTTGTACCTTACCTCGTCGGACTGGATGAACCGTAACCTGAATCGTCGTATCGAGACGGCTGCTCCCGTACTGTTTCCATCCGTCAAACGTGAAATAATCGACATCCTGCATATCCAGTTGCGGGATAACGTCAAGGCTTACCGTATCGACGCGCAATTGCGGAATATCTTCGTTCGTAACGACGCGCCGCCCGTGCGTTCGCAGCAGGCCATTTACGATTACATCCAAGCAAAGACCGAGGGCTGTTAGCCGTTCTTTTTACGTATCCGCCACTCGTTGGGATAAAGATTGTTGGCACGTGTGCCGAGGTTTTTCACAAAGCCCAGCGGGACATCTCGGTAGGTCACCAACGTGAAACCGCGCGGTACATCGCCGGGCAGCGTGAGCGCTTCGTTTTGCAGGTAACGGATGGCTTCCTCGCGCGATACATCCACACGGGCGAACGCGTCGCGGCGCATCGCCGTGCTGAGCGCCAACGCCGGTGACGGCAGCACGTCTTTCCCTTTGACTTCGCCGATTGTCATGCCGGCCGACAGAACATGCAATTGTTCGCCGAGAAGCTGTACCGTCTCCCGATGGACTGACGGAATGCCTCTTACCACATCCCCGATTCGTTCAAGATGATAGGCCTCCGGTTCTGTAAGCCATTTTTTCGCCTGCGCAGGGACCGGTTGTGGAATATGTTTCTGTCTACGCTTACGACAAGCAGCATGCTCTGCCCCGCACGGCTTGCGCAGTACGGCCAGACAGAACCCTTCGCCTCTCGTGCGGTGCGGGAAAAACCGATAGATGGGAAGTGTGCCGGACAAAGCTCCGGATATGCTCCACTCGGAGGGTAGGTCAAGGGATACGGCTTCCGCCCCGAAGGTCTCGGCGATATATGCGATGTTTTCTTCGTTTTCTTCCGTGTTGAATGTGCACGTGCTGTAAATCAGCAGTCCGCCGGGCTTCAATGCGTCCCATACGTCGTGAATGATCCTCCGTTGACGGGCGGCACAGTGCCGGACATTCGCGACGCTCCATTCCTCGCGACCGGCCGGGTCTTTGCGAAACATCCCTTCGCCCGAACAGGGCATATCGGCCACGATCAGATCGAACAGTTCGCGCAGGGCACTGAAATCTTTCGGGTCGTTGTTCGTTACGACGCAGTCCGGTATTCCCCATTTTGTGATGTTTTCGGCCAAGATACGGCTCCGGCTTCGGATCACTTCATTCCCCACCAGCAGGCTGCCTGCCGGCAATACGCTCAGCAGATGGGTTGATTTGCCACCGGGAGCGGCACAGAGGTCGAGCGTGAGAGCCGGAAAAGAGAGGAGTTGTCTGACAGCTTCTCCGACGAACATCGATGCGGCTTCCTGCACATAATACGTGCCGGCGTGAAACAACGGGTCGAACGTAAAGGATGGACGTTCGTGTAGATAGTACCCCTGTTCACACCACGGAACCCGTTCTCCGTCGACCACATCGAATCTCTTCGACGGGTTCAGGCGGATGCTTACGGGCGGATCCGTTTGCAGCGCCTGTTCAAGCAGATCATATTCGTCATCGAGTAACCGGCGGGTACGTGCTGTAAATTCGGAAGGAAGTATCATATTGCTTTAAGTGCTGAAACAAGGTTGTGAAAGTACGTGTATCTGAGATTTAACGCGCAAAATAGTCGTAACGGATGATGGCGTCGGAGACTTTCCATGCGTCTTTGAGATGTCGGATTTCCGTTTCCGATACGTGACCGGTTTCACCGTAAATATTTCCCTGTGCATCGATAGCCACTCGTTTGTTATTCGCATCAATGATGCTTACACCTAACCCCTGCCATGTGTAGTCGGTCAGTCCGAGGAGTTGCAGCAAGGTCGGATAGATATCGACCTGTCCCATCACCTGCTCGTAACGCCCCCCTTTCGGAGCGTTGAGAATAATGAGCGGTACCATCGGATCTTCGGAAACAAGCCCGCGTCCCCCTCTGCTGGTACACCATTCGCTCCGCATATCGACGAGGCCTTCATGATCGCCGGTGATGACGATGAGCGTATGCTCGTAGATACCGGCACTTCGTAAGTGTTCTACAAACTGTCCGAGTGCTCGGTCGGTATAATTCGCCGTCATCATGTAATCGCGCATCCGTGAAGGGAAGCGATCGGAGAATGTGACTTGTCGCAAATATTCGGGCAGGGCGAAAGGGAAATGTCCGGAGTACGTGACACATTGCAGCAGCATCTGTCCGTTGTCGTCCCACACCTCCCTGCGACGTATCTTATCGGCTATCTGACGCATCAGAGAGCCGTCGCCAATCTGTGGCCGGTAATGTGGTCCGACCGGTTCGTCATTCACAAAGTCGGCTTTCGAAAGCAGACCATCGTAACCGAACGCCGGTTCGATAACGCTCTGATTCCAGACCATCGGTTTATCGCCCGTCAGGGTGTACGCCTTGGCCGAGGCGCCGTATTTCTGCTTCATCGCCTTGGCCAGCGAGGGGTAGGTAGAGTGAGGATATTTCAGACTGTAAACGCCATTATCTATCGGTAACAGCCCCGTATTCAACATCAGTTGAGCATCGATCGAACGTCCGCCTTTTACCTGCGAGACGACGTAAGGAGCGTAAATGGTCGTCGAATCTTTCAACAGGCGATTCAGATAAGGGGTCAGCTCCTGTCCCTCGACGGTTTGCTCCAGCACCCAGCTTTCGAGCGATTCGGCAAGAATCACGATGCAATGCGTGCGGGTTACCGTATCGGCAGGGATACTTATCGGCGGGTGTTGCTTGAGCCAATCGTCGATGTATATGCCGATCTCAGGCGTATAAGTCTCCGCATCTCGCATATAGTCATAACATACGGATCCGAATACGGTGTACATCGGGGTTCCGCACGTATGCGTGTAAGAGCCTTGCAATGCTTCGTAAGCTTTTTTGAAACCGCCTTGCACCCAAAGCATACTTCCGGCAATGAATACAAGTCCTCCCGTGAGTAATGCGTAGACACGTATCTCTTTCGTGTTTCGGGATGAGGCGGCAGAACCTTTCATTCTCCTACGCGCCATGACGACTGCTGCGGTCGACAGCGGAAAAACAAGATCGGTCATTCTGAACGATCCCCATACGCTGTCTGTAAAGTCTTTCAAGTTGCCTACGAGCCAATAACTGTCTAATGGAATCGCCGTATAATACGTTCGGAAATACATCAAGTTGCAGACAAGCAGTATATCAAGCAGTATGGCGGTGATCCACATTGTCCGCTCCATACGCCAGACTACGAAAAGAAACAGCAGGGTCAGGCTGGCCAGTGCCGCATAGAGATACGTTTCCGGCGATGAAAACGGCCGGAAGGTCGAAAGCAGGCACCAGCAGAAATCGAACCACAGGAATTTGAAAAACAGCAATCCTCCCAAAAGGTAAAGCAAAGTATGCCGCCCCTTGACGGAAGGGGAAGAGGATGGCGATAACTTACGGATTACATGATGCTCACTCATCGGGTATGCTTGATTTCAGTCTATGTTTTTAAAAATGCGCAAAAGTACAAATAATAATGAATGCTGCGACATCATCTTGCCTTTTTCGTCAAATCTTTCTACCTTTGCCCCTTCATTTTAAAAAAGAACAATATATGAAAATCTCAAGAAATAAATTCGTTGTGGTCACTTATGACCTCAACGTGGGCGAAGCGGGTGAATATGAACTGATGGAACGTGCGACGAAAGAGAACCCGTTGAAGTTCATTTTCGGAACCGAGATGATGCTGAAAGACTTTGAAGAGAATCTGAGCGGTCTGGCAGTTGGCGACAAATTTGAATTTACACTTACTCCCGATCAGGCATACGGCGAACGAAATGAAGACCATGTGATGGAATTGCCGAAACATATCTTCGAGATTGACGGCAAATTCGACAGCGAGCATATCAAAGAAGGCGAAACCGTACCGATGATGAGTACGGACGGCAACCGTATGAACGGTTCTGTGCTGGAAGTGAGGGACGATATCGTCGTGATGGATTTCAATCATCCGCTGGCCGGCGAGACGCTTCATTTCAGTGGTGAGGTCATCGATGTACACGAACCGACGGATGAGGAAATTATAGAACTGAATCAGCTGATGAGCGGAGGTTGCGGAAGCGGCGGATGTTGTGGCTGCGAAGACGACTCGTGTGGTTGCGGAGACGATTCTTGTGGCGACCATGCGCACGGGAGCGGCGACTGCTGTGGTGGTGGATGCCATTGCGGATAAAGATGAATCAAGCATTTTGAGGTGAATACTTTTGGTACGAAATATCGGCTGACCTCGTTCGGTGAATCGCACGGGGCGGCCATTGGGGGCGTTATTGACGGCTGCCCGGCAGGAGTGGTGCTCGATATGGATTTTATCCAGCGTGATTTGAGCCGTCGCCGTCCGGGACAGTCAGCGCTTACCACCCCGCGCAACGAAACCGATACGGTCGAGTTTCTTTCGGGTATTTACGAAGGTAAGACGACGGGGGCACCGATCGGCTTTATCGTTCGAAACAAAGATCAACATCCGGCCGACTACGACGAGATGAAGAAAGCCTTTCGCCCCTCGCATGCCGATTACACGTATCAGACCAAGTATGGGATTCGCGATCCGCACGGAGGCGGTCGGAGTTCTGCCCGGACAACGATCGCACAATGTGTGGCCGGGGCTGTTGCCAAGCTGATTCTGCGGCAACACGGAGTCGCGATACAAGCATATACTTCGCAGGTCGGGAACATACGTCTGGAAGGAAGTTACAAGGAGTATGACCTGAACCTGACGGAGAGCAATGCCGTGCGTTGTCCCGACACCCGGAAAGCGGCCGAGATGGAGGCGTTGATTCGCGAGGTGAAAGCCGACGGCGATACGGTGGGAGGAGTCATCACGTGCGTGGTCACGGGGGTTCCCGCCGGTCTTGGCGAGCCGGTTTTCGGAAAGCTGCACGCGGCGCTCGGCGCGGCGATGCTCAGCATCAATGCCGTCAAGGGCTTTGATTACGGCGACGGTTTCGATGGCGCCTATTATCGCGGCTCGGAGCATAACGATCTTTTCTTTAACGACAACGGAAAAGTGAGTACGCGCACGAATTATTCGGGGGGCATACAGGGAGGTATCTCCAACGGGCAAGATATCTATTTCCGTGTGGCGTTCAAGGCTGTGTCTACCGTTTTACGCCCACAGGCTACCGTCGATACGGATTATAACGAGACGATATTGGAAGCAAAAGGACGCCACGATCCGTGCGTCCTTCCGCGTGCCGTTCCCATCGTTGAAGCGATGGCGGCGATGACTATACTCGATTACTGGTTAGAAGCAAACTGCCGGTTATTCCGTCAAGGGGGAGCTTAAGAGCTCCATCCCCGATGGCATGGTGGAAATCATTTTTTCGTTCAATGCCCGGCGGTCTTCTGTCGGCAAAATCGTATAAGGAGGAATCTGTTCCTGCGAACGCACTTTTATCATCGGCTGGCCTGTAATCAATGAAACCGCTTTACCGAACAAATGGTCGCGCTCGTCTCCGAAGGGGTAGAGTGCATAGTAATTTTCCTCTTCTACATGCTTGGGAACAATACCGTTTATAAACTCATCGTCGTTGATGTTGGCAAATCGGTACACCATCATATATATTCCCCAGTCTTTGATATCATCGGCTTTTCCTTTGCCCCACAAATCTTCAGGATTCACCAGAATGCCGCCACAGAATTTGCCGCTTGTCGTATCGCCAATCTGTACCAGATCGAGGTAGGGATGGAGTCCCGTAATCGTCGACTCCGAGGCGGATGCCGTGCGGCGTGTTGTCAGGACATACAGACGGTTGAGGTTCATATTGACGGATAGCGTATCGATGAAATATTCGGTAATCCGGTCTTCCATCTTTTTCTCTTTCCAGTATTTCATATACTTGTCGTTCCATACCTGCGACAGCAGCTTTGCCTTCTTCTTCACGGCCGATTGCGGGCCGAGAATACTGCAAAGAAGACGCGAGGTACGTGCCGTTCCTCCTCCGTTGTAACGCAGATCGAGTACGACGTCGGTAACTCCCTGGGATTTGAACTTCGAGAATACTTCAAGCAGACGAGGCTCCGACTTCAAGGTGTAGTCCGCGTAGCAGAGGTAGCCGATTTTATGCGAGCCTTTTACGATGACGGAGTCTTTCAGAATCGGGTCTTCATACATCTCTAAGGCTTTCATTGAAATCGCAGCCGGCAGAGTACTTATCTTTCCGTCTACCAAGACTCCTTTTTTTACGGAAATGGAAGATGCATTGTAAAGATTCCGGTAGTTCGTTTCTGTGATGTCTCCTCCGTTTAATCCTACGAGCAGATCGCCGCGCTTGATACCGGCTTTCTCAGCCGGCGTGTTCGGATAAACGAATAACACAATAGCGAATAGAGCCTCTTTGTTTGAAAACCTTCCGAAAATCAGTTGATAACCGAATGTGGTCGAAACCCCCTGAAACGCGTTTTGGAGTTCTGATACGCGGTCTGTCAGCATCGACCAGCGGTCGTGTTTATGACGTATTTTTTTAAAAAGCTTCTGTGAGTTTTCTTCGGTTTTGTAATCAATCGCATCCCAATTTACCGTCTTGGTCCATAAATAAGCGTCCGACATCATATCGACAATAAAATGGTTCACCCGCTGAGTCTTTGTTTCCTCGTCGATAATGCCTTTTCCTTTGTCCGAGCATGCGCTGACTATGCAAAGGCATCCGATGCCCCATGCTATTGCTCCATATTTCCATCCATTTTTTTTCATCATGCAATCATCGTTTAAAGTTTATACTGATATGTTATTTCTCTCGGCCGTAATCGTCTCAACGATCAGCGATAGAACGAGGCAAAGGTAAGAAAATGTATCAGAAATGCCATATCTTCTTTATCTTCAACCGACGCCTTATTTTATTTCTTCGTAATCGACGTATTCACCTTCATCCTCCGCAATGACTTTTTTCCGGGCAGGCGTTCGAGAGGACGAAGCTTGATCGGATCGACGAGAAGAGGACGCCGTATGACGTTTGGCATGCGTAGTGTTTGAAGGCCCGAAGAAAAAAGACTTCACTGTACGTATGATGGAAAATCCTGCTAACAGAAGAAGCAAGATGACGAAAAAAATGATAAAGAAAAAAATCTTGAACATAGTCCGGTCTGTATTTATATTTTACGGACACAAATCTACCGAATAATTTCGAATTATGAAAACGTAAGGAAGAATTTCATACTAAGTCTTTTCGTTTTGCGTTATTAGCTTAAAGTAAGGATGACGTCCTTAATCTTAAGGAATACTTCCTTAAGATTAAGGAGCCTTTCCTTAAGATCAAGGAACGCTTCCTTAAGGTCAAGGAGTCTTTCCTTAAGATCAAGGAACACTTCCTTAAGGTCAAGGAGACATTCCTTAAGATGAAGGACGCTTCCTTAAGGTCAAGGAGCCATTCCTTAAGATGAAGGAATGCTTCCTTAAGGTCAAGGAGACATTCCTTAAGATGAAGGAACACTTCCTTAAGGTCAAGGAGACATTCCTTAAGATGAAGGAATGCTTCCTTAAGGTCAAGGAGACATTCCTTAAGGTCAAGGATTGTCTCCTTATGATAGAGAATAAAAGAAGTTTTTAAATAAATCGTACGATGAAGATCGCATATTGGGTGGTGTTTTTGGGGATTGCTTCGTGTGTGAACCGGAGCGTGGTATCGGTAGAGGAAACGAGCGAAGCCTCTCTTTCGGAGATTGCGGAACATGTGGTAGCTATTCCGCTGGAGACGAATGAACGGTGCCGGATGGGGCACGTAGATGCGGTGAAACGTGCCGGGAACGAATTCTTTATGCTCAGCAACCGGAAGCTTTATCGTTTCGATCGTGAAGGGCGGTTTCTCAGCCGCATCGCTTCGGACGAGGACGGACGCGATTCAGCCATCCGCGATTTTGCGGTAGATCCGCAGCGCGGACAGGTCGTGGCCATCGACACGTGTGGGAATGCGCTGTTTTTTACATACGACGGAACTCTGATTCGTCGCAAAGCTCTTGCCGACAAGCCGTGGCAGAGTCTGCTGAAGATCGCGTATCACGACGGACACTTTTGGGCAACGACCGAGCAATGCGCTACCTCGGCATCGGGCGGGGAGAGGAAGATCGAGAAGTGGCTCTATCGACTCGATGCGTCGTTCGATGTGGTGGACGGCACACCGTTGTGCGACGTCGATTTAAAACGTTTTCACCTGAGTAGTCATTTTGAGCCTGAGTTATGCGTATCTCCACACGGACTGTATGCCTACACCGCTTCGTATGAGCCGGAAAAACTGTTGGCCGACACGCTCGCCCTGATCGAGGGCAATGGACTGAAAAAGATTTTGCATGCCTCGACTGACTATCCCGTCCCGATGCTGCCTTTCCGTTTTGGACAACGTTTCCTGATGGCATCGAACGGAAAAAACGGAGAGGAAAGCTACTATTTCTATTGCTACGACCAGCTTGAACAGCGTGCGTTTCGGTTGAAGAACGGCTTTACGGACGACTTCTATCAAACAGGCCATGTGCCCGACCTGCAAGCACTCGATGTGTATTGCAACGAGTTCTGCTATTGTCGTTCGGGGCAAGCTGTCTCTCGCTTATGCCCCGAACGCGCGGCAACAGATAATCCCGTATTATTTTTGGTACGCCTGAAAGCATGAAAGCAGCGCTTCCCTTACCCCTTTCCGTGTTAACGGGAGAAATAACGGAAGATATCGTTGCCGTTGGCGTAAATAAGCAGTCCGAAGAGAAGGATCATCCCGGCAATCTGCGCGTATTCGAGGAACTTTTCACTCGGTTTGCGTCGCGTCACCACCTCGTAGATCAGGAACATGATATGTCCGCCGTCCAGCGCGGGGATGGGAAGAATATTCATAAACGCCAGAATGATACTCAGGAAAGCCGTTCGCATCCAGAACACCTGCCAGTTCCATTCGGCCGGGAAAAGACTGCCGAGCGTCCCGAAGCCGCCGATCGAAGAAGCGCCCTCTTTCGTAAAGACATATTTCATATCGCTCACGTAGCCTTTCAACGTCGTGATACCGAGATTCACCCCGGCCGGGAACGACGAAAAGAAGCCGTACCGCACAGTGGTCATCTCATAAAGCGAAGCCGGCATTTTCATATGAACGCCGATGCGACCGAGCGAGTCGACCGGTACGGTCAGCGCCATCTCCGCGCCGTCACGCACGACGCCGATACGCACCGTCTGTCCGCGATACGCATACAGCGCTTCTCTTGCTTCGAGCGACATGACTGCCAGAGAATCACCGACCGACACGACACGGTCGCCCGCCCATACTCCGGCCTCCTTCGCCGACGGACTTACCACCTCTTCGATGACCATCGGGAAGCGATAGTCCGCAAATCCGTCTTTATTCCGAAGCAGCCGTTGCATCATATCGGCCGGGATCGTGATCGTCACCTCCTGACCTTCGCGGAGCACGGTTACCGACTGCGCGTTGACTACCTGACGGAAGTTGTGCTCGTTGAGGCGTAGCAGCTCTTCGCCGTCGGCACGAAGAAGAATATCACCGTCTTTGAAACCGACTTCCTTGAACGTCGCGCTGTAATACATGCCGTCCGTCGCGTTCTTAAGCGGCAGGTACGTATCTCCCCACGTGAAAAGCACCATCGAATAGATGAAGAGTGCCAGCAGGAAGTTGAATAATACGCCACCGACCATGATCAGCAGGCGCTGTGCGGACGACTTGGAACGGAATTCCCATGGTTGCGGCGGCTGCGCCATCTGCTCCTTGTCCATCGACTCGTCGATCATCCCGGCAATCTTGCAATATCCGCCGAGTGGCAACCACCCGAGACCATACTCCGTATCGCTGTTTTTAGGTTTGAATTTGAAGATCGAAAACCACGGGTCGAAAAAAAGGTAAAACTTGTCGACACGTACTTTGAAGAGCCGTGCAAAGAGAAAATGCCCGAACTCATGTACTAATACCAGAATCGATAAACTTAAAATCAGCTGTAAGGCCTTAATCAAAAATATTTCCATAAAATCTATTCCTTATTATTTGTTTTTTGTTTGTTCAATCGATGTCAGCAGACAGATACCAGAGGTTTCTACCCGGGCTTTTTTGACTACCTGACATTTTCACCTGTTTAAAAACTCCGCTGCGATCCGTCGCGCTTCGGCATCGGTTTGTACATAATCCTCATACGTCGGTCGGGCGACGAATGTCGCTCGCTCCATCGTTCGGGCGATTACGTCGCTCATCTCCAAAAAACCTGCTCGCTCTTCGAGAAAAGCGGCTACGGCGACTTCGTTGGCCGCGTTGAGAATGCACGGCATGTTACCTCCCTTACGGATAGCCTCGAAGGCATACGCCAAATTACGGAAACGCTTCATATCGGGCTCTTCGAATGTGAGCGAGGCGTACTGCCGGAAGTCCAGTCGCGGCATCGCGTTTTTCAGACGCCTCGGATACGACAGTGCGTACGCGATGGGCAATTTCATATCAGGTAATCCCAGTTGGGCCAGTACCGCACCGTCTTCGAACTGCACCATCGAATGAATGATCGACTGCGGATGCACTACGACTCCGATCCGTTCGGGCGGGAGATTGAACAACCATCGCGCCTCGATCATCTCGAAGCCTTTGTTCATCATCGAGGCCGAATCGATGGTTACCTTGGCTCCCATATCCCAATTGGGATGACGAAGTGCCTGGTCTCTTGTAACTGTCGCCAGCTCGTCGAGTGTTTTCGTGCGGAACGGACCTCCGGAAGCCGTCAGCCATATTTTTTCCAGCGGATTGTCCCACGTTCCCGAGAGACATTGGAAGATGGCCGAATGCTCGGAGTCGACCGGCAATATCGGTGCATTCTTTTCTTTGGCCAGTGTCGTGATCAGTTCGCCCGCGACGACGAGGGTTTCCTTGTTGGCCAGTGCGATCACTTTTCCGGCTTCGAGGGCGGCGATGGTCGGACGCAAGCCCGCATACCCCACCAGCGCCGTGAGTACCATATCGATCGGCTCCATCTGTACGACTTGCGCGATGGCGTCGACGCCTGCCCACACCTTCACGGGCCAATCGGCAAGCGCCTCTTTTAATTCGGGATAGTGCTGTTCGTTGGCAATCACAACGACTTCGGGCATGAAGCGGCGTGCTTGACGGATCAGCAAATCGACCTGATGATGAGCGGTGAGCGCATACACCTCAAACTCGTCGGGATGTTCGCTGACGACTTCAAGCGCCTGCGTTCCGATCGAACCGGTCGATCCTAATATAGCGAGTCTTCTTTTCATTTTTAAAATGCAATGTATTCTTCGGGATTGACGGAAGCGCCTTTGTACCACAACTCGAAATGCAGATGGGGGCCGGTAGACAGTTCGCCTGTATTGCCTACCAGCGCAATGGCTTCGCCGGCCACGACATATTGTCCGATCTCCTTCAACAGGGAGTGATTATGTTTATAGACCGAGATGAATCCGTTCCGGTGCTGCAACGTGATCACATTGCCGAATTCCGTATCGTAGCCTGTGTAAATCACCGTGCCGTCGAGTGTGGCCAGAACGCTTTCCTTTGGTCCGGCTACGAGATCTACCCCATAATGACGATTCTCCAGATCGTAATGTGCCGAGATGGTCCCGTTCACTGGCTTATAGAAAAATACGTTGTCGGTCAGGCGAGGCGTATTGCTGAAAGCCGTGAGGTTATATTTTTCTTCCTGCTCGTAGTGTTTGATGAATTCTTCTTCCGTCTTCGAACGGGGTATATTGTAATCCGCCTTGATAAACGCGGCCGAATCTGTGGCGTGTACCGAGTCGATCGTCATCGTTCCGCTCATAATGGCCGTGACATTTCTCAGGTAGAGCGACTGTTTTCTTAACGCGGCATCTAACGAGTCGGCGCGAATCGCGCTTTGCACAATCGCTTGACGCACCTCGGCATCCAGATAACCGGGCAAATAGTTCCGTATGGGAGTCGTGATGATGATTAACGACGTGATCGTAATCATGAAAAGCGCGAAAAGGCAGACGGCCGAGAAGAACCACAATTGCGATACGCGACAGTTCCATACTTCTTCCAACGTCGATTCGTTAATGAAAGACAGCTTATATTTAAAACGAACCTTTTTCCAGAACGACTTCTTCTTGTTCTTTAGTTCTTTTTTCTTTTTGCTCATAACGTTAATTCAAATCTAAAATCCCTTCCGGCAACGATACGATCATGCGTTTGCCTTGCTCATCGATGGAACAAATCATCTCTTCGGCCATCGGAATCAATCGTTCTTTGCCCTGATCATCGACACGGAACACAATATTGGCTGTGGATTCGTCTACATCGGCTACCGTCCCGATTTCGCCCAACACTTCGTCGGTCAACATATAACCGATAAAACGCGTCCATGATTCGTTATCATCATCTTCCGGCAATGCATCGGCAGGATAATAAACCGTTCGGTTGGTAAATTTCTTCGCTGTGGTTTCATCGTTTACTCCCTCCAGCTTCACCAACAGAGACGATGTACTTTTTGATCGGAATGATTCGACAAAAAACGGCACCCAAATACCGTCCATCTCACAAACCACATACGGGTTGTCCGTGTCTTCAAATAGCCTGTTGTAATTGGTGACTAATGTCAGTTCGCCTTTAATACCATGCGGTTTGGCAAATTGTCCGATCGTTGCGATGTCTTCTTTTCGTATCATGCGTCCACCTCCGTTTCTTACATTCTCGTAATGCAAGCGCCAAGCTTGTTCAGCCGTTTGTCGATTTGCTCATACCCCCGGTCGATCTGTTCGATGTTGTCGATACGGCTCGTCCCTTCGGCACTCATGGCGGCAATCAGCAGCGCGATACCGGCGCGAATGTCAGGCGAAGCCATTCTCGCACCGCGCAGTTTGAAACGGTTACCCAGCCCGATGACAGTTGCCCGATGAGGATCGCACAAAATGATTTGCGCGCCCATATCGATCAGTTTATCGACAAAGAACAGGCGGCTTTCAAACATTTTTTGATGGATCAGCACGCTGCCGGTGGCTTGTGTGGCTACGACGAGCAAGACACTCAGCAAATCGGGTGTCAATCCCGGCCAGGGCGCATCGGCAATCGTCATGATCGAACCGTCGATAAACGTCTCTATCTCGTACGAATCATGAGCAGGCACATGTATATCGTCACCTTCCTGTTCTACCCGGATGCCTAACCGACGAAAAGAGGCGGGAATAATACCCAAATGGTCAAAACCGGTATTTCGGATCAACAAACCGGAACCGGTCATCGCGGCCATCCCGATGAAACTGCCAACCTCGATCATATCCGGCAAAATCGTGTGTGTGGTCCCTTTCAACGAAGAGACCCCTTCGACCGTCAGCAGGTTGGATCCGATCCCCGAAATACGTGCGCCCATGCGATTGAGCATAACCGAGAGCTGTTGGATATACGGTTCACAAGCGGCATTATAAATGGTGGTAACGCCTTCGGCAAGCACGGCAGCCATCAGAATATTGGCCGTACCTGTCAGAGAGGCTTCGTCGAGCAGCATATAGGCGCCGCGTAGCTTTTCGGTACGGATGTCGCTCAACTGTCTGGCTCTGTCGTAACGGATGTTCGCTCCTAATTTGCGAAAACCGAGCAGATGCGTATCGAGTCGTCTCCGCCCGATCTTGTCGCCGCCGACATTCGGCAGGACGGCTCGTCCGAACCGGGCCAGCAACGGACCGGTCATCATCACAGAACCGCGCAACGAAGCCGCACGCTGCATGAACTCGTCCGTTTCAATATATTTCAGATCGATCGTATCTGCCTGAAACGTATACGCAGTGGCAGACTGTCGCTCGACCTTCACTCCCATATCGCGTAGCAACGCGATCAGGTTATGAATATCAAGAATATCGGGGATGTTGCGGATTTCTACTTTCTCGGATGTCATCAGTACGGCACAAATCACTTGCAAGGCTTCGTTCTTCGCACCTTGAGGCGTTATTTCGCCTTGTAATTTGTGTCCTCCCTCTATGACAAACGAACTCATCGGTTTTTTCGGAACTGCTTTTTGCTCTGATTCTGCGGGCGATTCTGGGCTTGTACGACCTCACGGTTGTCAATCAGTTTGTAGTGCTCTTCGTTCAATACGATCAGATCATCGGATAATTCGGCCAAATCGCTCAGGATCTTCCGGTCTGTTACGGTATCTTTGTTCCAGATGATAAACGTTTTCTTCATGTGATTGGCCAGCATTCTTACCAAGACGTCTTTTTCCGGACTGTTTTCTTTCTCCGTCGTTTTCCGGATCATCTGTTCCAATATCTTTCCGTAATGACGGTAGCGGATGCGTGAGTCGCCATACGGCAGACGAGGCGGACGGCTATACAGATTTTCTTTTTGGATTATTTCGTATGGGTAGTCCACATCAAGTTTAAAATCAGACATAATGGCTAAATGATCCCACAGAATATGTTTGAAGTCATTGACATCTCTCAGATGCGGAAACAGATTTCCCATGATACTGATAATCGCGTTGGCGCATCGGTTACGTTCTTCCCGATCTTCAATCGTTACACAATGATCGACCATGTTTTGAATATGACGTCCGTATTCAGGCAACGCCAGTCGTTTCTCTGTCGTGTTATATTTCATTTTTAATACTGAATATGATAATGTGGCGGCAAAAGTAGCTATTTTTCGCGGATAAAAAGCATCCAAGTCGTTTAATATTCGTGCAAATATTTGTATAAAAGTAAATATTTTTCTTGGATAACGCCTGTTTGTAACGGAACTTTTATATTTTCTGCTTATTTTTGTCTCGTCAAAAAAATAATCATCCATACATAACATAAAACAAAAGCAAATATGGCGATGAGCACAAAGCATACAGCCCCTTTTGCGGGCAAAGTTTATATTTCCGGCAAGATCGACAAAGTTCATGTCGGGATGAAGCAAGTCCAGCTGTCCGACACGATCGTGGTCGATGCAGAGGGTGCGCAGACGGTCAAACCCAATAGTCCGGTCACGCTTTATGATACGTCCGGCCCGTATTCCGATCCGCGGTATATTCCTTATATGGCCAAAGGGATACCGCGCATACGGGAAGAGTGGTACGGACGCCGAAAAGATATTGTGATTCGGGAAGGAAAGGTGTCTCCAGGCCCGAAGAAAAAAGGCGCATTTCCGGTGACAAAGCCTGTTTTTCATGCTCGTAACGAAAGAAATATCTCACAAATGAGCTATGCCAAAAAGCGAGTTATCACCCCGGAGATGGAATACGTGGCGATCCGTGAAAATCAGCAGGTCGAAGCTTTAGGTTTGAAATCATACATCACGCCCGATTTCGTGCGCAGAGAAGTCGCATCGGGACGTGCCATTATCCCGGCCAACATCAATCATCCGGAGGCCGAGCCGATGATTATCGGGCAGCGTTTCCTCGTAAAAATCAATATGAACTTCATTCCTTCGGGCGAAGGCTATGAAAGGGATACCATGCGGATGACCGAATATTGTCGTTTGGGTGCCGATATGCTGACGGACTTATCCGACACGGTCGAGAGCAAGCAAAACCGGGATTGGCTGTTGCGTAACTGCCCGGTACCGATTTGTACCAGCCCGCTGCATGAGGCATTGGCACAAGCCGGAGGAGAACCGGCCGACATTACGTGGTCGATTTTCCGCGATACACTGATCAAACAGATGGAGCAAGGAGTCGATGTCATCGCAATCCATGCGGCCATGCACCGTAAACACCTGAATCTGGCCGAGAATCGTTTGACACATCTCGCTTCGCGAAGCGGATCGATTCTGAGTCGTTGGATGCAAGCGCACAAACAGGAAAATTTCCTTTATACGTATTTCGATGAGATTTGCGAAATCCTCCGAACCTACGACGCCGTGCTGTCTATCGGTAGCGGACTGCGTCCGGGCTCTATCTATGACGCTAATGATCGGGCACAGTTTGCCGAACTGTCCGAAATGCGCGACCTGACCGAGAGAGCCTGGAAACAGTATGTGCAGACGATGACCGAGGGGCCGGGACATGTGCCGATGAACAAAATCGAAGCCAATGTGAAGGAACAGTTGTATGTCTGCAAAGGTGCCCCATTCTTCACACCGGGCATGAAAACGACCGATATCGCCGGTAAGTACGATTACATCGCCTCGGCCATCGGTAGCGCGCAGGTGGCTTGGTACGGAGCGTCGCTCATCGGCGGCAGCACACGACAGGAATACCGGGAGCGACCGACGGGTGAAGAGGTGCAAGCCAGCATTATCGCTCATAAAATTGCCGCACATGCGGCCGATCTGGCCAAAGGTCATCCCGGAGCGCAGGTGCGCGACAATGCGCTGGGTAAGGCACGTAAAGAAGGACGTATGGAAGATATTTACGCCCTTTCTTTCGGATGGTAAAGCCTTTGTAACATACGCATGCACAGAATCATTCCGGCGCGGATTGCCGAAAAATTACAGATCAGCGAGCGGCAAATAGAAAACACCTTGCAGTTGCTCGACGACGGTGCAACGATTCCTTTTATCAGCCGTTATCGAAAGGAACGAACCGGCGGATTGGACGAGTTGCAGATCGCCGATATTTCCGGAGAATACAAACGTCTGCTCGATATCCAGAAACGCAAGGAAACGATCGTCTCCAGTATCGAAGAGCAGGAGAAAATGACCGAGGAGCTACGGCAAAAGATCGAAACAACGTGGTCGTCGACAGAACTTGAAGATCTGTACTTGCCGTTTAAGCCGAAACGTCGTACGCGTGCACAGATCGCCCGCGAAAAAGGACTTGAACCGTTGGCTAAAATGGTGATGAGCCGTCGAAACGATGTGGAAACTGCCGCTCTACGCTTTGTGACGGATGAAGTTCCGACGCTCAATGACGCGCTGGCCGGCGCGCGTGACATTATCGCGGAGTGGATAAACGAAAATACTGCCGCGCGGAACGCGGTACGTTCTGTTTTTGCAGGCGAAGCGGTGATATCCAGTCGTGTCGTCAAAGGGAAAGAAGCGGAAGGCGATAAATACCGTGACTATTTCGAGTGGAGCGAACCGTTGCGGCGTATCTCGTCGCACCGACTGCTGGCCATCCGTCGTGGCGAGGCTGAAGGCATCCTGCGTGTCGATATTTCGCCCGACGAAACGCATGCTCTCGAACGGTTGCACCGACTGTACGGCTGTACGGCCGCATCCGCCGGCGAACAGGTGCGCATGGCTGCCGACGATAGCTATAAACGCCTGTTGAAACCTTCTATCGAGACGGAGTTCGCGGCTTCAAGCAAAGAAAAAGCCGATCTGGAAGCAATTCGCATCTTCGAAGAGAACTTGCGTCAGCTCCTTCTTTCGCCCCCACTCGGACAGAAGCGTGTCATGGGAATCGATCCGGGTTTTCGTACCGGATGTAAAGTCGTTTGTCTCGACCGACAAGGCAATTTGTTGCACAACGAAACGATTTACCCGCATCCACCGAAGAATGACCGGACGGGTGCGATGAAGAAAATCGCTCATTTGGTCGAGCAATTCGATATTCAAGCGATCGCGGTCGGTAACGGAACTGCCGGACGGGAGACGGAACAATTGGTGCAAAATATACGGTACGACCGGAAGGTGCAGGTGTTCAGCGTCAGTGAAAACGGGGCAAGTATTTATTCGGCTTCCAAGATTGCACGCGAAGAATTCCCCGACTACGACGTGACGGTGCGCGGGGCTGTGTCATTGGCGCGCCGGCTGATGGATCCGCTCGCGGAGTTGGTGAAGATCGATCCGAAATCGATCGGAGTCGGACAGTACCAGCACGATGTGAACCAGAAGGCCTTGAAACTGTCGCTCGATCAGACCGTCGAGATGTGTGTGAACAAAGTAGGAGTCAACGTGAATACGGCGAGTCGTCATTTGCTGACGTATGTGTCGGGCATCGGTGCAACGCTTGCACAAAACATCGTGGATTACCGTGCCGAGCACGGGGCGTTTCGTTCACGGAAAGCCTTGATGAAAGTTCCAAAAATGGGAGCCAAATCGTTCGAGCAGAGCGCCGGTTTCCTGCGGATCGACGGAGCGGAGAATCCGTTGGACAACTCGGCCGTACATCCCGAAAGTTATGGAGTCGTCGAGCAGATGGCTGCCGACTTGCATTGCCGTGTCGACGATCTGCTGGCCGACGAATCATTACGTAAGAAAATCGTGCTCGAACATTATGTAACGGAAACAGTCGGGCTGCCGACGCTCCTCGACATCATGGCCGAGCTTGGCAAACCCGGACGCGATCCCCGCGAAACCATCCGCGTCTTTGAGTTCGATCCGAACGTAAAAACCATCCACGATCTGCGGCCGGGGATGGTGCTGCCCGGTATTGTGACGAATATGACGAAATTCGGCGCTTTCGTCGATGTCGGCATCAAGGAGAACGGGCTTGTACATGTTTCTCAAATGGCCGACCGTTTCGTCAGCGACCCGACGGAAGTCGTTTCACTCCATCAGCATGTATCCGTCAAAGTGATCGAAGTCGACGAAGCACGCAAGCGAGTCGGACTGAGTCTGCTGATATAAGCCGGAAATTGCCTCGATGATTCCGATCTATCTGCATCTTGATTCATTTGCCGCAAATCGAATGGTTAAAAATCCTTTTGTGATTTGTTCGCCGCAAATTGATTGGTTAAAAATCCTTTTGTGATTTATTCGCCACAAGTTGTTTGGTTAAAATTCCTTTTGTGATTTATTTGCCGCAAATTGATTGGTTAAAAATCCTTTTGTGATTTGTTTGCCACAAATTGATTGGTTAAAAATCCTTTTGTGATTTATTCGCCGCAAATTGTTTGTAATCAATCACAGTTGTGATTGATTCGCCACAAACCGATTGTAATAAATCACAGTTGTGATTGATTCGCCACAAACCGATTGTAATAAATCACAGTTGTGATTGATTACGATGACGCTGGTCAGAAACGTTTGATCAAGAACGAAGGACGGAAACGAAAAAAGACCCCGAACGAATAATTGAAGCGGTCTCCTTCCGCATCGTGACGTTTCTTCGGATCGACCATTCGCGCCCCTATCCGATAGAAAGCATCGGCATTGATGCCCAACGAAAACTCATGGCCGAATCTGCGGGTATACTCGGCTCCTGCGTAAACCATGCGAGGCTGTCGGTACACGGCATCATCCAAATACGTAGAGATTGCCCCGTAAAACGGATTGCCGAATAGAGAAATAAAATCATCACATTTCCAATAAGCGGCCCGGGCGCGGAAGTCGCACAAATCGGCCGTCATGCTTCCATACCATCCGTAGCCTCGTTTCAGCGGCCACAGATTGCCGGCATGCTGATAATAACCGGTCACGTCGATCTCCATCTGCAACTTTTTCAACACTCCGTGCCGTACATTCCAATCGACCCCGACCCCGGCCGCACCATTCAGCATGGTTTGCACCGACTGTCCATTGCTGATCGTATCCAGTTCACCTCCGCGATGTTGTGCCAGTGCCTGCATCAAAGCATACACATGAAAAGTCGATTCGGTCGAGTTGAACTTAAACCGCGAAGACCAACCGAACGTAAACGCTTCCTGATGTGTATCCAGCTTGTAAATAAAACTCTCCCAGTTCAGCCAAATATCTAAGTCCATCCAGCGCGGATGATATAAAATCTGTACCCCCGCTTCCGGATCGGACGATAAATTGAGTTCCGGATTGTAAAGCGGATCGATCAGGCCATGGTTACTCCCGCCATATAAATCGCCCAGAATCAGGTCTACCTGATCGGACAATGCCACGTGCGCCCGCAAATAAGGTAATAAATGTACATTGTGCTTCGATTCTTCCCCTCGCCAAACGGCAATGTCCTTATACGCGAATGCCGGATAACGAGTTGCTCCCCAAAACCAAACAGAATGCACACCACCTTCCAGCTTGATGTTTTCCGTCGGATAGTAAACGCCTTTGAGTTGCAACCAAAATCCGGGCAAGGTATATCCTTTTTGTGCAAAACTCGTACTCTCGGTATTTCGAAAGAAACTGAGGTTATCTAATGCAACAAACAGTTTACGTTCATTTTCAGAATTGATACGATAGTCGGTCCTGAATACTTTTTCCGCAAGCTGTGCGTGCAACCAAAAAAGATTCGTGCTTGCTCCTGCAAACAGCATACTCAGAAAGAATACTCGTAAACCGTAAAATCGTATCATGCCTTTTCAAAAACGGGTGCAAACATAAAAAAATTATGCCGAACTATGTATGCTAATGTCAGAAATTTAGCCGATATGTCCGAAACACTCTGGTAAAAACATGCTATATAACATCTTTTTAAGTTGTCACATTCGGCAGAAGAACGCTAATTTTACACGCAAAATTGACAAATGACTGATTATGGAGAATGATCAAACACAATCCGGTCTGCGTGTGGAAGATTTTCGCACGCAGATAGACGGAAAAGAAACTTCGCTATGTATTTTAACGAATAAATCCGGCGCCGAGGTGACTGTCAGCAACTATGGCGCCAAAATAGTCTCACTCATGGTGCCCGACAAGAACGCGCGACTGACAGACGTCGTTACCGGCCATCGTTCGATTCATGATTATCTTACTTCGGAAGAACCATACTTTGGAGCCGTTTGCGGACGCTATGGTAATCGCATTGCCAAAGGACGCTTTACGCTCGACGGAACGGTTTATGACAAGCTGGCCATCAACAACGGTCCCAACAGTTTGCACGGAGGTCTTAAAGGTTTCAATGCGGTAGTGTGGGAGATGGAACAAGTCGATCGGCAGACCGTCAAACTGCGATATGTCTCAGCCGACGGAGAAGAAGGATTCCCCGGAACTCTGACTGTTGAAGTGACTTACCGCTGGACGGACGATAACGAATTGGTGATCGCCTACCGCGCAACAACCGATCGGCCGACCGTACTAAACCTCACGAATCATTCGTACTTTAATTTGTCCGGTGCCGGAGACCCTTCGATCGGAGACCATCTGCTGACGATCGACGCCGATTATTATCTGCCGACCGACGAAACGGCCATCCCTCTCGGACCGAAAGCAACCGTAGAAGGCACACCGATGGATTTCCGCGAATGTCACTCCGTGGGCGAACGGATCGATGAACCGTTCGAACAACTGATTATCGGAAAAGGCTATGATCATACGTATGTGCTGAACCGCGCCTCCGACGGTCTGCCGGTATTTTGCGCCCGATGTGCTTCGCCTAAGACCGGCATCGTAATGAATACCTACACGACCGAACCGGGCGTGCAACTCTATACCGGTAACTGGATGACCGGTAACTTCGAAGGAAAGAAAGGACAACGCTATCCGATGCGTGCAGCCTTGTGTCTCGAAACTCAACACTTCCCCGACAGTCCCAACAAACCCGACTATCCGTCGACCGTGCTTCGTCCCGGCGAGGTGTTTGAGAGTACAACCGTCTACGCTTTTTCTGTGGAATAATTATTGAGAATAATAGACTAATAAAAAACTAAAAAGAACAATGAATTATGAATGACAAAAAGAATTACACATTACCAATTATCGTAATGATCTTCCTGTTCGGTATGATTTCGTTCGTAACGAACCTTGCCTCTCCGATGGGAGACATTTTGAAGTTTCAGTTCAATGTGCCCAACTGGATGGGAACATTAGGGGTATTTGCCAATTTTATTGCTTATGCCGTGATGGGATATCCTGCTGGTAACCTATTGCAAAGATTTGGGTATAAGAAGACAGCACTGATTGCAATTTCTATCGGTTTTGCCGGTGTAGGCATTCAGACGCTTTCGGGTACGATGGAAAGTTTTGGCGTATATCTGCTGGGGGCATTCATCGCAGGTTTTTCTATGTGTTTGCTGAATACGGTGGTAAACCCTATGCTTAATTCACTCGGAGGAGGAGGTAATAAAGGAAACCAATTGATTCAGATCGGTGGCTCGTTCAATTCGTTGTGCGGTACGGCTGTGATCATTCTGACAGGTATTCTTATTCCGGAAGGGATCAAGAATGCTCAAATTAGCAATGTGTTCCCGCTCATGTATGCAGCGTTGGCTATTTTTGCCTTTGCCTTTTTAGTGATTGCGCTGACCGCTATTCCTGAAAAAGATAAAGAGCAACAAGTGTCTTCTGAATCTTCTCAATATAGCCCGCTATCTTTCCGTCATTTTATCCTCGGTGCGATAGGTATTTTCGTATATGTCGGTGTTGAGGTAGGTATTCCGAACGTATTGAATAAATGGCTACAAAACCCTGATTTAGATGTGTTGCAATTAGGTGGTATAGGGAATCCCGAAGCGATTGCCGGCTCTGTAACCGCGACGTATTGGTTATTGATGCTCGTAGGTCGTTTGCTCGGGGCAGCAATCGGTAGCAAGGTATCGGCCAAGAGTATGTTACTCGTAGCTTCAGGATTAGGATTAGTACTTACGCTTGTGGCCATGTTTGCCCCTGTCAGCTCGTTGATTAATCTGCCTGTATTCAAGAATGATGCCAGTGGACTGTTCGGACTAGTTCAAGTTCCTGTAAGCGCAGCTTTATTGGTGCTTATCGGTTTGTGTACCTCTGTGATGTGGGGGGGGATCTTCAACCTGGCTGTAGAAGGGTTAGGCAAATACACCGAAAAGGCCTCCGGTATTTTTATGGTGATGGTTTGTGGTGGAGGTATTCTTCCGTTGTTGCAAAATGCAATTGTGGATATGAAAGATGGTATAGGGTATATGGCCAGCTACTGGGTAATTGTAGCCGGGCTGATTTACCTCCTCTACTATGCGCTGATTGGTTGTAAAAATGTAAACAAGGATATTCCTGTGAATTAATATAGACAAGTGCCGCTTCGTCCCACCAAAGGACGAGGCGGTAATTTTTTTAGTATAAAATAACGGATTAACAGTATGGAAGTAGAACATGTAAGAAGCCGGTTTATCAAACATTTCGACGGCACTACCGGCACCGTATATGCGTCTCCGGGACGTATTAACCTCATTGGCGAACATACCGACTATAACGGCGGTTTCGTATTCCCCGGAGCGATCGATAAGGTCATGATGGCCGAGCTGAAACGAAACGGTACGAATAAGGTACGTGCTTATTCGATCGACATGAAAGACTATGTGGAGTTCGGTTTTGAAGAGGCTGATGCCCCTCGCACAAGCTGGGCACGTTATATCTACGGCGTATGTCGCGAGATCATTAAACGAGGCGGAAAGCTCGAAGGTTTTAATACGGCGTTTGCGGGTGATGTCCCGTTGGGCGCAGGCATGTCATCGTCGGCAGCATTGGAGAGTGTGTATGCGTATGCGTTGAACGATATGTTCGATTTGGGCATCGACAAGTTTGAACTGGCCAAAATAGGACAAGCTACGGAGCATAACTACTGCGGGGTGAAATGTGGAATCATGGATCAGTTTGCCTCGATCTTCGGAAAGGCCGGCAGTCTGATGCGTCTTGATTGCCGTTCACTCGAACATCAATATTTTCCGTTCGATCCGAAAGGATACAAACTCGTTTTGCTCGACACCGTCGTGAAACACGAGCTTGCATCATCGGCCTATAACAAACGTCGCGAGTCGTGTGAAAACGTGGCGCGTGCCATCGGCGTAGAATTCCTGCGCGACGCCACCCTTGAGCAACTCAATGCGGTAAAAGGAAAAGTGAGTGACGAAGATTATATGCGTGCGGAATACGTGATTGAAGAGATTCAGCGCGTGCTCGATGTTTGCGATGCGCTCGAAAAAGGCGATTACGAGACGGTCGGCAAGAAGATGTACGAGACGCACGAAGGCATGAGCAAACTCTACGAGGTAAGCTGCGAAGAGTTAGATTTCCTCAATGACATTGCCCGTGAGTGCGGCGTAACCGGTTCGCGTGTGATGGGTGGCGGCTTCGGCGGCTGTACCATTAATCTGGTAAAAGATGAACTGTACGAGCCGTTCGTTACGAAAGCCAAAGAAGCTTATCGTGCCAAATATAACCGCAGTCCGAAAGTGTATGATGTGGTGATTAGCGATGGCGCGCGCAAAGTGTGCGACTAACAAGAATAATTATTGATAACGGGCTGTCCGGAGGAGAGAATAGCATCTCTCTTTCGGGCAGCTTTTTAGTTTATCCGACATTTCGCGTGATACGACATTCATGCAGGACATAATCCTTCGTGTGAAACAGCGTTCATCTCTAAATCCGTATGCGCTTCATGACTTTTATCCTGTTGTTAATGCCTTCGACCTTCCCGGTTGACAGAGGACAATCATACCATACAAGTATCCCCCACCCTGTGGAACATTAAGGTATTGGCCATTTTCTGAAGTTGTGGCACTTTACTCTCTTTTGATTTGCTCTCCCAATTATCAGATACAAAAATGAGATAAAACGCCTTTTATATCACGCCGTCGTATAGTTTTTCAAAATCATTGAAATGTCGTTTGCGTAGAAGTTTAAAGGGAAAAATACGTATCTTTACCCTCGATTTTTTACAAACAATTACCATTACACAACGAATGTACTATGAAAATTAAATTAACTGTCTGCGCTTTAGCGCTGTTGAGTCTTAATCTTTTTGCCCAAAAGGATGAATGGCGAAATCCGAAGGTGAATTTTGTTAATCGTGCGCCGATGCATACGAACTACTTTGCGTATGAGTCGGAACGTGCCGCGTTGGAGGGCATCCGGGAGAACTCCGAGAATTTTTTAAGCCTGAACGGACTCTGGCGGTTTTTCTGGGTGAAAGATGCGGAAGCTCGTCCGACGGACTTTTATCGGACAGACTATAACGACAAAGGATGGAACCTGTTGAGTGTTCCGGGTCTGTGGGAATTGAACGGTTACGGTGATCCGATCTATGTGAACGTCGGTTACGCTTGGCGAAATCAGTTTAAGAATAATCCTCCGTTGGTGCCGACAGAGAATAATCACGTTGGGTCGTATCGTCGCGAGATCACGATTCCTACGGGGTGGAACGGCAAAGAGGTGTTTGCTCATTTCGGTTCGGTCACGTCGAACATCTATCTGTGGGTGAACGGGCAATACGTGGGATATAGCGAGGATAGCAAGTTGGAAGCGGAGTTTAACATCACCCGCTACCTGAAAACGGGTAAGAATCTAATAGCCTTTCAGACGTTCCGGTGGTGCGACGGTACGTATCTTGAAGATCAGGACTTTTTACGTATGTCAGGCGTAGGGCGTAACTGCTATCTTTACGCACGTCCGAGAAATCATATCCGGGACATTCGTATCACGCCCGATCTGGATAAAGACTATAAAGATGGTACGCTGACGGTCGACGTGACGATGGCCGGATCCGCAGGTACGGTTCAGATCGAGCTGCTCGATGCGGAAGGCAACAAGGTCGCTTCGCAAGCGATGAAAGGTTCGGGTATGCAGCAGACGATCCTTTCGGTAACCGATCCGAAGAAATGGTCGGCAGAGACTCCTTACCTGTACAAGGTGGTGGCTACCCTGAAAGATGGTCGCGGAAAAACGCTCGAGGTCATTCCCGTCAGAACCGGTTTCCGCAAACTTGAAATCAAAAATGCCCAATTTCTGGTGAACGGACAACCTGTCCTGATCAAAGGCGCCAACCGTCACGAGATGGATCCGAAGACGGCCTATTACGTCTCGCCCGAACGGATGCGTCAGGATGTGCAGCTCATGAAAGCGTACAACCTGAATGCTGTGCGTACATGTCATTATCCGGACGATAATTTATGGTACGACCTCTGCGACGAGTACGGACTTTACGTCGTGGCCGAAGCGAATGTAGAGTCGCACGGTATGGGATACGGTGAACTGACGTTGGCCAAAAACAGAGCGTATGACATCGCACACCTCGAACGTAATCAGCGCAATCTTCAACGCGGATATAACCATCCGTCCATCGTCACATGGTCGATGGGGAACGAAGCCGGCTTCGGGCCGAATTTCGAAGATTGTTACCGTTGGATGAAAAAAGAAGATAAAAGTCGTCCGGTGCAGTACGAACAGTCCAAGCAAAATGAATATACGGATATCTTCTGTCCGATGTACTACAATTACGAACGAACGGAAGCATACGCGAAAAGTGATGCGCAAAGGCCGATGATCCAGTGTGAATATGCTCATGCGATGGGTAACTCGGAAGGAGGGTTCAAAGAATATTGGGACTTGATCCGTAAGTATCCGAAGTTGCAGGGAGGATTTATCTGGGACTTCGTTGACCAGTCGATTCACTGGAAGAATGCTGAGGGAACGCGTATTTACGGATATGGTGGAGACTTCAACCGTTACGATGCGTCGGACAATAATTTTATGAACAACGGACTGATCAGTCCTGACCGTGTGCCCAATCCGCACATGGACGAAGTAGCCTATTTCTACCAGTCTATCTGGGCTACGGCCAAAGACTTGGAAAAAGGCGAAGTGAATATTTTCAACGAACATTTTTTCCGTGATCTCTCAGCTTACTATGCTGACTGGGAAATCCTTGTCGAGGGTGAGAGCGTGCAGACCGGACGCGTCTCCGACTTGGCTGTTGCTCCTCAGCAAACGGAGACGATCCGTCTTCATTATGATCTTGCTTCGCTGCCGAAAGACCGCGAAGTGCTGCTGAATATTCACTTCAAGTTGAAAAAAGCGGAAACGATGCTTCCTGCCGGTCATACCGTCGCGCGCAATCAGTTGGTGATTCGTCCGTATAACGCGCCCGAGTTGCGATTGGCTAACGAGGCGGAATGCAAGCACTGTCCTGTTACGACCCCCGTCGTCAAAGACAATGACCTTAATTATTTGATCGTTCATGGAGACCGTTTTGTGATTGAGTTTAACAAACGCGACGGATGGATGAGCCGTTACTTTGTGAACGATGCCGAGATGATCAACGCGGGTAGTGCTTTGACTCCGAACTTCTGGCGTGCGCCGACCGATAACGACTACGGAGCCGGCTTGCAAAACAAATATGCCGTATGGAAAAATCCGGAGATGAAACTGACGTCGCTCAAGAATAACGTTGCGAACGGGATGGTTGAGGTCGTTGCCGAGTATGACATGAAAGACGTTTCGGCCAAGCTTCAGCTTACCTATCAGATCAACAATCGCGGAGCGGTAAAAGTGACGCAAAAGATGACGGCAGATGCATCGGCTGAGGTACCGAACATGTTCCGGTTCGGCATGCAGTTGCCCATGCCGAAATGTTACGACCGGATTCTGTATTACGGTCGTGGCCCGATCGAGAATTATTGCGACCGCAACCATTCGACAGCCCTCGGGAAGTATCGCCAGACGGTCGATGAGCAGTTCTATCCGTACATCCGTCCGCAGGAAACGGGTACGAAAACCGATATCCGCTGGTGGAAACTGACGACGATCCAAGGCGATGGACTCGAGTTTATCAGCAATCAGCCGTTCTCGGCTTCGGCTTTGCATTATACCATCGAGTCGCTCGACGACGGCGTGGAAAAAGACCAGCGTCATTCGCCGGAAGTACCTCAGGCTAATCTGACGAATTTCTGCATCGACCGGAAACAGATGGGGTTGGGCTGCGTCACAAGCTGGGGCGCTGTTCCGCTGGAAACGTATATGATGCCGTATGGGAACTATGAGTTTACGTTTATCATGCGTCCGGTTCAAGCGGTGTTTTAAGTGAAGAACTAAAAATTAAAAGTGAAGCCCTTCGGGCGTTGAAATGTTAGTTCGTTAGAGACCAACTGCTGAAAAGAGGCGACTGACAACTAAACGATGAAACATTTAAACGTCCGAGGGATTACTTCTTTTTACTTTTTGTGCGAAA
Source organism: Tannerella forsythia (assembly GCF_003860135.1). Classification (GTDB taxonomy): domain Bacteria; phylum Bacteroidota; class Bacteroidia; order Bacteroidales; family Tannerellaceae; genus Tannerella; species Tannerella forsythia_A. Next base: position 29,235 of record NZ_RQYN01000023.1, read on the forward strand.
GTTTTTCTGTTTGAACAAAAAGGATTAACTTTGTTGCGAAGAAGGTGAGCAGATATTTTAGCATACTGAGAGGTGTAGTCGCCTCATTAGTTCAAGTGTTTTCATAGAAAAGCATATTTGTAGACAAATATGCTTTAAGTAAAAGCTCTCACTTTCTTTTTTTTATATTTAATTCCATTTCTGAATATGACGGTCATTCTGGTAACCATTCTTATTTTTATATGTGGTATGATTCTTCTGATCATCAGGGAGAAGAAGAAAGAGAAGGATTTATTGAACCGACATCTGCCGAACGATAATTCATTTCGTAACGGGTCTGTCTTCTATCATACGGGTATCTGTAGACAAGCTGTTTATGATCCGGAAGCATTGAAATGGTGCGCAACGTTCCTGAATATCGGTGAAAAAGAGCTTTCTTCTTTTTTGCATCATCCTTCCGAGTGGTACAGTCTGTTCTGGTTAGCCAAAAGAGGAGGAGGCTATCGTATGATCGCTGCTCCGAAGAAAGAGTTGAAGGCCGTGCATCGTACGATTTATGAAAAAATCCTGATCAATAGTGAGATTCATCCTTCCGCTACGGGGTTCCGCCGGAATAAGTCAATTGTGGAAAATGTGCGTCCTCATTTGGGGAATGCTCAGGTACTGAAGGTCGACATCCATGATTTTTTCGGATCGATACGTAAACATACCGTTCGAAGAACGTTTAAGCAATTGGGTTATGAATCCGGTGTAGCGAAAATACTGGCCGCCTTATGCTGCAAATCGGGGCGATTGCCGCAAGGAGCACCGACAAGCCCGGCCTTGAGTAATATCATTGTGGCCGGTATGGATGAACAATTAGCCGCTATAAGTCGGTCGGTCGGCCTGACGTATACAAGGTATGCGGACGATTTAACGTTTTCGGGCAATCTATCCTCTCATCATGCGTTTCTCGCACAGGTAGAAAAAGTAGTTGCAGAACACAAGTTTGCGTTGAACCGGAAGAAGACGCGCTTTTTAGATATGTCGCATCGTAAGATTATTACGGGGATATCCGTCAGTTCGGGCACAAAACTTACGATTCCGAAAGTCTTCAGGCGCGAGATACGCAAGCAGGTGTATCATGTGCTGACAAAAGGGCTGGCCGAACATCAGAAATATATCGGTTCTTCCGATCCCGCTTATCTGAAACGTCTGATAGGGCGTCTTTCTTATTGGCATGCCGTTGAACCGGATAACACGTATGTGATTCGGTCATTAAAAGCACTCAAAGAGCTGAACCATTGAGCTGGCAACTTCTTTTATCTTGATAGCATGCGTTTTTTGTAGCGGTAAGGCTTGATGTGCCCTCGAAAAAAGGGAGGAGGCTGTTCTTGTCTTTGAGACAGCCTCCCCCCCTGGTTTATCTCAACAATAAATCTTTGGCGACCTGTTCAGCCGACTCGAGGCCTTCGAGATGTTCCAGTATAGCCAATCCGAAATCGAAAACCAGCCCCGGTCCCCGACCTGTGATGATAGAGCCATCTGTAACCGTTGGTACATTAACGACAGTCGCTCCTTTCAGATACTCTTCAAATCCCGGATAACATGTCGCGCGCTTCCCTTCAAGCAGCCCCAGCCCGCCGAAAACGAGCGGTGCGGCACAAATAGCAGCTAACGGTTTACCTGCATCGTGATGGCGGACGATTTCCTTTTTCAATTCCTCATAATCGTTGAGCATCGGACCTCCGCCGGGCAGCACGAGCACATCGGCATCTGCATAGCCGAGATCTTCAAATAGCGCATCGGCAACGACAAGGATATCATGTCCTCCCTTAACCGTCAAGTTTCCGGTCATCGAAACCGTTACAACGTGCATTCCTCCACGGCGCAGTACATCGACCGTACCGATCGCTTCGGCCTCCTCAAAACCGGTTGCTAAAAATACATAAGCCTTTTTCATCGTGTATAAGTTTTTAAAATGTTTATTACATGCGTTTTATCTTAATGAATAACGATACGTGATCGTGCCACTCTGATTATTCGTACCCTGAATGCTGTTAAACTTCGCTTTCCGCGCAGCTTCAAGCGCACTTTTTCGCATCGTGGCATGATCGATGTTCGTTCCTTTGCCGATCTCGGCCATGATGACGTTGCCCCGCGGATCGACGGTGATATTGATCACGATCCGCCCCTCTTCCTGAATGGTATAAGCCGGTCTGGGCAAGCCTCCCGCACCGATGGAACGGCCGTTCAAGTTGAAGGAACCGATACCGCCCACTCCTTCGTTTGCTCCGCTGTCGGAGTTGCCGAACGGGCTACCCTGATTGCCGCTGCCACTGGCCGCATCGCCCTGACTACTGCTCTCGCTGCCTCCGGTTGAGCCAAAAGCGCCGGCTACACGATCACGGATGGCCTGTTCCTTACGCCGCTGCTCATCAGCCTGTTTCTTACGTTCTGCTTCCGCTTTACGCTGTTCCGCTTCCCTTCTACGAACCTCTTCCTGTTCTTTCTTCTCCTTCTTTTTCCGTTCTTCTTCTTTCTTCTTATTTGTAAGTGAGACAGATTCCTCCATATCCTGCGTGATCATTTCTTCCCGTGGCGTGGGAGGAGCAGGCTGTGGCGGAGGAGCAGCTGTCATATCCGACGAAGTCGGCTCACCGCGCGGCTCAAACTGTCCGGCTGCAAGGTTGATATTGCCGAAATTCACCATGATACCGCTGTCTTCCTCCGGAACGATTGTTTTAAGTACCGTAAAATAGAGGAAGAGCAAAATCGCCAGATGAAAAATAATCGAGCCGATCAGCGCTATAATGTCGTTCTTTTCAAACTTCATGGCCTATGAGATGGTGGACGGGTGGCCAATACGACCTTGAATTTATTTTCGTTCGCAATATCCAGTACTTTCACGATTTCTTTATAAGGAACGGTTTCATCGGCATACAATGCCACAAACATATCAGGCTCCTGAGCATACTGTTCCTGAAGGAAAGAGGTGATCTCGTCGAACGCGACCATCCGTTCACGCTGCTTCCCCGCGGCAACATAGTACTTGCCCGCCGCATCGATCGTTACCCGTGTAAGTGGTTTGGCGGCCGTCTGTTTGTGTGCTTGTGGTAAGGTCAGTTTGATCGCGTTCGGCACCACCACCGTCGACGTAACCATAAAAAAGATCAGCAACAGAAAGATGACGTCCGTCATGGATGCCATGCTGAAGGCTGCATTGATCTTTGTTCTTCGTTTCAACGCCATGATCTTTACTTAGCCGGTTCGTTCAACAAATCCATAAACTCCATCGTATTAGCTTCCAGACGATTGACCACATTATCCACACGCGACACCAAGTAGTTGTAGGCAAAAAGAGCGATGATACCCACCACCAGACCTCCGACGGTTGTTACTAATGCTTCATAAATCCCCCCCGAGAGCAACGATACATCGACATTCGTTCCGGCATTAGCCATATCGTAAAAAGCACGTACCATCCCGGTTACGGTACCCAAGAAACCGATCATCGGAGCACCGGCAGCTGTCGTGGCAAGTACCGGAAACCCTTTCTCCAGCTTCGCAATTTCAATATTACCCGCATTCTCGATCGCCGCGAGTACATCGTTTGTCGGACGCCCCAGACGAATAATCCCTTTTTCAATCATGCGAGCTGCGGGTGTTTGAGTCGTACGGCAGAGATTGATCGCAGAATCGACTTTTCCTTCATACACATAATCCCGGATCCGGTTCATAAACGTTTCGTCGCTTTTGGCAGCCTGACGAATTACCAAAATCCGTTGAATAAAGAAATAAATCGCGACCAAAGAAAGGATAAGGAGTACCCCCATCACCCATCCGCCTTTCAGGGCCAAGTCGATAATATTCAGTTGCGCCTCTGTCGGGACGGTTTTCGGAGTCAGATTCATCGGGGTTGCGTCAGCCGGATTCGGTGCGACTTGTGCTAATGTTGCTAAGATGTTCATACGTTTTCTTCTGTTTTATGTTTTTGTTCTTAATTTCTTGAATTTACTTGCTGCAAGCAATTTTTATAGAGGCCAATCGTTTCTTTGAGACCGTAATAAAGAGCGTCACAGATCAAGGCATGACCGATAGACACTTCTTCGAGCCATGGAACACGTGACGCAAAGAAGGAAAGATTTTGCAGATTCAGATCATGACCGGCATTGATGCCGAGACCATGTTCATGCGCATACTTCGCCGCTTCAACAAATGGGGCTACGGCAGCCTCCCTGTCCGTATCATATCGCTGTGCATACGGTTCGGTATACAGTTCGATACGGTCCGCCCCCGTTTGAGCTGCCCATTCGAGGTTCGGCAGATCCGTTTCGACAAAAATAGATGTGCGGATGCGGTTTCGCTTGAATAACTCTGTTAACTCGCTCAGCAATTCGAAATGCTCCCGTACGTTCCATCCCGCATTGGAGGTTAAAGCATCGGGAGCATCGGGCACAAGTGTAACCTGTGTCGGTTTCACATCCAGCACAAGGTCGATAAACGATGCGCTGGGATATCCTTCGATATTCAGTTCGGTACGAATATTCGGCTTAATGGCATAAACGTCGCTGTACCGGATATGCCGCCCGTCGGGACGAGGATGAACAGTGATACCCTGAGCACCGAACGATTCACAGTCTTTGGCGATCTGTTCCACATCGGGCATATTTCCACCTCGCGCATTACGCAGAGTAGCCGCCTTATTGATATTCACACTTAAATTTACCATGCGAGATACGTCTTATTTCGTTCACTTTCCTTATATTTGTCGACAAATATACATGCAAATGTAGGATGAATTGAGGAATTATTAAAGAAATTCGGTGTAAAAGATTTATAAAATGAAAGTTGGATTATTCGGTAGCGGATATCACACGGATAAATTGCCGTTGATTCGCAGATTATTCAAAAAGTTAGCCGCATTGAACGCCAAAGTCTATGTTTCGCACGACTTCTATGCCTTTCTGGCCGAGTTTCCGGAAGTATGTCCGACAATTGACGGCGTGCTTCAAGCCCCTCCGTTCGATCTGGATATCGCATTAAGCGTAGGAGGAGACGGCACATTTCTCCGCACAGCCGAACAGATCAACAGGCAAAATATTCCGATTTTAGGAATCAACACGGGACGATTAGGCTTCCTGGCCGATATCGGGACAGAGCAGATCGAGGAAACACTCGACGAGCTTTACCATAAACATTATAATATAGAGAAGCGGATGTTGCTCCGTTTGGATATGGACAAGCATCCGTTTGAAGGTTACAACTGCGCTCTTAACGAAGTGGCTATCCTAAAACGTGAGACATCGTCCATGATCACGATTCACACAAGCCTGAACGATGAATATCTGACATCGTACCAAGCCGACGGGTTAGTCATTGCAACGCCCACCGGATCTACAGCCTATTCGATGAGCGTGAATGGCCCCATCATTTTACCGCAAAGCGATAACATTGTATTAAGCCCGGTGGCACCACACAGCCTCAATGTGCGTCCGCTTGTCGTACCCGGATCGTATAAAATTTCGTTAAATATCGAAAGTCGCACCCATTCCTTTCTGATCTCCCTTGACGGACGTTCCCAAAGCTGCCCGACGAACGTAAGACTTTCCGTTTGTAAAGCGGATTTTTCAATACATATCATCAATCGACACAACCAGACTTTTTATCAAACTTTGCGTGATAAATTAATGTGGGGAGCCGACAAAAGAGTTAAATAAATCTAACACGGCGCATTTTTATGCTGAAGAATTATGTTGGATAGCATAAAACGCCTTATCTTTGCATCGTGTTTTTCATGGTATTAGATTTAAGGTTAACAATGAAGATTGTGGTTGTCGTGAGACAACCATTTCTTTTTTATAGAAGTTCCTAAATTTCACCTCCCCATTTCCCTCTGCATAAAACAAGAATTAATTCCGTTTTTGTCATTAACTAATGAAAAAACGCTATATTTGCACCCTAAAAAAAAGAAGAATAAGAACAAATAACATATAAATCAAGAATTTCAAATGCAAAACAAAGGATTTGTAAGAGTTTTTGCGATATTGCTTACTCTGGTCTGCCTTTATTATTTGTCTTTCTCGTTTGTAACGAGAAAATATTATAAAGAGGCAGCTGAGTATGCAAACGGAAGCTCGTCGAAGGAGAGTTTTTATTTAGACTCGTTAGCCAACAAAAAAGTTTGGTTTGGCGCTTACACGTTGAAACAGTGCCGGGAAATGGAAGTAACCTTAGGGCTCGACCTGAAAGGGGGAATGAACGTTGTATTGGAGCTCAACGTACCGGATGTCATCCGTTCGTTGGCCAACAACAATCAGGATGCCAATTTCAACAAAGCGCTGGAAGCGGCTTACGCCCGTCAAGCAACCAGCCAGAAAAATTTTGTCGATCTCTTTGCCGAAGAGTACAAAAAGTTGGACTCGGGCGCACGGCTGTCTGCTCTTTTCAGCACCTTTGAATTAAAAGAGAAAATTAATCCACAAAGTTCGGACGATCACGTTGTTTCCGTATTGAAAGAAGAGCTACAAAGCGCCATTGACAACTCCTTTAATGTATTACGTACGCGTATAGACCGTTTCGGTGTCGTTTCTCCGAATATCCAACGTCTGGAAACTGCCGGACGCATTTTGGTCGAATTGCCGGGCGTAAAAGAGCCTGCACGTGTCCGCAAACTCTTGCAGGGAAGTGCCAACCTCGAATTTTGGGAAACGTACAACCTGACAGAAATTAATCAGCAACTGATGGCTGCCGATCAAGTATTGGCACGCGTTCTGACACCGGTATCGGCTGCGACTGACACGACAAGCGCATCCGTGACCACTCCTGAACCGGCGGCACCAGCCGATACGACAGCCACCCAAGCCACCGACTCGCTGATCGCGCAGTTGGGAAGTGAGGAACAGCAGACTCCCGAAGCCAACATGTCGTTGGAAGAATATGCCAAACAACATCCGTTGTTCGCTTTGTTACAACTGAACGTAGACCAAACCGGACGTTACCTGATTCCGGGGCCGGTAGTCGGCTATGCGAGAAAGACAGATATGGAAAAGATTACCGAATATCTGAATATGCCGCAAGTGAAAGCCGTACTTCCGAACAACGTCATCTTCCGTTGGGGGGTAAAAGCGATGGATGAAAACGATCAGTTCTACCAGTTGTATGCGCTGAAAGTAACGAACCGTGACGGTACGCCGGCCATGAGTGGCGACGTCGTGACCAATGCGGTGGCCGACTTCGCACAGCAACAAATCGGACGTTCGCAATATCAGGTGAGTATGACGATGAATGCCGAAGGAGCTCGTGAATGGGCGCGTCTGACGAAAGAAAACATCAAGCGAAGCATCGCGATCGTGCTGGACGGAATGGTTTATTCGGCCCCGACCGTTCAGACGGAAATTACCGGCGGACAGTCGCAAATTACGGGAGATTTTACGCAGGATGAAGGAAAAGACTTAGCCAACGTATTGAAATCCGGTAAGATGGCGGCTTCGGTCAATATCGTACAGGAAGATATCGTCGGACCATCACTCGGTCAGGAAGCCATCCATGCCGGAGTCATATCGTTCGTTCTGGCTCTGGTGATTCTGATGATATACATGTGTGCCATCTACGGTCTGGTACCGGGTATGATTGCCAACGGCGCATTGGTGCTGAATATTTTCTTCACCATGGGTATTCTCGCATCGTTCCAGGCAGTGTTGACACTCCCGGGAATCGCCGGTATGGTGCTTACGCTGGGTATGGCAGTCGATGCAAACGTATTGATTTATGAACGTACAAAAGAAGAATTGCGTAGCGGTAAGCAGTTGGCCAAAGCGATTGCCGACGGTTACTCGAACGCTTTCTCGGCAATTTTCGATGCTAACTTGACAACTGTCATCACGGGTATCGTATTGTTCGTTTTCGGAACAGGCCCGATCCGCGGATTCGCTACAACCCTGATTATCGGTCTGATCGCATCGTTCCTGACGGCTGTCTTCCTGACCCGTCTCGTATACGAGGCCTTATTGGCAAAGGATAAGATCAAGAATCTGACATTTACGACTTCGCTGTCGAAGAATATTCTGACCGATCCGAAAGTAAACTTCCTCGGCAAACGGAAAATCGGCTATCTGATTCCGCTAAGCATCATTATCCTCGGTACGGTTTCCATGTTTACCATCGGGTTGAACAACGGTATCGACTTTACGGGGGGACGTAACTATGTGATCCGTTTCGATCAGGATGTGCGCACGGACGAAATCCGGTCGGCACTCGAACCGCAGTTGCAAGGCGGATCGGTCGGTGTAATCACGATCGGATCACAGAATCAAGTGCGCGTATCGACGAACTATCGTATTGCCGACAATGCCACGGATGTAGACGACGACATTACCGGAAAACTGTATGCCGGACTGCAATCGTTCTTACCGCAAGGTACGACACTCGAACAGTTTGCAGCAGACCATATTCAGAGTTCACAGAAAGTAGGGCCGAGCATGGCCGACGATATTAAGAACAGTGCGTTCATGGCTGTGATTTTCGCCATGTTCTGTATGGCACTGTACATCCTCGTCCGCTTCCGCGACGTAGCCTTCTCGGTCGGCGTATTCGTTTCCGTAGCAGTAACGACGTTGTGTATCATCGCATTCTACACGTTGCTGTGGAAGATCATGCCATTCTCGATGGAGGTCGATCAGACGTTTATCGCCGCTATTCTGACGGTAATCGGTTACTCGATCAACGATACGGTAGTTGTCTTCGACCGTATCCGCGAAACGATTCAGACTTATCCCAAACGCGATCGTTATCAGGTGATCAACGATTCTTTGAACTCGACGCTTGCACGTACTTTCAGCACGTCGCTCTCGACCTTTATCGTTGTCTTGATTATCTTCTTGTTGGGTGGTTCTACGATTCAGAGTTTTACGTTTGCGATTCTGTTGGGGGTAATCGTCGGAACATATTCGACACTATTCGTAGCCACACCGATCGCTTACGAAATTCAAAAACGTAAATTTAAAACGGCAGAGCATGCTTCGGCAGTAGCGACTGCGTAAATTCTGTTTTTACATAGCTTGAAAGAGGCAGCTTTTCATCAACGATGAAGCTGCCTCTTTTGTATTTACCCAGATTACGCGATAAGAGCTTTATTTTAACCCGGATTCCGCAATAGAACAAATCATAATGAATTTCATTCAGGCCTTCAGCCCTCTGAACAAGGTCCGGACGTCGATCCCCCCACCCTTGCGGGATGGGGCTGAAATAATCCGGGCTTTCAGCCCTTGGTTAAATAATTGTTAATGGTTATGCCCTTCGGGCGTTGAGGTGTTGAGTTGTTGAGTTGTTTGCCGGTGAACATCCCCCCTTTCCCCCCTTCGAAGGGGGGAAGAGCGAAGCGAAGGGGGATGTCATCCCTTCAAAGGGGGAATTTACGATGTTCCGAACGCAAATGAACACAAATGGCGCAAATGAACGCAAATTTAAAAAAGTAGCAAAGTAGTCAAAGGTAGTTAGAGTAGTAAAGAATAACAATTAAATTTGCGCCCATTCGCGTCATTCGCGTTCTGATAACCTGCCAACACGACACAAAAAATAAGGGCGGACACAAGGCCCGCCCCTACATTGACTACATGAACTACTTTTCACTTTTCACTTTTCGTTTTTCACTTTTCACTTACTTCCTTTGTTCATTCAGAGCGGCGGAGGCGGGGTAAACGCGCGGGTTCGACACCGCCCCCGTTCACTCTTCATTATCTACACGTTGCCACTTGCACGTGTTAGAGCGATTTGACGACTTTCAGGATGCTTACGATTTTTTTCTCGCCGTCTTTTTCGAGCCAGACGCGTCCGATCTTACGGTCGATCTTGGTCACTTTGTAGCCTTCCTTGAAGCCGCCGACCCATACGGCCATGACGTTATCGCCTACCTTGATGTCTTGTTTGATGGGGATCAGCTTACAAGCCGAACGATCGAAGGCGTATATCTTGCCTGCGAATCCGATTGCCAGCACTTTGTCGTCGGTCGCATGGATCAAGATGCCCTCTTTCCACGCGCCCTTTTCGTAGGCAGCAATGGTGGCTCCGGGTTGCCATTTGCCGTCTTCGAGGACGTCGAACGAGGAGGCTTTGAGTTGCTCGTTGCTGTGCTGATTGCCGATCTTGGGTTTGTCCGGATCGTCGCTATAGTCGAGGTCGAGGTAATCGACCTTCGGCATTTCGGGATCGGAGGCGTCGGTGACGATGGCACGTTTCATCCCCGACCCCGATTGCCACCAGGTAAGCAACACATCGCCCACTTTCGCCTTCTTGCCTTTGGGCAGCAGGATGATGAGCGAGTTGGGCATCTCGACCTCGCCGACCGTCGAGTGAGTCTCGCCGTATTGGCTGAGTTTGGTCGAATAGAAGATGTAGGTCTCCTCCTCCGGCTTGTCCGACTTGACAATCTCGTTGGGGTAGAAGGTGTAGGGCGATAGCACATACTGTCCCACATCGGGGTTCTCGAGGGTAATGCCTTCGGGGAAATCCCATGGGAAGGCTTTGGGCGTTTTTTGCGTCACCTCGGTCGTTTCCTGTGCGGTTGAGTTGACTGCATTGTCAGTCGCCTCGCCGCCTTTCTTTGCATTGCATGCCGTGCTTATGATCAAAGCACCGGTCATGACGATCATTGCAAAAAAGTTTCTGTTCATGATTCATTGAATTTAAATGTTTATAATTGTGTTCAGCTTATTTATTCTATGGCTTTAACGGAGTCCATCACCGCGTCGACAAACTTGCTCAGCGTGGCTTTGTTGTTTTCGGAATATGCGAAAGTGACGGAAATCGCCTTCTTTCCTTTGACGAATATGCGCATGGAGGTATAGATCGTTTCGGAGCTGAGGCTCGGATCGTTCAATACCGTTTTTACCAGAATACCGTTTTCGAGCACTTTGTATTCGACCTTGGTCTTCGGATCTCCGGAAGTCATCTCTTTGCCGAATCGTTCGCCCGCTTCACGGGTGAACTCCGCGTTTGTTTCCGAAACTTCGCATGAGAGGGAGTTCATCATGTCTGTTTCGTCGAGCATAAAGAAGTTGGGTGCTGTTTCGTCGCTACCAAGTTGTTTGGCGGGCTTCAGCACATCGGGGCAGAGGAACGCGAACCCTTGATAGGTCACTTCGTGCATTCCGGCAGGTACTTTGTCGCTGCCGCCTTTCTCGTTGCATCCGGCGTTACCGACCATCAGGGTCAGCGCCAGTGCGGTCATCATAAAAATCTTTGTTTTCATCTTGTTACTTGTTTTTAATATAATACTTAATAAAATAGGAATGCTGTGATTTCGTTGGTGCGCTGTTGCACCGTAGTCTGTTTCGGTGCCCAAGAGACTGCGTTCGCGTTCTCTATCATTTAGCGCCAAGCGATGAATCTCACTCTTCACTTACTTTTTTCGAGTGAGATTCCTCACCGCGTTCGAAATAACAAGAGGAGAGCGCAATTCCTCGCAGGGTGCATGCGAGCCTCGTCGCACGGTGTATGCGAGCCTCCTCGCAGGGTGTATGCGAGCCTCCTCGCAGGGTGCATGCGAGCCTCGTCGCAGGGTGCATGCGAGCCTCGTCGCAGGGTGCATGCGAGCCTCCTCGCAGGGTGCATGTGAGCCTCCTCGCAGGGTACATGTGAGCCTCCTCGCAGGGTACATGTGAGCCTCCTCATAGGGTATATACGCACTTTGAGAGAGAAAGCGTACCTGTCATTCAGAACGTTGGCGATGAATCTCATTTTTCACTATTCACTTTTCACTTTTCACTGTTACGCCACTCGTTTACAGCGGCTTTTCGCCGAAGCGGTTGGCTTGCGGTTCACCTTCCTTAATCATGAGGATGAGATACCAGAGTCCGCCGATCAAGGGGATCATATTGATGAAGATCCATCCTCCGCCTTTGCCGATGTCGTGCAGACGTCGTACGTTGACGGCCAATGTGGGTACCAGCAGCACCAGCGCTACGATGCAGTAGAGTGCTATGACGATGTAGTACAAGGCTTTGACGCTTCCGAATAGTTGCATCAGCAGGCTGAAAGCAAAGCTAATGATAGCGTATACAATAATGTACTGCCAGAATTCTGCGCGCGAAGCGCGTCCTTTGAACTGAGCATACTTGCTCGTTACGATCTCTTTGAAATTTACAATGATGTTGTTCATAATACGTGTAATTTAAATGAAATGAAAATATATTTGTTCTTATCTGTCTCTTTTCAAACCCCTCTCCCTTGCATCCCGGCAAATGCCGGAAATGTGCGGGAGAGGGAGAAATGAAAAAGAATCAGTGTCTCTTCAGTATGAGTTATTCCGTTTAATCCAGTCCATTGAACTCATGCTCGAACGAAATGGGTGCCACCTGCGAAAGCATTCCGGTATTGCTGCTGATAATAAAGAACTTGCCTTTCTCTCCCGGTTCGCCCGGTCTTTTGGTCTTGAGCACGCTCACTCCGTCGGAACCGTGACTTCGCCCTTTGCTCTTTATTCGTAGGGAAAGAACGGTGCTCTGGTAGTGGTCGAATTTCTGATATGGCTTCGCGGGATCGACGAAGACTTCGACCGTGTAGGGCTTGGTCGGGTTGTATCCGTTGCCCGGCTCGGCGCCTTTGAGGTATGCGGCCGTCTGGTAAGGGCGGTTATAGCTGACATCTCCGCCGAAGAGTTCTTTAAGGAGATCGACTACGACGTTTGCATTCGTCGACGTATTGGTGAGTTTGATACATTCGAGGCCGATGTTTCGATCGCGACGGTACATCTCCATGGCCATCAATTCCAGAGCAACCGCACCATGCGGCTCGCCGCCTATTTTCTCGCGTACGGCCTTGAACTCATCGACCGATGCGGGGAAGCGGTTGAACTCGACCGTTCCGCTCTGTCCTTTGGTATAGGTCGTATGACTGATTGTTCCTGTTATCTTGACTTCAAGGGCGGCTAACGGTTTTTCCTCTTTTTTGACGGTGACGGCACAGGTGGCCGATGCGCTTCCGGCCTTGGCCGTGATGGTAGCCGTACCGGCAGCCACGCCGGTGACTTCGCCCGTACCCGACACTTTGGCAATCTTTTCGTTGCTGCTGCTCCAGGTGACGATCTTAACGGATGCATTGGCCGGTTCGATGGTGGCCGTAAGCGTTTCGCGCCCGTTGATTTGCAGTTCGAGCGTCGTCTTGTTCAGTTTGATGGCTGTGACGGCAACCGTGCCGCCGTTTCCACCTGAACCTCCGCCACCTCCGGGAGTCGTTCCTCCTCCTCCTTCTCCTTCGGGAGTGGGTTTGGGCGTCGGTTCATCTTTGGTACATGCCGTGAAGAATATGATACCGGCAATCGCCAGTAAAACGGTTCCTGTTCTAAAAAATACTCTTTTCATGTCTTTCTAATTTAAATTGTTATATATGTAATGAATAGCATCCTTGTTGGTATTCAAAATTTGAATTTCTCGAATTTGGGCAGCGCTTTTACGGAAGCCGGTATATCGGTCGAGAGTTTGTTTTTGGAGAAATCCACGAAAACTCCTTCTCCCAGTTTCTTGCATTGTCCTAATTCGGCGGGTATGGCTCCCGTGAGCTGATTGTTGTCCAATTTCAGGCTTTTCAGGTTGATGAGTTTACCGATCTCGCGCGGGATGGAGCCTGTCAGTTCGTTATCATGGAGCCAGAGGGTTTCGAGCGTTGTACAGTTGCCCACGGCGACGGGTATCGTGCCGCTCAACTTGCAGTCGTATATGGAAAGCTCTTTGAGATTGGGTAAACTGAACACTTCGGCGGGTATTTCGCCGGTGAGTCCGAGATCAATCAGGCTCATATTTGTGAGATTTTTCATGTTACCCATCTCTTTAGGCAGCGTCCCTTTCGTCGAGATGCCTCTGAGGAAGATTCGTTTCAGTTCGGTCATCGTCCAGAGCGATGCGGGCAACTCGGCATCGGGGATGTTGACCTTCCCGATAAACCCTGCCGTATGGTCGATAAGCAGGAAGGTGAGCTTCTTCAAGTTGGCAATGTCGGGCGATAGTTGTCCGTCGTAGTTGTCCGTTCGGATAAACAGTCGGTTCAGCTCCGTGAGTGTATACAGACTCGGAGGCAGCGCACCTTTGATACCGTTCATCTCGAGATTGGTCAATGCCGTCAGCCCTGTCAGGTCGGGATAATCGTCAAATCCGCTGATATCAAGTTGAGTGAGCTTGGTGAGTTTGGCGAGCGAAGGCGTGTTGACTCTGCCTTTGCTGTTGACGACGAGGGTGAGCTCCTCGAGGTTCGTTAACTCGCCGATTTCTGCAGGTATGCAGTCGGGCGTTTCCATCTTGTAATTCTTGAGCACAACGGTCAGCTTTTTCAGTTCGGTCAATCCTCCGATGGCAGCAGGCAGACTGCCTTTGATGCTGTCGCCGATGAGGTACAACTCCGTGACGCGTCCTTGTTCGTCGGTCTTGACGTTTGCCCATTCGTTCAACGGTTGCTCGCTGCACCAGTTTTTGCGAAGATTGTCGTTCCAGTTTTCGCCGTTGGCACTCTTGAAAATAAGAATTAAAATTTCTTTGTCGGTGAGGTTCTTCTTTTCACCGTTACAACTGCCGAATGCTATCGCAAACAGCAGACTTACTGTTAAAAATGCAATTTTTTTCATCGTTCTTTTTTTTATTGGTTTATAATATGATTAATTGTCAATTGTTATGCCGGGTACCCGCCGAATGATGTACCCGGCAAATAACCATTGACCATTAACATTAAAATACATCAGGCTTTCAGCCCTCCGCCGAGGGGTTGCCTTTTTTTCCCAACGCTGCGCATTGGGCTGAATTATCTCGCCCTTGTAAGGGCGAACACACAGGTTCGCCCCTACCTTGACTACCTTGACTACATTTGACTACATTTTTCACTTTTCACTTTTCACTTTTCACTTACTTCTTTTGTCATTCAGAGCGTCGAGCGATGAATCTCTTTTTCTGTCACTTTTGGCTTGACCCAAAAGTAACCAAAAGGTCAAGGCTTCGTGCGCTTCGCTCGCCTGCGCGACGTTCGGAGGTCTAAAATCCGGAGAACTCACTTCGCTACGCT
>NZ_RQYN01000221.1 GCF_003860135.1 Tannerella forsythia
CAATGTAGGGGCGAACCTGTGTGTTCGCCCTTATTTTTGTGTCGTGTTGGCAGGTTATCAGAACGCAAATGACGCGAATGACGCGAATTTAATTGTCAATGGTTATGCGTGTACCACGGATTCCCCCCTTCGAAGGGGGGCAGGGGGGATGTTCATATCCACGCCATCGAAGGGCGAACACACAGGTTCGCCCCTACACGGCAAACAACTCAACAC
>NZ_RQYN01000222.1 GCF_003860135.1 Tannerella forsythia
CTGACGAACCATTAAAGGAGTGCAACTTGTCATAACTTGTGAAACTTGTGGTTAAATCTGAACACTGATTGCTAACGAATAAAAAATACAGAAATGAAAACGATATACAGAAATCTATTGAGTGTGATTCGTCGTTTTAAGATGGCGACGCTGCTAAACGTGGCGGGATTGTCGGTCGCCTTCGCCGCGTTTATGGTGATTATGATGCAGGT
>NZ_RQYN01000223.1 GCF_003860135.1 Tannerella forsythia
TTCACTATTCACTATTCACTTACTTTTTTTGTCATTCAGAGCGTCAGCGATGAATCTCGTTCTTACTCCCTTCTTATGGATTCCTCACTGCGTTCGGAATGACAGGGTGGGGCATTCGGCAACGACAGGGTGGAGCAGAGCAGGCGACCACATGGGGTACGCCCTTACATTAACCACCCTTACAGCCTCTTGTTAGGTACCCTTACAGCCT
>NZ_RQYN01000224.1 GCF_003860135.1 Tannerella forsythia
ATATCTCTCCGAACTACCCGAAATCAGGTTCCGAACCGGTCATAATCAATTTCCGAACAGTATTAAATACCCCTCGGGACGTGGTATAATACCTCTCCGAACGTATCATAACCGGTTTCCGGACGTCTCCTTTTGTCATTCCGAACATAGTGAGGAATCCCGCCCTGAAAGAGATTCATCGCTCGCGCTCTGAATGACAAATGTCCGA
>NZ_RQYN01000225.1 GCF_003860135.1 Tannerella forsythia
CCCAGATTCCGCAATAGAAGAAATAGGAATGAATTTAATTCAGGCCTTCAGCCCTCCGAACAAGTTCCGGATGTCGATATACCCCACCCTTGCGGGATGGGGCTGAATTAAGGCGCCCTTTCAGGGCTCTTGTTTAATTGTCGTACATTTGTACTTTTGTAAATAATTCAATAATTACTAACTTTGATATCAGCATGGACAAAGACC
>NZ_RQYN01000226.1 GCF_003860135.1 Tannerella forsythia
AAAATCCTGTTTGTCTATCAGGTGTTGAATGGGGTGTGTAAATCGGGCTGCAACAATGTAGGGTAAAGATTTTTCCTCCAAACAGTCAAATATATTTCCCTGGCAAAAACCACTGTCAAGTCGTACCAAGCCGACTTTTTTGCCATCAAACATGGCTAAAGTCTCTTCCAAAAAACCAATGAAATTATGGGAAGCATTCGTGTTTC
>NZ_RQYN01000024.1 GCF_003860135.1 Tannerella forsythia
CAAGAAGACCGCGCCCGATGCGTCGCTGGCCGACGGCTATACCGTCACCGTGACCGGCAACCGCGTAGAGATGAAACCCGGCGGACTGCGCGCCGGCGGCACAATCGAGAAACGCGATCTGCTGACGCTCGCCTGCAAAGCCGTACCCGGCACGTCGAACGGCAGCTACAAAGGCGCGCTGCGCAACCTCGCCTTCACGCCCACGGCCGGATACGCCTTGCGGAACGTCACGGTGCCGTTCACGTTTACGTACACCGTCGGCAATCAAACGATCGACGGCCTGCGCGTCTTCGCCGCCGGCAGCGCGCTGCATCTCACCCTGCCCAACACCGCGACGGTACATATATATAATGTAGAAGGTTCCCTCGTGAAGACGCTTACGCTTCCCGCCGGCGACCACGTTCAGCCGTTGCCGTCGGGTGTATATCTGGTGCGCGTAGGAGAAAGGGTAACGAAAATCCTTGTAAAGTGAAAAACGAAAAGTGAAAAGTGAAAAGTAGTCAATGTAGTCAAGAGTAGTCAATGTAGGGGCGGGCCTTGTGTCCGCCCTTATTTTTTGTGTCGTGTTGGCAGGTTATCAGAACGCGCAAATGACGCGAATGGGCGCAAATGAACGCGAATTTGATTGTTAATTGTCAATGGTTATACCGGGTACATGGTTCGGCGGGTACCACGGATTCCCCCCTTCGCTTCGCTCTTCCCCCCTTTGAAGGGGGGGCAGGGGGGATGTTCACCAGCAAACAGCTCAACAAATCAACAACTCAACACCTCAACAACTCAACGCCCGAAGGGCTAACCATTCACAATTAATTCAGGCTTTCAGCCCTCCTAAAATCTTGTACCTCGATCCTTCGCAAGGCCTCTTCCAATATCCAATCTTTCCCCTGCTTCAGGGCTTCGACCGTAGGTTCCACAAAATAATCGATCTTTACTCCGCATCGCTGAATAGGGGCAAAATCGGGATAGTAAACACTAAGACAGGTGTAAATAGTGCGGACATTTCCGGGAAAGATTGACGGACTGATATCTCCATTGGCACCGGACGACGAAGATCCAATGGTAACGGTGCGAGGATTAGCCTGAAGCGCCATGGTCAGATGTTCCGAAAAACTTGCAGTCCATTCGTCGACAAGCAACATAATCCGCCCCTGATAACCTTTCTTTTTACCGATTTTCTTTGATGCTTTAGCATATCGAAGCATGCCCGGAAAGCGGATATCGGGATAAACAATATAAGCAAACACCGGTGTCGGAGGAACAAACGTAGAGATGCAGTTGAAGAAAATCATATTATCGGGATAACACCGTAAGTCGAGGATCATGACTTTGGCATCTTGTATCGCATTATAATTGTGGGAAAAATTTTGACGCGTAACGTATTTCAGATTCAGATATGCGACACTATCGTTCAACCATTCGTATTGGTCCTTTTTGACTTCCCGCTCTCGTTCATTCTGTCTGTACTGTGAGTATTCCGTACGTTTTCTGTTAGCCGAAACAAGCGTTAAGGTATCACCTCTTCGCTCAATCGTATAGGTTGAAACCGAATCGAAATCGGAAATCATCGCTGCACAAACGAACAACTGCTCTACCCGATCGTTTCCTCCCCCCACATACATCCGCAGACTGTCATAGAGCTGCCGAACATCGCGGCCATTGATCTGCATGATCCGATCTCCCATTCGAAACGAACCTTCCTCGCCCGGAATAGAGAATGTGTTGATGAAGAAATCGCCGTTTATTTTCAACATACTGAAATTCGGACGGTATTGCCCCGAAATGATCGAATCGTTCAGAAAGTTATAATCACTATGGGTATCGCGCAGTCGACGGATAAGCCGGTAGATGCACAAACGGTACTCTCTCTCCGTATCGGCTGTTTCAAAAGATGGAATCGCTTCATACAATACCCGATCCCAACAGCTATCCGTGTAATACTTATTGGAGTAAAAATACTGGATAACATTCCAGTACCGAAATAATCCCAACAGTCGAACAGGATAGTCCGGAGCCACATCCGGATATTCCTTTTCATTGATCTGCTTGATATTTCTCGACCTCAAATAATCGATAAAATACGACTCTCCCGAATGATTCAGAAATATATGACGGAGTTGTTCACTGATTGTTGCATCCAGAAAGACGGTATCGTTCATCCATCGGAAATCGACCAGCGCATACTCCTCAGTATTTTTATACGGGTTTCTTTCCGAGATCGGGTCGGTCTGAATAGAAGCAATCACGTTCCGTAGAATGGATCCGAAGGCTTCTTTATTATCGCACCTGTTAGATTGCGCAATCGCATCCATCAGTATCTGATCGACATCGATCGAAGATGTCGGCCGGGTGTTCTCACTGTAATACTTGACGAATCCCCAGACCTTGCACAGATAGAAAAGCCTTCCCCTCCGATCGAAGGTATCAGGAAGAAAAGACGAGTCGGCCCGCATCCTGAAAATGGAATCTTCTTCTACGGAGGTGTCGTTTCGGAGAGAATACATCAAGTACATTCTCTCGATCCTATCACACGCGTTAAACGACGCGATCGCAAACAAAACAATCAGAACGTGTTGAATTTTCTCAAACATGATGATTCAGCTTTAGGTACATTTCTTACTTGCTGAAAAACCCAACGTGAAACGATTGCGTTTTATTGTCGCATGTCCGGATGTTTAACAAATACCGGAACACATACGCCCGGTGCATGCACCATAAAGACGCAATGAATTGCGTCTTTATCATCCGCGCTGGGTTGTCATCGCGGGCGAACACAAGGTTCGCCCCTACACGGCAAACAACTCAACAATTCAACAACTAAACGCCCGAAGGGCTAACCATTGCCCTTGCTTTAAAGCATCTCTTCCTCGTCCGTTTCGTAATGCTGGAAAAGAAAATCGTTATACGGGAAACGGGTGATGTGAATGGCCTTGACCCGCTCGTAAAGGATCGCTTTCAGAGCATCGATATTCGTACGGCCTTTGGCCGAGATGAAGATCGCATTGCCCGGCAGTTTATTCATCCATGTCTCTTTCAGTTCGCTGAGGGGAATGTTCTCGCGTTGGCGCGGCGTCAGGTCGTCCTCGTCCTTCGGAACGAACGAAAACGCATCGACCTTGTTGAAAATCATAATCACCGGTTTCGATTCACAACCGATTTCGGCTAGTGTTCTGTCGACGACTTCGATCTGCTCTTCGAACGTCGGATGCGAAACATCGACCATGTGCAGCAGCAGGTCGGCTTCGCGCACTTCATCAAGCGTCGATTTGAACGACTCGACGAGTTCGACCGGCAACTTGCGGATAAAGCCGACCGTGTCGGACAGCAGAAACGGAAGGTTCTCAATGATCACCTTGCGTACCGTCGTATCGAGTGTGGCAAAAAGTTTATTCTCGGCAAACACCTCGCTTTTGCTCAGCAGGTTCATCAAGGTCGATTTACCCACGTTCGTATAACCGACAAGCGCCACTCGCACCATCTTGCCACGGTTCTTGCGTTGCGACGATTTCTGTTTGTCGATCTCCGCCAGTTCACGTTTCAGCTTCGATATTTTATCCAGAATGATTCGCTTGTCGGTCTCCAACTGCGTTTCTCCCGGGCCACGCATACCCACGCCTCCACGTTGCCGTTCGAGGTGTGTCCAGAGCCTTGTCAGACGGGGCAACATGTACCGGTATTGCGCCAGTTCGACTTGCGTTTTGGCATGTGCCGTCTGCGCCCGTTTGGCAAAGATATCGAGGATCAGATTCGTACGGTCGAGGATACGCACCTGCAACGCTTTTTCGATGTTCCGAAGCTGTTTGGCCGACAGCTCGTCGTCGAAAACCACGATGCCGATTTCGTGCTCAACGACGTATTCTTTAATCTGTTGCAGCTTGCCCGCACCGACGAACGTCACGGAATGGGGCATGTCCAGCTTCTGCGTAAACCGTTTGACGGGACGGATACCGGCCGTATCGGCCAAAAAATCGAGTTCGTCGAGATATTCCTTCACCTGACGCTCGTTCTGATCGGGAGTAACGAGCCCTACCAGCACCGCTTTTTCCGTTTGTTCCTGCGTAATGATAAATTCTTTCATACGTATGCAAAGATAGTTAATTTCCGCTACCTGCAGATGGCCTTATTGCACGGTCAAGCGAAATTCTTTCGGTGTCTTGCCGGTCTTCCGCCTGAAATATTGCGAAAAGAACGACGGATTCGGAAAGTTCAGCCGATCGGAGACTTGCTGAACGGTCAGTGGTGAGGATAACAGCATCAGCTTGGCTCGTCGGAGCACAAAATCATCGATCCACTGTGCCGCGGTTTTCTGCGATAGCTTTTTGATTACCTGCGACAAATACTTGGGCGTAATACACAATTGCTCCGCGTAAAAATCGACACGCCTTTCCCGATCGTAATGCTCAGCGACCAGACGGATAAACGTCCGAAACAGCTTCTCCTGATACGTGTCCGAAGGAATCGCTGCCTGCTGTCCGTTCTGATAAATCGCCGCAATCTCATGACAGAGCACAAGCAACAACTGCCGGGTAACGTCGATCCGATAAGGAAAATCTTTGCGCTCGTAATTCATGCGGATATAATCGAAATGTGCCAGCATGATTTCTCTCTCCTTGTCCGAAAGCGATATGCAAGGCATTTTGGAGATCATCAGGTAGAGCATCGAGGCATGTGTCGCCGGAAAGTTACGGATAAATTCGAGATCGCTGGCCAGCACGATGCAATCCATGTCTGCACTGCGTGCTACGGTCTGCACGATGGTATTGGGAAAAATCACGCATAAATCATCGGCTTTCATCGAATGCATCTGTTCATTCAGTTTGAGGCTTAATGTTCCTCTGAGGCAAAGAGCCACACAGCCGGCGCTTACAACAGCGGGAATATGCTCAAGATTCAATGCATTATCCCGACTCCCTTCAAACCGGAAGAATTTCAGCAACAGCTCCCGTTCCATCGCTTCGGGATCATTGACAAAGTATCTTATATTCAAATTATTTGTTTTCATCGTTTAAAAAGAATCCGGATACAAAAATAACGATTAACAGATAAAACGGTTAGAATGGAGTAAAAAAATATCCTTTTCGGACAAGTATCTTACACGACTATACTCACCGTCCTTATTTCGAACGAAGTCCTACAAAGGACAACAAGATATAAAGCAGAATCGTCATGGCAATACCGATAATACCGAGCCACACCGTAAGAGCAACAGCGCCAAGAATCAGCAGATAACGCAGCTCGTTTCCTTTCCATGCCAGCGATTTGACCTTTAGTGAGAACATCGGAATCTCAGACACGAGGAGCAACGAAGTAGCAATCGCTATAACCGTGATGACGGTCAGCAGGATAAGTGGTTCAATCTCCATAGACATACCGGAAAGCATCGAGCCGGAACCGGAGAGAAGCGTGCAGATCAACGATGACCAGAAGATGGCATGCGCCGGCACGGGCAGACCGATAAATGTAGTCGTTTGCCGGGTATCGTTGTTGAACTTTGCCAGCCGCAGAGCCGAGCAAACAGGAATTGCCAACGCCCCGATGTAAAACAGGTAAGGAAGACACGAATAAACGTTAACCCACTGTGAGGCGATCCGTTCGTCAATAAACCGAAAAAGCATCAACCCCGGAGCAACCCCGAAACTGACCATATCGGCCAACGAATCCAGATCTTTTCCGATTGGAGAATAAGCCTTTAGCAAACGAGCAGCCAGTCCATCGGCAAAATCGAACGCGACGGCGACAAAGATATACGTCATCGCATGGAGACTTTGTCCTTCGAGTGCCGCGATACATGCCATGCACCCGAATACCAGATTGCAACACGTCAATGTATTGGGAATATATTTGCCGATGCGATTCATTGGTCTACGGATAGATGATTTTACCTAACCGGGCAACAGGCGTCTGATTAGCGGTCACTTTTTGTCCCAGCCGAACGAGGACATCCGCATTCAGCGGAAGATACGTGTCGACCCGCGACCCGAATTTGATGAACCCCATCTGATCATCCACACTGCATGATTCACCTTCCTGCGCGTACGTCACGATACGACGTGCCAATGCACCCGCCACTTGTCGCGTCAGGATATCTACTCCGTAACCCGTCGTAATCACGATGGTCGATCGTTCATTGTCCGTACTGCTCTTTGGCAAATAAGCCGCCTGAAAACGTCCGGGCTGATGAGAAACATGTTTCACGGTTCCGTTCACCGGAAACCAGTTGGCATGCACGTTAAACACAGACATGAAAATAGAAACCTGTAAGCGTTTTTCGTGAAAATATTCGTTTTCCATCACCTCTTCGATCGCGACGACCGTACCGTCGGCCGGAGCGATCACGAGTCCCTCGGAGTCATACGGGAAATGGCGGTTGGGACTGCGAAAAAAATTCAGTACCAACAGGAAAAGAACGGTAGAAAGGGATAATACAGCATAGAAGACAACTCCCTTGTTTATCGCGTAGTATATGCCTACATTGACGATAAATAAAAAAGTAAATAGTGATAACAACAGTCCTGTTCCTTCTCTGTGAACCTTCATTCTTTCTTCAATAAACGTGGCAAAAGTAGTTTTTTTTATTGAATATTAAAAACGTCAATCGGAAACTGCGTCCATTTCTCCGAGTTCGACATACCAGAGATAACCTTTTACTTCGGAGATTCCCATCTCTCGGAGCAGCCTGACATACGTGTTCATTTGATAGACATAACGTCTGTCTTTTTGCGTGCCGAACTTATAATCGATGACGACTGCCCGGTCTCCGTCGAGCATGATACGGTCGGGACGACTCGAATGTCCGTTCCCGACGAGGATATCCGTCTCATTCAAGATTTGCATGGAGCCATCAAACCACGGCCGTACGGAGGGTTCGTTTAACAAGGCTTGCATTTTTTCGATCAGGCCGGGTGCCTCCTCCCGACTGATTTCACCGGCCGCTTCTTTGGCAGCGACGGCTATGGAAATATCGGCCGTTGTGCGGATACGACTCAGCAAGTCGTGCATCAGGATACCGTAGCGTCGCGCCGTATCGTCGAAAAAGTCGCCTTGACGATGTAGATGAAGGAACATCCGTTCGTCGGGCTTGACGGACGGGATACGTTTCATCGGAAGCTCTTCCGTGCCGGATGCCGGAACACTGTCCGGTTGCCACGCGTCCCCCCATTCGAAGAGGCCCTCATCCGGCCTGAATCCTTCGGCAAGCGGACGCAACGGGTTGCCTTCCGCTGTCGCATGGCAGTCGGAAGTCAAGGCCGCACGAAGCAAGTGCGAGATCACCTGCGTTCTGGGCGCCTTATCGTCAGGAGCAAAGATAATCAGTTCTTCTTTTGCGCGGGTCAAAGCGACATACAAAGTATTCAGGCCATCGATGTAAGCATGCAGCTTTTCATGATAATACGCCTCGGCAAACAACGTGCGACAAAGGTCTTTCGTATAGTTCACCGGCACGACCTGTAAACGATTGAACGGCGGAGATGACGGATGACACCACAGCATGGTGCTGCTTTTCGAGTCCACCTCCCAGTCGCCGAAAGGAAGAATGACTGCCTTGAAACCAAGGCCTTTCGACTTATGTATCGTCAGAATCCGAATCGCATTCTGCGTGTCGGGCGTAGCAATTTTCGACTGACATCCGGTTTCTTTCCACCACTTCAGAAAACGGTCGATATCGGCCGTTTCACGCTCCCCGTACTCGGCCGTCAGATCAAGAAATGCCTGTATAAAGACTTGTTCGTTCTCCGGAAAATCGGCTTTGAAAAGACGGTAAAGTCCCTCGACTGTTTCATAAAACGAACGATGTGAAAGTCGTTGAAGCTCGGCAAGTATCTCCGGCGCAAACACCGTTTCAACCTCCTTGCGAATCGTTTGTACGGATGCTTCTGCCGACGTTTTCATTTGCATCACGGCGTGTACCGCCTCGGCCGTACGGGCGGCCGTCACATCGTCCGGACGGTTCAGGTATTGAAGCATGCCGATCATGAAACGGACGGACGACGCTTGTCCGATCAGCAGGGCATCTTCAGAAATAATATCATATCGAAATGACGTATCAGTATGCGTCTCCTTATAATTAAGCAATGTATCGGCTACTTGAATACCTTCGTTGCGGGTACGCACGAGCACGGCCATATCTCGCAAAGCGTATCCGTTCTTCTGCAAGCGCTCAATAACCATCGGCAACCGTTGCATGGCTTCGTCTTTCCACGAATGTTCGTCCTCATCGGGTAACAGCTCGATGCGAACATGTCCCTCCTTTGCCCGAAAGGGCGGAGCGACATCCTGATAGCTCCGACTGTAAGCCGATACGATCTTGCCGGCATACTGTTCGCGACTCTCCTGCGAGAGCGTGGCCTGATCGATCCCATCATTATATAATATTTGAAGCAGCTGAGGTACAACGGTAAACAGAGCATTATTGAATTCAACAATATTCCGACAGCTTCGCCAGTTTTCAGACAATGTTTTCTCCGTGAGCTGAGACGCGGGAAAGTCACGCCCAATCTGCTCGTCGAGCAGCGTCCAGTCGGAGTTGCGAAAGCGGTAGATACTTTGCTTGATATCGCCCACGATCAGGTTGGCGCGTCGATAAGCAAGACTTTCTTTCAGCAACGGCCGGAAGTTACGCCATTGCATGGCACTGGTGTCCTGAAATTCGTCGATCATATAATGTTCGATGCGTGTTCCCGTCTTTTCGTAGACAAACGGAATATCGCTGCCGTCGATAATCTTGTTCAACAACTCGGTCGTATCGGCAATCAGCATGCGATTTTTTTCTTCGCGCCACTTCCGGATCTGTTGTTCGATATCGTTTAATATCCCTAACGTATACAGGTTACGACTGATGGCCAATGCCGTATAGTAATTCGTCAGAGCGTCGAAGAAACGGCAGACGTCATGCACACATTCGTTCAGTCCGCCGTCGTAAGCCTGTTCAATGGTCTGCCGACGTTCGGGCGGCGTCGTTTTGGTGTACCAGCTCTCCACATGGTCAGACAGTGCTTTGAACGTGGCGGACGGCTCTTTCATGCTCCCCTTTGCCAGACGATCGAACAGGAAAAAAGGCGAACGTGCCCCGCCTTTAAAGTCCGACGGCTGTAAACCATGCTGTTCCATGACGCGCTGTCCCTTCTCCCCTATCTGTACAGCCTGACTTTCCGTGCTGCGTATGATGGCATAGAGCATATTTTTGTACTCCGCCAACGCTGTCCGGTCTGCAATATCGCGGTTCACTTCGGAGCGAAAAGCCTTGTAACTCTCTTTGAACAATTCGTTGCTGAGCTTACGGATTTCGGTACGCAAGTCCCAAGTCTCGCCTTTCTCCACTTTTTCTTCACTGAAACGGAGCAGCCATTCGAGTAAGTCTTTGTGTTCGTCTTTATCGAGGTCGGAGAGCAGACCATCAATGGCTTCGGAGAGTACGAGGTCTCGATCCATCTCGATACGGTAATTTCCTTGCAACCCGATCTCGCGGACGAATGCACGCATCGTCTGCTGAAAAAAATGATCGATGGTGCTGATGTTAAATGCCGAATAATCGTGGAGAATGCGGATCAAAGCGGTACGTGCACGACTGCGCAGTTGTTCTTCCGTCAGACGGTGAACCTCAGTAAGCCTGCCGGTATAATCGGACGATTGCCCCGAAGCCAGCAGATATAACTCGCTTAATATACGGTTTTTCATTTCCTCCGTGGCTTTGTTGGTAAATGTCACGGCGAGGATATGACGGTATGCGTCAGGAGCGGAAAAGAGCATGTGCAGGTAATCGCCCGTGAGCGTGTGTGTCTTACCTGTTCCGGCCGAAGCGCGGTAAATAGTCAGCATACTTTATATCCCTCTTTCGTAAGAATGTCGGCCACCTTCTGTCGCCAATCACCTTGGATGATGATTTCACCGTTTTTGGCCGAGCCGCCCACGCCGCAACGCGTCTTGAGCAGCTTGCCGAGCGCGGCCAGATCATTGCCCGTACCGCGAAAACCGCTGACCAGTGTGACAACTTTGCCTCCACGATTCCGCTTGTCGAGCGTGATACGTAGCCGTTGTTTATCCTTCGGCAACGTCTCTTCTTCCGTTTCCTCGTCAGTCTGATACTCATAATCGGGATTAGTCGAATACATCACCCCGAGACGGCTCTTCCAATCGTTCTGTTTCATCATTATTCTGCTTTTCTCCGGGGCAAAGGTAGGAGTTTTCGGGCAGGATATTTCTTTCTACATGAAAAAAGGCGGTGTGTCATAACAAGCGAACTGCTTCGTTGCTTACGGAATGCGAGCTCGGTCACATACATTCGTATGCTCCCTCACTCTCATCCTTAGCGCCTTGCATTTCACCCATTCTTACGCACCTAAAAAGGGTGTGCCCAAACATGGCGTTTTGCCTCCCCTCGACCGATACGCATTCAGAAAAAAAACCGCCGTCAAAATATACGCTTTTGCCTTTTTCTTCGTTATACTTGGGTATAGATATCTAAACGGGTTAGGGAATGATCGAATATATAAGAGGCGAAATCGTTGAACTGTCTCCCGCACAAATGGTCATCGAATGCGCAGGGATTGGCTACGGACTGAATATCTCGCTCACGACGTACAGCGCGTTTGACAAACGTCGCGAAGGAAAAGTGTACGTGCACGAAGTGATTCGGGAAGATGCGCACCTGCTGTTCGGCTTTGCCAGTCGCGAAGAACGTGAATTGTTCTTGCTCCTGACATCCGTTTCGGGCGTAGGTCCAAATACGGCGCGCATGATTCTCTCGTCCCTCAAACCCTCCGATCTGATCGATGTCATCGCTTCGGGCGATGATGTGAGCCTGACGGCCATCAAAGGTATCGGAAGCAAAACGGCACAGCGCATCGTGGTCGATCTGAAAAATAAAGTCAGACCCGTTGAAGGCCTTGACGAACGGAAAGCCGCCGCAAGAACGGGACGCTCCGATACGGCCGAAGAAGCCGTGGCGGCCCTTGTGATGCTCGGTTTCCAGAAAGCGGCTTCGCAAAAAGCAGTAGATTCCCTGCTGAAAGGAACACCGGACATGACGGTGGAACAACTGATCAAGACTTCCCTTAAAATGCTTTAATGAAAAAAGGTTTGAGACATACTATCCGGTTGTTTTACGTATGGCTCGGCATGAGTATCTGTACACTTGCACAGGGCCTTGCACAGCAGACAACGACACAGGCAGCACCGAACGATACGCTGCCGAAAAGCCGGTACCCGATCTCAAAAACCGTCCCACAGGAATACAACGATTTAACACGGCAACTGCCGGCCGATCTGCGCGATCCCGAAAACCTGAAAACCTCGGTCGAATACGATCTGCATACCGGCATGTATATTATCCGTACGAAAGTAGGTGACATGGAATTGGGAACCCCCATAACCCTGACACCCGAAGAATATCAGGATTACAGCATGCAGGAGTCCATGCGTGCCTACTACCGGCAGAAAAACGAGGAATCGTTCCGGCAGTCGGCCAACGGACAGTTTAACTTCATGGATATGCAGTTCAATATCGGAGCCGCCGACAAGATTTTCGGGCCGGGTGGCGTCCGCGTACGGTCGCAAGGAACGGCCGAACTGAAATTAGGCCTCAAGTCGAGTGGCACGAAAAACCCGTCACTGCCCGAGCGTTCCCGCAACCGTACTTTCTTTAACTTCGACAACAACGTGCAGCTTAATATGCAAGCTACGGTAGGGACGAAAGTCAATTTCGGCCTGAACTATAACACCCAATCATCGTTCGATTTCGACGCTTCCCGCCTGAACCTCGCCTATGCCGGGGATGAAGATGAGATCATCAAGAACATCGAAGCCGGAAACGTCAGCCTCAACACCGGAAACTCGCTCATACGCGGCGGCGCGGCGCTGTTCGGTATCAAGGCCGAACTGCAATTCGGCAAACTGCGTGTCAATGCGCTGCTGGCACAGCAGAATTCCGAATCGAGAACGATCTCGTCGAAAGGAGGCGTTCAAATGACCGACTTCGAAATCAATGTCGACGACTACGACGAAAACCGCCACTTCTTCCTTGCCCATTATTTCCGTGACCAATACGACGAGGCCATGGCACAACTGCCGTATATCTCCTCGAATGTCAGCATCAAACGTATCGAAGTATGGGTGCTCAACAAACGCAGCAATTACAACGACGCTCGCAATATCGTGGCTTTTTCCGACTTAGGCGAGCACAAACATATCTTCAATTCCAAAGTGCAGCCGTCAGGTTCCATCTCCGCTCCGCACAACAAAGCGAACACGCTTTATAGCGATCTGGTCGAGAATTATAAGGATGCCCGAAACATCAATAAAGTAGGGCAAACGCTCGAAGGATTCCTCGAAGGCGGAACGGACTTCGTGAAAATGGAAAGCGCCCGTAAACTCAATCCGTCGGAATACAGACTGAACGAACAGTTAGGGTACATCTCATTGCAATCGCAATTACAACAGGACGAATGCCTTGCCGTAGCTTTCGAATACATGTACGGCGGCACGTCTTATCAAGTCGGCGAAATGTCGACCGACGACAAGGAAAATACAGGCCAGTGCCTCTTCGTCAAGCTGCTGAGAGGCGTAAATATGTCGCCCAACATGCCGTTCTGGAACCTGATGATGCGAAACGTTTACTGGCTCAACGCTTCGGCCATACAAAAAGACAAATTCAAGTTAGATATCGTCTATCAAAGCGATACGGCCGGAACCTATGTATACAGTATTCAGGAGGGTAACATCGCGGATAAAACCCTGCTGCAAGTGATGAATCTCGACCGGCTCGATGCCAACAACGAACCCAACGAAAGCGGAAGTGGAAACGGATATTTCGATTTCGTCGAAGGCTATACGATCAACTCGTTCAACGGCCGCATCTTTTTCCCCGTTGTCGAACCGTTCGGTTCACACCTGCGAAAGGCGATCGGCAACAATGCCATCGCCGACAAATATGTTTTTCAGGAACTGTACTCCTCGACGAAAACGGCTGCACAGCAGATCGCCGAAAAAAATAAATTCAAATTGCGGGGTAAGTACCGTGCATCTTCCTCCTCCGAGATCAACCTCGGCGCAACGAATGTAGCACGCGGATCCGTGACGGTCACGGCCGGCGGTGTCAAACTCACCGAAAATGTAGATTACACCGTCGATTATGCCTCGGGTACGGTAATGATTCTGAACGAAAGTGTCATTGCCAGCAATAGCTCCATCAGTGTTTCGCTCGAGAATCAGTCCGTCTATAACATGCAGCGGAAAACAATGATGGGAGTCGATCTGAGTTACGAGTTTTCCAAAAACTTTACTATGGGAGCTACCTTGATGCACCTCTCCGAGATGCCGCTGACCACGAAAACAGCAATCGGCGACGAATCCATCAAAAATACCTTGTGGGGAGCAAATCTCGCTTATAAAGGCGAAAGCCAGTGGCTCACCAACATCGTCGACAAACTGCCGCTACTGAACCTGACCAAGCCCAGCCAAATCTCGTTCAACGGAGAATTTGCACATTTGATCGCCGGACATTACGAAAACCAAAACACGGGCAAACATTCTTATCTCGACGATTTCGAATCGACACAAAGCAGCTTCGACCTGCTCAGCCCCTACCCATGGGCATTGGCCAGTGTACCCTACGATCATACGGCTAACGCGCTCTTCCCCGAAGCGTCGTTAGTCAATAACATCGAATACGGTAAAAACCGTGCGCTCTTTGCATGGTACTATATCGACGGTATCTTTACACGACCAAGTTCCTCCTTGCGCCCGCGCCACATCAGCGATGACGACATCTCCAACCATTATGTCCGCGCCATCAGCTACTCGGAAATCTATCCGAACAAAGAGCTGGCCTACAACGAAAACAGCACACTATACGCCCTGAACCTCGCCTACTACCCGAACGAACGTGGTCCATACAACCTCGATGCCGAGGGTATCAACCCGGACGGTACATTGGCTAACCCGCAGAAGCGATGGGGCGGTATGATGCGAAAACTCGATCAGACCGACTTCGAGATGAATAATATCGAATACATTGAATTCTGGCTCATGGACCCGTTTATTTATAACCGAGAAACGGCTAACGGAGGCGATCTCTATTTCAACCTCGGAGAGCTGTCTGAAGACATCCTCAAGGACGAAAAGAAATTCTTTGAAAACGGTTTGCCGATCACCGGTGACCGATCGCAGGTCGATACGACCGTCTGGGGAAAGATTCCCATTCAACAAAGCACGGTCTATGCGTTCGACAACACCGCCGGAGCACGAAAACTACAGGACGTCGGTCTGAACGGTCTGACGAGCGAAGAAGAAAAAACATTCCCGACTTATCGGAACTATGTTGAGCAGTTAAAGCGCAAAGTCTCTGCCGAAACGTTGCTCTCGTGGGAAAAGAACCCGTTCTCCCCCCTCAACGACCCCGCCGGCGATAATTATCACTACTACCGGGGCTCGGACTACGACCGCGATGAGGTGGACATCCTCACACGTTACAAACGTTATAACGGCACGGAAGGCAACTCAACTGCCGCAGAAGATTCACCGGAGCGATACGACATATCGTCTAAAACGACCCCCGACGTAGAAGACCTGAATAACGACAATACCCTGAACGATCAGAACGAAAAGTACTATGAATATAAGGTATCGATTCGTCCGAAAGATATGGTCGTAGGCAGCAATTACATTGTCAACCAGCGCAAAGTCAAGGTGAAATTGCCGAATGGAAGATCAGATACGACCTCTACGTCAGTCACTTGGTATCAATTTAAGATTCCGGTCAAGGAATACCAACGCAAGATCGGTTCGATTCAAGATTTCAGGAGCATCCGCTTCATGCGCGTGTACATGACCGGTTTTCAGGAGCAGACCATTCTGCGTCTCGGCACATTCGAGTTGGTTCGCGGCGAATGGCGCACTTACCTGCAAGATTTGTCGAACCCCAACGCACCGCCTTCCATCAACGGAACGTTAGACATCACATCGGTCAATATCGAAGAAAACGGAGACCGCCAGCCGGTCAACTATATCTTACCGCCGGGCATCACCCGAATGACCGACCCGAGCCAGCCTCAGCTACGTCAGCAAAACGAACAGGCGCTCTCGTTGAAGGTCACGAACCTCGCCTCGCAAGACGCACGCGCCATTTATAAGAAAACGAAGTATGATATGCGTCGTTATAAACGGATGCAACTCTTCGTTCATGCCGAAAAATTCATCAACGACGTCACTGCCTTGAGCAACGGAGAACTCTCGGTCTTCCTGCGCCTCGGCTCGGACTACAAAAACAACTATTACGAATACGAAGTGCCATTGAATCTGACGCCGGCGGGACACTATAACAACAACAGCGAGAACGACCGTCAAACCGTCTGGCCTGCGGAAAATATGATCGACTTCGAGATGGAAGTGTTGACGAACCTGAAGATGAGACGTAACCGTGCCCGCCGAGAAGGACAGAGCGACGTGAGCTTCACAACGCTCTACTCCGAATACGATCCCAAGCGCCAATTGAATAAAATCAGTGTGATCGGTAACCCGAGCCTCGCCGAAGTGAAAACGATCATGATCGGGGTGCGTAACAATTCCAAAGACATCAAGAGCGGCGAAATATGGGTGAACGAATTACGCATGACGGACTTCGACGAGCAGGGAGGTTGGGCGGCCAACGGAGCCTTGAGTGTAGCCTTATCGGATTTCGGAACATTCAACGCCACCGGACGCATCGAAACGGCCGGCTTCGGACGCATCGATCAATCCATTGGCGAACGAAACATGGACGATTACACGCAGTACGCCGTCTCCGCTTCCATGCAGCTGGGCAAATTCTTCCCCGAAAAGGCACAAGTTAATCTACCGCTTCATTATGCATATTCGCGTGAAACGGTGTCGCCTCAATATAATCCGCTCGATCAGGACGTCAAGCTCAACGATGCACTCGATCTCATGGATTCAAAAGCGGAAAAAGACTCACTGAAAAGCTTGTCTCAGCAACAAGTCACGACCAAAAGTATTGCATTGAATAACGTGCAGGTAAATATTCGCAGTAAGACGCCGATGCCTTACGATCCGGCTAACTTTTCGATGGGCTATGCCTATAACGAAAGCAAGCGCACCGATCCGGAGACCGTCTACGAAACGACAAAGAATTATCAAGGTAATCTGAGTTATATCTATACGCCGTATGCCAAACCCTTCCAGCCTTTTAGCAACATTGAGAAAGATAACGGATTCACCCGGTACTTCAAGCAGTTTGCGCTCAACTATTTGCCGTCTAACATCAGTTTGCAGACCTCAATGCTGCGAAATTATTACGAGATTCAGTTGCGCAACCTCGATCCGCTCAGTTCCGGCAACATCCCCGTATCATTCAGCCAGCAATTTTACTGGGATCGCTCGTTCAATATCCGACTGAATCCGCTCAACAATTTGAATATCGATTTCAGCGCAGGTACGAACGCAAGAATCGAAGAACCGCATGTACAAGTCAACAGAAAGTTGAATCCCCGTGCTTATGAAATATGGAAAGACAGTGTTAAAAAGAGTATTGCCGAATTAGGTACGCCACTCCTTTACGATCAGACATTCAATGTCACTTATTCCCTACCGCTTCAGTATATTCCCGTACTCGATTGGATGGGAGGAAGCATCTCGTATAATGCGACGTACAATTGGGAACGCGGACCATTTGTAGGCCGTAATATCAAAACCGGCAACAGCATCAAAAATCAGCGGCAGATGAATTTGCAGGGAAGCATGAACTTCCTGTCGTTCTACAACAAGAACAGGCAGCTGAGAAGAATCAATCAAAAGTACGGTTCGGCAACAGAAAGCAGTCGTCGCGCACAGGAAAGCAGAAGCCAGAGAAAACAGAAGAGAAAATTCGAAACGACGGTGCAGCTCAATCCCGATAGCGGAACGATCGTTAGTCACGGCCTGATGATCCGGAAATTTACCCGCATCGTGGCACGACGTACCGATGACAGTACCTTGTATAAAATAGACTATAAACCGATCGACTACGGGCGTATCCGTATCAACAACCGCGACTCCGTCGAGCTGCAACTGACCATGTATCCGGCGCCTCCGAGAGAGGAAACGCCCGCATACAAAGCCTTAGAATATACGACACGCTTCCTGATGATGACACGACGCGTCAATGTTCAGTACGGCTTGAGTGACGGCATGCATATTCCCGGTTTCAGTCCCATGATCGGAGACTGGATCGGGCAGGCGAATACGGCTTTCGGAAATGCGCCGGGATGGGGATTTGCCTTCGGCGACGTACGCGAAAGCTACATCCGGGAGGCAGCGAATAACAATTGGCTGGTTATGGATGCGAACAATATCAGACCGGCCCGGATTAACAGCAGTAAAACTCTGACAGCCAACGCCACGCTCGAACCGGCTACCGGCCTCAAGATTGACCTGAATGCCACCCGTGTCGACTCGCGCGATACGGAAATAAGCTACATGTTCGAGGGCATGCCGACACTTTACGGCGGTACGTTTACCATGACGACCGTCGCCCTCGGCAATGCCTTTACCCATATCGGAAACGCATCGAACGGATATGAATCGAAAACTTTCCGCGAATTCCTGAATCATCGCGAAGTGATCGCATCAAGACTGGAGAAAGAATATGCGGCGACGACGTATCCTAATACCGGTTTCCTGACCAATAACCCATTAGCCAACCAACCATACAACCCCGAGAAAGGCAATGTCAGCCCCAACTCGTCGGATGTGCTGATTCCCGCATTCCTTGCGGCATACACCGGAAAAAATCCAAAAAAAATCGAACTGACGGCTTTTCCCAAAGCGCTTACGAGCCTCCTGCCGAACTGGCGAATATCGTACGACGGACTGATTCAGATTCCGCTGATAAAAAAGCACTTCAAAAGCATGGTGCTTAGCCATCAATACCGATGTGTGTACAGTGTCGGTGCCTATCAGTCCTATCCGAAATGGGTAAGCGCCGGTAACGATCATCTCGGTTATATCCCGGATACACGAACCGAAGCCCCGATACCTTCTTCGGCATACGAAATCACCTCGGTGAGCATTACCGAAGGATTCAATCCGTTGCTCGGTATCGATGCCACCTTTCTGAATAACGTCACAGCCGGACTGAAATATCAGAAAACCCGCAACCTGAACCTGAACGTATCGTCTTATCAAATTGTCGAGGCGCATTCCAACGAACTGATGGTAAGTCTGGGATATAAATATGCCGACTTCAACAAAATATTAAAAATACGAAAAAAGAACGATTTCAATAACGATTTGACCGTACGCTTCGATTATGCGCGGCGAAAAACGCAAGCCTTGATTCGCAAAATAGCAGACGGATATACGCAGATGACAAGCGGGGCGATGACACAAAGCCTACAATTCTCTGCCGACTATGCATTCAGCAAATCGATTACCTTGCGCGCTTACTATGATTTGCAAATCAATACTCCCCTCGTTTCCAGCGCGTCCTACCCGACATCGAACTCGGATTATGGCATCAGCATCCGTCTGTCGCTGAATCAATAAAATCCAATAAGGAAAAAAGCTTGTCTTTTTTTGTTATTTTTTCCTTCAAACAAAGCCTAAAGTCAAAAAAAATCGTTTACTTTGTACCATTGGAGGATAATGTATGGGAAAAGTCCCGTAAAAAAATAGTGTAATGGAATTGACAAAAGACACAAACGAAACAGGCCAGCCGGAAACGAACCAAACGCCTGATGCCCTTTCTGCCCAGCCGTCTGAAAACGTCGCAGAGAGCGCCGCATCCATGCAAGAACAAGCAAATGCCACGGAAGAAAAACCGGCAGAATCTATGCATGACATCACCATTGATGAAGCATCGGTACAAAAAGAACCCGAAATGAAAGAGTTACCGACAACTCCGGACGATTTCTGCGGTGAACTACAGGAAGCCATCGAAGTAGGCGCCGTCGGTATGATCGACAAGCACGACATTTTGGAAAGGTTGAAGAAATTGGTAGAACATGCCGAAGAAACACCGCGTGAACAACTGGAAAAGCTGAAAGAAGCATACTTCCGCACGGTAAAAGCTGAAGCCGATGAGCTGAAACGTATCTTCATTGAAAACGGCGGAGAAGAAAAAGACTTTGAGACGCCCGAAGACGATACGGCAGCCACATACAGGGATCTGCTCAATCAATATAAGGAAAAGAGAATGGCCATGCAAAAAGAGCAGACGCGTGTCAAAGAAGAAAACTATGTCAAGAAGTTACAGCTCATCGACCGGATGGGAGCCTTGGTCGACAGTAACGACGACTTCAACCAACGATATAAAGAATTCAAGGAAATCCAGCAAGAATGGAAGGAGCACAATCCCGTGCCGCAGGAATACGCGAGGGATTTATGGCGTAATTTCCAGCTCCAGAGCGAGCGTTTCTACGATTTGGTAAAAATCAACAACCAGCTTCGAGACTACGATTTCAAGAAGAATCTGGAGATGAAAACGGCACTCTGCGAAGCGGCAGAGAATCTGATCAATGAGCCGGATATTGTTTCGGCCTATCATCAGATGCAGACGCTGTTCCAGCAATGGCGGGAAATCGGGCCTGTATCGCGTGAATTCCGTGAAGAATTATGGGCACGCTTCAAAGCGGCCTCTACCGTGATCAATAAACGTCATCACGGGCATTTTGAAATTATGAAGGAGCAGGAAGAGCTGAATCTGAAAGAAAAGACAAGCCTCTGCGAAATCGTCGAAGCCATCGTTTATGACGATTTAAAATCATTCAAAGATTGGGAAAAAAAGACACAGGAAGTACTGGCCCTTCAACAGAAATGGCGCACCATCGGCTTCGCCTCGAAGAAGAAAAACGCGAAGATTTTCGAACGTTTCCGCGGTGCCTGCGATGAATATTTCCACAGAAGGAGCGAATTCCTCAAAAGTACCAAGAAAGAGATGGAAGCCAACTACCAGTTGAAAAAGGAGTTGGCCGAAAAAGCCGAGGAACTGAAAGAAAGCACGGACTGGAAAGAAACGACGAAAGCCATGATTAAGCTTCAGGAAGAATGGAGGAAAATCGGGCCGGTCAGCCGCAAACAATCCGATGCGATCTGGAAACGTTTTATCGGAGCATGCGATTATTTCTTTGAACAGAAAACTAAAGTTTTCGCTTCGCAAAAAGGCGAAGAAACAACCAACCTTGAAGCAAAGAAAGCGCTGATCGAGCGAATCAAGGCGCTGGACGAAAATTTGCAGGAATCGGAAGCCGTATCCACATTAAAATCACTGATTGCCGAGTGGAATACGATAGGCCATGTTCCGTTCAAGAGTAAAGATAAAATCTACAAGGCATTCCGTGAAGCTGTAGATCAACAGTTCGACCGTCTAAATGTAGCTCAGGCCGACCGCCGCATGCAACAATTCCGCTCCACACTGACCGAAATGAGCGGCCAAGGCGATAACAAACTGCACGACGAACGGGACAAACTGATGCGCATCTATGAACGCATGAAGAACGAAGTGCAAACGTACGAGAACAACATCGGCTTCCTGAACGTATCCTCCAAAGGCGGAAGCGGTCTGCTGAAAGAAATGGAACGTAAAATCGAACGTTTAAAAGACGAAATGGCATTGATCGTTA
The DNA here is from genome assembly GCF_003860135.1 of Tannerella forsythia. Lineage (GTDB taxonomy): Bacteria > Bacteroidota > Bacteroidia > Bacteroidales > Tannerellaceae > Tannerella > Tannerella forsythia_A. The sequence goes on from NZ_RQYN01000024.1 coordinate 20,586, forward strand.
AGAAAATCGACGCGATCGATGAAAACCTCGAATAAGGCGCTCCATCTTTTTAATCCGGGACATGAAACGGCTATTGCGTCGGGGGTACGTCACTATACTCCCGACGCAGTCGTTCAAAAAATGATGTCCGATCTCTCCCTTCTCCCGTTATGGTATGGTAATGAGGGAGATTATGTTCTTACTTCCGAAGCAGAAACCGCCAGACGCTTCATCGAATCACTACCTCCGGATTTACAACCGTCCCTATATCCCGTCTCCGACAAAGAAATCTGCCGGCTGACCGCCCCTCTTGACGCTTCTCCGTGGGGACTCTCCCCGCACAGCCTCCGCCTTTTTGAAAAACTTCAAAAACGAGGAGCTCCTCTTTCCATCCCTGCCTGGAAAGAGATATACCGCACGTTGACACATCGCCGCGCGGCGGCAGACGGTCTTCGGGAAACATTACAACGACTGCCCGGACTACCTTCCGTCTCGATTCCCTGTTTCTACGAAACCGCTGCGGCCGTCAAAACACATATCGAAACCTATCCCCCACCCTTCTTGCTGAAAACGCCCTTCTCCTGCTCCGGACAAGGGGTTTATCCGATCATGGGCGCAACGGCCGATACGAAAGCCATGCAATGGATCGAAGGGGCTTTGAGAAGACAAGGGGCTGTCAGCATCGAACCGATGCTGGAAAAAGTCTGCGATTTTGCGATGGAATTTTACATGGATGGCGCGGATGGAATCACCTACAAGGGGTTGTCGGTATTTGAAACTCAAACAAAAGGTGCTTTTTCCGGCGGACGTCTCGGACAGTCCGAGGTCTTACAAAAGTATTTGACTACATATATCCCGGAAGAAACCTTAACAGCAGTACGGGAAGCGATTACGCTAACGCTGAAAGAGATTCTCGGCAATGTCTACCGGGGCTATCTCGGCATCGATATGCTTATATTCAAACACAACGGAGAATATGCCGTTCATCCTTTTATCGAAATGAATCTGCGTTATACGATGGGATTAGTGGCCTGCGAGCTAAGTCGTCGTCTGCTCCATCCTGCATCGCAGGGACGGTTCATGATCTCCTACGAGAAGAAGGGAGCCACCTTACGCACCGACATGCTTTTCAGACAGCAATATCCTTTGCAACTTGCCGACGGACGAATCCGCTCCGGCTATTTCTCACTCTGTCCCGTCACCGCCGAGACAACCTATCGTGCCGGTGTGCTAATCCATGCGGAATAAAACCTGCCGGACGACTTCTATGAATACCGCAAAAGCGGTTAGTTGAGAGATTGGATATTTTTCCGGTTCAAAATAACGTATATGATAACGGGAGCGCCAAGCACCGGAGTGACGGCGTTGAGAGGAAAGACCGTCCCCATACCGGGAACCACCGTGAGCAGGTTGCAGAGCAGCGCCATACACGAGCCGATCAACATCGTTACCGGCAACAGCATACGATGATTCTCCATCCCCAAAGTCAGTCGGGCGATATGGGGAACAGCCAACCCGATAAACGAAATAGGTCCGCAAAAAGCTGTCGCCGTAGCGGTCAATAACCCCGTACAAAGCAAAATCAGGATACGTGTGCGCTTGATCTTCACGCCGAGATTGGCAGCATAACGCTCTCCGAGCAGCAAAGCGTTGAGCGGCTTGATCAGCAACAGAGCGCATGTCAGTCCGATAAGCGTACAGAGAATAAAGAAAGGCAGGCGCTCGTTCGAAACGCTCGAAAAGTCGCCCATGCCCCACATCACGTAGGCATGAATACGGTCGGACGAGGCGTAGTAGTTCAACATCGAAATCAACGATGAAGCGATATACCCGACCATAATCCCGATGATCAACAACATGACATTGCTTCTGACTTTTGTCGAAAAGTAAATAATCAACCCTAAGACGGAACAGGCTCCTGCAAAAGCGGCCACGATCAAAGCCAGCGATCCGCCGACCGAAAAAATCGATGATAAACCGACCGCCCCGCCTCCTAAAAGCATCACGAGAGCGACTCCGAGATTGGCCCCGTCACTGATCCCTAAAATCGAAGGACCGGCCAACGGATTCCTGAACAGCGTCTGCAACAACAAACCGCTGACAGCCAAAGACGCTCCCACAAGCAACGCCGTCACCGCCTGCGGCAACCGCGATTGCAGCACGATATGTTGCCATGCCGCCTGCTCGACAGGCTCGCCCGACAAGATGCGAATCACTTCACCGAGTGGAATCGGTACGGTACCATACACCAAATTGCCCGCCCATAACAAAACAAGCAGCAGCAAAAGTACCGGATAAAATAATCTGCTTTTTCCGTTCATCCGACAAATGTACGGTTTTTCACGCAAAAGAAACCTTATAGCCGAAAAAGCGAAAAGGCGAAGTCATCACGACTTCGCCTTTCCATTGAGAGATTAACCTAAGTATTTAAACCCTATCAACCACACTTTACATATATGACGTATAGCATCTCCAAAACCCTTAATCAAAATTGTTAAAAAAAATTATTTTTCCGTTTTTATTTGTGGTAATGGAATTTTTTCAGCGATGTTGCAAAACAAAAGCAAGTCTATTTTCTTAGAAATAAGCATAAAAGCATAAGATATATCTAAACCGTCAACCCTCAACCTTAAAAAGACAATTTTCTTTACTTTGTAGAACATGGGAATTCCGGATCAGGCGAAATTGTTTGTTCATAAAGGCAAATATCTTTTGAGCAAAGTCGATAATCTGCCATCATATACATGTTTTTATGCCTGCACGACCAATGTTATCCATCTGTAAAACAGCAAGTTTAGAAAATAAAAAGACGCGTTCCGGTGCCAAGGCCGTGCGAGGAACGGAAGGTTCGTTCTCACCAACGCCGCGTCGGTAAGATCTTACGCGCGTCTCGTTGCGTTCAACCGAACTTCGGGGCGATTCAACGCGTGACCGGTGGATGCTTGAAAAAGATTCGTTCTTTCCAACACAAGTTTCGTTGGTTTCCCCCGAACTTCGGGGCGATATTCCGGCTCTTCGGGGCAATCTCCCCGAAACATCAGGGGAAGGAACAGAAGTTGTGTTGGATCGTAAAAAAGTTTCGTTGCGTTCAACCGAACTTCGGTTGGAAAGAACGGAAGACCGGTGGACGGCCACGCAACGCCGGATAGAAGGAGCGGAAATCGCCCGCGTTTCACCCGGTGTTTTTTGGCATCCGGCCCATGCCGCGTTGTTTTCAACCGGCGGGGTGTCAGATCGTACGAATCTTCGGGGCGATGCAACGAAACGATTGCGCGCTCCAACGTCCTTTCTCGTGGAAAGGCAGTTGCACCTAAAGATATCCTTCTTAAATAATACAAATGCAAAAAAGGCGGTTCGAGGCCGGCTGTTTCAGAAGTCAGACAACCAACCAAAGGCCGTTTTCAATTGGCCGAATGAAAAAACAACGCTTCAAAGAGCGATGGAAGTCATATCTGCCAACGGACTGTTAGTTCACATCTACGGAAAATTGGCGGTCGCATGCTTGGAGCTTATTTTTTAACGAGAGAAACAGGAGGCAAATTTTCACTCCGGAAAAAAGATTTACCTTTGCGACAAATTTTAATCCGCAGACCTTACATGTTCGTTGTTTTCATTTTGATGTTATGCGCCTACGTAGGTGCCAATAGTTATATTTTCATCCGTGGGTTGCAAGCCATATCGTCTTTTCCGACTGTCTTCAAATGGGTGTTCGGTGTATTCTACTGGTTGTCTGCCCTCTCCATCCTCCTGCTCTTCGCACTTCGCAACCGCGAAAAAGCAGATGTATGGGGACATGCTTTCTTCCAATATGCCACCGGATGGCTCGTCTTCACGCTCTACATGACGATGGCTTTGCTGTGTTTCGATTTTTACCGGCTCTTTAACCGCTCGTTTGCACATGGTTTTAGCCTCTCCCTACTCCTGACGGCCGGAATGCTTGTCTACGGATATATCTGTTACCGCAATCCCATCGTCCGCCACCTGCATATCGAGATTCCCAAGACGTTGACCGACTCGACGGCTACTTCCCTCAAGGTCGTTGCCGTCAGCGACGTCCATCTCGGGCTCGGTACTCCTAAAGCGCGTTTGCAAGATTACGTCGCCGGAATTAATGCCCAACAGCCGGACCTCGTGATCATCAGTGGCGACCTGATCGACCATAGCATACACCCTCTACGCGAGGCACGCATGGAGGAGGAGTTGAAACAAATCAAAGCCCCCCTTGGTGTTTATCTGGCGCCGGGCAATCACGAATACATCAGCGGTATCGACGCATGTATCAAATATATCAGGCAGACGCCCATACGTTTGCTGCGCGACTCGGTAGCGACTCTCTCTAATGGGATACAGCTCGTCGGGCGTGACGACCGCAGCAACCGACAACGCCTTCCCGCCGGAGAGCTGATGCGCTCTATCGACCCGCGCCGACCGGTCATCGTGCTGGATCATCAGCCTGTCGAGCTGCTGCAAGCGCAGCAGGCCGGCGCCGACCTGCTCTTCTGCGGACATACGCACCGCGGACAAGTATGGCCGCTCACTTGGTTTACCGATCGACTGTTCGAACGCAGTTACGGCTACGAGCAGCGCGGAACGATGCACCTCTACGTCTCGTCCGGCCTCTCGCTCTGGGGCCCGCCTTTCCGTATCGGAACACGCGGTGAGCTGGTAGTCTTTCACCTTTCATTCCATCGGCCATGAAAGTGTTTCTGCAAGCCATCGTCGGACAGATCCTCTTCAACCTCTATCTTTTTTACCGGGGTAAACAGGCTCTGCCGCCACAAAAAAAGTGGCGTGTACCTTTCGTGCTCTTTTTCCTGATCGAATGGACGACGTATTTTTACGGATTCTTCTTTCACAAAGATCTGCCGGATCATGTCATGATTCCGATCCTGTACTTCTGCGGTACATGGTACGTTGCATCCATCTACCTGATGCTCGGACTGCTGGCCGCCGACCTCCTCCGGCTGACGAACCGGATCAGACCCTGGATTCCCGCATCTATCACCGCCCGAAGCCTTCGTCTGAAGCGCTTTTACTACGTGTTCCTGCTTCTCGTCACCGCCGGATTGATGATACGCGGATATTATCATGTAACGCATCCCGTAGTGACCTATCAGGACATACACATCCCGAAAAACGTGGAAGGACGCGACAGCCTGACCATCGCTCTGATAAGCGATACTCATTTCGGCGAAATGATCGGTAAAAAGAGTGCCGAGCGCTTCGTGGCCCTCTGCAACGCGCAACAACCTGACATCATAATCATTAACGGAGATATCATGGATTACGAATCGCGTTTTGCCGAACGTGCACATATCGAAGACGACCTGCGAAAGCTCCATGCGCCGTTGGGCGTTTATATCACGTTAGGCAATCACGAATACCGGGCGAACCGCTTTGCCAAACTGCGCTGGTTGCAGAAAACGGGCGGGGTACTGCTCGTCGATTCGGTCGTCATGCCCGACAGCACGTTCTACCTCGTCGGCCGCGACGATGCCACGAATAAAGGACGAAAGCCGTTAAGCCGTCTACTCGATGGCGTCGACAAGAGGAAGCCTGTGATTGTAGCCGATCATCAGCCCCGTTTCAACGAGATCGTAATGAACCGTTGCGACCTTGGGCTTCATGGTCATACACACAACGGACAGTTCTGGCCTTACAGTTGGATTATCAAACTGGTCTACCGTTGCTCGTACGGGTATTACAAAGAAGGGGGATCACAGTTTTATATCTCGTCCGGCATCGGATTTGCCGGCCCTCCCTACCGCATTGGCACAAAATCAGAATTGGCGATGATTCGCGTAACCTTTCATCGCAACTAAACATGAAAACGGTGTGCCAAACATTGCGTTTTGACACACCGTCTCTTCTATTTAGATCGGGATTAAAATCGTCTCTTTCTAAAAACTCTTCGTGGAAAAACACGGTCGAACCCGTATCAGTCAATCAGTTCAAACCCCGTATAAGGAACAAGAGCTTGAGGGATTCGGATGCCGTTCGGTGTCTGATTATTTTCGAGCAGAGCCGCGACAATACGAGGTAAAGCCAAAGCGCTTCCGTTGAGCGTATGACAGAGCTGCACCTTTTTGTCGGCACCGCGATAGCGACATTTCAGACGGTTGGCCTGATAGCTCTCGAAGTTAGACACCGAGCTGACTTCGAGCCAACGTTTCTGCGCGGCGGAATACACTTCGAAATCAAACGTCAGCGATGACGTGAAACTGAGATCACCACCACACAACCGAAGGATGCGCCACGGGAGTGCTAACTTCTCAACGAGCGTCTGAACATAATCGAGCATCTCTTGCAAAGATTGATACGAATGTTCGGGCTTATCGATACGGATGATTTCGACCTTGTCGAATTGATGCAGGCGATTCAATCCTCGCACGTCTTTTCCGTACGAACCGGCCTCGCGACGGAAACAAGCGGAGTAAGCCGTATTTTTGACGGGAAGATCCGCTTCATTCAAAATCACATCTCTGTAGATGTTCGTAACCGGAACCTCTGCGGTCGGGATCAGATATAAATCGTCCAAACCGACATGATACATCTGACCTTCTTTGTCTGGCAATTGACCCGTTCCGTAGCCTGATTCCGTATTTACGACGTAAGGCGGTTCAATTTCAAGATAACCGGCATCACGCGCATTGTCTAAGAAGAAATTAATGAGTGAACGCTGCAACCGTGCTCCCTTTCCCTTATACACTGGAAAGCCCGAACCGGTAATTTTAACGCCAAGTTCGAAATCAATGATATCGTATTTTTTTGCCAATTCCCAGTGAGGGAGAGCATCGGCAGGAAGTTCGGGAATCATGCCTCCCTGCTTTTCGCATACGTTGTCTTCGGCGCCTTTACCCTCGGGCACAGATTCATGCGGCATGTTGGGAATCGAAACTAAATATTCATGGATGTCATCCTCGGCCCGTTTCTTCGTTGCTTCCAGCTCTTTATTGGCCTCCTTCAACCGAGACACTTCACTCTTAGCTTCTTCGGCCTCAGCCTTTTTTCCTTCCTTCATCAGCAAACCGATCGTTTTCGAAATCCGGTTGACCTCGGTCAGGTTCGCGTCTAAAGTTGTTTGTGCATTGCGCCGCACTTTATCCGTAGCGATGATCTTATCGGTGATTTCCTTGGCATCGTAATGCTTGACGGCCAATCGGCGAATGACTTCCTCCTGATTTTCTGTGATAACTTTTACTGTCAACATGTTCCTTCTCGTTTTTTTAGAGACAACAAAGATACATAAGTTTGCGGAATGTTGATCCGCCTGACCGAAAAAACTACCGCACCACTCCTCCGGTAATCCAGCGTTTCTTGTAATAAGGTTCCTCCAGACGGCTAATGATAACCCCTTTTGAAGTACTTGAATGAGCAAATTTACCGTCTTTCAAATAAATACCGACATGCGACGGACGTTTCGATTTTCGGCGGGTATAGAAAAAAACCAAATCCCCCTCACGCAAGCTCTTTTTATCGATGCGATCACAATTCGTAGCCAACATAGCGGCCGAAGACCGCGCCAAAGTTTTGCCGTAGATTTTCTTGTAAACATTCGTAACGAAACCCGAACAGTCGGTTCCTTTCTTCGTGCTTCTTCCCATGCGATGCGGAGTACCGATCCATTGCGCAACCATCCGGTAAAGCTCCAGATTATCCTCGTCCGTTAAAGGTATTCCCAGCCGATGCGAAAGCGTTTCGGTCGCCTCCGATACAGGAAGCGCTCCCGTACCTTTATGTGCCGCGCACGACAAAACCATCAAACTCATCATGCACACGACAAGCCATACGCCCCTCTTCTTTCCAATATACCTGCAATTCATTGAACGATCTGTTTGAAACATCCATAAACAGCAGAGGCTGTCCTTCTGAGTCGATGACTCTTCTGGGCAGCCCCGATGTTTTCATTTTTATCCGGAAGAATTTGTTTATTCTTCTGGCTTACTGCAATTCATCAGCCTCTTTTCGCTACTTACGAATTTCCGGCTACGGCTTCCGATGCGCTCTTGACAGAGATATACGAACGATTTTCCTTGCCTTTACTGAAAACGACGATGCCGTCGATTAACGCGTAGATCGTATGATCTTTGCCCATGCCTACGTTCTTACCCGGATGAAACTCCGTACCGCGTTGGCGTGCGATAATATTTCCGGCTTTCGCCATCTCGCCACCGAACAGCTTAATACCTAATCGTTTGCTTTCCGATTCGCGACCGTTCTTCGAACTTCCGACTCCTTTTTTATGTGCCATTTTCTTCTACTTTTTAAACGTTAAGCAATAATTTGTTTGATATTCAACTCGGTAAACTGTTGACGATGACCGTTCAACTTGCGATACCCTTTTCTTCTCTTCTTGTGGAATACCAAGACTTTATCTCCTTTTACCAACGGAGAAACAACTTCGCATACAACCTTGGCTCCTTCAATCGTAGGCGTACCTACCTGAACTTGACCGTCGGTATCGACCAATAATACCTTGTCGAACTCTACCGTTGCCCCACTTTCCGCATGACGCAGGTGGTGAACAAATAATTTTTTTCCTTCCTCAGCCTTAAATTGCTGACCGTTAATTTCTACAATTACGTACATCTGTTTTCTTAATTATTAACAGGTTATTTCCCGGGGGTGGACGCCTTTTTACGCCGCTTGTTCTACCCTCTGCGGATTTTTAGGGTGCAAAAATACGCATTTTTTTCGAACCGGACAAATTATCTGCTTTTTCAACTGCTGTATTTTCCGAATGGTACGCACAACTCACGGATAAAAACAGGTAGAAACGATGCGGATTTCGATCTCGATAATTTGATTCGGATATGCATAATTGCTGATTTTATGCTACCTTTGCGACTTAATAAAAATTTGAACACAATGACATTGATTAAATCGATTTCCGGCATCCGCGGGACGATCGGCGGTGCACCGGACGACGGACTTAATCCGTTGGCTATCGTAAAATTTGTAGCAGCTTATGCCACGTTTATTCGTAGAAACACATCGGTAACGACGAACCGGATCGTCGTAGGACGGGATGCCCGTATGTCGGGGCTGATGGTAAAAAACATCGTGATTGGAACTTTGACGGGAATGGGCTTCGATGTGGTCGATATCGATCTGGCTACGACACCGACCACCGAACTGGCTGTACCCATGGAACAGGCTTGTGGCGGGATCATCCTGACAGCCAGTCATAATCCCAAGCAATGGAACGCCTTGAAACTGCTGAATGAAAGAGGAGAATTTCTCAATGCCGAAGAAGGCGGGGAGATTCTGCGGATCGCCGAAACCGAAGATTTTACATTCGTTCCGGTCGATACGTTGGGTAAAGTAATTACGGACAATCGCTACAAGGAACGCCACATTAAGCATGTACTCGGACTTGAATTAGTCGATGTCGAAGCGATCCGTGCAGCCAATTTCCGCGTTGCCATCGACTGTGTCAATTCGGTCGGCGGCATTGTAATCCCCGAACTGCTGTATGCGTTGGGGATCAAGGAAATTTGCAAATTGCACTGCAACCCGCACGGGAACTTTTCACATAATCCCGAACCGATCCCGGAACATCTCACCGAACTTTCGCAACTGACGAAGCAGGCTAAGGCCGATGTCGGCTTCGCCGTCGACCCCGATGTAGATCGTCTGGCGATTGTCTGCGAAAACGGCGAGATGTTTGGCGAAGAATACACGCTGGTCGCCGTCAGCGACTATGTGCTTTCACACACGCCCGGCAATACGGTGAGCAACCTGAGCTCGAGCCGAGCGCTGCGCGATGTCACCCGCAAACACGGCATGGAGTATCATGCGGCAGCCGTTGGCGAAGTGAATGTCGTATCGAAAATGAAAGAGACAAACGCCGTGATCGGCGGAGAGGGCAACGGCGGCGTAATTTATCCTGCCAGTCATTACGGGCGCGACGCGCTCGTCGGGATTGCCTTGTTCCTTACTCATCTGGCCAAGAAAAAGATGAAAGCAAGCGAATTGCGAGCTACATACCCCAACTATTTCATTTCGAAGCAACGTGTCGACCTGAATCCTTCGATCGATGTAGATACCATACTGGCTAAGGTAAAAGAAAAATTCTCGCAGCACGACCTTACCGATATCGACGGAGTAAAGATCGACTTCCCCGATAAATGGGTACATCTGCGCAAGAGCAATACGGAGCCGATTATCCGTATCTATGCCGAGGCACACACGATGGAGGAAGCCGATGCGTTAGGCCGTGAGCTGATAAACATTATCAAAGAATGTGCGTCATAAACGGGAGACACTTGCATCTCATCCGTTTCTGAATATACCGGAGAGGCTGGACACAAGATCATTGGGAAACAGCCTCTCTTTTTCGTTCCTAAAACAGCGATTTTCTTTGTCTTTCAAATATTCGACGTATGCGCAAATTAAAAATAACCGAACTGAACCGTCTGACGGCCGACGAATATAAAACCGTCGCCAAACTCCCGGTAGTGGTAGTACTCGATGAAGTAAGGAGCCTGAACAATGTAGGCTCGGTATTCCGCACAGCCGACGCATTTCGTATGGAGGCCGTTTACCTATGCGGCATCACGGCAACGCCACCGAATGCGGAGATTCATAAGACGGCGCTGGGTGCTGAAGAAACCGTCGAGTGGCGTTACTATAAGGATACGGCCGATGCCGTTGCCGAGCTTAAGCGACAAGGATATGTGCTCTGCGCCGTGGAACAGGCGGAAGGAAGCGTTTCACTCGAAAAGCTCTCGCTCGACTCCGGACGGAAATATGCGATTATCGTAGGGCATGAAGTGAAAGGCGTGCGGCAAGCGGTGGTCGACGCCTGCGATATGTGTATCGAAATTCCTCAATGCGGCACGAAGCACTCGCTGAATGTGTCCGTCGCGACGGGGATAGTGCTTTGGGAAGTTTTCAAGCAGTTAGATCGCCCCGCACTCCACTAACAAAACCACACGTTCGGTCATGGCGTCTTTGCCTTGGGGATCGTACTCCGATTTCAGGCTGGCCCCAAACATACCGGCAAAAATATTCCAAAAGCCGGCACGAAAACCGCCGAGAAAAGCCTTGGCCAACTCATAGCTCGTCTGATTGCACTCGCGGTCGACAAGCCGGATCAACAGCTTGCCCTGCGAGAGGCTCATCTTTTTCAGTTCGGGTTTGTACTCGTTGAATAATTCTTTTTCCATCCGCTTGAGATGCGCCTTCTTGGTCTTCTCGTCCGGAAGGGTTTCGATGTATTCGTACGTTTCGATTAACGTCTCGTAGATCAGTTTGGCGTAAGGCAGCGTGCGTTTGACGTCGCGCACAAGTTTATTGTATTTCTGCCGCTCCTTTTCGTTGCGGAATTTCAGTTCGGGGAAGACATACACATGCGGCAGGCGAACAAACGGAATCGTATCTTTGCCGTCTAAGACTCCTCTCACATACCCATCGGGAACAGTCAGACGGATATCGGACGTGGCCGGAGCTTGCGCGAGCCCGCTCGCACAATTCCAAAGAAGCAAACCGGCAATCAGACATCCGTACCGTTTCATCGTCTTATTTCTCCAGAATTTTCATAGACCGTATGGCGATGTTTTTCAGCGGACGGTCGTTCGTGTCAGTCGGTACGAACTGAATCTTATCGACCACTTTCATGCCTTTTACGACCTCGCCGAAAACGGTATAGGCCCCATCGAGATGCGGAGCGCCTCCTTCCGTCATGTAAGCCTCGCGCTGTTCGGGGGTGAGCCGGATGTTTTTTTCGCGCTCCATCTTATCCAGCTCCATCGATGTAAAGAACTTACCCGTCACGATATAAAACTGCGAGGCCGACGAGGCACGTTCGGGATTGACATCGTCGGCCGTACGTGCTGCCGCCAGTTGGCCGCGTTTGTGAAAATATTTCGGATAGACGATCTCGGCCGGAATGGTATATCCCAGATCGCCGTCGCCAAGTTTCTTCTCCGGCGGCGCATCTTTCGAAGTTACATCCCCCGCCTGAATCATAAACTGCTTAATCACCCGATGGAACAACAGACCGTCGTACTGATGTTCGTTTACCAGCTTGATAAAATTGTCGCGATGTTGCGGCGTCTCGTTGTATAATCTGACGGTGATTTTACCCTTATCGGTGTCAATCAACACCATGGTTTCCTTTTCCTGTGCCTGAAGGCGCGTCGAGCCAAGCAAGCACAAGCCGCATACCCAAGCGATATGGATTATTTTTTTCATTCCGATTCTTCTACGATATTCCACTGATATAACCATTCCGGAATGCATCCGGTTCAACCGAAAAGCGGAGCGGGATATTCGCCCGCATCGATGAGCGCTTGAATCTTATCAACCACCCCCTGACGATCGGCCGCATACGTCACACCAAACCATTTCGATGTCGTATCCAACACTTTTACACGCGCCTTTCCATTTGTGATCAGCTCGTTAACCATCAACGGAATAAAATATTCGGCTTTCGGGTTATTAATATTTTCTTTCAGAAATTCTTTGAAGAACGCTTCCGAATACGCAAAATAATCGGGGGTAAAGCCCCACATATTCATCGATACCGGGGTGTTTTCTTCCAACGTGATGATCTGCCCGTGCTCGTCCGTGAACTGAATCTTACCGTCAATGCGCTCGATCGCTGTGCGTTCCACGACCGACGTGAGATAGCCTTCCTCGTTCGTTTCGCAAACGCCACGCGCCACCGAACCACTCTCGCTCAGGGTGTTGCCTACACGAAAACCAACCATGCAATACGTATTCTCTTTTCCTTCCGATTTCGACAATTCCTCACCGATGACCGCAAAACTGTCGCGTCCGTAAAAATCGTCGGCATTAATCACCGCAAACGGCTCGTGAATAACCTCCTTGCCCATCATGACGGCGTGATTCGTACCCCACGGCTTGGTACGTTCCGGAGGGCAGGTGAAACCTTCCGGCAATTTGTCGGACGACTGGAAAACAACTTCCACCGGAATATGATTTTCGTATTTGGACAAAATTTTCGAGCGGAAATCGGCCTCAAAATCTTTCCGTATCACGAAGACCACTTTGCCGAATCCGCCACGAATCGCATCGAATATCGAATAATCCATAATCGTTTCGCCATGAGGCCCTACACCGTCTAACTGTTTCAATCCTCCGTAGCGGCTTCCCATGCCGGCCGCCAGCACAAATAAAGTTGGTTTCATATTATTCTTTTGTTTTTTAGTGGCAAACTTACATAAAAAACTTCATTTTTTATGCCGGCGCAATAAAAAATCAAGCCCTGCGGACTTGATTCGTCTCCCGCATCAAGGTTTATAATCAATCTGCGTGAAGATTTATCTCCCGCATCGTTGTTTGGTTAAAATTCCTGAACAGATTTATCTCCCACAAATTGATTGATTAAAATTCCTGAACAGATTTGTCTCCCACAAATTGATTGATTAAAATTCCTAAACAGATTTGTTTCCCACAAATTGATTGATTAAAATTCCTGAACAGATTTATCTCCCGCAAATTGATTGATTAAAATTCCTGAACAGATTTGTTTCCCACAAATTGATTGATTAAAATTCCTAAACAGATTTGTCTCCCGCAAATTGTTTGTAATAAATCTGCACGAAGATTTGTCTCCCGCATCATATCACGGGCTGTCTGCGTGTGGACTCAATGTGCTTATTCGTCGCTTTCTTTCATGTTATGAAAAACATTCTGGACGTCTTCGTCTTCTTCCAGTCTCTCGATCAGCTTTTCGATACTCTCACGCTGTTCGGGGGTGACTTCTTTCACGTCGTTCGGAATACGAAGGAATTCGCTCGTTGTAATCTCGTAGCCATTCTCTTCGAGGTATTTCTGAATAGCCGAATTTTGCGAAAAGTCGCCGTAAAGCACAATTTCGTCTTCCTCTTCATAGACTTCGTCCACTCCAAAATCGATCAGTTCCAATTCCAACTCATCCAGCGACATTCCTTCCTTCTTGGTGATATGAAACACACATTTGTGATCGAACAGAAACTCCAACGATCCGCTTGTACCGAGCGAACCACCGGCCTTGTTGAAATAGCTGCGGACATTGGCCACGGTTCGCGTCGTATTGTCAGTTGCCGTTTCTACGAATATCGCGATTCCGAAAGGGCCGTAGCCTTCATAGTTCATCTCCTTATAATCGGTATAGTCTTTCGAGCTGGCTTTTTTAATGGCACGATCGACATTTTCTTTCGGCATATTTTCCTTCTTCGCCGTCTGTATCAGCACACGAAGACGCGGGTTATTTTCCGGCTCAGGGCCACCGGCCTTAACAGCGATGGTGATTTCTTTTCCCAGCTTCGTGAACACGCGGGCCATATTTCCCCAACGTTTAAATTTCCGCGCCTTGCGGAACTCAAATGCTCTTCCCATAGGTTATATTCTTTTTTTTGACTTGTTTTTATCTTAACTGCGCTCCCAATTTCTCTTCCAGATTCTTTTGCAACCGCGTCATGATGTTGTCGATTTGCTTGTCGTTAAGCGTTTTTTCCGCGTCCTGCAAATAGAAACTGACGGCATACGATTTTTTTCCCGGCAACAAGTTCGACCCTTCGTACACATCGAACAAGGTAACTTTTTTCAGCAACTTGCGCTCCGTTTCGACGGCTATCCGTTCTACATCGGCAAACGTCACCGACCGATCGACGAGCAGAGCCAGATCACGCTTTACTTCCGGGAATTTAGGAATCTCGGCAAACGTCGTTTCGGCCTTGCGTGTTTCCTTCATCAGAGTCGACCACGACAACTCCGCGAAATACACCTCTTCGTCGATGTCCATCTTTTTCAATATCTTCCGGCCGATTACGCCGAACGTACCGAGCGTGCGTCCCGAAGCCGAACCGATGGTCATACCTGACGTGTAGATATCATTCGAGAAAGTGCTCCACGTGAGCTTTTTCATGTTCACGCCCAGACGTCGCAAGATATTCTCGACATGCGCCTTCAACTCGTAGACCGAAGTCTTCTCGTCTGCATGCATCCAGCTGTTTTCCACTCTGAGACCGCTCAGCCATAAACCCAACCGGTATTCTTCACTCAATCCCGACAATGCCTCGCCTTCTTTTTTCTCGGCGGGCTGATACGCATAACAATTGCCGAACTCGAAAAAGCGAATCTGCTTTTGTTTGTGATTCAAATTGTACGCGATACTTTGCAAACCACCGAACAACAGTGTCCGGCGCATCACGTTCAGGTCGACGCTGAGCGGATTCATCAAGGCCACACATCCGTCGGCGGGCAACGAGGTCAGTTCTTCATAATACCCGCGTCGCGTCAGGGAGTTATTCATGATCTCATGGAAACCGGCCCCGCAGAGCTGCTCCGAAATCAACGTCTCCATGCGATAGCTGCGATCGGCCGGAGCCTGATAGCTCAACGTCGATTGCAGATGTTCACTGAATCCCACATGATTATATCCGTAAATACGAAGAATATCTTCGATCACATCGACATCGCGGCGTACATCAATACGGTATACCGGCACACGCAACGACAATCCTTCAGCCGTCTCGGAGACAATCTCCATTTCGAGCGACGACAAAATACTTTTCACCGTTTCCACGGGAATTTCCTTCCCGATTACCGTGTTGATCTTCCGGTACGTAATATCGACCGGATACGGTTCTGCTTTCGTCGGATAGACGTCCTGTACCTCTCCGACGATTTTTCCGCCGGCCACTTCCTGAATCAGCAATGCGGCACGTTTAAGCACATAGAGCGTCCGGTTCGGGTCTAAACCGCGTTCGAAACGGAACGAAGCGTCCGTATTCAGGCCGAAACGCCGCGCCGTTCTGCGGATCCATGTCGGATGAAAACATGCTGATTCAAGGAACACATCGGTCGTTTGCTCCGTCACTCCGGAGTCCAGCCCCCCGAATACGCCGCCGATACACATCGCCTTTTCCGTGTCACAGATCATCAAATCTTCTCCGGTCAACGTACGTTCTATGCCATCGAGCGTCACGAATTTGGTGCCTTCCGGTTCCGTACGCACAACGATTTTATTACCTTTGATTTTAGAGGCGTCGAACGAATGAAGCGGCTGCCCCGTTTCGTGCAGCACGTAATTCGTTACGTCTACCACATTATTGATCGGACGCAGACCGATGGCGGACAGACGGTTCTTCAACCAGTCCGGACTTTCTCCGACGGTCACCCCGCGGATCGTCAGTCCCGAATAACGCGGGCAGGCCTCCGTATTAGCCACCTCGACAGTAATAGCCGGCGACGGATCGTCAACCTGAAACGCTTCGACCGAAGGGAGTCTTAATTCGGCAGCCTGTCCCTGATGCTTGAGATAAGCCGCGAGGTCGCGTGCCACGCCGTAATGCGACGTCGCATCTACGCGGTTGGGAGTAATATCCACCTCGAGCACGTAATCGCTCTCGACGTGATAATACTCTGCGGCAGGCATCCCTACCCGGGCGTCGGGCGGAAGGACAATGATTCCCGCATGATCGTTACCGATGCCGATCTCGTCCTCGGCACAAATCATACCCAACGAAACCTCACCGCGTATTTTACTTTTTTTGATGACAAACTCTTCGTCGCCGTGATACAGCTTCGTACCGACAGTGGCTACCACCACCTTCTGCCCTGCGGCCACATTCGGAGCGCCGCAGACGATGGGCAAAGGCTCACCGGCACCGACATCGACGGTCGTCAGATGCAGATGATCCGAGTTGGGATGCTCCGTACATGTCAGCACTTCACCGATCACCAATCCGGCCAGTCCTCCTTTGATCGACTGTACCTCTTCCACACTGCCTGTCTCAAGACCGATCGAGGTCAATGCCTCCGACACCTCGTCGGGTGTCAGATCAAACGGCAAATATTCTTTTAACCAATTATATGATATATTCATTCTACGTATGAGTTTTTCTCAAAAAAGATGTGCAAAGATAAAAATTAATAGGCAACCGCCAACCGCCAACCGCCATTTTTTCCTACCTTTGCCGCTTTCACGCCGGTAGCCGAACATGCTCGCCGGCTTCAGGAAACGCCTGTACTAAAACTTGTTTTTACGATGCGAATAGATATTCTGACCGTACTTCCCGAGATGATTGACGGATGCGTGAACTGCTCCATTCTGAAAAGGGCGCAGGATAAGCGGCTCGCAGAGATACACCTGCATAACCTGCGCGACTACACGACGAACAAATGGCGACGGGTAGACGATTACCCTTTCGGCGGCGAGGCCGGCATGGTGATGCAGATCGAACCGGTCGACCGTGCGATCACAGCCCTCAAAGCCGAGCGCGATTACGACGAAGTGATTTATACTTCGCCCGACGGACAAATGTTTGATCAGCCGATGGCCAACCGCTTGTCGCTACTGCAAAACATCATCATTCTTTGCGGGCATTACAAGGGGATCGATTACCGCATCCGCGAACACCTGATCACCCTGGAAATCTCGGTCGGAGACTACGTGCTGACAGGGGGCGAGCTGGCGGCAGCCATCATCGCCGACGCGACGATCCGGCTCATCCCGGGAGTCATCGGCGACGAACAGAGCGCGCTCTCCGATTCGTTTCAGGACGGGTTGCTTGCGCCCCCCGTCTATACACGGCCGGCGGAATACAAAGGCTGGAAGGTGCCCGACATCTTACTCTCAGGACACGAACGCAAAATCGCCGAATGGCGTCTCCAACAAGCTCAGGAACGCACGGAACAGCTGCGCCCCGACCTCCTCAAATAAACAAAAGTGTTACGTACAACTCATAAGCATAGCATGATTCGATTCCATCTAAACCATCATTCGCTCGTCGCGGCAGCCCGGGAAAGCCGGTTCAAACCGCACCCGTTGTTGCAGATCCTTATTTTTATCGGTATTTACATCGGCTCACTGCTCCCTACGATTTTCCCATACGTTCTTTTCTTCCTGCTGAAAGATGCCAACGTTCTCGGCGATTCGGCGATGGATGCCGAAAAATTGGTCATCCTGTTCAGTTGTGCCCTTAGCGCGCTTGTCGTTGTGCTCTACTGTCGTTTTGCCGAAGGACGCAGTTTGTACTCGATGGGGTTTGTCCGTAAAGACGCGTGGATGCATTATGTGAAAGGAATGGCCGTCGGATTCGTATTTTTCAGCACGGTCTACTTCGCGCTTGTCGCCACCGGCTCCGTCACGTTCGACGGACTGAACAGCACAGCAAGCATCGCCATGCTTCTTCTTTTCTTCTTCGGATTTGTGATTCAAGGGGCTCAGGAAGAAATCCTCACACGCGGTTACTTTATGATGAGCCTGTCGACACGGCTGCCTGTCATCGCCGCGATCGTGATCAGCTCCTTCACCTTCTCCGTGCTGCATATCTTTAACGGGGGCTTTGATCTTTTAGCTTTCGTCAATCTCACGCTATATGGTATTTTCCTTGCCGTATATATGCTCAGAACCGGCAATATATGGGGCGCATGCGCCATCCATTCGATTTGGAACTTTAGTCAGGGCAATCTGTACGGCATGTCGGTGAGCGGAATGAACATCATGGAAACAAGTCTCTTCTCTTCGAGCCTCGTCGAAGGGAAAGAACTGCTTAGCGGCGGATCGTTCGGGCCGGAAGGGGGCGTGATCACAAGCGCCGTCACCATTGTGGCCATCATGCTGACTCTGCTGCTCGGAGGACATTCTTCCGAAGGATAGGAAAAGGACGAACGCTCTTTTTTCACTGCCTTTCGGGCATATATCAAAAAAAACGCTTATTTTTACGGGTAAATTAGACTGATCCTGATTCACATGAGACGTTTTTTACAACTCATCCTGTCCTTATGCTGCCTGATCTCTCTGCAAGCAGCAGGTTCTTTGGCCGAGCATAGCGGTCGGTTGAAACATTTAGACCGCATCATCAGCCATCGAGGTCGCTATCATATCGCGAAGGAAAAAGAAATCGACAGTCTGAAACACAGGCTTCGTCAAGCCGTTTCGGACGAAGAACGATTCGGGCTGTGCAGTCGGCTGTACGAAATGTACATCGCCTATCAGACGGATTCGGCATTGAAATACATCCGTGAAAAAGAAAAACTTCTCCCGCTACTGGCCGACAGCCGGTTTCGATACGACACCCAGATGAATCTCATCGGAGTCATGACCGTCACGGGGATGTATAAAGAGGCGCTCGATGTATTGGCACATCTTCCGCATCGGGGAGTTCCCGACAGTCTGCGGCAAGGATATTTTCACCATTGCCGCACACTCTACGGACACATGGCAGACTATGCGCTGACGAACGAAGAGAAGAACGACTATCTCCGGACGGTCGACCGTTATCGGGACTCGTTGCTGGCTATCATGCCACGAAGCGATATCAACTACCTGATCGTCGAGGCCGACCGCCTTAACGCTCACGGACAGTACGACGCCGCCATCGAACTGCTGAAAACTCCGGCCGATGAATGCGACGACAAACAAAAACTACGCTTTTTGGCTTACACGCTCTCCGAAGCGTACGCTCAGAAAGGCGACCGCGAGAACCAGAAATATTACCTGACACGCTCGGCCATTGCCGATCTGCAATCGTCGGTGAAAGAATACATCTCGCTGCGCAAACTCGCTTTCCTGCTGTATGAGGACGGCGACATCGACCGCGCTTACGAGTACATGAAATGTTCGCTCGAAGACGCGCAGTCGTGCAACGCCCGCTCGCGCACCATCGAAGTGGCCGAAATCTTCCCCGTCATCGACAAGGCGTACCGCCTCAGAAGCGAACGCAAACAACGCACCATCACTCTGTTGCTTATCAGTGTCAGCCTGCTGGCTCTCTGTCTGATCGCCGCCATTATCTACGTCTATCGGCAGATGAAGAAACTCGCCGTGGCGCGGCAGGCGCTGGCCGATGCGAACCGGCAACTGCAAGCCATCAACGACACCCTCAAAGAAACCAACCTGATTAAGGAAGAGTATATCGCGCAATACATCAACCGCTGCTCGGCGTATATCGACAAGCTCGACCAATACCGCCGCCGGCTGACGAAGCTGGCTTCGACCTCGAAGCTCGAAGAACTTTTCAGAGCCATCAAATCGGACGAGTTTATCGAAGCCGAGCGCAAAGAGTTTTACAACGAATTCGATCATACGTTCCTTGGTCTCTTCCCGCATTTCGTGAACGACTTCAACAAGCTGCTGAACGAGAAAGACCGCATCACTCCCAAACCGGGCGAGCTGCTCAATACCGAGCTGCGTATTTTCGCCCTGATCCGCCTCGGCATTACGGACAGCACGCGCATCGCCGAGTTTCTGCAATACTCGGTGACAACGATTTACAATTATCGCAGTAAGGTACGCAACAAAGCCGTCGGAGATAAAAACGAGTTCGAAGCCGCCGTGATGCGGATCGGTTGAAGAAGGAACGTTATCGGCGTTTACGGAAGAAAGCTTGCATCTCGGCCGCGCACTCTTCTTGAAGAATCCCGCCGCGCACTTCCGTTTTGGGATGGAAAGCCTGCGGAGCATAACGTGAGAAACCGCGTTTCTCGTCCGGCGCACCGTAAACGACTACGGCCAGTTGCGCCCACCCGATGGCTCCCGCGCACATCACACACGGCTCGACGGTTACATACAGCCGGCAATCCGTCAGGTACTTCGCGCCTAACGCCGACGTTGCCGACGTTACGGCAAGCATCTCGGCATGCGCCGTCGGATCATTCAGTCGTTCCGTCTGATTGTGGGCACGCGCGATGATCCGGTCGCCGCAAACAATCACGGCTCCCACGGGCACCTCTCCTTCCGAGGCCGCCTCGCGCGCTTCGAGCAACGCCTGCTTCATGAAATATACGTCATCGAACGGATTCATCACCGGCGCATTTCGTTTTCGTTGAAGAGCGTCGGATAATCTTCTTCCATCACACGGAGGACATGGCTCAGAATCGTCTTCCGATACCAGTTCGATTTGTTCGTGATCTTGTATTTCGACAGATGACGCTCCACGGCCTTATACTCGTCTTCGTTGAGTAAAAACGAAATACGGTGTGTCCGATGATTCTTTTCGTGCGTTTCTGTTTCTTTACGACGCGTTTTCATTCGGGCAAAGATAGGAAGAATCGGGCATTATCACAAAGAGGCGTCGAGCCATTTCTCGAAGGCTTCTTCCTCAGCAGGAGCCTCATCGACAAAAGACGGGTCCATGTGCATCAGGAAATGCCAGTCGCCGCCTTCGTTATTTTGGTAGACGATCGCTTCGCCGTCTTGCGAGCCATGAAACGAACGGTCTACCCGATAGCCTCGCTTTTCAAGAAGCGTTTTCACCCGCCGGTACGTGTCTTCCCTTTTGGTGATATACGCTTTCAGCTCATGATTTCCTACGACGTACGCGTCGACAAGCGTCTGACTGTCTACAAGTCCCTGACCGGGTTGATCGAGAGAAGGAATCTCGCGCCAGATAATTTCCACATCGTCTTCGTCGCGGAACATAAACTTTGTAATCGGCACACGGTTTCCGTTATACGAAAGTTCCATATAATCAGGCAATCCCGCGGGACTAAAAGTCTCGTATTCCCATCGCGCATCGTCCGAAACTTCTTCCCACCTCCGATAACCGGGGATGGATTGCACAAATTTTCGCCCGTCATCTATCCGTTCAAACAATGCCAACGGCGTCTCGTCGTTATTCTGAATCAATACAAGCAAATACATCTTATCCGTCTTTTTTTGATGATACAAAAATAGGAATAAATTGCTCAAACGGATACTGAGTACAAAACAATCTTTATCAATCGACTATGTTTAAAAGGTCATTGTTATTTTATTAGAGTAAAAATTGCCGGAATATAATGTATACCCTCCCACGATTTGAGGTAATAAAACCTTTCTTTCAGCGTATTGAGATTGATGACTGTCCCAAATCGGAGCAGTATAGACATAAGGCAGCAAATGTGGACGTATATAGAAAGTAAAGGAGCCTTTTAACAATTTAAATCCGATAAGGTTATACGTATCCGTACAGCTCTCTCCCGGTTTTAAAAAAACAAATTTGTCTTTGTACTTAGTTAATATGACCTCCGGTACCATATCCGATATCGTGTAATACAATTTGAACTCGTCGCGAGTATCCATTGGCTTGTAATTCTCTCGATAGATATATTCATAAATATTCTGCAATGCAGAGTTTATCATGTCAATTTCGTGTTCAACTTCTATATTACATGTGTCATTTATAGCAATCCAACCTTTAGAAAATAAATTATCTCCAATTGCTACTTTGTAATGTTTACCTGTATAATCACCATGCATTTTTACCCTTTTGAAATAATTAGGATTCAAAAATTCTTCAATTGGGTATTGTAATAACCCAGCTGCGGGCAAAAAGGGTAATCCATAACGACCATCTGAGACTTTCTGAAAATAAAAACTCGTATCCGATATATTTCTATACGTGATCATTAGTTCAGGAAAGTATATGATCGAATCTTTTTTGAAAATATCGTATCCTTTGACCCATTTTGCCGATAATTCAATACTTACACTCTGTGATGATACAAGTGCATTAAAGCCTAAAAACATGCACAAACCAATATATAATCTTATCGCTTTCATATTAAAACGGATAAATAAAAATGTATCGTTTCAACGCACAAATGCAATACTTGAATGCAAATTTAAAAAAAGTTGCATTCATTAGTTGAGACTACAAAGGTATAAATTTTCAGAGTCTACACCTGCTATTTTACATTGAAAGTTCATTTAACACATTCAATCGTTCCTTATTAGTCATTTCCAAAAAAGACGAGGAAATCATTTTATAAATATAGTCTGGTATTTGTTTTCCCCTACGGATAAAATTCTCACTGTTATAGCATAAAAACGCATTTCTTTCAGTCAAGATATTACCGTCTTCTCTTTTTGAATATCGAAGCATCTTTGTTACTACA
>NZ_RQYN01000025.1 GCF_003860135.1 Tannerella forsythia
ATAACTTTATGGATATGGTATACTACATAAACGGAGGAAGGAATTTCCATTACCCACTCAAATCAACATAGAGCCCCTTTTTTCCCCCAACGCTTCGCATTGGGCTGAATTAAGGCACCCTTTCAGGGCTCTTGTTTAATGTTAATTGTCATACCGGGTACATGGTTCGGCGTGTACCACGCATGACAATTGACAATTAACATTAATATGTCATTCCGAACATAGTGAGGTATCTCACGCCGAAAGAAGAAAGATTCATCGCTCACGCTCTGAATGACAAATTACGAATTACGATGTTCAGAACGCAAATGACGCAAATAGACGCGAATTTAATTGTCAATGGTTATGCGTGTACCACGAATTCCCCCTTCGCTTCGCTCTTCCCCCTTCGAAGGGGGGAAAGGGGGGATGTTCACCGACCAACACCTCAACACCTCAACGCCGGCAGGGCATACAAGGGCTGAAGGCCTGAATGAGATTCATGCTTATATTTTCTATTGCGGAATCTGGGTTTATTTGACGACGGCGATTTTCGTCACCACACTTTCGGCGCCTTGCGCGGTGGAGGCCAGAACGAGGTAGATGCCGGTAGCCACGCGTTGTCCTTTGTGTGAGCGACAGTTCCACGTCACCTGCCCGCCGGCCGATTTGGCCTGATAAATCAGGTTCCCGTTCAGATCGGTAATTTTGACGTTCGAGTCGGCGATCAGCCCCGTAATCGTGACGCTGCCGTCGAAATCGGGGCGAACAGGGTTCGGGAAGGCGTACACATCGGAATAATCGGGGCTGCCTTGCGTAGCGTCGCCGAGATAGGAGATGATGCCCTTGTCCGTGCCGATAAAGACTTCGCCCGTTTTATGATCGATGGCAATGCTCTGGATATGATTCGACAGAAGCGGAGAATTTTCGGTTGTAAAATGTTGGATGGTTTCCGTTCCTGTGGGATTAACGAGGAAGATTCCGGAACTTCCGGTGCCGAGCCATTTGCGGTTTCCTCCGTCTACGGCGATGGCTTTGATTTGTTCACTGTCCAGAAAGACGCCATTCGAGCCGTCGTCGTTGGGACGTACAATCACACTTCCGAAGAACTTTTGCGGGTCTTTGATCGCTGCTTCGGGTGATGAACAAATCACCGGTCCATGATCCGTGCCGAGCCATACCTCGCCGTTCAGGTCTTCGGCCATGCAGTAGAACGCGCTGACGTTAAGCGCTTCGCCGCGAGCGTTCCTGAGCAGGGTAAAGAAATTGGATTTATCGTCGGTATTGTCTGTCGGCGTGCCGTTGTCGTCAAACACCAGAAGGCCCGGCGTGCCGCGCGGCACATTGACCCATTTATGTCCTTTCGAGGTAACCAGAATCTTATCGACCAGCGGGACACCGCTCACCCCTTTATAAAAGAGCGATTTCCATTTCCCGTCGGCTGTTCGGACAACGATTCCGTTTTGGACGCCCGAGTTCGTCATCCATAAATTCTTTTGCTTATCGAACGATACGCCTCCCACACGCACATAATTGGGCGAAGGATCGATCGCGGAAACGAGCGGCGTATTCTTGTGATTATATAATTGTACGTACTTATTATCTTTTATTTCGATGACGCCTTCGCCAAAGGTGGAGACAAAATAATGCCCGGCATCGTCGGGGTCGACGGCTACTCCGGTATAGTCGCGGCAAGCGTATCCGACAGCCTTATTGACGGTCGTTTCGTCAAAGTTTGTCCATTTACCTCCTTCGTAGGTCATTAATGTCCCCGGACGGTTGAAGCGGTCCGTCCATCGATCTCCGCCGGTAACGAGCAGCTTGCCGCCTTGTATCGTCATGAAAGTACAGAAGTTTCGTTTAGGTCCTTCGATATTCAGTCCCGAAACAAACGTTTCGAACGTATTCGCATTCTTACGCCGGATGCCGATCAGCCCTTTCGTGCCGGATGCCACCCAGTATGTATTTGTGTTTTTGAGCGCGGATACATCCTTGACCACTCCGGGCGAGACGATCTCGGCAGGGCTTTCGAGCGACGTGTAGATGTAAAGATTTTCGCCCGTATGAGCCAGCAATCGGTCGCCCTGAATCGTCATCCCTTCGATGTATATCTGCTTCAGAAAGGGAATGAATTGCCCGCCGTCGTTGCGATAGTAGAGCCCGGCGCCGGGAATACAGAGGCAGAGTTTGTTTTGAAAGATACCGATGCGAACGATTTTCTTGCTGTCAAAGTCCGCGCCATGAGTCGGGAGCTGCTTCCAGTTATTGAAATCCATCAAGTTGTCTTTTGTGGAAGCGGCGTAAAGACCTCGTTCGGTAGAAGCGTAGATCATTTCTCCGTGCAGGCAGGAAGAATATACTTTCATGCCCAGTTTATACGTCTCGGAGACTTCTTTTTTCTTCATATCAATCACGACAATGCCGAAGTGGGTGGATAAATACGCCCGATCTCCGACGAAGTTGATTTCGTTCGGAGTCTTGTCCTGAATGTTGCCCGCATTCTTGAGATAAGGCAGGTTATACATCCCGTCGCGGCTCATCAGGTCGATGTTGCCGTTTGAATAAACGATCATCAACGTGTGAACGGCCATGTTGTAACGGATCAGTTTGACGTCGGAATCGCTCAATCCGTTCAACTTCGTGTACATCTTCACGTTGTTGTCGTTCTTGCCGTAGCTGTAGATCGTACCGTCGGCCATGGCGTATACGTCGTTTTCCGCTTCGGCTACGGCCGTCGTGTTGTAACTCGCCAGATGCGTACGCCATCTCTCATACTGTTGTGAGTGGATGGAGGTGCTGATAACCAGCAAGCAAATAATCAAATATCGGATGTTCATTGCTGTTGATTGTTTTGTATTCGTTAAAAGGGTTGGGTTCGCTCTTTCTTGCTTGCAGTAACGGCTTGCC
Source organism: Tannerella forsythia (assembly GCF_003860135.1). Lineage (GTDB taxonomy): Bacteria > Bacteroidota > Bacteroidia > Bacteroidales > Tannerellaceae > Tannerella > Tannerella forsythia_A. The sequence goes on from NZ_RQYN01000025.1 coordinate 2,887, forward strand.
GTTTCACATTCCGCTCAAGAAACCGGTCAGTTTACGAATGGCTCGTGCCCGATGACTGATTCCGTTTTTGACACTCTCGTCCAGCTCGGCAAATGTTTGCTTGTATCCGTCGGGTACAAAGACCGGATCGTATCCGAAGCCGTTCGATCCGCGCATGGTCTGCGTGATACGTCCGTAAATCATTCCTTCGAACAGGTATTCACTGCCGTCCATAATTAATGCGATCACCGTACGAAAGCGCGCGTTGCGATTGGCTTTCCCCGTAAGGTTGCCGAGCAACTTGCGAATGTTGGCGGTACTGTCGCACTCCGGCCCGGCATAGCGTGCCGAATAGACCCCCGGCTCACCGCGCAACGCATCGACCTCGAGTCCGGTATCGTCGGCGAAGCAATCGTATCCGAACTTCATTTTCACGTAGCGCGCCTTCTGCATCGCATTGCCTTCGAGCGAAGGAGACGTTTCGGGCAGTTCGTCGGAGCATTTTATATCGGAGAGGCTCAGAATCTCCATGTCGGGAGGCATGATGGCGCGTACCTCCCGAAGTTTATGTTCGTTATTTGTAGCAAATACCAATGTTTTCACTGCGTTTCTTTTTTCTTTTTAAAACATTCGATGTTCGGCAAAGGTTCAATGTCAAAAGAACGCAATTCAAGCCGTAAAATTGTGTGGCTATGCTTTTATCGGATCGAAACCTTCACCGTATACGCCACGTACGACGCTCTGTGAAATGAATGCCTGGGTATCGACCGATTTAATCAGACGGAAGATGGTCACACTCTCGCGGCGTTTGGCAATCAGCACAATCACTTTCATTGGTTTGTGCGAATACCCGCCTTCGCCGTTGAGGATGGTACATCCGCGCCCGAGGTCTTTGATGATGCGCTCCACGATTTCGTCATACTTGCGTGAAAAGATCAGGAACTGCACCGATTGTGTATTGGCATTGAGAATACGGTCGAGCATATACGAATTGATTCCCATCTCCACGAACCCGAGCACAATCTTATCGACATTATGGAAAATAAAATACGAACAACTCACAATCACAAGGTCTAATAAGACCATCCCCGCACCAATGGACACATGCTTATATTTGTTGATGATAGCGGCGATGATATCGGTTCCTCCCGTACTGCCGCCAGCCGAGAACACGAGCCCCATACCGGTACCGCAGATCAAAGCTCCGATGATGATCGACATAAATACTTCGCCGCTCTCCATGATGGGTTTACCACCCAACAACTGTTCGAAAAACCAGAACCAGAATGACAGAGCTACTACACCGAAAATCGTTTTTAGCAGAAATTTAAGCCCCAGCACTTTGAACGCGATCGCGAGCAACAGGAGGTTGATCACGAAATAAGAGGTGGAAACCGGTATCCCCGTGGCAAAGTAGATCAAAGCGCCGATACCGCTCAGCCCTCCGGTAACTACTTGATTAGAGAGAATGAAACCATTGAATCCGAATCCGTACATGGCTGTGCCGAGACAGATCAGGAGATAGTCCTTCAAAGGATAATAAACTTTTCGAATCGAATCTTTCATAGTACGATATTTACAATTTTATGAGGTACAACAATGATCTTTTTGGGTGTTTTCCCTTCGATCCATCGTGCGGAATTTTCATGCGTTAAAGCGGCCTTCTCGACTTCTTCGCGCGACAGATCGGCCGGCAGTTCGAGGCTGAACCTCGTCTTGCCGTTGAACGAAATCGCGTATGTCACCGAGCTTTCGATCAGGTACTGTTCGTCGTGCGACGGCCATTGAGCATCGCAGATGGTCGTTGTGTAGCCGAGCGCATGCCAGAGCTCTTCGGCGATATGCGGAGCAAACGGTGCGAGGACGATCAACAGCGGTTCGAGGATAGCGCGCTTGTGACATTTCAGGCTTGTCAGCTCGTTCAGACAAATCATAAACGCGCTGACGGAAGTGTTGTACGAAAAATGTTCGATGTCGTACGTTACCTTTTTGATCAGTTTATGGAGCGCTTTCAGCTCGTCGGCCGTCGGCTCGTCGGTAGTAACTCCCCATTCGCCGGCTTGGCAGTAGAAAAGCCCCCAGAGTCTTTTCAGGAAGCGATGAACCCCGTCGATACCGTTCGTGTCCCACGGTTTCGATTGTTCGAGAGGGCCAAGGAACATTTCGTAGAGACGCAGCGTATCGGCGCCGAACTTCTCGACGATAACATCGGGGTTGACGACGTTAAACATCGATTTCGACATCTTTTCAATCGCCCATCCGCAGATATACCGGCCGTCTTCAAGCACAAACTCGGCGTCTTTATATTCGGGATTCCAGTTTCGGAAAGCTTCGATATCGAGGTGATCGTTTTCGACGATGTTCACGTCTACGTGGATCGGCGTTACTTCGTAATTATCTTTCAGATGGAGCGAGACGAATCGATTCGTCCCGACAATGCGATAGACGAAGTTGGACCGTCCTTGTATCATACCTTGATTGATCAACTTTTTATACGGTTCCTCTTCGCACGAAACGCCGAGGTCGTACAGGAATTTATTCCAGAAGCGACTGTAAATAAGGTGCCCCGTGGCATGCTCCGTTCCTCCGATGTACAAGTCGACATTGCGCCAGTATTCGCCGGCTTGCCGTGAGACGAGGGCTTTGTCGTTGTGCGGATCCATATAACGGAGATAGTAGGCCGATGAGCCTGCGAACCCGGGCATGGTACACAGTTCGAGCGGGAACACGGTACGATGGTCGATTTTCGTGTTTTCTACGACTTGCCGCTTTTCGCAGTCCCAAGCCCATGTCGTTGCGCGTCCGAGCGGAGGTTCGCCGGTCTCGGTCGGCAGAAATTTATCGACATCGGGCAGTCTGAGGGGTAAACACTCTTCGGGTATCGGTTGCGGCATCCCCTCGGCATCGTAATAGATCGGGAACGGCTCCCCCCAGTAACGCTGGCGACTGAAAATTGCGTCGCGCAGGCGGTAGTTGGTTTTGACGTAACCCATTTTTTTGTCTTCGATATACCGCTTGGTCTTTGCAATGGCGTCGGGCACATTCAGTCCGTTGAGGACTAAACCGTCGGGCAGCTCTTTACCCGCCATCGGCGAGTTCATCATTTTGCCTTCTTTGGCGTCGAAGCTCTCTTCGGAGACATCGCACCCTTCGATCAACGGGACAATCGGGAGACCGAACTGTTTGGCAAAGGCATAGTCGCGGCCGTCGTGCGCCGGAACGGCCATGATCGCACCGGTACCGTATCCGGCCAACACATAATCGCTAATCCAGACCGGGATCGGCTCGTTCGTCATCGGGTTGATGGCGTATGAACCGGAGAAAACGCCCGTCATGCGTCGGTCGGAGATGCGTTCGCGTTCGGTGCGTCGTTTGACGGATTCGAGATAGGCTTCTACTTCCGCCTTCTGTCCGTCGGTCGTAAGTACAGATACATATTCGCTTTCGGGAGCAAGGACCATAAAGGTGACTCCGAAGACCGTATCGGCACGCGTCGTAAAAATCTCTATCTTTTGGTCGCTTTCTGCAATGGAGAAATACATCTGAGCTCCTTCGCTTCGTCCGATCCAGTTTCGTTGCGTCTCTTTCAGCGATTCGGTCCAGTCGATCCGTTCCATTCCGTCGAGCAGACGTTGCGCATAGGCCGACACGCGCAGGCACCATTGACGCATCACTTTCTGTTCGACCGGATAGCCGCCGCGTATCGAAAGACCTTCGCTCACCTCATCATTGGCCAATACCGTGCCGAGCTTCGGACACCAGTTGACCATCGTATCTCCGAGGTAAGCCAGACGATAATTCATCAGGGTCTCCTGTTGTTCTTTCCGGCTCATCGCTTTCCAATCGGCAGCCGTGAAGGTCAGCACTTCCGTACAGGCTACATCCAGATCTTCCGTACCGCTCGTTTCGAAAGCTTTCACAAGGTCTTCGATGGGGCGAGCCTGCTGGGTGCGGTTACAGTAGTAACTGCCGAACATCCGCAGGAAAGCCCACTGCGTCCAGTGGTAATAACCGGGTTCGCAGGTGCGCACTTCGCGGTTCCAATCGAACGAGAACCCGATCTTATCCAGTTGTTCGCGATAACGGTTGATGTTTTTCTCCGTCGTCACTTCCGGATGTTGACCGGTCTGAATGGCGTATTGTTCGGCCGGGAGCCCGTACGCGTCATACCCCATCGGGTGAAGTACGTTAAACCCTTGTAGACGTTTGTAACGCGCGTAAATATCCGAGGCGATGTATCCCAGCGGATGTCCTACGTGCAACCCCGCACCCGAAGGGTAAGGAAACATATCCAATACATAATATTTAGGCTTACGATCATCTTCTTTTACTTCGTAAGTCTTATCTGCGACCCACCGTGCCTGCCATTTCTTCTCGATTTCCCTGAATGTATAATCCATACTTTCACTGTTCGATTCGGTTAACTGTTTGCCATATCAACTCATACGACTCGTAACCGATCATTAAACGTTTTTTATATAATTCTTAATTTTGCTGCAAAATTAAAGGATTTTCTTTAAATCTCGCACTGCTCGTCCTTATAAAAAAATAGGAGAGCCACATCAAAATAACCCTGTCTTCAATATATGAAAGCCCTTAATACCTTGTTGAACACATTGAATCCACATACAGTCGATCGCTGCGAACATAAAACTGATTGATAGAACAATAGGAAATAATTATTCAAAAGGGGGCTGAAGACAAGCGACCTTAAAGACCTGCTAAGGCCTTTGATTCGGTTGCCCAGCAACGATTCAGGCATGATTCGAAGCGAAACAAAAACGTCTCTATCCGAACTTCGGTTTTCCACAGAACACGTCCTTCACGCGTTGTTGCAGTTTAAAAATGTTCCTGCGGATAAAGTAATTGTAGAGATTATGCCAACTTTGCATCGAATGGCACGGATGTATTTCCACGCGTTGCTTCGGGGCATCGGGATTCATCCTGTCGCACAGGGATGCGATATAATTGAACATATTGAACTCTCCGAGCACCTTCATCTTACAGTCGTGCAGGGCAGCACGGCGCCTTTCGTACACACGCGAAGAAATGGCACGGTCAATGATCTCGATTGCTTCCTGCGGCCGACGGATATCAATACGGATAAAAGCATCTTCGGCGAAATAACGCTCCAAGTCGGTGCAACCGTAATAAAAGGGGAAAGCCTCCGCCAAAAAACAATCCGAAATCTTTTCCGTCCAATAATAATCTTGCGACGAATTTTCAAGGACAATATGATATTGGTAAGAAGAAAGCACATCCCATTTATCGTCGAAATCCTTATAGCCACGTCCGAACACATCGAGTTTGTCGCCATAATGCGCTTTCATTTTCTCGACAAAGGCAATCCGCTCCAAATGACCTTTCGTAAAAGCCTTATTGCTCGTAATGACAGACAGCAGCTTTGTCTTAGGAGGCGTAAGCGAGTCTTTCAGATCGTCGTAAGTGAGCGTAGCCGTACATTTCCCATCGGCCGATTCCTTGTAACCGACGAACCAAGGCAATACGGGTTGCGAAAGAATCAAACGTTCATGCTTCATGTCAGATTGGCACGAGCAGACAGCTCCGAACTGACGAATATACGGCTTCGGATATGTAAGTACGGATTTGGGTTCGGTAGTCAACAATAATGTATTCTCCGGCGCCACATGACACGATTGCGGATGACGCAGTCCCTTACCTTGAACCACCCAGAAATCCGCCTCCTCCGTATCGTCGGACACAACAAAACGGTATTTTCCGTCATCCGATAAACCACGACCGCCTGCCGTTTGACGAAACATGATCTCTCCAAGCTCTCTCCTATATGGTGTAAATTTGATGGTGTACATATCGCTTACATTATTTAAATCTCTTCAGAAAAGCTTTCCGCCTGTCCCAACAAGCATCATGACGTCGCTTAATCTTTATTGCACGAGCAAAAGACGTTTCGATATCCCATCCCCTGTATTCGATATATTTCGTCAACACAAAATCGTACAGCTCACCCTGCGCCGAAAACCGGGTGAGGTTATCGAAGCATTCACTTGGGGTAAATTTCCCACCCAACGATTTGACACGCATCCGGTTCGTATCGATGAGCGAAAAAGTATAATGTCCGTCGCCACGCTCACGAAACAGCACATTCGTCGGGTTCAGATCACCGTGAAGGATGCTCTTTTGATGCAACGCCGCCACCAGCGCCGCAAAATCGTCGGCCATAACACGGTCGAAAGGCTGCTGTGCGACGAGACGCTCGTAGACAGCCGGCGCACCATCTTCTTCCGAAAGAAAGTAGCAGTAAGAAAGCAGTCTTGTCCGGCGTTCCTCAAGATAAGCAATTTCGTGCGGCGTACCAAAGCCGCGATCACGTAAAACGGCGGCATGCAGAAAAGCACGCTTAGCCTTTGTCTTCTTGAAAAAGCTGTATACAATACGCTGGATCAGATTCGGTTTTTTGAAACGCTTCACGACGACAGGACGACCCGAAGGCAACACGAAACGTTTTACCTGGTTGCGTTTATCGTAAAGCATCTCTCCTTCATCATCGAACACCGTCGGCAGTCGCTTCAGGAAAGCTTCGATCTCTCTTCCGGAATAAGCAGGATGAATACCTGTCTTCATACTTGTGCCAGATAGTCGTTTACCTTTCGAACAATTTGCTCGGCCGTAATTTGCGACATACAAGCCCAATCGCCACGATGACAAGGTTTATTTCCGTACGTTGAGCATGGCCGACAAGGCAAGTCGACCTGTATCGCCAAATCGTACGGTTGTTTGTATCCGTAAAAACCTGCATAGGGATGAGTTGCCCCCCAAATGGAGACGACCTTCGTCCCGACGAGCGAGGCAAAATGCATATTCGCTGAATCCATACACAGAAAGATGTCCAAACGACTGATCAGTGCGAGTTCCTGATCAAGTGTATGCTTTCCTGCCATATTTCGGGTATTGGGATATTGAAATTCCCACTGGTCGAGAATGGCCTCTTCATAGCCTTTTCCACCGAACAGAAAAATCGTCATATCATTTTGTTCTGACAGGGCTTTAACCACTTCCTCCATCTCGTCGGTGGGATAAATCTTTCCGCGATGCTTGGCAAAGGGAGCGATACCGATCCATTTACTTTTCTTCTCACCGGCCATGGATGCGATCAATGCATAATCAACAGGATGTTGCTCGTACAAAGAAACAAACGTGTCGGTAAAATGGAATCCGGCAGCCCGAAACACATCGGCATAACGGGCCGACACGGGGCGCAGGGGACGAATGGTCTTCGGAGGTCTTCCGGTGAGGTATCTCCGTTCTTCCCTCATCTTATCGACTCGATACACCGGCTTACGCTGCAATCGAAAAGTAAAATCGATCACCTTGCTGCGGATGACGTTGTGCAGATCGAGAATCTTATCGAACTTATAGCCGGTCAGAGCAAAGGAGAAGCGCAATATACCCCACAACGTTTTCTCCGAGCTTTGAGTATTGAGACCGATAATCCGTACATTTTCGGGACGATGGATGAAAATAGGGATCAGGAACGATTGCGTCAGTACAGTGAACGAATCCTGAGGATTTGCCCGCGCCACCGAATAAATGACAGGGACTGTCATCGCCACGTCACCGATTGCCGATAATCTTATGATCAATACTTTTGCCATTCTCTTGTGTCGAAAATCATACGCTCAGCACAAAGGTACGATACTAAATCGACTCGTGCAAGTTTTCACCGCGCAGCACACGCTCGATTACGACAGGGTAATGCGCGTATTCGAGGGCATGCACTTTGGCCGCCACATCTTCGGGTGTATCGGTCGGCGCAACCGGACAACGCGCTTGAAAAAGAGCTTGCCCCTCATCATACCGGTCATTGATATAATGGATGGTAATCCCCGATTCCGTATCGCCGGCAGCCACGACAGCTTGATGCACGCGCATGCCGTACATACCTTTTCCGCCATGTTTGGGGAGCAAAGCCGGGTGAATATTGAGAATTTTTTCCGGATAAGCATGTAAAATGACGTCCGGAATCTTCTTCAGGAAACCCGCCAACACAATAAAATCGACACCATCTTCGGCCAATTTCTTCAAAACAGGGGCGCCATCCGCAAAATTCTCTTTTGGAAAAGTCACGGAAGGAATTCCCAACCGTTTTGCACGATGATGTACCCCCGCAGAAGCATTTTCAGAATACACCGAAGCCACTTCAACCATTTCACTATCATGAAAATACCGTATGATATTCTCTGCATTTGTTCCATCGCCCGAAGCGAAAATAACGATCCTTTTCATAGCCTTTTCAAAAACGAGAAATGCACAAAAAACATAAAAATGTGCAATACTCGGCTTTTTTTGCCTTAAAAATTTGTTCTGTAAGATAAAAAATTCTTTCCTTTGCACTGCAAAAATAAAAAGGATTGCAAAAACAGTATTCATTTAAATTAAAAAATTATGTCTGATGTAGCATCTCGCGTAAAAGCGATTATTGTTGACAAATTGAGTGTTGAAGAATCGGAAGTAACAAACGAAGCAAGCTTCACGAATGATTTGGGAGCAGACTCTCTTGACACGGTGGAGTTGATCATGGAATTTGAAAAAGAGTTTGGCCTTTCTATTCCGGATGACCAGGCTGAAAAAATCTCTACGGTAGGAGACGCCATTGCTTATATCGAAGCAAACGCGAAGTAATCTGCTTTTTATTCAGTATGGAATTAAAAAGAGTAGTAGTAACGGGTCTCGGTGCTCTTACTCCTGTCGGCAACAACACCGCGGAAACGTGGGAGTCCTTGCAGAAGGGAGTAAGTGGCGCAGGGCCTATTACTCAATTTGATGCATCCAAGTTCAAAACACAATTTGCCTGCGAAGTCAAAGGATTCGATCCGTTGCAGTACTTCGACCGGAAAGAAGTACGTAAGTACGACCGGTATGCACAACTCTCGCTCGTAGCAGCGACCGAAGCCGTGACAGACTCGGCATTAGACTTGGAAAAGGAAGACTTGAACCGGATTGGAGTGATCTTTGCCGCCGGTATCGGAGGTATCCGTTCGTTCGAAGATGAAGTACGGGACTACGATCCGGAACGCGGACCACGCTTTAATCCGTTCTTTATACCTAAAATTATCGCAGATATTGCCGCCGGTCATATCTCGATGAAATATGGTTTCAGAGGCCCCAACTTTGCAACAGTTTCGGCATGTGCCTCTTCGACGAATGCCATTGCCGATGCGTTCAACTATATCCGTTTGGGTAAAGCCAACGTGATCGTGGCCGGAGGTGCCGAAGCTGCCATCGCCATCGTGGGCGTAGGAGGTTTCAACGCCATGAACGCGCTCTCGACACGCAATGATTCGCCACAGACGGCTTCCCGTCCGTTTAGCCAAAGCCGTGACGGATTCGTCATCGGAGAAGGAGCAGCCTGTCTGGTACTCGAAGAAATGGAACATGCTCTGGCACGCGGTGCGAAGATTTACGCCGAAGTAGCAGGAGCCGGTCTCTCGGCAGACGCTCACCATCTCACGGCAAGCCATCCCGAAGGATTAGGTGCGAAACTGGTGATGCTGAATGCTCTGGAAGACGCAGAAATGAAACCGGAAGAAATCGACTATATCAACGTACATGGCACGTCTACTCCTGTGGGCGACATATCCGAAGTAAAAGCCATCAAAGATGTATTCGGTGAACATGCGTATAAGCTGAACATCAGCTCAACGAAATCGATGACCGGTCACCTGCTCGGTGCCGCCGGCGCGTTGGAAGCCACAGCCGCTGTGTTGGCCGTGCGCGACGATATCGTTCCTCCGACGATCAACCATGCCGATGGCGACGATGATCCGGAGATCGATTATAAACTGAACTTTACGTTTAACAAAGCACAAAAACGCGTGGTACGGGCTGCATTATCCAACACGTTCGGATTTGGCGGACACAATGCCAGTGTAATTGTGAAGAAATTTGAGAAATAAACGTGCGTTTGTTTTTACAACAATTAAAAAGGCTCTTTGTTCTTCGGAATAAAGAGCCTTATTTGTCCTTATATCAACTGTTGGGCTTCCATCCGAATGATGTGAAACTCTACGAACAGGCACTTACACATCGCTCGTCCCACTTACCCGACGGCAAACGGCCGTGCAATAACGAACGACTCGAATTTCTCGGCGATGCCATCCTCGGAGCGGCCGTCGCCGATATCCTATACAAGCATTTTCCGAACAAAAAAGAAGGTTTTCTGACCAGTGTACGCTCTAAAATCGTACAACGCGAGACCTTGAACCGTATCGCCCTCGAAATGGGGCTCGACAAGATGACCATCGCTTCGATCCGTCAGCATGCCCATAACAATTATGTGTATGGCAATGCACTCGAAGCATTGATCGGCGCGATCTATCTGGATCACGGCTATCGGAAATGCTTCAAGTTCGTCAAAGAACGGATGATCGGTCATTATCTGTCGCTGGAAAAAATAGCCCGCAAAGAGATGAATTTTAAATCGAATCTGTTGGAGTGGGGGCAAAAAGAAAAGCTGAAAATCGATTTCGAACTGACAAGTATATACTCAGACAAAAATAAAAATCAAATATTCCGTACCGCCGTATCGGTCGGAGGTAACCCCTTAGGCACAGGCACGGGCTACACCAAGAAGGAGTCGCAACAAGCAGCAGCCAAGAAAGCGATCCGGAGAATTCGCTCGGATAAAAACGTGCAAAACCTAATCGCGGAACTGAAGCAATCACCACCTTCCTCCATGCAAGAAGTAGAAGCGCAAGATAAGTTAAACACATAAAGAACACTTATCAGCTTGCCTATCTCCTCCAACAAGCGTTTACAAATCAATGACCTACAATAAAATATTCGGAAAGTGTCCGCTAGGGAAAGACAATATAAAATGATCAGAATTGTGCACCTTACAATCTGATGGTTTCTGCCGTATGGAAGAAAGAGGAGGAATTGCAGGAGCTGAAGAGACAAGCCGCGGAGCTGGATCGCAAGATCGCCCTTTCGCTCAAAAAAGAGGACAACAGCGAAGTGAAACCGGAAGAAACGGTCGCTCCCGATGCGACCATCGCAGTCGATGCGCCCTTACGGGAGGAGCTAAAAAGGGAACGGTCTTCCGAGCGGAATCATACCGATTGGAAAGAAATACGGGAGGATGAAAAAATCAAACCCAGCATAAAGCCCGGAAGGTGGTGAGAAGAGCTTAGGTATTAAAAATCAGCCTGCTGTTTTCATATATGTGAGTCAACTCTACATTGGATTATTCAACACGGACGATTTTTTTATGCTGTATTTTTTGCATCTCTTAAAATCTTTCTTACTTTTGCATCTGTAAACCGACCGCTCGGTCTTGTTTGCGACAAAGGATAATGATATGAATGCAACAAAGAACTTTATTTTAGAAAAGTCGTTCGGCCTTTTTCTTCAAAAAGGCTATAATGGTGTTTCAATCAGAAATATCCAAGAAGAAACCCGCTTATCAAAAGGGGCTATCTATCATCATTTCCAAGGCAAGGAAGAAATCTTTGCCAAAGCAATGGATTTGTTCTTTTTCCCGGCTCTCAGAAGTTTTCATTATTCTGATGATGAAACAAACACTCCATTGAAAAATGCACTTAATGAAGCTATTGAACATAGAAAAGGACATATTGATAAATTGCGGGAAATGACCGATTTCAAAGTTGATGACTTTTATTTTTTCAAGCTGGCCTTTCAGGTAGAAGAATTTTATCCGGATTTTAAGAGCAAAGTTGAAAATACATTTTCAGAAGAAGAAAATGAATGGAGAGAAGTGCTGCAAATGGCTGTTCAAAAGGGAGAAATCCGTAAAAATACGGATATTGATTTAACACTGTCTCTTCTTATGCTTATCCCACGAGGATTGGGATTGAGTATGGCATTTTCTTCCGGTATTTCGACCGACTCACTGAAGGAGATATATGAAAAATTTTATCGGACATTGAAAGAATAATTTTTTTACTCCAATACAAACCGAGCGGTCGGTATCCTGCAAAGGATATGGAAAAAAGAAGGATACAAATAGTCTATTATTCGCAATCGGGTTCTTTGAAATACTTGATAGAAGAATCGATGCGTCCTTATCTGGGAGATTACGTCCTTATCTGGAATCCCATTCATTGTGTGAAACCATTTCCTTTTCCTTGGAACAGGAAACGTTTCTTTAGTGTCTTCTGCGACTCTGTTTTACAGAAAGGATGCCGGATTGTATGCGACGAAATAAAGATTGAGAAAGATGATATGATTTTACTTGGTTTTCAGCCGTGGTTCCTTCATCTTTCATTACCCATACAGTCTTTCTTAAACTCTACGCAGTTCGGTCGGATCGTGAAAGATAGAGAAGTTATTCTCTTTACCTGCTATCGCAATACCGGAGCCATGGCAAGAAGACAAATGGCGGCGCATGTAGAAAGTCGTGGCGGGCATATAGTTGCCGAGCTGGAAATCTCGGATCAATCCAAAGAGCGGTCAAGCGCTTTCCGATTTGTCAGATGGTTCTTTACAGGAAAGAATAACCCGTTTAGAAACATGGAAAAGCAGCAGGAAAAAGTTTGGAATGTTTTAGATGAAGTATTGCATAAGTCGAACCGAATCAGAATTCAATATCAAGAAAAACAACTTCTGAAAGAACAATATATACTTGGGAAATTTCAAAGATGGGCACATTTTATTCAGCCTGCAGACAAAATATATCGCTTTCGTTTATTGCTGTTTCAAATATGGATTTTAATGGCATTGATATTTGTTTCACCAATCATGAACCGTATAATCAAATCAAAAAAAACAAAGAACAGTTATGAATGAAGTCTTTATTACAAGAACATCTTCTTTCCTTCCTAACGAAGCCGTTGAGAATGACAACATGGAACAAATCCTGGGGATGGTCGGTGGTCATCCTTCCAGAGTCCGCAGTATCATTCTTCGTCAAAACGGGATTAAGAAACGCTATTATTCTCTTGACAGAGAGGGAAAGATTGTTTACACAAACGCAGAATTGACCGCTATTGCCGTAAACAAGTTATTCGATCAGGCTATTTCGTTTAAGGACATAGGTTTATTAGCCTGCGGAACGTCGCTTCCGGATCAACTTTTCCCATCACATGCCGTTATGACACATGGTCTTTTGGGGAATAAGCCGATAGATCTGCTTTCTCCTTCGGGTGTCTGTTGTGCGGGCATGAATGCTTTCAAACATGCTTATTTATCCGTTCTTTCCGGCATGTCTCAGAATGCCGTATCGACAGGCTCGGAACTGGTCTCACCTGTACTTCGTGCCGATAATTTTGAAGAAGAATATAAAATGCTGAGTCTGGTCGAAGAAAAGCCGATTATTGCTTTTGAGAAAGACTTTCTCCGTTGGATGTTATCGGACGGTGCCGGAGCATTCTTATTCGAAAACAGATGCAGAGGAGATTTGTCTTTGAGAATCGATTGGCTCGAATCCATCTCTTACGCAAATGAACTGGAGGTCTGCATGTATGCAGGAGCCATTTTCGAGAACGAGCGTTTCAAAAGCTGGAAAGAAGCCGATCCCCTGGAATGGGGACGAGAATCTTATTTCGCTGTTAAACAGGATACGAGACTTCTCGGTGCCCATGTCATAGAAAAAGGAGTCGACTTCGTTTGTGAGAATCTTTGCAAACATGATATCGGCTTCAATGAAATAGACTATGTGCTTCCCCATATATCCTCAATGTACTTTTTCGATAAGTTGAAAAAAGGCTTTGAGATGAAAGGTTATCCGGTGGCGGATGAACAATGGTTCCTCAATTTGCCTTATGTGGGAAATGTCGGGTCGGCTTCTATTTATTTAATGCTCGACGAATTATTCCATTCGGGTAAACTCAAGCAAGGGCACCGGGTTTTACTTATCGTACCCGAAAGTAGTCGATTCTCCTATTCAGTGGCGTTACTCACAGTTGTATAAGTAAATTTCAAATTATATCGTATATGAACCGTATTGCAGAATTTATCGTCAAAAAACGTCTTGCCATCATTACGGCCGGCGTAGCAGTTACATTGATACTCGGCTATTTTTCGACCAAGCTGACCATCAACTCCAATTTTATGTCCTACTTACCCGATGATGATCGGAAAGTTATGCTGTTTGAGCGAACGGACAGCTTATATGCCACAGGAAATATTATTGTAATCGGGATAAGCAATACGGAAAATACCATTATAACGCCAGAAGGAATATCGGTTATACGGCAGGTTACCGACTCCGTCTCCGAAATAGAAGGAGTGGAGAAGGTAACCGGCCTGGCCAATGTAATCGATATCAGGCATCGTAACGACGGAGTGGAAATAGGCCGATTGATGGATGAAGAGATAATTTCCGACTCTTTACCCTCCTTACAGTCGTATATTTTGAATAAAGAGATGTATCGTGGCCGACTGTTGTCGGAAGACGGGCGAAGTACGGCAATCATTGTTTTTGTCGGAACAGCTGCCGACAAGGAAAAAGCTGCCCGGGAGGTAAATGACCTGCTTGATGAAGTCAGGCGATCGCATCCCGAATTAACTGTTTATTGCGACGGTTTGCCGATGCAGCAACAAAGCCTTACGGAATCAACGGAAAAGGATCTGATCCGGCTTGTTCCCCTTGTCTGCCTGCTGATTGCTCTTATTCTCGCATTGACACTGCATTCGTTGCGAGGCATATTCCTTCCGCTGCTTTCCGTGGCGATGGGCAGCATTTGGAGTATGGGGGCGATGGGACTGTTCCATGTTCAACTTTCTCCCATATCCGGCTCGATTCCGGTTGTCCTTTTTGCCGTAGGATCGGCTTACACAATACATGTTCTGAACTTTTTCAAATTGCTTGAAAACGGCGAAAATCATAAGGAAATCGTCGTAAGGGGAATAACGATTATAGGGGTTCCCGTAATGCTGGCCGGACTGACGACCATTGTCGGTTTCCTTTCATTTATTCCGGGAACATACCTGAGCATCATTCGTGATTTCGGCATTTTTATGGCATTGGGTACATTCTTTTGCCTGCTTTTGTCACTCACCGTTATTCCGGCTGTCGAGTCCTATCTTCCACCCTTGAAACATCAGGAGAAAAAACAGAAGAAACACGTTCTTTCCGATGTTTTGCAATGGCTTGCCGGAGTTTCCATACACCGCAACAAAATGGTTCTTTACTGTGCCGGTGGCTTGATTCTTCTGATGGGAGCCGGCCTTTTCCGACTAAAAAGTAATATTGACGTACTCTATTATTTCCCAGAAAAGCATCCGTTAAGACAATCCGCAGCCTTTCTCAACCGGGAATTCGGAGGAACCCTCCCAATTCAGATCAAGGTGACTGCTGACCTGACACGTCCCGAAACGCTGGCAGCCATGCAAGATTTCGAAGATTTCCTTTCCGGACTTCCGCATGTGCATAATCCGCAATCGGTAACGGAGCTTATCAAAGAAATGAATCAGGCTATGGGGGAAGGCAAGCAAATACCCGACACACAAGAGAAAATACAAAACCTCTGGTTCCTGCTCGAAGGAGAACCCGTAATGGAGCAGCTCTGCAATACCGACAAAAGTGAAGGCATGATCCATGCTACCATGTGTAATGCACCGACCGGAGATTATCATGCGGTAAGCCGGAAAATCGACGAATATGCCGCCGCACATTCATCCGGTACGGTGCAATTCGAAACAACCGGATTGCCTTCCATCTATTCGAATTTTGACTATAATTTGATGCAGAATCTCTTCTGGAGTCTGCTGTTAGCCTGCGTATTGGTATTTATCTGTATGACATTTCTGGTCAAATCGCTTAAAAGCGCCCTTGTCGGATTTGTACCGCTTATGAGCGCCATCCTTTTCATCTTCGGACTGATGGGCTATCTCGGCATCGCCCTTAACCTCGCGACTGTGCTGATTGCCGGAGTTGCCGTAGGGATTGGGGTAGACTATTCCATCCACTTTATTTCCGGTTACCGAAATGCGCTCGTATCGGGGAAAGAATGTAATGAGGCTGTCATCCAAACACTTCAGACTTCCGGAAAGGGCATCCTGTTCAATGTAACGGCTGTTGCATTCGGTTTTCTGGTTTTGGTGTTTGCAGACCTCGTACCATTGAAAGAGTTCGGTCTGATCATGTTTGCCACCATGTTCGTATCCGGCTTGGCGGCAACTCTCCTCCTGCCTTCGATGATTCTATGTTTTCATATCAATCTTAATAAAACTCAGAAACAATGAAAAAATTATCTTTCTTCTTCATGGCTGCCTTTCTGCTTTCGTATTCGGCAGCATTGGCTCAAAATGCCACAACCATTTTAGAAAAAGCAGACAGTGTGCTGAATGCACCTAAAGATGTGACAGCAACCAGCACGATGACAATCACTGCCAAAAACGGCAGTCGGAGTGTCCGCACCATGCAGGTCTTTCAGAAAGGAACCGACAAACGGTTGGTTCGGTTCCTCTCGCCTGCAGATCAGAAGGGCATCGCTTTTCTCTCGCTCCCCAACGACAATCAGATTCTTTATTTGCCGGCTTTCGGAAAAACGCGTCGGATAGCTTCGCACGTAAAGAACACCCGTTTTGCCGGAACGGATTACACCTATGAAGATCTGGAGGCCAAACGTTATGCCGATAAATGGGATGCAGAACTGAAAAGTCGGTCAGCCGGCGAATACACATTGTCGCTTACTCCGAAAAAGGGGGTCAAGACAGATTATGCCAAGATGGATATCCGGATAAAAGCGGATACCTATTTCCCCGTGGAAGTTGTTTTCTACAACAAGAAAGGAGTGGCTTCCAAACGGATGACCGTCTCGGAAATCTCCAATCACAAAGGTTTTCTTATTGCCAAAACATCTGAAATGAAAGACCTTTCAGGAGGCAGTTCGACACAAACGCATCTTCAGCATGTGGAACTGAATACAGGCTTAAAAGACGATGTTTTCACCGAACGGAATCTGATGAAATAAACCATTGAACCATGAGATTTCTTCTGTTTATCCTGATGGCATGTCTGACGATATTTGCCAAGGTGCACGCTCAAACCGTCGAAGATAAACCTTTCGAGCTGAATGGCAGTCTGCAACTCGATGACCGTATCCGCCTGAAAAGCGGAGGGCTTGACTGGCAGGAATACCGGATGAGCCTGCAACCCGTGTATAAGGTAAACGATAAGGCACGGCTCCATGCCGATATTTGGATTCGCAAACTTATCACAGCTTCACCTTTTGACCAACCGGTCGAGAATGTACAGCTTCGAGAGGCATACGTCGATTTATACGGCTTTTTAAGTGAGCATATCGATGTCCGTATCGGCCGACAGCGCATTGCCTGGGGAACGGCCGACCGGCTCAACCCTTCGGATAATATCAACCCTTGGGAGCTGGAGGACTTTTGGGATTTCGGACGGCATACACCTACCAATAGTCTTCTTGCCAAATACTATTGGAATGGGTTCACACTTACGGCTGTATTCACGCCCCGGTTTTCTCCATCCTTACTTCCCGACCAAAGTTGGAAAGCAGCGTTTATGCCTGAAGTTCCCGATCGCTGGCAAATTCCGTTACCAGACGGGACGATGACGGATATATGGCTTCAGCCTCTTTCTGTTTCCCGGATGGAAAATCTGCCCGAACGGAAACTGAAAGCATCGACTTATGCCGTCAAAATAGCCCGGGATATACGTAATTATACCGTTTCGTTCGGATGGTTGCGCCAATATGCACCGATTCCGGTATTGACCCGTTTATCCGTTCAGGGAAAAATAACGAGCCTGCCCACTTCCCCTGATATGCCTGTTCCGATGAATACGACGGTCGATGCAATGCTCTCATACTCGTTGCGCAACGTCGTGAGTGCCGATTTGTCCGGTTCCCTCGGAAGTGTGGGCGTATGGGGAGAGGCGGCTTTATTTATTCCTGAAAAAACGATACTCACGCGTTCGGTCTCTATAGAAAGTCCTATGGGAACATTTAATCCGGTTCTTCCCGACAGTACAATCTTTGACGGCAATCCGTATTTGAAATATACACTCGGATTCGATTACACTTTTCCGGCTAATATCTATCTGAATGTACAATACGTACATGGGTTCTTTCACGAGGAAGGGAGGAAGAACCTGACCGACTGGCTGGCGTGGACATGCGAATGGAAATCGGCCGATGAAAAACTGAAATTATCATTGTTGAACGGAGCTTTTCAGGTTGCCGATTTCAATAACCTCAAAGAAGGGTGTACATTGTTCTGGTTGCCGGAGCTTTCGTATAAGCCGGTCGACAATGTCGAACTCAAGGCCGGTGCACACTGCATCTTCACCGGAAAAGATGCTCCGTTTTACCCCATAAGAAAAAACGGAGATGCGTATCTGAAAGTGAAATACTCGTTTTAGGAACAATCAGAAAGGAGCACTTATATCGTATCGGTTCCTGATAAGATTTTGGTAACTGCCGGATTCAAAAGATTACAAGAGGAAAAAATTGAGAAAATTGCTGAGACGATATTTTACAAAGAACAGGGACGAGCCTGCCATTTTGCCGGAGACGACGTATTGTTCCGGTTAGGACGACCCTCCGTCTGTTTTAGGTCGTCCTAATCGCTCCGTTAGGTCGACCTAAATGGCCGGTTAGGTCGACCTGACTTTCTGTCAGGGTCGGCCGTAAGTGAAGCAGATAACGGCAGAGATATCTTCCGTAGGTGCTTTCGGTGCTTATTACGGCAACTGCGACGTGTATGGATCCTATGGAGATTCAGGAAGGGAAAAACCTGATCGCATATTGCCGGGAAAAACAACAGGAGGCTCTGGTATTCTTTATCAACCTGTATTTTAACGATAGTCGCGAGACTGCCACCAAGGCAGTGTCCCACTATATGTTTTGCGTAATATTTTCAGAATATGGTGCAGAAATCGAGGCGATAAAAAATGATTGGAGACGTAATCAGTACAATCAAAAGGGAGCTTATATCGCACCGGTTCCAGAAATGTTCGTGAAGAAGTTCGCAAAAAGATTGTTTAATAAATTATTATAGGAGGAATTGTATGATGAAAAAAATGTATGTATTTATTTTATGTCTGATCGTTTTCGCCGGCTGCAGCCAAACGGACAATGAACCGATTACCGAAGGGAAATCTTTGATAACGGCCGTCACAAGGAGCGGCAATGTGGAAGGGATCGTCTCGGAATATGAAACAGCATCCGATGATGAATCACAATATGGTTCGATTTCTGCAAGGCTCGCTTTCACGGGAGACGATATCGAATGGTTCAATCCGAGAACACGGGAAATTAGATTCAGAAAGATCAACTCTATTCCGGTCTACGCACGAATAGAGATGAAGGTAGGGGAAGAAACGGTCTTTACGATTGTTGCTCATATAAGTCATGTTGTCAACCGGGCGTACAACAATCTTGTGTTATTTTATGACATGGAGAAGAATGCCTATTTCCTGAACGATAATTGGCCGGATTATTGGGACCCGGAGGGTACTCGCCGGAATGCGGAGAAAAGAGCTCCCGGATGGGCTAAATTCCTGAATCAATTGAAGAAGGAAGGCAAACTCAAATGATTTAGTCATTTTCCTGTAGAGAGAGGATGCGGCTCCCTTGCATCCTCTCTTATTTTATTGAAGCATTAACACAAAGAACAAGATGCAGGATCAGGTTATCATTTGCGACTTGGACAACACGATATTCGATACTTCGAGCATCGATCCCGAATTGTTTGCGTCGTTGCTTCACAAAGCAACCGAGTATTTATCAGGACGCTTTACCGCGGAAATCATCCTCTCGATCATTCAAGACATCGTATCCAATCCGTTCGACAGGGTATGCGAGAAATACGGATTGCCCAAATCAATGATATTACCTGTTTTGGATGAATTGAATGGTATCTCTCTGGAGCATTCTGCCATGGTGCCGTATGAGGACTATGCCGCTTTCAGAGCGATACCGGCATATAAGATTGTTGGTAACAGCCGGATTCAAAAGATTACAAGAGGAAAAATTGAGAAAACTGCAGATAAGTCAAGACTTCGACCGGATAATCATCAACGATCCCGTCTATGCGAATTCGAGCAAACTGGATATCTTCCGTGAATTAAGCAGGGAATTGGACCTAAAAGACCAAAAGACGTATGTGGTAGGCGATGATCCCGCTTCCGAAATAAAAGCAGGACGGGAGTTGGGATTTACAACCGTCCTGATGGTCAGAAAGGAATACCTTTCCAACCCCTACACCGATTATATTGTCTCCTCTTTCGAGGGTTTGAAAGACCTTTTGAGAGATAATATGGAAAACGATTGCGCCCTTAGGAAGTAGAATATTTTGCAAAAACTTTCTACTTACTCGTTGTGCCGATACTTCGGAATCGCTGCTGTAATTCTTTAATGCGAAGCAAAAGTTGTCCGAAAGAAATTTTGTTTCCGTAAATAAAAGATTCCTGTAAAGCAGCATAGTCGTTCTCCCAATCCTTTATACATTCTACAGGAGGATAGAACTCTATTTTGTCCGGATAATCTTTATCACAGTCAGCATAGAGAACCGAACTTAAAAGACCGAAAAGCGTATATTAACACGGCGATAATATAACGTTATTTTTATTTTGATAAAAACATATTAGTCAGATATTTAATAGTTTCAAAAATCACGAAATAGTCCCGTCGGGTTAATATACCCCGAATACATCGACGGAAATACAAAAACAAGTCGTCATTTTCCACCGATAAGAACGATATTTTACAAAGAACAAGGACGAGCCTGCCATTTTGCCGGAGACGACGTATCGTTCCGGTTAGGACGACCCTCCGTCTGCTTTAGGTCGTCCTAATCGCTCTGTTAGGTCGTCCTAAATGGCCGGTTAGGTCGACCTGACTTTCTGTCAGGGTCGGCATGGGTGGTTTATTGTCTCGTAGTGTGCAGATCAGAAGGGGGGTAAGAGTCGATATTCTTTCGGGAACGGATAAGTTTTCCGGATTTCGTCCTCGGAATGCGTTCCCTATATATAATCTCCCGGGGGATGGCATGACGGGGCAACAGTCTCCTGAAAACCGCATCCATCTTCCTGCGCTTTTCCGGCGACCACTCCATATCCTCCACCACCATAACGATACGTTCCCCGAGACGTTTATCGGGCAGAGAACCGATATAAAAAGGGACTTTCATCTCCCGGAAAACGAGGTCTTCCAATTCCTCGGGGGAAAATTTGATCCCCCCGCTATTGATTACGTAATCCAAACGCCCTTTCCACACGAAATGCCTCTCATCTACGAGCTCTACCATGTCCCGGGTGCAAAACTCCGATTCCCGAATATGGGGAGCATATATGCAAAGACATCCGGATTCGTCCCGGCGGAAACGCACTCCTTCCAAAGCCTCGAAACAAGCGGAAGCTCCCTCTCCGTTCAATCGCATAAGAGCCGTATGGGATGCCGTTTCCGTCATTCCGTAAGTAGCGAAAAAACGGGTGGGAATATCCGCCAACCGCTCTCTCGTAGTCCGTGCCAGGGGGCCTCCTCCTATCAAAAGATTTTCCACCTTTTCGAACCGGTGGTATTCCCCCGAAGACAGGATGTCCTCCACTTGCAGGGGTACGAGCGCTCCGAGTTTGACCTTCGTATGCAGGGAGGAAAGAGGCAAAGAAGAGGGAGGTTCCGGCAACAGAACGGCCCCTGCTTCGAATGCCCTCACCACCATCATTTTACCGGCTATATAAGAAAGCGGAAGAGAGAGCATCAGTACGGAATCCCGGGATATGTCGAAAAAAGCATTGGTCAGCCGTGCCGAAGCCGCCATCGCTTTTTTAGGCAGACGGATAAGCTTGGGCATACCCGTAGAGCCGGAAGTACGCACCTCTATAAAATCCCGGGAATCGCACCATTCCGACACGAATGCACGCAATGCGGATTTCCACGGAACATCATCTCCCAAGGCTCCGGCGGCTATCTCCCGCAAACCGAAATACCTGTCCTCATACAGAATTTTCATAAGCCCCCCTTTCCATATCCGTTTACAATCCCCCGTTCCCGTATTTTTCCCGGAACAAGGCCTCGACACCGCAACGGGAAGGTCTCTTCCCTGCGGCATATCTCAAATAACCGCCTTCCGTATAAAGAGGCGCATCCGTATTATTCGTAAACAAAGCGCCCGTACCCAATCCCTGAGGCAGGGGATTCCCATGAATATAGGTCCACTGGGCAATGGCATTCAGGCCTATATTCGACTCCAAAGCGGAAGTGATCCACCATGCTATCCCCATGGATTCGGCAATCCTTATCCATTGTTCCGTGCCGTAAAAACCTCCGACAAGCGAAGGCTTGAGTACGATACAGGCCGGACGGATATAAGCTAACATCTCCCGTTTGGAAGTTTCATCGTATAAGCCTATCAATTCCTCATCCAAGGCCACGGCAACAGGGGCATTCGCAGCAATCCTGCGCATAGCCCCGTAATTCCCGGCCCTGACGGGCTGCTCCACCGAATGGATGCCGAAGGCGGATAAACGTTCCAATTTATACATAGCCTCCTCCTCTTCGAAAGCCCCGTTCGCATCGAGACGGATAACGGCATCCTTCCCGAATTTCTCCCGGACCATCCGTACCAAAGCGAGTTCCGATTCGAAATCGATAGCCCCGATTTTAAGTTTTATACAGCAAAAACCCTCCTCCCGTTTCTCCTCCACACGCCTTCGCATAGCTTCGAAGCTCCCCATCCATATCAAACCGTTTATGGGAATCCCCGCCTCGCCGG
Organism: Tannerella forsythia; assembly: GCF_003860135.1. Taxonomy (GTDB): domain Bacteria; phylum Bacteroidota; class Bacteroidia; order Bacteroidales; family Tannerellaceae; genus Tannerella; species Tannerella forsythia_A. The sequence continues at coordinate 25,555 of NZ_RQYN01000025.1, forward strand.
AAGTGAAAGCCGAGGGAAAAAGCAATCCCCCGCCCTCGAAGTCGGCAAGCGCCGTTTCCATCCCGAAACACAAAGAAGGATATGCCTGCCAGGCGTCGGGAGTAAACCCGCAAACGCCGTTGCAAACCTCCGCCAGCCGCTCTTCGTAATCCGCTCCCTCTTCCGCACTCAATCCCCGGAATAAAGCCGCCTCGCCGTAACCTGCCCGAGAGGGGAAAGCATCGTCGTATACCCTCACGAAATAAGTCTGCCTGGTATGCAAAACGCCCCGCGACGTCCCTGCCGGCTCCTTGAATTTCAAGGTATAGGGGATATAATCGGCCTTAAGCATCAACCCGGGAATTTAGGGAACTTGTCGAAATCCGGAGTCCGTTTTTCCAAAAAGGCATTTTTCCCCTCCTGAGCTTCTTCCATAAGATAATACATAAGGGTAGCATCCCCTGCAAACTCCATCAATCCTCTCTGGCCGTCGAGCTCCGCATTCAAAGCCCGTTTAATCATCCGGATCGCCATCGGACTCCGGCTCAATATCGTCTTGCACCAGTCCACCGTTTCGTCCTCCAACCTCGCGGCAGGTACCACCTTGTTTACCATCCCCATAGCTTCGGCCTCCGCAGCGGTATACTGACGGCATAAAAACCAGATCTCCCTCGTCTTCTTCTGACCTACACAACGGGCAAGATAAGAAGAACCGAAACCTCCGTCGAAACTCCCGACCTTGGGGCCGGTCTGTCCGAAACGGGCATGCTCGGCCGCTATCGTCAAATCGCATACCACATGAAGCACATGCCCTCCTCCTATGGCATAACCGTTGACCATGGCAATGACGGGCTTGGGCAGAGAACGGATGGCCTTATGCACATCCAATACATTCAATCGGGGAACTCCTCCTCCGTCGATATACCCTCCCATCCCTTTCACATGCTGATCTCCTCCCGAACAAAAAGCCTTATCGCCGGCTCCGGTCAAAACGACTACGCCTATATCCGGACGCTCCCTGCATATATCCATGGCATCCAGAATTTCGGCATTCGTCTGCGGCCGGAAAGCATTATAAACCTTAGGCCGGTTGATGGTTATCTTGGCTATTCCCTCGAAATACTCGAATAAAATATCCTCGTATTTCTTTATTTCCTTCCATTCTCTCATATTCATCTGTTTTAATTGTAAGTTCTATCGGTTTACGGGGTAAGACTCCCCCGAAATATATGTAAAATACGATTTCAATACAGGGGCGTTTTCAAACCTCGGCGTTTCCACCTCGAGCAGGACCGCCTTGTCGCCGGATGCGAAAAACGAAGGTAACACCGTTTCCAGTTCTTCGGCGGAAGCGGCCTTCATATATCTCCATCCGTAAGCTCCGGCCATTTCCCTTACGGGAACTTCGAGCGGAGTCTCGAAACAGGTCTCCAATTCCTTCAAAGAATCCGGCCCGGGAATAAAACGGAATATCCCCCCTCCTCCGTTACGCATCACGATCACCCGTATCCGCCCGTTTACATAAGGCATCCACAAAGCATTGGAATCGTACATAAAACTCAGATCTCCCGTAATCAAAAGGGTGGTCCCGGAATATACTTCGGAAAACCCCATTGCCGTGGAAGTGGCCCCCTCGATTCCGTTGGTTCCGCGATTGCTCCATTCTCCTCCCGCATAATGCGTGTGTTCGAATAATTGGAGATAACGTACGGGCGTGGAATTAGCCGCATGCAAAGCAGCATCATGGGGAATATGCCTTAAAATCACTTCGAAAGCCTTGAGGTCGCTCCATCCCGCATCCGCCATAAAGGTACGGTGCAGAAGGTCTGCCTTCCGTTTTATCTTCTGCCACGAACCGGCATAGGAAACTCCTTCCGGTGAGAGGGAGTCCGGTGCCTTGTCTTTCAACCGTCCGGCGAATTCCTTCCAAAAGCCCGAAGCTCCCGTACATATATGATGGGTAAGCGCACAGAAAGTGTCCGGAGCCGGAAACCTCTCGTCTATCCCCCAATGCTCCGCAGGTTTCGCCCTCCGTAAAAAAGTTTTCAACATACGGGAAACCAATGAGCCTCCGAAAGAAATAAGGAGTTCCGGATAAAGCGATTCGTCTTCTCCGGCTGCAGCCAATACCCGGTCTACCGTACATATCCCCGTATCCGTACGGATATTGGAGAGACTCTCGGCAAACAAAACCGTATGGGGAAATTTGCATATATCCCGCAATGCGACGGACACGTCTTCGTCGGGAGGATAAAAACCGGCGACGATCATCACCCTGGGAGCTTCCAAAAACCGCCTTACGAGCATATCCCATACCTCTTCCGGCAATTCTTGCCGTTCCCTAACCAACGTTATCGCCCGCTCTTTTCCGGAATATCCGGAGGAAGTCCCGTATAGCGGTTCGCAAAACGACATATTGATGTGCACGGGTCCTCGCCGGGGCATCAGGGCATGGTTCAACACCTCATTCAAACGACGATTGGCATACCATGCCGAGGCGGAAGTATCGAATTCCGCTCTCAAGCTGCAATACGACTTAACGAAACCGGCCATAGCTCCCTCCTGTCGAATCGTCTGTCCCTCGTCCTGGTCGATCCATTCGGCCGGACGGTCGGCCGTCACCGCAACCAAAGGAATCCCCCTGTAAAAAGCCTCGGCAACGGCAGGAGCATAATTCAACATGGCCGTACCGGAAGTACAAACCAATCCTACGGCTTCACCCGAGGCCAAAGCCAATCCGAGAGCGAAAAAACCGGCGGAACGCTCATCCGCGATCACGTATTTCTCGAAAGCGGGATTCCGGGAGAAAGAAAACAAAAGAGGAGCATTTCGCGAACCGGGCGACATAACGAGTTTACGTATGCCCTTCATCTCGAATAAATCCATCAATACGCTTACGCCTTTCTTATCCGAATAATCCGAATCCATCATCTTGCATTATCATTTAAAATCCGCCTTATCTCCGACGGAATGTATTCCAAGCACATTCAAAAGAGTAGCCGCCTTATCCGAGGTCTCTTCCCATTCGTCTTCGAATACCGAATCTATGTTTATACCTCCTCCCACATAAAGCCGGAATGCCCCGGGAAACAATTCCATCGAACGGATGTTCACATACAATCTCGCAGCATCCTTACCCACAGGCCCCAAATATCCTCCGTAAAATTTGCGTTCATGCACCTCGACCTCCCGGATACACGCCAAAGCTTCCTTACGGGGGAATCCGCCGAGTGCCGGGGTAGGATGAAGCGCTTTGAGCAAGCTTTCTAAGCCGTCTCCGGTCAATGCCGTAAAATCCGTACACAAATGGCAAATATTACCGGCCATAAAGGTGCGGGTCTCCGACATCTCTACGCTGCGACAATGGTTCTCAAGCACTTCCCGGATATAGTCCCTGACTACTCCTTGCTCTTTTATCTCTTTTTGCGTCCACGGCTTAAGCAACTCGCCTTCGAAAGATACGGGCCTGGTTCCGGCCAAAGCCATCGTCTTTACGCGTCCTTCCGCATAATCCAACAGGAGTTCCGGACTCGCTCCCGCCCATACTCCCTTTCCCGGAATAAAATAGAGAAAAACGAAAGCATGAGGATAAGCCTTTCGGAGCAACTCCCAATAAGAAAAAACGTCGGAGAATCCGGAATCGCCCCTCTTAAGGGTCAAGGTGCGGGATAAAACGACCTTTTCCAATACCCCGGAATCTATCCGGCGCATGATCTCCTCAAAAGCCGTACGGTAAGCTTCCTTATCCATATCTCCGGATTCCGGACAAGGCATACGGATACCGGAGAATACGGTATCCTTCAAATCCCGCACCGCCTTATCCGTCAAATCTCCCTCGCATTCGAATTCCCCCGGAATGAAGTAAGCCTCTTCTTCCGAATCGAAAGGAACCGCAATAAAACCGGGAACGGAAAAATCCGCCGGCTTACGCTCTATTCGTCCGCTCAGCGAAACTCCGAAACCCAGCCGTCCTCCCTCCCGCTCGGGCAAACGGTATAAATAAAACGGCACGAAAGAATCCAGACAATGAGTCACCGCCTCTTTCATACCCACAGGAAGATATTTCTTACACATACTGCAAACATAGAAAAAAGCTGAATTTCCGCGAAAAAAACGACAAGAAATACGGATTAATTATCGTTTACTATTTTTATCTGCTCAAAGAATGCTCTCGAAAATCAACCACCTATACTCCAAACGAAATTCCCATACGCTCCCCTTGTTTAATAAGATCATTATCGGGTGATACGCGTTTCGTCTTTCCCGCAATTTCAGCGAGCGGCACGGAACCGATTTTCCCGTCTTTTAAACAGACCATACGTCCGAACTGTTTTTGAGCGACAAGCTCGGTAGCATGTCCCCCAAGGAGTGTAGCGAGATTTCGGTCGAAAGGAGAGGGATTTCCACCGCGCTGAATATATCCAAGCACTGTTTGACGTACCTCAATGCCTGTCGCCTCTTCTACCGCATGCGAAATATAATCGGCCGGACTGGGACGGTCTGTCTTCAATCCTTCGGCCGTGACAATAATTGAATACGGTTTGCCGAGGTGCAAACGGTGCAATATCTTTTCATTGACTTTATGAATATCAAAACCCAGTTCGGGAATAAGAATTATATCTGCCCCACCTGCCATACCGGCATAGAGCGCGATCCATCCGGCGCTATGGCCCATCACTTCGACCACCATCACGCGCTTGTGCGAGCTGGCTGTCGAATGCAGCCGATCAATGGCTTCTGCTGCAATATTGACGGCCGTATCGAACCCGAACGTGATATCCGTTCCATAAATATCATTATCGATTGTTTTAGGTACTCCTATCACATTCAGACCGATCTGGGAAAGTTTGTTCGCTGTCTTTTGCGTACCGTTCCCGCCGATGCAGATAAGACAGTCAAGTCCCATATCCATATAATTCTGACGAATGATTTCCGGTTTCTTATTATCACCGGACTGAATAATCTTTTTGAAAGGTTTCTCACGTGAAGTCCCGAGAATCGTCCCTCCCAGGTTCAGAATACCCGAAAGCGTTCGTTCGGTGAACACCTCCACATCCCGATTAAGCAACCCTGTAAAGCCGTTATGGATGCCTATCACCTCCATACCATAGTGCATAATAGCCGTTTTGCCTACCCCGCGAATGGTCGCATTAATGCCGGGACAATCTCCGCCCGACGAAAGAATACCAATCTTCATACATCTTATCCGTTAAAGAACTACCTCGCACAAAGATAAGTTTTTTCGGAAGGATACAAAACGTAAAAAATAAAAAACAGCAAAGCAACACTAATGTAATATAAAATATACTACCTTTGCACCAAAGATAAAAAAACGGAATTTATGTTGAAGAAACTCACTCTTTGGATCATACTGTTCTGTTGCGTGGCATGTCAAGAACAGGATAAGCAGATTGTCGTACTTTCAACAAACGATATGCACGCACATATCGATGATTACGCGAAAGTAGCGGCTTACGTCGAACAAGAACGACAAAAAAATCCGAATGTATTGGTATTAAGTGCAGGCGATTTATTCTCGGGTAATCCGATCGTCGATTATTGTCCAAAATACGGTAACGGCTTCCCCATAATCGACTTGATGAACCGCATCGGATACCATTTTACGGTATTCGGAAACCACGAATTCGACTATGGTCAACAGATTTTATGCGACCGTATCGCCCAAGCCGAATTTCCCTTTCTTTGCGCGAATATGACAGTAAACGACAGTCTTTGCATTAAACAACCCGAAGCTTCGGCCATAATCGAAATCGACGGGGTGAAAATCGGAATCATTTCGGCCATTCAGATCGAAAATGTAAACGGCCAACTCATTCCCGCCACACATCCCGACAAAGTTAAAGGTATCACGTTTACAGAACCTGTCGAAGCGCTTCAGACATTGCGTGAGATGCGAAATAAATGTAACCTGTTTATCGCTTTGACACATACGGGACTCGACACGGATAAACAAATTGCCGAACGTATGCCCGAACTTGATCTGATTGTAGGAGGACATACACATACGAAACTCGACACGGGAATCATCGTAAACAACGTCCTGATCACACAGGCAAATGAATACCTGAAATACATCGGCAAAACAACAATTACGGTCAGAAATGGTAAAGTAGTCGATAGAAAAAACGAATTGATTAATCTGGCTAAACTGCATGACGAAAATGAAGCCATCAAAGCATTAATCACCAAATACCGCGACGAATCACCGATGAACGAGGTGATTGGAGAAGTAGGAAAACAATTTGACGGAAAAGAAGCGCTCGGTAACCTGATGACCGATGCCATCGTAAACGTACATCAAACGGATTTCGCCTTTCAAAATGCCGGTGGAGTACGCATCGGACAAATCGAAAAAGGTGATCTTACCATGGGTAAAATTTATGAATTGGACCCGTTTAACAACCGTATCGTCATTCTTGAAATGAAACCGGACGAAATCCGTTCGCTCATCAAAAATTCGCATAAACGCAAAAACAGGCGTGTCGATCTGTTCGTTTCGGGAATGACGTATAAAATTTTCACGAAAGACGGTGAAGCGGAACGCATCGAAATGAAGATGACAAACGGAAAGCCGCTCGATGAAAACAAATATTACCGTGTCGGAATCAATGATTATCTCGCATCGGCTTATAGATACGATCATGAAAAAGCGCCCCAAATCACCGACAAAACATCAGAGGAAACAATTGTGGAGTATATCCGAAACAAAAAACAAATCGTTCCACAGTACCCTCGTACGGAAATTATTGAAAAGTAACGATAAAATCGTTTGATTATCGAATATACAAGAATAACATGATTATCAAAGTAAAAAAGAAATTTATTTAACTATTAATACAAGCACTTATGGTAAAAAAAATCAAATTTCTTGCAGTAATGTTTCTTCTTATGACAACTACTGCAATACAAGCACAAATAACGACCGCAAGTATGAGCGGGCATGTTACAGATAAAGAAGGAGCAGTTATAGGTGCAACAATTGTTGCTACCCACGAACCTTCAGGAACAACGTATGGAACAATTACGAATGTAGATGGACGATATAACTTAAATGGAATGCGTGTAGGAGGTCCATATAAAGTAGAAGTATCGTATATTGGATATAAAAAATCAGTAACAACAGGAATAACACTTTCATTAAGTGAAAATTATGTATTAAACATTGAACTTACAGAAGAAGCCGTGGGATTAGATGAAATCCAAGTTATAGCAAAAGGTGGAAGTTCGAATATGAATAGTGACAGAGCTGGTGCTGTGACCAATATTAATACAAGACTCATTAATACATTACCTTCAGTTAGCAGAAATCTAACAGACTTTACAAAACTTACTCCTCAAGCAAATGGAGCAGCTATTGGAGGAGGCACTTATCGCCAAAATAACATTACAATCGATGGAGCTTCTTTTAATAATAAATTTGGTATTGGGCAGAGCATGCCTGCGAACGGTTCTCCAATTTCGTTAGATGCGATTGAACAAATATCGGTAAGCGTTACTCCTTACGATGTTCGACAAAGTGGATTTCTCGGAGCTTCTATAAATGCAGTAACTCGTTCAGGAGATAATGAATTCAGAGGATCAGTTTATAGTTATTTAAACAACGAAAAATTTAAAGGGAATAAAGTAAAAGATCAAACTTTTAAGCGCACAAAAAGTAGATACAATCTATACGGTATACGTTTCGGAGGCCCCATTATCAAAAATAAATTATTCTTTTTCGTTAACTTTGAAGCAGAAAAAACGATTGTTCCCGGCCCATCAAGAGTAGCTGCAACAGATAATAATCCTTATACTGACGGATCAAATAATATAGCTCGTCCGCTTGCCAGCGAAATGGATATGATCAGTAAATATTTATCTGAAAAATATGGTTATGAAACAGGTCCCTATCAAGATTATTCAAATGAAAGTACAGGAATGAAATTTTTAGCTAGGGTAGATTGGAATATAAATAATAATCATCGTTTAAATATCCGATATAATATTACAAAAAGCAAAGAACCTTTATATCCAAGCACTTCCTCATCACAAATTTTCCCTTCACCTTATGATAGAAGCTATAATAGAAGAGGAATGTATGCAATGTGGTATAAAAATACAGGCTATTTTCAAGAACAAAATTTTTCATCTGTTGCTGCCGAACTAAATTCTTCATTTGGAAAATTAAACAATTTATTTAGATTTACTTATACAAATCAAGACGAACCTCGTTCTACTTCTGGTAAAGCATTTCCTTTTGTAGACATTCTAAAAGATAAAATTCCATTTGTAAGTTTTGGAACTGAACTATTTTCATACGGAAATTTACGAAAAGTTAATTCTTTTACTATTAATGACGATGTAATCTATAATTTTGGAAAACATACTATAACAACTGGTTTACAATATGAATACAACTATACTAAAAATGGATTTCAACGCTTTGGAACGGGATATTATGCTTATAATTCGTGGGAAGATTTTATATCTGATAAACCTGCAAAATCATTTGCAATTACACATCCAAACGATCTTTCTATTTCACAAGCATTTCCTTCTTTTAAATTTAATCAATTCACCTTATACGCACAAGATGAGATAAATATATCTAAACAACTAAAAATATTAGCTGGAATACGAGCTGATCTACCTATTTATCCAAAAATAGATACGTATAATCCTAAAGTTGCTGAATTAGATTTTAATGGTAAAAAATTTGATACGGGAGAATTACCTTCAGCTAAAATTCTACTTTCTCCTCGTTTAGGATTTAATTATGACATAAAAGGTGATCGTTCTATTGTTTTAAGAGGAGGTACAGGTCTTTTTACAGGAACTATTCCTTTTGTTTGGATTGTAGCTCAAGCAAGTGATGCAGGTGTTTTACAAACGACTTATACTAATAAAACCATACCTTCATTTAAACCATCAGTATCTGAAATATTAAAAGAAATATATCCAGACGGCCTAAAGGCAGAACCTTCTATTAACTCTGCTATTGTTAAAATTGATGATAATCTAAAATTACCACAAAATTGGAAAAGCAGTCTTGCCATTGACATTAAATTACCGTGGAATATGAATGCATCATTAGAAGGAATTTATAGTAAAGATATAAATTCGGTAGGAGTAACTAATGTTGGATTAAAACCTGATGCTTTCCGAATAAATGGATATCCTGATCAACGTCCTATCTCCAAAAAGCAATATTATCAATCCAAATTAAAAAATGTATATTTACTCAATAATGCAGGAGAAAATAAATATTGGTCGGTTACAGCAAAATTACAGAAATCATTTGAAAACGGTTTTGATGCTTCAATAGCATATACACGTAGTTATGGAAAAAGTTCAGGTGATGGAATCGGTGATCAAGTAGGTTCTGCTTGGTTCAATGATCCTCGCACTTATGGTTCAAATTCTCATGATATAGGCTATATGAATTATATTTTACCCAATCGTCTAATAGCATCTATTTCATATAGAAAAGAATATGCTAAATATTTTGCTACAACCATATCTTTATTTTATGAAGGAGGAGAACAAGGTCGCTTTTCTTACACATATGCTGCTACTAATTTAAATAAATATCCTAATAACTTAAACAATGACGGAGGAGGTAATGCTATGCTTTATATTCCTAAAGATAAATCTGAAATAACGTTTGTTGATATGTTAGATACAGACAAAAAAAGTCCCAATTATGGTAAAGTTATTTACACTGCTTCGCAACAAGAAATTGATTTTTGGAATTACATTGAACAAGATAATTATTTAAGAAATAACAAAGGAAAATACGCAATACGTAATGGTGTACTTATGCCTTGGATAAATACTTTCGATGTAAAAATTTTACAGGACTTCTTTATAAATGCTGGTGGAAAACGAAATACAATACAAATAGGTTTAGATATCATAAATGTAGGAAATCTTCTAAATAGCAAATGGGGAACACATAATAGCGTAAATAAAAATAATATTTTAGAAGTAGCAAACATGAAAAAAGTTGTGGAAGGAAATGGATCAGTAAAACCAACTTTCAACTTTCTTAAAAACGGAAAAGAAGTACTTAAAGAAACTTATAGACCTAATATAGGATATGCTTCGACATATTATATGCAACTAAGTTTACGTTATATATTCAATTAATTATCTAAATAATTTATCAATATTTAAGTTCCCCGGAAACTTCTTATTTTCGGGGAATTTTTTTATCTTTTACTTTAGAAGAAGGAAGCTGAAAACTCAGGAAAAAGTTGTTTATAAAAACTGAAAAAGGAATTTGATTAATTGGTTCGATTTTTAAATAGGCATCAAATTTTATCTCCCGAAAAAATTATACGAATTCTTTTATGTACTTTTCAAACGACAAAATCCACAAAAAAAATGATTTTTACGATGCTAAAATATCCCCTGAAAAAGTTTTCAAACTTTGTTTATAAATTACCTCTAAATACTATTTATAAATAACTTATCTTGTTTATATCTTACTCAAAAAATAATCCTTTTATTTGAAAGAATGAAATACAAAAAATCATAGAAAAAAATATCAACACTTTAAACAGCCTATCATCTACATCATTTTAGATTTTTAAAAATTAATCTGATGTATATATCCATAAAAATTGGTTGAAATCTTTCTGTGCTTTGGGTTTATCTGCCGTAATTTAAAATAGACAATTGGTATATTGGAAAGAGTTACGTATATTTGTCGACTTTAAAAATTAATGTTTATGGAACGTTTTAGTGAACTATGTTATCCGATTTTTGAACAGGCTACGAACGATTACCACTTAACAGACGACGTTGATGCCATGATTCGAAACCCTTACCCGCAAGAAAAAATTGAATGTTATCTCTATTTAAAAAATTGGATTGATGCGGTACAGTGGCATCTTGAAGATATTATTCGAGATCCAAATATAGATCCTTCCGAAGCTTTGGTTATTAAAAGACGTATTGATAAATCCAATCAGGATCGTACGGACTTAGTCGAACGAATTGATAGTTATTTTCTTGATAAATATAAAGATGTATCTATTTTACCTGATGCAACTATCAATACCGAAAGCCCTGCATGGGCTATTGATCGTCTTTCTATTTTGGTATTGAAGATTTATCACATGAAAGCTGAAGCCGATCGTACGGATGCTGAGACTGATCATCTTGAGACTTGTCGCCGTAAACTGGATATATTGCTTGAACAGAAGAAAGACCTTTCGACGGCGTTAGATCAGTTGTTGAACGATATCAGCGAGGGACGGAAATACATGAAAGTTTACAAACAAATGAAGATGTATAACGATCCGTCGCTTAATCCTGTATTATACGGTAAGAAGTAAAACTTCGGCAATGAAACCACGAATTTCGGTTAAAAGAGCATTGGTGATTCGTTTCCGACGAGTGGGAGACTCTGTTTTGGCTGTTTCCGTATGCAAGAGTTTGAAAAAAACATTTCCCGGAGTTCAGGTCGATTTTGTTTTAAATGACAATATAGCCTCTTTGTACGAAGGTCATCCCGATATAGATCGGATCATTACCTTCAGTGACGAAGAGAACTATAATTTACCTAAGTATTTGAAACGTGTCCGTCGTTTAATGCGTGAGACGTATTACGATGTGATTATTGATATGCGTGCTACGGTAAAGACCCTATTTTTCAGTCTTTTTTCGTTACGTACACCTTTTCGCATAGGGACAAAGAAGGCCTATAGTCTTTTTCTGAATAATTATCGAGTGCCTAATCGGGATGATAGTTCGTTAGATATGGTACAGTGTAATTTAAGATTGTTGGAACCTTTGGAAAAGATTGCCGATGTTAAATATGAAACTTCGTTTAGTTTATTTGTTCCGGATGAAGAGAAAGCTGTTTATCGTTCCTATATGGAGCGTCAGGGAATCGATTTTAAGCGTCCCATAGTCCTTGCGGCTGTTGCTACCCGTATTGTGGGGAAAGGCTGGGATATGGAACGTATGAAGGTAATTATTGAAAAAATGATCGAAAGATATCATCCGCAGATTATTTTGAATTATGCTGGAGAACGTGAGAAAAAAATTTGTAATCGGTTATATGAGGATTTAGGCAAAGATCCTCATATTTTTATGAATATAGAAGCAAGTTCGCTTCAAGAATTACGTGCGCTTACGTCGCTTTGTGATTTCTTTTTTGGAAACGAAGGAGGTCCTCGTCATATTGCTCAGGCTTTAGATGTACCTTCTTTTGCCATTTATCCTCCAGGAATACGTAAAAGCCTTTGGCTTCCGGGATATTATGTACGTTTTCAAGGCATAAGTCCGGATGATATTCTTCCTGATGACGGAACGATGACAAAAGAAGAACGTTTTGAATTATTGACGACTGAACGTGTTTGGGAAGGACTCGATGAAATGTTAAGTGCTTATCTTCTCTGTTAAATGAAGTAGCAGATTTATAGGTAAGTTTTGAATAGAGTAGGGGGTATTTCGGAACTGGTCGGAAATACTTTTTTATAGGTATAAGTCTGTTGTAACTATTTTTATAGTTTACAACGGACTTATTTTTATGTTTTCCGGTTTATTGAAAGGAATAAGCTATTCCGATTGTCCCGAAAGGTTTATTTTCTAAACCATAAATAGGTTGCGCATAGGCGATATCTATTTGTAGTTTCGGATTGATGATATACAAGATTCCTGCATCTATGTTATGTTCGTTTCCGTTTTTTGAAAGAGTAGAAAAATATTCGATAAAGGTAGATATTTTGTCGGTTATATTGTATCCGAGAGCTGATGATAAGTTTAAGTCTTTAAATTGATTAGAAGTTCCCAAATTATATCCGATCGAAAATTTGTCATTGATTTCATTTTCAAAAGCCATTTTGATTTCAAAAGGTATGCTGTTTCCTTTGAAATCTTTACTTGCAAGCTGTTCGAATGCTACGTAACCTACTAAGGTCATAGCCGGAATGATTTCTTTTTGTTCTATGATTCTTTGTTTAAAACTAAGTGAAATAGGTAATAATCCTTTATTTTCAAATTCTTTGCCTACATCTAATAACAGACGTATTTCAGTTGAAGGAGTTAATCCGTAACGTAACATTAAGTTATTTATAACTTTCTGTTTAGCTACTGTTATACCGTTTTCAAGTTGAAATGTATTTTTGGGAATTGTATATACTCCGTCACTTTGGTCGGGTCTGTCTGTATTAATACTTTCTACTTGTGCCATAGCATTGTTTACCGATATGAAAAGGCTAAATATGAATAATAGATGGTATATAGTTTTCATCCTTATGTCTGTCGCTAAGTATAATAAATAATTGTCTCTATTGAATTTGTTTTACGGTGGTATAACAATTATCTATTTTAAAATGTTTACTTATTGATTGAAACTATATTTTTTAAAGAGTTTTTTATTTGTGTATGTCTTTGATTATCTTTGCACCTCTTTTTAATCAAGCTAAGTAATAGATGAGATTCGATTATGATGTGATAGTAGTGGGAGCAGGCCATGCAGGCTGTGAAGCTGCGGCTGCGGCTGCGAATTTAGGTTCGCGCACGTTACTGATTACGATGGATATGAATAAAATTGCCCAGATGAGTTGCAATCCTGCTGTAGGTGGAATTGCGAAGGGGCAGATTGTTCGTGAGATCGATGCTTTGGGAGGTTTTATGGGAATCGTAACCGATCGTACCGCTATTCAGTTTCGGATGCTGAATCGCAGTAAGGGACCTGCCATGTGGAGTCCTCGGGCACAGAACGATCGAGTCAAATTTATTCAAACTTGGCGCGAGATTCTTGAAAATCTCCCTAATTTGTGGATATGGCAAGATACCGTCGCTGAGTTACTTTTAAATGGAAATCGTGTTTGTGGTGTAAAGACGGCTTTAGGGGTCGAATTTAGAGCAAATTCGGTTGTTTTGACGAACGGCACTTTTTTGAATGGATTGATGCATGTCGGTCGTGTACAATTTTCGGGCGGACGAATTTCGGAACCGGCTGTAGGTGGATTAACCGAACAGTTGATTTCACTCGGTTTTATTTCCGATCGGATGAAAACAGGCACTCCTGTTCGAATAGACGCTAGAAGCGTTCATTTTGAAGAACTTACTGAACAGCCGGGCGAAAATGATTTTCGTAAATTTTCTTATTTAGACAATGTCAAAAGAGAACTTAAACAATTAAGCTGTTGGACTTTATATACGAATGAGGAGTGTCACAATATCTTACGTAAAGGATTATCGGAATCACCTCTGTATAATGGACAGATACAAAGTATAGGTCCTCGTTATTGTCCGAGTATTGAAACAAAAATCGTCACTTTTGCCGATAAAGTACAACACCAATTATTTTTGGAACCCGAAGGTGAATCAACACAGGAATATTATTTGAATGGATTTTCTTCGTCTCTTCCTTTTGAAATTCAGTTGAAAGCTTTACAAAAAATATCGCCTTTTCGTGACATTCAATTGTATCGTCCAGGATATGCGATCGAATATGATTTTTTTGATCCTACACAGTTGTTACATACTTTAGAGACAAAAAAAATTTTGAATTTATTTTTTGCCGGTCAGATTAATGGTACTACCGGTTATGAAGAAGCGGCAGGGCAGGGGATCGTAGCGGGTATTAATGCGCATCTTCGTTGTCATGGTGAAGATACGTTTATTTTAAATCGTGATGAGGCATATATTGGAGTACTGATCGATGATTTAGTGACGAAAGGAGTAGATGAACCGTATCGTATGTTTACTTCGCGTGCGGAGTATCGTATTCTTTTGCGTCAAGACGATGCTGATATGCGTCTTACCGAACGAGCTTACCAATTAGGACTTGCCGATACTTATCGTTACGGTTTGTTGGAAACGAAAAAAGAAATGATTGATCGAATTACAGAATTTATTCATTCTTTTTCCGTCACACCTACTCAAATTAATTCTACATTAATTTCTTTAGGAACAGCTCCTATTCCTCATGCGTATAAACTGGCCAATATATTAACTCGACCTCAAGTTTCGTTTTCCGATATCAAAGAAGTGATACCGGAGTTTAATCAGTTGACAGATGTGATTCCGATTTCTCGTCGGGATGAAATTTTAGAAGCGGCTGAGATCAGAATAAAATACAGCGGATACATTCGACGCGAAAGACAGATTGCGGATAAGGTATCTCGATTGGAAAATATTCGGATCAAAGATAAGTTTGATTATTTATCGATTAAATCTCTTTCGACGGAAGCTCGCCAGAAGTTACATAAAATAAATCCGGAAACGATTGCGCAGGCAAGTCGTATTCCCGGAATTTCTCCGAGCGACGTCAATATTCTTTTAGTACTATTAGGTAGATAATATAGAAATGTTCCACGTGGAACGTGATTTTTTATAAAATAAGAATGGATGACAGGCTTAGCTACATATTAAAAATTCTTTCTACTATACCTGAGAAGCCGGGATGTTATCAATATTTCGATCGTAAAGGAACGATTATTTATGTAGGGAAAGCTAAGAATTTACGCAAACGAGTTTCTTCTTATTTTCAGAAAGAGCATGAAAATAATAAAACTCGTGTTTTAGTCAAACATATTTACGATTTAAAATATATTGTAGTAGATTCGGAAGAAGATGCCCTGTTACTCGAAAATAATTTAATCAAACAGTATCGTCCGCGTTACAATGTCTTATTGAAGGACGACAAAACGTATCCTTCCATCGTTATTAAAAACGAGTATTTTCCACGCATATTTCAAACAAGAAACATTGTAAGGGATGGTTCTTTGTATTTCGGTCCGTATGCTTCTGCTTATGCTGCGAAAGTCATGCTGCAACTGATAAAAGAATTGTATCCGATTCGGACATGCAAACATGCCTTGACACCCGAATCTATTGCTTCGGGAAAGTATAAAGTTTGTCTCGAATATCATATTAAACGATGTAAAGCTCCTTGCGTCGGATTACAAAACAAAGAAGAATATAATCGGAATATTTCCGAAATAAAGGAAATATTGAAAGGAAATAGCTCGCGGGTAAGTGCACTTCTTCTAAATCGGATGCGGAAACTTTCGGAGGAAATGCGTTTTGAGGAAGCTCAGGAAATCAAACATCAATATGATTTGATTGAAAATTTTCGGTCGAAGTCGACGGTTGTCCCCATGTTGCATAATGTAGATGTATTTTCGTTGGATGAAAGCGAACAATCCGTTTATATCAATTACATGCATATAGGGAACGGAGCGATTGTGCAGGTATATACGATTGAGTATCGGAAAAAGCTGGATGAACCAAAAGAGGAGCTTTTAGGTTTGGGTATTGTAGAAATGAGAGAGAGATTTCGGAGTAATGCTTCCGAAATAATTGTTCCTTTCATACCTGAAGGCGTATTTTCGAAACGCATTATTTTTACGGTTCCACAACGAGGAGATAAGAAGAAATTACTTGATTTGTCTATTCAGAATGTAAAGCAATACAAAATCGATAAGTTGAAACGTTCGGATAAATTTAATCCGGAACAGCGATCGACTCGTCTCTTGACTACGATTCAAAAGGATTTACATTTACCTGTTCTGCCGATGCAGATAGAATGTTTCGATAATTCCAATATACAAGGTACAAACCCTGTTGCGGCTTGCGTCGTATTTAAAAAAGGAAAACCGTCGAAGAAGGATTATCGTCATTTTCATATAAAGACTGTTGTAGGTCCCGATGACTTCGCTTCCATGATAGAAGTTGTTACACGTCGTTACACAAGATTATTGGAAGAAGGTTCGCCTCTTCCGCAGCTGGTTGTTATCGATGGAGGAAAAGGGCAGTTGAATGCCGCGACGGAAGTACTTCGGCAATTGAATTTGTTGGATAAAATATCGATTATTGGATTAGCAAAACGGTTGGAAGAGATTTTTTATCCGGGCGATCCGATACCGCTCATACTCGATAAGAATTCGGAAACATTGAAAGTTATTCAACATCTCCGCGACGAAGCCCATCGGTTTGGTATTACATTTCATCGGAAAATGCGAAGTAAGAAGCAAATTATTTCGGAATTGGATGAAATTAAAGGTATCGGAGAAAAGACGAAAGAGGCGCTATTGAAAAAGTACAAGAGTGTAAAACGGATTAAGGAAGCTCCGATGGACGAACTCATCGAATTGATTGGAGAGAGTAAGGCGGGAATCTTAATAAACAGTTTTAAAAAATCGGAGTAAATATAGGCGGAAGAATTTAATTTTTTGTGATATGAGAACAATCATACAACGCGTCCAACACGCGTCGGTTACGATTGATGGAACAATACGGTCTGAGATTGGTAAAGGTCTATTGATATTGGTGGGTTTTGAAGATTCGGATACGGATAAAGAAATTCTCCGGATGGCGAAAAAGATCGTAAATATGAGAATTTTCGATGATGACGAAGGTGTTATGAATCGCTCTGTATTTGAAATCGGGGGAGAAATTTTAATCGTCAGCCAATTTACTTTATATGCTTCGACAAAAAAAGGAAATCGTCCGTCGTATATTCGCGCCGCGAAACCGGATATTGCGATTCCATTATACGGGTTGTTTTGCAAGGAAGTAGAAATACAATTAGGTCATGAAGTAAAAACGGGTGTTTTCGGTGCGGATATGAAAGTTCATTTATCGAACGATGGTCCCGTAACCATCATTGTCGATACAAAAGATGGTATTGTTAAATATATATAGCTATTTCATTGTTTAGTTTTAGAAAAAGTAATTTTAGGGATTTTTCTATCAT
>NZ_RQYN01000026.1 GCF_003860135.1 Tannerella forsythia
TTCCATGAATGCAATTATACAACTTTTTTCCGGATCCTGATTTATGGGTTACCCACACGATTCAACACAGACCCGAAAAAGGCATCGTATTTCGGCGGAGGGCTGTAAGCCTGAATTATAATCGTTAATGGCTCATTGTCAACGGTTATGCATGGTACACGCCGAATCATGTACCCGGCATAACAATTAACAACTGACAATTGACAATTAAATAATAATGGTAAACGTCGAACCGTGTATCGCGTAATTTGGGATAAATAGAGGTACAACATCGTACGATAGCAGTATCGGAGGCTTCCACAGCTTCCGTCCGAAATTTTCGTTTCAATAGGTAAGGAAAGCCGTTGTTACCGTTAAGCCTTCCGATAACCATCGTTAAGCTAACGGAACACATCCGCTTACTTAAACCACAACTGTGATCCAATCAGACCACAGCTGTGTTCCAATTGTCCTACAATTGTGATCCAATTGGACGACAGTTGTGAAACAAGTTAAGGATGCCTACCAAAAGGCTTAACGGTAACGATTCGCAGGCTTAATCATCGCCATCAAATTCCTTGAATACTTCGTCCGGACTCCTATACCAAACGCGTGGCTATCAACTTCTATTCATACGTCTTCTGATGGCTCGGCCGGCAAGTTGTCTCCCTGTTTTTATGAAAAGACCGTTTTTTTATGTAGATTTGTCCGTTTCAAAAGCAAGAAAAAATGAAAGCAGCGAATTACCATTTTGCAGAAATGATATTCCGTCAGGCCGAGAAGTATAATGATCGGACGGAATTACTTCATCGCGAACCGGAGAGCGGGAAATGGCTCAAAATTTCATGGGCGAAGCTGGCCGATCAGGTCCGTCTGACTTCACAGGCTATGATCGAATACGGCATCGGTGTACAGGAGAATATCGGCGTCTACGCGCAGAATATGCCGGAATGTTTCTTTGCTTCGTTCGGCGCCTACGGCATCCGTGCCGCGGAGGTGCCGATGTATCCGACCAACTCGCCCGATCAGATTGCGTACATCATCCGCGAAGCCGCGATACGTCTCCTCTTCGTGGGCGAGCAGCAGCAATACAACAATGCCTTCAAGGTGCAGCAGGAAATGGGCGATACGCTGAAGACACTCGTGATCTTCGACCGCCATGTGGTACGCTATCCGGAAGACCGAACCTCCGTCTATTTCGATGAATTCATCCGCCTCGGTGACAACGCGCATGCCGAGACCGGCGCGAAAATTCGGCGCAACGAAGCTCTCGACGAAGATACTGCTCTGATTGTCTATACTTCGGGCACAACGGGCGAGCCGAAAGGCGTCATCCTTACCCATGCCAACCTGCGCGAGACGATGCGCATCCACGACATCCGTCTGCCGATGGTCAACGACCACGATCTGTCGATGTGCTTTCTTCCGCTCGTGCATATCTTCGAAAAAGGCTGGGCTTGCTTCTGCCTTTACAAAGGCGTGCGGATGGCCATCAACCAGTATCCGAAAGAGATTCAGAAAACATTGCCCGAAATACGCCCGACGTTGATGTGCAACGTCCCGCGGTTCTGGGAGAAAGTGTATAGCGGCGTACAGGAAAAGATCGAACGGTCTCCCCGGACCATGCAGCGGCTTTTTCGCGACGCCATCGAGACGGGACGGCGCTATACTTTCGAATATCGGAACATCGGTCGGAAGCCGCCGTTGGGGCTTATGTTGAAATATCATTTCTACGATCAAACGCTTTTCACGATATTGAAAAAAGCCGTCGGGCTTCAACGCGGCGTGCTCTTCCCCGTTGCCGGAGCACCGCTGGCCGACAATATCGCCTCTTTTCTTTTGTCGGTAAACATTCCGATTATCTACGGATACGGCCTCTCCGAAACAAGTGCTACCGTATGTTGCTATCCGATGAAGGAATACATTGTCGGGTCTATCGGAAAAGTCATGCCCGATCTCGATGTGCGCATCGATGAGGCTACAAACGAGATCCTCGTCCGGGGCAAGACCGTCACGGCGGGATATTACAAAAAGCCGGAGGAAACGAAGCAGGCTTTTACCGACGACGGGTTTTTCCGTACCGGTGATGCCGGCCGCCTCGAAGGCGATACACTCTATTTCCTCGAACGGATTAAAGACCTGTTTAAAACGTCGAACGGGAAATACATCGCTCCGCAGGCCATCGAAATGAGTCTGAGCGGCAACACCTACATCGAACAGTGTGCCGTCATCGCGGACGAACATAAGTTTGTCAGCGCGCTTATCGTACCGGCTTTCCCGGCACTCGAAGCTTACGCCCGCAAGAAAGGTATCGTTTACAGCGATCATCGCGAACTGATCGGGAAAGAAGAAATCGTCCGGCTCTTCCATTCGAACATCGAAGAGTGCCAGAAGCATTTCGCTTCGTTCGAGAAGATCAAACGCTTTACCTTGCTTGCCGAACCCTTTTCGATGGAGAAGGGGGAACTGACGGATACGCTCAAGCTGCGCCGCGGCGTAATCGCCCGTCGCTATGCGGCCCAGATCGCCGCGATGTATGAAGAGTAAGCGGAAAAGTGTACCTTTGCAAACGATTGACGGATCTAAATAAAGCAAACAGAAAGCCGGTGTCGACAGCATACCGGCAGTGTAAAGAACGATGATTGAGCTTTTCTATACAGGGGCGATTATCGGTATTCTGGTCTCGGCGCCGATGGGGCCTATCGGAATGCTGTGTATTCAACGTACCTTGTCGAAAGGACGATGGCACGGGTTTGTCAGCGGGCTGGGCGCGGCATTGTCCGATGTGCTTTACGCGGCTTTTACCGGTTTGTTCATGGGGCTCGTTGTGAATTTCGTGGAAGCCCATCAACAGCCGCTCCGGATCTTCGGAAGTATTATGTTGGGGGCCTTCGGATATTACATCTTCCGGAGTAATCCGGTGAAACAGTTGAAGAAAAACCGGGAGTATAAGATGTCGTTCGTTCAAGATTTTGTGTCTGCTTTTCTGCTGACATTTAGCAATGTGCTGATTGTGCTCTTGTACATCGGACTGTTTGCACGTTTCGCTTTTGTCTTTTCGGCCAGTGTGTGGGATATACCGATCGGCTTGGGAGGCATTGCCGCGGGAGCGATCCTCTGGTGGTTTTTCGTCACCTATCTCGTCTCCAAGCTGCGGCGTTGGTTCAACATCCGCGGTATCCGTATCCTGAATCAGATTGTGGGAGGCGTGATCCTCGCGCTCTCAGTCGTCGGGATTGTCTATGCTTTTATTGAATAAGACAGCTCCATCTTCCGAGCATTCACCACCGTTATAATATAAAACAGCAAATCCCCGATAATGCTCGATTATCAGGGATTCGTTTCGGAGTGATTCGCTTTTATCCAATTAAAAAAATAGCATTGGCATTTATCCCTTAACTATCTTATTTTTTTAGAAGCGAATAAATATCATTTCTCTGATAATTTTACTGAAAACAAGCCTGAATTATTTTTTAGTAAATCGTACTATTTCTCCAATCCATAAAACGAATGAAGTCGCCCCTATAATTATACCCCAATCTTTTAGAGAAAGTGGCACAGTGCGGAATACTTTTCCTCCAAATTCAACGATTAGAACTTGACCAACTAAAATCACAATTGCAACCAGAATAAACCCGATACAGTTTTTTATATTTGAAAAAGCAGATTTCCGTGTAAGAAAAGCTTTTGCGTTAAACATATTCCAGAATTGTAACATGACAAAGATGGTAAAGAAACGTGATAAGTCATATGGGCTAACTACTCCATTCTCTGTGAATATAAATAATAGACCCAGTAAAAGTGCAACGAACGAAAAACCAACAAATAAGATATTGAATCGCATTGCAGGTGTAATGATAAAAGCGTCATTTTTACGCGGCTTATTATCCATCACTTTCTCATTAGGGGGTAATGAAGCCAACGCTCCAGCAGCAAAAGTATCCATAATTAAATTAACCCACAGCATTTGAGTCACAGTAAGAGGCAATTCATAACCAAATATCGATCCAAGCAGCACGATAACCAAGGCTGCTACATTAATTGTTAGCTGAAACAGAATAAAACGTTGTATATTCTGATAAAGTGAACGCCCCCACATAACGGC
Source organism: Tannerella forsythia (assembly GCF_003860135.1). Lineage (GTDB taxonomy): Bacteria > Bacteroidota > Bacteroidia > Bacteroidales > Tannerellaceae > Tannerella > Tannerella forsythia_A. Next base: position 4,085 of record NZ_RQYN01000026.1, read on the forward strand.
CGAAGCTATACTCTTGAAGGAATCATCCAGCAAAGTAATATCACTGGCTTCTTTAGCCACAGATGTGCCACTGCCCATTGATAAACCAACTTGTGCATAGTTTAGAGCAGGAGCATCATTTGTACCATCTCCTGTTACAGCAACAATCTCACCTGAGCGCTGTAACAACTGTACGAGTCTTTGCTTATCGGTTGGACGTGCACGGCACATTATTTTTAGATGTTCTACCCGTTTAAGAGCTTCTTCATCTGACAGTCTCTCAAACTCTGTTCCGGTAATGATGTTATGAAGTTTATCGCTTTCATTCCATATTCCGATTTGACGACCAATTTCTCTCGCGGTTCCCGGTGTGTCTCCGGTAACAATCTTAACCTGAATGCCTGCATTTAAACATTCATTTACTGCCAGAGGAACATCTTCACGAACAGGGTCAGAGATCGCTGTAAGCCCCAAATATGTAAGATTTACATTGACTAAATTCCCATTTTCGAAGCGAGGCATATCATCTTCAATAATTTCATAAGCGAATCCAAGTATTCGCATGGCTTGATTCTGGTATTGTAATAATAACTCTTCGATTTCCTTTTCTGAATCGGAGACAGATTTCTTACCTGATTTAAATAGTACATTATCTGATTTTGAAAGTACAATTTCAGGTGCTCCTTTTACGTATAGCACTTTCCTATTTAATAAAGGAGAGTTAATCAGTGTTGCCATATATTTACGTTCGGTACTAAAGGTTAGCTGGTCAATAATCTCGGCACTTTCTCGTATACCCAAATAATCGACTTGCTGGTTATATAGCCATAATAATAATGCTGCTTCCGTAGGATTACCTATAGATTTAATTTTTTGTGGTTGGGAAGAATCAAGATAGGCAGTTGAATTGACAGATATACTTTCTTTTATCAGATTACTTAACTCGCTATTTGATAAAAGTTGATTGTCAAGGGCAAAGAATTGTGTTTCATAAACCTGCATCTGATTTTGAGTAAGCGTTCCTGTCTTATCAGTACAAATAACAGTAGTAGCTCCCATTGTCTCACAAGCATGCATTTTTCTAACTAAGTTATTGTTCTGAAGCATTCGGCGCATACTTAAAGCCAAACTTAGCGTTACACTCATTGGTAACCCTTCAGGAACAGCCACTACTATTAAAGTTACAGCTACCATGAAGTATTGTAGAATACGCCCAGCAACATCTAAACTAATCCACGATTCTGTATGCAACGGATTTATTCCGAAAGCAAACCCCATAACAGATAAAACAATGAAGACGCCTCCTCCCAGCCCTATCCATTGTAACCAACTTCTTCCATCAATACACTGGGGAACTTCTTTAGTCTTTCCACATAATTCAAAAGCGTCATAAATAATAGGAACCCAAACTTTAACAAGTACTACCATTGCGGAAACAAAAATAATTCCAATTGAGCCAAGTTGTGCCATTGTAAAAGTGGTCGTTCCTAAAAATATATCTTTAATAAACAAAGCAAAAAAGGTAAGAATGGCAAGAATAAATCCAACTACACCTATAAATTTAGCCAGCTTGTCAAGTTGTTGGTTAAGAGGTGTCTCTTCTCTTTTCATTTCTGTTGATTGTTCAGCAACTTTTCCATATTCAGTTGAATCTCCAACTCTCTTTATCTCTAAAATTCCATGTCCATCCATCACTTTTGTTCCACGCATCGCCCAATTAGATGGATAGGTAGCTTCCGATTGGAAATCGGAAGGATTGGTTGTTTTATCAATCATTGGTTCACCGGTCAAACATGATTCATCTACTTGTAAGGAAACAGCTTCTAACAGCTCTCCATCCGCAGGTACTTCTTCACCTGTTCCAAGAATTACAATGTCGCCAACCACGATGTCTTTTTTGGGTACTTCACAGACAAGCTCATTCCGAATTACTTTTACCAAAGCATCATCATTAACTTGATTTAATACGTCGAATTTCTTGTTGGCATCTAATTCAAACCAGAAAGCAACACCTGTTGCCAAAAATATTGCACAAAAAATACCGATAGTTTCAGCAAATTCCCAATGTACAAAGGAAATTCCTAATGATAGAAATGCTGCTATTAACAATATCCGAATGATGGGGTCTTCAAATTTTTCCGCAAAGAGCCTCCACAAAGGTTCTTTCTCTGGTGGGGTTAATACATTAGTACCATGTTTTTCCCTGCTTTCAAGTACTTTTTCATTGGTTAAGCCTGTGAAATGATGTTTTCGTTCCATGATGATGTTTATTTTAGTTATTTGTAAGTGATACAATAGCGACTCTCCCGCCTTCTTCTTTTAAAAGCAACAGTCTCTTTCCGTTGGTGATTTCCACCATTGAGCCCACTGGAATCAATCTGTCCTCCGTCAAATCCTTTAATGAAGATAACTTCTCGTTGACAAAGAACCATTTGTTATTGAAATAAGAGAAATATCCAACCCTTGCTTTTTGTACATCAGTTAGCTTTTCATTTCTAATTACATTTCGATTGGAATGCCATTGATGCAAAGTAGAATTATTGTAAACAACCAATCGTTGATTATCCGGTTTCCAAACACTTGGTTTGAACTGATAGAAAAAATCCAACACCGGGATTGATTGATTATATTTTGTTCCGCAAAACGGACAATGGGTATCTTTTGTGTTATTATAAATAAACCATTTTTGCCCGCATCTCGGATTACTACATTGGAGTTTCAAATCATTGGTTTTAATCAGTGCATGCTCCCAAGCATCTGCAGTAGGTCTTTCGATCGGGTTATGTAAACCTTTAATAAATGCTTGGTCAAATAGTGCCTTTAAATATGGCCCTGTGATGGTATATGGGGTTTTCTTCAAATCAGTCCAGGGATAAAATTTTGTGAGGTTATCACCATATTCTCGTTTGAAATTCCGATTGCTTGCATCTGTTGGATGCTCAATAAACAAAGCTTTTGAGCCCATCAATAAATCTTCTTCTTCTTCAGACTCTACAGCTCCAAAATAATTACCACCACGGAGAGGATGCCGATAAAGTAAATACATGTATATTAGTACAGCTAAAGCATGCAAGTCTGTTAAGCGATTCGGTAATTTTCTGTTTAGGTCATTTTTGTCTAAATGTTTTGTCGCTAACACTTCAGGAGCTATAAAATCAGCAGTTCCTATAACATCAGGAGGAAATAGACCTGGCACAACAAGTCCATCAATATCAATAATAGCAGCTGTTTTACTTATCGGGTCAATTAATACATTTTTATAGGATAAATCAGAATGAGCCAAGCCTGCTGCATGTAATCTTTTTACTCCTCTAGCTATGTTTACACATATCTGAAAATAACTTAGCCAATTCCCCAATTCGGATTCATCCAATTTCGACTTGGATTGAATGACCCTGAATTTTGCACTCGCAAACCATTTTCCTTCTTTTTCTTTTCCTTTTAATAGATCATTGTTTGCATATCCTTTTTGGAAAAAAAAATTTCGGCTATAACACGGAACAATGATTCCCACTTTTTTATCTGCTTCTACTACATCTGTAGGCCAAGTGTATAGGTTTTTGTAGTAGCTCCCGCCTTCTTTATTGAAGAAACTGTCAAAATACTGGGTCACAATTTTTTTTAATCGTTCTCTGGAATTAAAATCCTGTGAGTCTCTATAGAAGGCAACCACATAAGACTTATCCGGACTAAAAAAAACATCTTTCATTCCTCCCCGCATAGGTTCCCCATTATCTACATATTGATACGTTTTACCCGGATTAATGATTGACGAAACAGTTCTTGTGTTCATATTCGTTCTTTGATAAATTAAAAAATGACAGCTAAGGTTCTATCATCATGATTTCCCGGACTCCAAAAGTTCATCCATTGTAATAACTGACCCTCTATTCCTTTATTATCAGGATTAAACTCAACCTTTACACACTCTTCATTGTCCCCACTTAAATCTCTTAAAAAATCCATCCACTTTTCGTGTTTCTCAAGGTTTGCTTCCACAACAAACTTAGGATCATAAATTCCGTCAGTCATCAAAAACAGATAGGAAAAATCTGGAATAAGATGAAAGTTGAACCGAGAAGCCATTGGGTACTCACTGGAATGAAAAATTTCAGATTGAGTAATGAATCGTGTCCCTCCTCCAAATTCACCAACATCTAGCCAGTTAAGCAGGGATACCTCTGTTTGGTTCTTATTCATTACTGCAATTGGGCAGTCTCCAACACTAAAAGTAAGAATAAGGTATCCTAACTCATACCTTTTATACAAAGCGAATATTAGAGTTGAGTGAAAATAATCCAATGGATTTTTAGCCTTAGGATTATTAAATAGTTCAGGGTTATTCTGATGGGTTTTTATTGCTGCTTCCCGAATTTTACTATGTGCAAATGTGGTTGCTTTGTATAAAATATGTTTTGATAAAACTTCCGATTCTCTCCATATCGTTTCGTCTTTAGTTTGGATAAACTCCTTTATTTTGTGTTCAAATTCTTTATCAAGATTGAGGTCTTCTGTTTGCTCAAAATGGTCAATCACGGCATGGCAAGCAATTTTTGATCCTTGCCTAGATAAAGTACAACTACCAGCGCCATCGGCAACAGCAACTATTGACCAGCCAGTATTTTTATAGTATTTGAAAGCAAAATCGTCATCGCGGAAGGAACCGATATTCTTATGAGAGCGGCCTCTCTTGGAAGCAACAACAATATGCTTTTCTCCTAATTGACTGAAATTATAGTCATCATCTTTTTTCCAAAAAATAGCACTTTCATCGCTCGGAATATCTTTCCAAAGTGTTTTAGGGTCAGGATTAATGATAAGGGGAATTACTTTTTCGTGTAAAGGTTCATTTTCGCTTTCTCCTTTTATTTTAAATAATAGCCTGATTTTAACATCACCGCTTTGCATGGGAATTCCTGTAATTGTTTGGTCTTTCTTATCGTAAGTCAACCCTAATTTAGAGAATCCATCAACATCGAATTCAGACAAGTCTGTTAACTTTAATTGCTCAAAATCAATTCTTGCCTGATATGGTTTATTGACAGTTGCGTTCGGAATGCTAATTTGTTGTGCAATAATGTCTTCTATCCTATTTCTTAATTTCCATTTATCCATTAGCATATTCTGAATATCAACAATTTGTCTTACAGCAGCAATATTTGAGTCGCTTTCTATAAACTCATTTAATAAATTGATCCTATCTTGCTGTATAAAAACCCCTTTTGTCTTAAAAAGAGATTGAATGTATGATTTTGCTATTTCCATCTTATCCTTGTGTTCTATTGACATTAATGCCACCTTCACCGAGTCCATAAGTTCCTTGGCTTGCACACCAAGGGCAAGTACTGATTTTTTCGCTACCAATACAATGAATTTTTCCACAGCCACATACTGCAAAGGCGAATTGATTTCCACACCAAGGACAAGTCGGTGCACCGATTAATTTGTCGGTATTTATTTTATAATTGGGTACAGATTCCTCTGAAAGTTCAAAGTATGAATTATCGACTTGAAAAGCTCCGACTAACCTGTAATTAAACCCTATATCTCCCGAATCATGTACAAAAACATTTTTCCTGTATTTCATAAGATAAGGACGCTTTGTATTTTGACATTTTGCAGCTAATATTACAAAGTTTTCATCTACTCTTGGTTTTGAGATTTCTTTTGTCAAGTCAATTCTGGAAATAGTTTCTCCATCTAATTGGGCTAGTTCAAATCCTAATGTATTATTCTCAACGCTTGCGCTACTGGTTTTAATCGAATCGGTAACCCATTTGAAAAACTGCTTGTATGCAGAAGCGTCGGTATTTCTGAATTGAAGCACATTGTCAGTTAATTTACCAAGTAAATGGTTGTCTGTTTCATCTCCAAATGAAACAGCGATTAAATTTGCCGTCCTCTGCCAGTTACTTTTCCATTCTGCTATTGCTGGCTTAGTTTCATCGGTAGGCACACCATCTGTAAACAAGAAAACAATAGGTTTCCAATCACCTTTTTGTTCAATGGTTGTTTTGATTGTATTTTTCCGTAGTTCATACATTAGATGCCCTAAACCATTGCTCAAAGAAGTACCACTTCCAATCGGAAATTTTGGAGGGTAGAAATTAACAATCTCTTGCAAAGGAATAAGTGTTTTTGACCGACCTGCAAATACAATAATGGAAACCCATACTGTTTCTATGGCATTGGCGTCTGTTTTCAATGCTTGAATAATGGTTTCTAAGCCTTCTTCCACCTGCTGAACAGGTACTCCCACCATTGATTCGGAAACATCAATTAAAAAATATATTGGTAATCGTCTCATAATATTTACACATTAAAAATCGGAGATCTATATGACTAAATGTACTTCTGATGGAGCTGGAGGGAGTGCTACCATATCTGTTACTCCCATACTCTTATTTCCTTGCTCGATTGTATCCGAGACCCATCTGAAAAACTGTTTTAAGGTATTACTGTCAGAAGTCTCTAAATGCACTACAGAATCACATAACTCGTTCAATTTGGAATCATCAGCCCAATCACCCGCAGCACACCCAATTATCGCTCCAAAATTCAACATTTTTATCCTTGGAATCATTTCTGAGTATAATTGTAAATCCGAGGGTTTTCCATCTGTGAAGATGAATAATAATGGGCGCCAATCACCTTTTTGTGTAGGAGTTCCTTTTCTCACATCCATAGAGACTTTCTGGCATAATAACTCAAGAGCTTTCCCTGTGAAAGTTGGACCACTTGGAGGGCAAACAATTTCAGGCAATTGCAGTGAGGGCAACTCTGTTAATGGTAAGATTTCTTTTATCTCTTTATCAAATGTAATAATGCTTACCCAAAGCGTTTCCGATGCTTGCGCATCGGAACGCAATGAATTTATCATGCCACTTAGTGCATTATTAAGGGCTTGAATAGGTTCTCCATTCATTGACCCGGATGTATCCAACAGAAAATAAACCGGCAATCTCCTCATTATACGACGATATTTAATTCCGAAGGAGGAGGGGGCAGTTCATTCAATCCAGCTACTTCTTTGCCACAATCTTCTATTTTTGTTGATGAAACACCAATGGAAGCAGTAACCCAAGCAAAAAATTTGGAAATACTTTGGCTGTCGGCTGTATCCAAGCTGACTACATTGTCTGTAATCTGTTTTAAAATATTTGTATCCGCTCCACTACCAGCAGCACAAGCAACAATGAATGCTATTTTCCGCTTTTTTAATTCAGTCAAGCCATTTTGCCAATCATCGGTTGGATTCCCATCAGTCATTATAAAAACTAATGGCTTCCAATCACCTTTTGTTTCTGAGGTTGTTTTAGCAACTTCATTGTCGATACAATTACTGACGAGTTTCAAGGCTTCACCCAAAGCCGTTGTTCCACTTGCCTTTATATCCACCATCTGAAATGATCCTAAATCAGTTAAAGGAATAATTTGCTTCGCGGAACTGTCGAAGGTGATAATACTTAAGAAAGCTGTTTCTTGCGCTTGCGGGTTTTGCCGTAGTGAACTTATCATGACTTGTACTCCGTTTTTTACAGCTTCAATCGGTTCACCACACATGGAACCAGATGTATCTAATAATAAATATACAGGAAGTCTTCTCATGGTTTCTGAATTACTGGTAAATATATTTTTTCAGGATTTCGACAAAACTGTCTGTCTGGTATGGTTCTCCAATAGCTCTGAATTTCCAACCGCCATCTTTCCGATATGCTTCAGCAAAAACCATCGAGCACATACCGTCCATTGTATAATCACCTGATAAATTATACCTTGTAATCTCTTTTCCTCTCGCATCAACCGCCCTGATAAAAGCGTTTTCAACCATCCCGAAATGTTGATTTTTCTGTTTTCCTTGATAAATAGAAACGACAAATAGAATCTTCTGAAACTTTTCATCTAATGAATCTAATTTAACAATGATTTGCTCATCATCCCCATCACCGGCTCCAGTTCTATTGTCTCCTGTTAACCAAATATGACCCGAAGGGTGTTTCATTGAGTTAAAATAAATAACATCTCCTTGATATAAAATAACCTGTCTTCCACCAACATAAACTGTCCGTCCAAGATTAGCTACTTTTCCATTGCGATCTAATAAGAATGCAATAGCATCAAGATCATACTCATCTTCTCTCTCTCCAAAAAGTTTTCCTAATAATCCGCTTCCTTTTTTACGGACATCCCAACCTAATCCAATTGTAACAGAAGATAAGTTGTACACGTCTTCCCCTTTATCATTTTTGCGCAGATCTATGGTCTGACCTTTTTGTAAATTAATTGCCATATCTTCTCATTTTATGATTTTTCCTTTATAATATTTCGATAGAAAGAATGCCAAGTCTTCTTTATAACCAATTCCGGATGCTTCAAATTTCCATTTACCCTCTTTTTTATAAAGCCTTCCGAATTCAACAGCTGTCTCAATTGAGAAATCTTCTCCTAATTCATATTTTGCTATTTCTTTACCAGTTGAATCGTCAACTATCCGGATGTATGAATTGCGAACTTGTCCATAATTTTGTTTTCTTTGTATCGCTTCATGGATAGTTACTACAAATAAAATTTCATTGATGCGATGGTCAATTTTTGACAAATCAATCTCAATGGTTTCATCATCTCCATCTTCACTATTACCTCCTGTAGGATCATCTCCTGTGTGATGCAAAGCCCCATCTGGAGAATCAGTATTTCCATAAAAGACAAAATAAGGTTCCGACGGTATTTGTCTGTTTGTGTCAATCATGAATGCAGAAGCATCCAAATCAAAATCAAAACCGGTCCCTTCGTTTGGATTCCACCCTAATCCTACACTCATCCTTGTTAGGCCAATATCTATTTTTTGGCCCTTTTGTAAGTTAATTGCCATAACACTTTGATTTAAATTATTAATAAACATTTTTTATACCTCCTCTTCTTTAGAGGTGGTACTTAAATAGGCTTTGTAGTATTGTGTTGTTTGTTAGTGTTCTGTGGTTCCCTTTTGACTTTTGAGGAAGGATTTTAAAACAGATTTGTAAAACAATAACAAGGAAGTATTTTTATATTATTTGTAATTAAACTGAGAATCAATCGGTATTTATTTATTGCATCGATTTTAAATATATTTTTTTCGAACATTTGCATAAACACGTTGAAAAACAGCTTCTTGATTGAGAAAAAAGCAAAAGTCGCATCTCTTGTAAAAAAAAATATAATTGTCGACAATCTATTATTGAAAATTCTTTTCTATCTTTGTAGAGAATTTACTTTCGATAAAGTACCACCTCTAAAGAAGAGGTAGTCATTCTTTTAATTACTATAATGCTATGACTTGAGCATTTGCGTTATCTATAATAGACTGATCGATAGAAGCCAAATAGATACGTGTTGTTTTTTCGTTCTCGTGTCCCATCCCTTCACTGATAACTTGCACAGAGATTCCTTTTCGAAATGCTATTGTAGCCCATGAATGCCTTGCTACATAAGAACTCAACGGTTTTTCTAGCTCTATCATTTCAGATAATCGTTTCAAGCGTTTATTGTATGTGCGCAAGTGACTGATATAATTATGGTTCTTTCTATTGTATATAGGAAGTATGTAGTTGTCTATAGTTAGGAGCCTATATCTTTCTATGATTTCTTCAATACATTTCTCAATCTTAATAGACAAAACTTGTTTGGTCTTGCTCCGAGAATAAATGATATAGCCATTTTTAAGGTTACTTTGTCTGAGATTGGCCATGTCTATAAAAGACATACCTCTTGTATAAAAACTAAACATGAAAATGTCTCGTGCTATTTCTAAATTGACTTGCTTAGAAAGCTCAAGTTTGCACAGCTTCAAAATTACAGATTCATTCACCGCTTTTTTGGATGTTTTATCGACACCTGTATAAACATCTCTGAATGGATTATTTGAAACTGCCAACCCCTTGCGTATAGCCTGATTATATATTGATCTTAATGATCTCATATAACAAGAAACAGTATTTCTACACACATTATTATTTACCAAATAAGCCTCATACTTGTTGATTAGCACGTTGTCCATCTTTTTAATCCAAATGTCTTCTCCACGTCTAAATCGAGAAAAGCTCCGATATGCTGTCTCACATATTGATGCCGTTTTAATTCGATTTTCAGATTTTAGCCTTTTAATCCGGTTTTTTATAAAAGAAAAAAAATAGCCATTGAAAGAATTATTTACATAATGTTCTACTAATTCCTCTATTGTATACTCTCCTCTCTTTTCTAATATAGATATTAGCTCATTAATCTGTCTCCTCTCTCTTTCTAAACCGTCTTTAACGGTCCTTAAGTAAACGCCTCTCTCACTAGATGATTTATCTGCTACCACAGATTCTAAATGAGTATCCCACTCGCAAGGAAATAGACGAAAATGTGTCGTAATCAGTTTGGTTTTACGATTATGAATTAATTGGAAATAAAGTACGCCTTCCTTGTCTTTAATAGTCGATTTTCTGAATTTTATTTTTATCGAAGTCATTTCTTTTACTCTTTCTTGAAATGTGTTTTTTCAGAATTATTCAATGCTCCATCTTCCGAGCATTCACTACCGTTATAATATAAAACAGCAAATCCCCGATAATGCTCGATTATCAGGGATTCGTTTCGGAGTGATTCGCCTGGGGCTCGAACCCAGGACCCCATCCTTAAAAGGGATGTGCTCTACCTGCTGAGCTAGCGAATCTACCTTGAAGTACTTTTTTAATGCGAGTGCAAAGGTAATGCTTTTTTTTAGAAAAACAACTAATGCCGCAATTTTTCCAGATTTCTTTTTTCATTTTCATATCTTTGCCTCTAAATATGTATATAAAATGAGAAAAATCATGATTCATCAGCGGATGATTATTTGGGTCGCATGTCTTTGCTTCGGTACACAGACGCTCTTCTCCCAGTCCGTTCCTGCTCCACTGAAACGTTTCTTAGACAAACCGATGGTTCGAGGAGCATCCGTCGCATTGATGGTGAAAGAAGTAAACAAAGGGACTGTTGTATACGAGTATGAAAGTGAACGTCAGCTGATACCTGCCTCAGTCATGAAAACCGTCACGGCCGCCACGGCTCTCGAGATACTGGGTGAAGACTTCCGTTTCGAGACGTCTGTTTCGTACGATGGAGAGATTCGTGACAGCATCCTGCGCGGCAACTTATACCTCTGCGGAAGTGGAGACCCTACGCTCAACTCGTCCGAGCTTGATACCCCGAAAGACAGTATCCTTAGACTCTGGTCGGCAGCCATCCGCAAGGCCGGCATCCGCGAAGTTACGGGAGCGCTGATTGTGGACGAAAGTATTTTCGATACCGAAGGCGTATCGATGAAATGGATGCGTGAAGACCTTGGAAGCGAATACGGACAGGGCAGCTATGGGCTGAACATCTTCGACAATCGGTTCCGTCTGTACCTTGAAAGCGGTGTAGCCGGCACAACGCCGACGATTAAATACTGTGAACCGGACATGCCGTCTCTCACGTTTCACAACTACGTCAAAGCTGTTCCGGCACCTGCCGACAGTTGCTTTATCACAGGATTTCCTTTCTCCGACGAACGTTATCTTTACGGTGCGATCCCCGCGCGCCGCTCCCATTTCAAGCTGACGGCCGACATTCCCGATCCGGCGCTTTTTGCGGCCCGCTACGTCCATGCTTTTTTTCAGCGCGAAGGTATCCGTATCCAAGGCGCTCCTTCATGTCATCGCATTCTCTCGCGGATGGGGCAGTGGAAAGAGACGACTCGCAAGACTTTGATCACGACTTATTCGCCTCCCCTCAAGGACCTCGCCCGCATATTTTGTTTCGTCAGCCATAACCTGTATGCCGACGCCGTGTTCAAAACGCTCGGGTTGCGTTACGCTCCTTCCTCGAAAGAGGCGATCTCTTCTTTCGGAAGAGGAGCACAGGTCGTTACGCAGTATTGGAAGCAGAAAGGGATCGATTCCTCTTCGCTCTGGATGTTCGACGGGAGCGGTCTGGCCATTACCAACAAAGTAACGGCCGAATTCCTGTGCGACGTATATACTTACATGGCCTTGCGCTCGAAAGCATCGGAGGCTTTCGTGCATTCGTTGCCGCGAGCAGGGATAGACGGCACATTACGAAATATGATGAAGGGAAGCTCGTTGCAGGGAAAAGCACGACTGAAAAGCGGTAGCATGAGCCGTGTCCTGTGTTATGGCGGATATATGGACCACAACGGTAAGCGCTATGCCGTTGTGATATTAGTCAATAACTTCACGGGAAAAAGCCGCCGGATGAGAGCCTCTATCGAGGAGTTACTGCTCTCGCTTTTCAAAAAAACAACACCGGTCTAAATTAAAATCACTACATTTGTCGCTTAAAAAAAACGGAAGAACGTTTACAGCAGGTGCGAATATGAGTGTATCAATTAAAGAAGTAGCGACAAAAAAAGATCTGAAGAACTTCGTCAAGTTCAATATCGATTTATACAAAGGCAACCCATATCATGTTCCCGGACTGATCGAGGAAGAAATGATTACTTTATCGAAAGAGAAGAATCCTGCTTTTGAAAACAGCGAAGCAATTTATTTTTTAGCGTATAAGGATAATAAAATCGTGGGGCGGATTGCCGGGATCATTGTTCATGCGAGCAACAAGACATGGGGACAGAAACATGCACGCTTCGGATTTGTCGACTTTATCGACGATCCGGAAGTCGTCGATGCGCTGTTTCATGCCGTAGAAGGATGGGCCAAAGCCAAAGGCATGGAGGCAATTCACGGACCGATGGGCTTTACGGATATGGATCACGAAGGGATGCTGATCGAAGGGTTCGACCAGCTCGGTACGATGGCGACGATCTATAACTTTCCGTATTATCCCCAACACATGGAGCGGATGGGCTACGTGAAAGATCAGGACTGGCACGAGTTTAAAATTTATATCCCCGACGCGATCCCCGAAAAACATCTGCGCATCGCCGAAATCGTGAAAAAGAAATACGGCCTCAAAGTATTAAAATTCAAGAGGAGGAAAGACATTCAGCCGTATGCGCGCAAAGTCTTCGAAACGTTGAACGCGTCGTTTGCTCCGCTTTACGGGTTTTCTGAGTTGACCTCGAAACAGATCGATTACTACGCCAAAATATATATCCCGATGTTGCGTCTTAATCTGGTCACATTGATCGTACGCGAAGAAGACGATACGGTAGTCGGGTTCGGCATCTCGCTCCCCAGTCTTTCGCATGCCTTGCAAAAAGCCAAAGGACGACTGTTCCCGTTCGGTTTCATTCCGCTGCTCAAAGCGATGCACTCGAAAACAAAAATTGTCGATCTGTATTTGATGGGTATCCTGCCCGAATATCAGAACAAAGGAGTCAATGCTCTGCTTTTTTGCGACCTCATCCCCGAATACATTAAACTGGGAGCGGAGTACGCGGAGAGCAACATCGAGTTGGAGACGAATACGGCCGTACAGGCACAGTGGGATTATTTCAAACGCGAGCATCATAAAACACGAAGGGCTTTCATCAAAAAACTGAGTTGATTCATGAACGAATACACGAACCTTTCACAAATAGTAACCTACGACGACAAAGATATTGTTACGCTCGAAGGGCTTGATGCCGTTCGCAAGCGTCCCGGTATGTATATCGGCAATACGCACGGCGGCGAGGACCGGCACGACGGCATTTACGTTCTTCTGAAAGAAGTCATCGATAACTCGATCGACGAGTTCCGTATGAAGGCCGGTACCCGGATCGATATTACCATCGACGAAGGAAACGTGTCGGTACGTGACTACGGGCGTGGTATTCCGCAAGGAAATCTGGCTAAAACGGTCTCGACGCTTCATACCAGCGGTAAATTCGGGTCCGAAGCGTTCAAAAAGTCTATCGGTCTGAACGGTGTCGGCATCAAGGCGGTGAACGCGCTGTCTACCGATTTTACGGTCGTATCGTATCGTGATCAGGTGGAGAAAAGGGTCGAGTTTCGGTGCGGAAAACTTGTTCACGACCGTGAGGCCATTGAAACGAAGGAAAAAAACGGAACACTCATCCGATTCACCCCGGACCCGTCGATTTTCGAAAATTACGCATACCGTCACGAGTTTGTAGAGACACTGATTCGCAACTATTGCTACCTGAACTCAGGACTGTCCATTTATTATAATGGTGAAAAATATATTTCGGAAAAAGGTCTTGAAGACCTGCTCAACGAAAACATCACCGACGAGATTCTTTACCCCATCGTCCACCTCAAGGCGAATGATATAGAAATTGCTTTTACGCATGTCAACCAGTCGCGCGACGATTATTACTCGTTCGTAAACGGACAATATACTTCGCAGGGAGGCACGCACCAGGCCGCATTCAAAGAATCGTTTGCACGCACGGTGAAGGAATTTTACAATAAGAACCTCGAAGTGGCCGATATCCGTAGCGGGCTTGTCGCCGCCATCTATATCGGTGTGGAGGAACCGGAGTTCGAATCGCAAACAAAGATCAAGCTGGGTTCGCGAAACATGAGTCCGAAAGGCGATCTGTCGGTTGCCAAATTTATCGGCGATTTTATCAAGAAAGAGGTCGACAATTACCTTCACAAGAATCCGGAAACAGCCGACGCGCTCTATAAGAAGATACAGGAATCCGAGAAAGAGCGGAAAGCCATCGCCGGAGTGGCCAAGTTAGCGCGCGAGCGAGCCAAGAAGGTGAACCTTCACAATCGTAAACTGCGTGATTGTCGTATTCACCTTAACGACGGGAAGAGCGAGAACAAAACCGAGAGTAGCATCTTCATCACCGAGGGGGACTCGGCCAGCGGCTCGATCACGAAAAGTCGTGACCCGAACTTACAGGCCGTATTCAGTCTGCGCGGTAAGCCGCTGAACTGTTTCGGTCTGACCAAAAAAGTCGTATATGAGAACGAAGAATTCAACCTGCTGCAAGCCGCCTTGAACATCGAAGACGGGCTGGACGGATTGCGCTATAACCGGGTCATCATCGCCACCGACGCCGATGTGGACGGTATGCATATCCGGTTGCTGTTGATCACGTTCTTTCTTCAGTTCTTCCCCGACTTAGTGAAGCAAAAACATGTATTTATCCTCCAGACACCGCTTTTCCGGGTACGTAACAAGCAGAAAACGATTTATTGCTACAACGAGGAAGAGAAAAACGCGGCAATCAATGAGCTGGGAAAGAATCCGGAGATTACGCGATTCAAAGGGCTGGGGGAAATTTCTCCCGACGAGTTCAAGCATTTTATCGGGAAAGAGATGCGCTTAGATCCGGTGTCTATTAAAAAGGAAGACTCGATCAAGGAGATGCTTGAGTTCTATATGGGAAAGAATACGATGGAGAGACAAAATTTTATTATCGACAACTTGGTGGTAGAGGAAGATCTCACCACCTGAATACAGGCACATGGAAAAAAGAAGAGCTATTTTCCCGGGCACATTCGATCCTTTTACCGTCGGCCATCAGTCGTTGGTCGATCGCGCATTGACATTAGTCGACGAAATCGTCATTTCTATCGGAGTGAACCTGACCAAAAAAACTTATTTCTCCTTAGAGGAGCGAGTGGCATCCATCGAACAACTTTATCGAAACGAGCCTCGCGTGCAAGTCATGCTGTATGATTCGTTGACCGTCGATTTTGCGAAACGCATTGATGCCCGATTTATTCTGCGCGGTATTCGCACCATGAGCGATTTTGAATACGAAAAGCATATGGCGGACGTCAACCGGGAACTCACCGGCATCGAAACGTTCATTCTTTTTACCGAACCCGAATATACGCATATCAGTTCCAGCATCGTGCGCGAACTGTTACAATACGGCAAAGATATTTCCCGTTTTGTTCCTCAAGAAGTGCAACATACATTAAAACAACGAAAATCATGAACAGAATTTTATCGATCTTTATAGTCTGCACATTGCTTTATTCATCGGCTCACGCGCAGCAGCGAACCGATATGGAAGCCCGAAAACTCTCCATGGCATTGTATGCCATCAGTAACTTATACGTAGATAAGACGGATGAGAAGAAGCTGGTAGAAGACGCAATCGTCGGGATGCTCGAAAAGTTAGACCCTCACTCCGACTATTCCGATCCGGAAGAGACGAAGGAGTTGACGGAGCCGTTAGACAGTAATTTCGACGGCATCGGTATCCAGTTCAATATGCTTACCGACACGCTCTACGTGATTCAGGTCATCTCCGGAGGTCCTTCGGAGAAAGTGGGACTGATGGCCGGCGACCGGATCATCATGGTAGACGATTCGCTGATTGCCGGTGTCAAGATGAAAACGAGCGACATCATGAAACGGCTGAAAGGCCCAAAAGGCACCGAAGTGCGCGTAAAAGTAAAGCGTGGGATCTCCACCGAGTTACTCGAATTTAAAATTATCCGTGGCAAAATACCCGTTTACAGTTTAGACGCTGCCTATATGGCCGATGCAACGACCGGTTACATCCGCCTGAACCGTTTTGCCGCTTCTTCGCACGAAGAGTTTAACAAGGCATTGGTCAAACTCCGCCAACAGGGTATGAAGCACCTGATTCTGGATTTGCAGGGCAACGGCGGAGGCTATCTCCATGTGGCATGTGCTTTGGCCGACGAATTCCTCGGAAAAGACAGGCTGATCGTTTATACCAAAGGGAACCGACAGCCACGCGAGGAAGCCGACGCCACCGAAAAAGGCGGATTCGAGAACGGACGATTGGTCATTATGGTCGACGAGGCTTCAGCCTCGGCGAGTGAGATCGTGTCCGGAGCTGTGCAGGACTGGGACAGAGGTGTCATTCTCGGACGACGCACATTCGGGAAAGGGCTTGTACAAAAACCGATCCCGATGCCCGACGGTTCGATGATCCGCCTCACCGTCGCACGTTATTACACGCCTTCGGGACGGTATATTCAGAAGCCCTATAAGAATGGTCAGGCCAAAGAATATAATCGCGACCTGATCGAACGGTATAACCGCGGTGAGTTGATGAATGCCGACAGCATCCATTTTCCGGATTCGCTGAAGTTCAGCACCCTGCTGAACAAACGTACGGTCTACGGCGGTGGCGGAATCATGCCCGATATCTTTATTCCTTTCGATTCGACACGTTACACAGACTATCACCGGAAAGTGGCCGGAATGGGAATCGTGAACCGTGTAGCGATGAACTACCTCGACAAGAATCGCAAGGAGTTGGGTAAAAAATATCCGGCATTCAAGACATACAAGGCGAAGTTCGAGGTGACGGACGAAATACTCCAAGAACTTCAGAAGCTCGCGACTGACGAGAAGATCGAATTCAACGAAGAACAATACAATCGATCCAAGCCACTGATCTCGCTTCAGCTCAAAGCACTTATCGCACGCGACTTATTTGATATGAACGAATATTTTCAAACCATTAACGACGATAACGAAAGCCTGAAAGAAGCCCTGCGCATCATCAATGACGAAGCAGCCTATCGCAAGGTACTCCGAAAAAGTCGATGACGCAGAAAAAACGTGTCGGGCAATAAAAGATAATGTGTATGGAATCTTGGAATGCTTTTGTCAATTTGTTGAATGAGATGTCGCCCTATCTGTTGCTGGGCTTCCTCTTTGCCGGACTGCTGCATGTGTATGTGCCGCAGGGGATTTACACGCGTTACCTTTCGCATAACGATTTCCGGTCGGTATTGTGGGCCGCCCTATTCGGCATCCCGTTACCTCTGTGTTCGTGCGGAGTGATTCCTACCGCTATGTCGTTACGCAACGAAGGGGCGAGCAAGGGGGCAACCACTTCCTTTCTCATCGCTACGCCACAAACGGGAGTCGACTCGATCATGGCCACTTATTCGCTTTTGGGGCTTCCGTTTGCGATTATCCGTCCGTTCGTGGCACTGGTAACTGCCATGGTAGGTGGGGTAGCGGTAAACCGCTTTGCTGCCGGAGATGAAGAAAAGTCGAGCGAATCATGCGCTTCCGCCTGCGGATGTGTAGGCTCTGACGACTCCTCTCGCCCGAGACGACAAAACCGTCTGATCGAAGCGCTGCGCTACGGATATGTGGAGATGCTTCAAGACATCGGCAAATGGTTAGTAATCGGATTGGTGATTGCGGGGTTGATTACCGTTTTCGTACCAACGACCTTCTTCGAGCAGTACGCCGACACCCCGATAAAGAACATGCTGCTCGTACTGCTCTTCTCTGTCCCCATGTATCTTTGTGCCACGGGATCTATCCCTATTGCCGCGGCATTGATGTTGAAAGGGATGTCGCCCGGTGCGGCACTTGTCCTGCTGATGGCCGGACCGGCAACGAACATGGCGGCTATTCTCGTTATACGTAAAGTGATGGGGGTAAAAACACTTGTTACGTATCTTGCAGCCATTATTACCGGTGCAGTCGGATTCGGATTGGCAATCGATTATCTATTGCCTGCCGAATGGTTTGCGGCGCCGATTACTGCGACGGCTGCGGCCTGTTGCCAGCCGGATACGCCCTGGTTCAAAACATCGTGCAGTATCTTGCTTGTACTGCTGCTCATCTATGCTTTTTTCTTGAAATACAAACAAGAACCTATACAAACAAACGATATGACAGCAAAATATAAAATCACCGGCATGAGTTGTAACCATTGCAAGGAAAGTGTGGAGAAGGGCCTTGGCAAATTGGCAGGCGTTACTTCCGTAAGCGTTGATCTGAACAGCGGGACGGCCTTTGTCGAAGGTACCGCTACGGAAGCCGAAGTCAAAGCCGTGATCGACGATCTTGGCTTCGGGTACGGCGGAAAAGCCTAAAAGCAAAGCGAAATTTCCCACGAGAGGATTAATTTGTTCGTTACACGAGCGAATCGAGGGGAGAAATTGAAGCATGATGACAGAGAAGCATCGGTCAGGAAAACGAAGATCACCCCTCGTGAGCTACGGATATTGCTTGCAATAACGATCTTCACGACACGTTGTATAGAATAAGTTTTGTATCTTTGCAACGCTTTTTGAGTCACCCCGCATGATGGGAGTGACGTGGACTTGTTGTATGAAGGAGTCAACAAACGAAATGATCAAACCGGTTCGTTTTGCCGTGGTCGGTTGCGGACATATCGGCAAACGCCATGCGGAAATGATTTCGCGTGAAGAGGGCGCCGAACTGGTCGCGCTCTGCGATATCCGACCTGAACTCGTATTGGGTATCGAGGCATATAAAGTACCTTTCTTCCGCAGTTTGGACGCTTTATTAGAAAGTGGTATTCCGTTCGACGTGTTAAACATCTGCGTGCCGAACGGCCTGCATGCCTCGATGGCGATTCGGTCGATGGAGGCTGGCTATCATGTCGTCATCGAAAAGCCGATGGCTCTCTCTGTGGCCGATGCCGAGAAGGTCGTCTATACTGGTTTGAAGCACCATCGGCAAGTCTTCTGTGTGATGCAAAACCGCTATTCTCCGCCTTCGGTATGGATCAAAGAGATGATCGAGTCGGGACGTTTGGGGCAGATTTACATGGTTCAGCTCAACTGTTACTGGAATCGCGATGAACGCTATTACAAAGCCGGCGGCTGGCACGGAACGGCCGATTTGGACGGCGGCACGCTCTTTACGCAGTTCTCGCATTTTATCGACGTGATGTACTGGCTTTTCGGCGACATTACCGACATACAGGCGCGATTCGACGATTTCAACCACCACGATACAACCGCCTTCGAAGACTCGGGTGTCGTTCACTTCCGTTTTACGAACGGAGGAGGCATGGGGTCATTGAACTACTCGACCGCCGTTTGGAATAAAAACCTCGAAAGCAGCATGCTGATTGTGGCGGAAAACGGAAGTGTGAAAATCGGGGGACAATACATGAACGAAGTCGAATATTGCCATATCCGAGACTACGAGATGCCGACTCTTCCACCTACGAATCCGGGCAACGACTACGGCGCTTACAAAGGCTCGGCACAGAACCATCACCTCGTAATCCGCAACGTGGTGAATGTCCTTTCCGGGAACACTTCCGATACGATAACGACGAACGTACTTGAAGGCATGAAAGTCGTCGATATCATCGAGCGGATTTATGCGTTGAAGAAAGATCCGGACAAAAAATGATTAAATAACAAATTAAGATCAATAATTATGGCAACCGTCGTATCATCCAAAAACACCAAGACAGAGATTCTCGAAGCATACGAAAGTCTTCTGGAAGAAGTGCAGAAAGCCAAGGCCAATCATCCTAAATTAGAACAGGAAGAGAAGCAAAATAAAGAGATAAGTGATCGCGTTTCGGACTTGTCGAAAGACCATATCGGAAAAAGCATCGAAAACTTAAAAATAAGTTTGAATGGTTCATTAAACGGATTATTGGAAGAACTTTCTATGGAATACAAGAAATTATCCGATATAAAGATGGCCATTGAAGTTGAGAAAAAAAAGCTCGAAGACTTATACTCACTCACCGCCAATACCGATTCATTGGCGACCATGCTTCTTGTGCAGAAAGAGAAAAAAGAGGCATTCGAAAAAGAAATGGCTGAAGCGAGACTTTTATGGGAGACAGAGAAGCAAAAACACAAAACGACACAGGAGGAGCATCTCAACGAGGTAGCCAAGCAACGTCAGCGTGAAGAAGAAGAGTATGCATACAATCTGAAAACTGCAAGACAAAAAGATACAGATGAGTATAAAGTCAAAGTACAGCAGCTCGAAAGAGAGCTCCAAGAGCGGAAGGCAAAGTTCGAGCAGGAAATGATGGAACGTGAAACCAACCTGAAAACTGCAGAAACAGAATTGGTGGAGTTACGCAAATATCATGCTGAATATCCTCAGTTGTTAGAAAAAGCATTGATTGATAAGGAAGCGGAAATCACAAAGAACCTTCAAACAGAGCACGAATTCAAAAACAAACTTTCCGAGCAGCAGAATGTGGCAGAGATTCGTCTGAAGGACCAGCAAATAAATTCTCTACAGGAAAAAATAAAAGAACTGCAAGCACAGGTAAAAGAGTATGCCGATAAGGCTCTTCGTGCTGAAGCCAGTGTAAAAGATATTGCATTGAAGGCGATTCAGAACGCTTCAACACCTCGCTACGTAAAAGAAAAAGAAGGAGAATAACTCCCTAATGCCAGAAGCTACACTGAAAGAAAAAACAGCCAAAGGTTTGTTCTGGGGCGGAATCAGCAATTTCGTCCAGCAAGTGATCGGAATGGCTTTTGGTATAGCGATCGCCCGGATCCTTTCGCCCGACGATTACGGGCTGGTGGCGATGCTGGCTATCTTCACTGCCGTAGCGAATACCGTTATGGACAGTGGCTTTACCACAGCGCTGGTCAATCGAAAAACCATCGAACATAAGGACTACAATGCGGTCTTCTGGTTCAATGTATTCGTAGCCTTCGGGATATACGTTCTTCTTTTCTTTGCCGCGCCGTGGATCGCTCGATTTTATAACCAACCGGTGCTGGTTTCCCTTTCGCGTGTCTTGTTTCTGACGTTTATTATTTCGGCGACAGGTGTAGCGCATAACGCTTTGCTGCTAAAAAAAATCATGGCCAAGCAGCGGGGAATCATCGATATGGCCGCTGTTTTCGGATCGGGGGCTATCGGGTTAATTCTGGCGTTAAACGGACTGGCCTTTTGGGGGCTGGTCATTCAGCAACTTTCTCAGGTCTTGATCATCGTCGTGCTTCGCTGGCGATTATCGCCATGGAGGCCGACATTTGAATTTGACCGGGCTCCGCTCAGAGAGATGTTCGGGTTTGGAGTGAAGGTCTTTGTTACGGGAGTTTTTTCACAGATCACATATAATCTGATGACGGTCATCTTAGGGAAAGCGTACCACGAAACGATGACGGGTTATTACTCTCAAGGCAACAAATGGGCCATCATGGGAGGAAATATGATTGTTTCGACGCTTAATAACATTGCTCAGCCGGTATTGGTAGAAGCTCAGTCGGACAGGCAGCGTCAGCTAAACGTTTTCCGCAAGATGCTTCGTTTCGGAGCTTTTATTACTTTTCCGGCGTTGTTGGGATTAGCTTTCGCCGGAAAGGAATTTATTCTTATCGCACTGGGCCCGACGTGGAGACCCAGCATTCCTTTTCTGCAGATTTTTTGCATTTGGGGACTGAACAGTTATTTGATCGCTTTGTACATGTCGCTCGCTTTTTCGCACGGAAAGTCATATCTCTATATGAACATTATGACGATACTTTTTGCCGCCCAGCTGCTGTCGTTGCTGGTGTGTTATTATTTGTCGGGGAATATTTTCGTCATGGTATCGACTTATGTGGGGGTATTTTGTTGCAGTACGTTTTTTTGGCATCTGTACACGCATAAACTTATCGGTCTGCGAATAAGTGACGTGGTGAAAGACATTTTTCCGTATGCCGCCGTAACCGCCCTGGCTATCGGAGGGGCTTGGTTTATTTCATTACAAGTAGAGCAGGTACATTTGCGCTTTGCGATTAAAATTTTATCGATGGCTATGATCTACTCCGTCATATTGAAATATACAAACTCCATCATATTTAAAGAAAGTATCAACTATCTCAAACGAATAAGTTATGTCCGGAAAAGCGAAAATTAAAGAGTGGCTGATCACGTGGACAGGAATCAATCCGGGAGCTATTATAGCTCGCATCCCTACTCCATCGAGAATGTCTTCATTCAGAAAAGACCTGAAAAAATTTAAATCTCAGTATAAAGAAGGAGATGAATTTTTCCCAATCACCAAATTGTACCCTCTGTTTTTCGATAAAAAAACTTCTGCGGGGAGTGCCTATGGCGGTTATTTCTGGCAGGATTTATATGTGGCTCAACGCATTTTCAAGAATAATCCGGAACGACATATTGACGTAGGTAGCCGTATCGACGGGTTTGTTGCGCATGTGGCAACATTCAGACCCATCGAAGTGATCGATGTAAGACCGCTTAAAAGTGTCATCCCCAACGTTCAATTCACCCGGTTGGATATCACGAATTGTGACAAGGAGGAAATAACCGATTCTATCTCATGTCTTCATGCTATGGAGCATTTCGGATTAGGACGTTACGGCGATACGATTTGTTACAATGGGCACGTGATTGGACTGAGAAATATCACCCGTATGCTTAAAAGCAAGGGGCGGTTATATCTATCCGTCCCAATAGGTGTTCAACGTGTGGAGTTTCATGCACATCGTGTTTTTTCACTTTCTTATTTGCTCCGAATGTGTTCGGAGTATTATGAAATCGAGCGCTTTTCATGTTTCGATGATCATGGAATCTTTCACGCTAATGTGCCACTGACCGACGAAGTGATCCAAAGCAACTGTGGATGCAAGGAAATGGGTATCGGTATATTAGAATTGATCAAAAAATAAATCCGGGATGTATTTGCGGCCCACTATGCTTACCGTAACGAGACGCAACGAAGCATAAAAATGCTCTTCGTCACCCTGACAAAGTCTATCAACACAGTCACTCGGGCAACGTTACCGCGACGAACGACGGCGATAAATCCCAACGATCGTCGTCATCGTAACATCGGACTGATACGTCACTGAGTCGGGACTCGTCACCGTAACGATGCTTGGCAGCCATATTTTCCGAACATGCACAGTAATTTTCATTATATAACCCATAAAAAATAAAACACATGAACTACCTGAAAACAGCCAGCCGCACCACCGAAGTGGATGCCGTATCCGATCAAATCATTGCCTTGTATCATGCTCGCCCCGAGTTGACCCAAGACCCGTTTCTCGTTGCCACGATGGATACGATGAAACTACAGTCCGAACAAATTACCGAAGCCATCAAACGCCTGAAAGTACTGAATGAGCTGGACGACCGCGACGGGGTACGTGACCGTTGCGTACGCGCCTTGGGACACGTACTCAACGGCTACGCCAACATGCCGACCGAATTCGCACGACAGCATGCGCCGGCACTCAAACGCGTGTTCGACAACTATACGATGTCCATCGTCTCTGAAAATTACGACGCCGAAACATCGCTCATCGAATCCTTGCTGCGCGACTTGTCCGACGCATCGCTCGAACCGCACATCGCGGCCTTGCCCGGAGTCTTCGACGCCATCAAGGCACTGCGCGAAGCACAGCAGGACTTCGCAACTACTCAGGTGGAATATCTCCGCGAACTGGCACAGCAGAAAAACCTGCCCAGCGCCAGCAGCATCAAAGTGGCACTCTTGCGAACCATCAACTCAAAACTGATCAAATACCTCGACATCATGAAAGAAGTCGACGCCGCGAAATACGAAGCCTTCGCCACCGAAGTAGAGAAGGCCGTCAACGAACAAAACGAACTTGTCTCGCTGCGTCATACGCTGGGCGAAAAAAAGAAGGGCACAACACCCACTCCTCCTGCCGATTCACCCATACCGTAGAAAAAAAACGTGAAAAAGCGAGAGAGGAGCCGTCGCCCCAAACAGGTATAAAGACACGGCAATAAGAAATGCATCTGTTATTTATCTACGAAGACGACGGGTCTGTCATGCGTTCGGTCCCACGCGTCCATTTTCTGGATGAGTTGAAGCGCGCCGGACATACCCTTACCGTCTTCAACCCACTCGCATATTCCGATGTGGAGCAATTCAACGAAGCACTTGCAAAAGCTGCCGGCGCAGTATCGGCCGACCTGATGGTCAGTCTTCACGGAGACGAGCTGGTGAAACCCGATACCGTCGGACGGTTCAAACAGCGAGGTATACCTACCCTGCTGCTTTGCTCCGATAACCTGCAAGCGCCCTTTATGCAACGGCAAATAGCTCCTCTCTTCGATTTGGTCTGGCTCACCTCGTTCGAAACCATGCCCTTGTTTAAAAGCTGGGGCTGTACATGTATCTTTCTGCCTTACGCTGCCAATCCGCACGTTTTTCGTCCCCGCTTCACGGCCGAAATCCCCACCGTAGGCTTTATTGGTACACCCTACGGAACACGGGTGATGAAAATCAACGATCTGCTGAAAGGCGGCGTACCGTGCAGTCTCTATTCAGACCATTTACTGAATGCTCCCCCATCCGGTCAAGCCATCCGAACGCCGAGCCAAAACAAGCCCCTCGTCCGAATCGACCGGGGCGATTTGGATTTGATGAAATTCCCGATCGGCCGACGAATTCTCTGGAGCAAGGTAAAAAAGAAATTCACTTCCCGTCCGCAACTGCTCGAATCGGACCATTTACACATTCATCCGTCCGTCTCTTTCGAAGAGATGAATCGCCTCTACTCCGACTTCGCTCTTTCGCTCGGCATTACCGAAGTGTGGGATACCTATCTGCTGCGTACACCGGTACACAAAATCCACCTGCGCACCTTCGAGATACCCATGTGCGGCGGCCTGCAATTCGCGCCTTATATCGACGAATTGGCCGGATATTTTGAGGACGGAAAGGAAATCGTACTCTACCGTACAAAAGAAGAATATATCGATAAAGCTAAATTTTATTTACATAGCAATAAAAGCAATGAAAGAATGAACATGAAGATAAACGCGCGAAAAAGAGCCGAACAAGAGCATACATGGATCAACCGGTTTAACGACGTGTTTAAAGCCATGTCACTGCATCATACAAGACATCATACAAGGTCATGAAGCTGCTATCAAATACTTGGAACGGATATACCCGCCTAAAATGGACAAAAGCAGAAACTGCCAGCTATTTTCTGCGCCGGATTTCTGAAAAAACAAAGATTGCATATCCTTTCTTTGAGAAACGTCTTCGTAAAGCCAAGCATCAATCGGTCATGAGATATTTTGACCCGGTAGAAAAATGCTTTAATTTCAACGGTGCGAAAATCCCCGACATCTCTCACGATCCTGAGAAATTGGATGTATTACGTCACGTGTTTGAAGATGTATTATTGTTCTCCTGCCATTATGGCGAAAACTATCACAAACATCTCGTCGAGAAGCTTGATAAAAGCATGGTCGAAGGCCCATACGGATATACTGACGGAGTCTTCGATGTTACCGTAAAACCGGGCGATATCGTGATCGATGCCGGCGCATGGTTGGGCGATTTCAGCGCTTATGCAGCCTCGAAAGGAGCTACAAGTTATGCCTTCGAACCAACCGATAGCACCTACAACTGGCTTTGCGAAACAGCGCGCCTGAACAGTCCGTATATCATTCCCGTTAAATCCGGATTAGGCGATAAAAAAGAAGAGTTGAAAATCAATATTTGCGATCAGAATTCGGGATCTAATTCGTTGGTGAGTGAAAATTTCGACACCCAAAGACAAGCCGTATACACCGATCGCTACGAAACCGTTCAAATCACAACCTTGGACGCCTTTGTCGAAGCAAACGGTATCACGAAAATCGATTATATCAAATCCGATATTGAAGGTTTCGAACGTAATTTGCTCAGAGGAGCACAACAAACCTTGAAGAAACTGGCGCCCAAACTCGCAATTTGTACCTATCATTTCCCGGACGACCCGCAAGTGCTCGAATCCCTGATATTGGAAGCCAATCCCCATTACACGGTCGTACATCTCAGGCACAAACTGTTTGCTATGGTCATAAAAAATAAATGAAAATCTTCTGGAAATTAAAGCAGAGTTTTACTCATGCGTTCAATTTAAACACATTGGTGAAAACCCATTTAGCCGTTCAGCAATACAGACAATACGCTTTACAAGGCGATGAGACTGGTGTAGATGCAAACAGTGCGGTAATCGTTTCGTTGACTACGTATAACAAACGTATCTTCGATGTCTACCTGACCATTGAAAGCCTGTTACGGCAAACCGTCAAACCAGCCCGGCTGTTACTTTGGTTATCCGAAGAGGAATTCATGACAGCCGATCTTCCGCTCGTATTGAAAAAACAGCAGCAACGCGGGTTGGAAATTCGATTCTGTAAAGATATTCGGTCGTTCAAAAAACTGGTTCCTGCATTGAATGAAGCCCCTGACCAGACCATCATCACAGTGGATGATGATTATATTTACCCATTCGATTTCATAGAACGCCTTGTAAATACCAGTCGGAAAAATTTACATTGTGTATGTTACTATACTGGTAGCCGGATTGGATTTACTCCACAAGGAAATCTCAAACCCTACGTGCAGTGGGAGCATACCGATCAGGAATACAATGCCTCATTGCTTAACTTTGCTACCGGAGCAGGCGGGGTTTTATATCCGCCTCATTGCTTTTATCGTGACATATTGAACGAAAAACGGTTTATGCTTTATACTCCCAGTGCCGACGATGTATGGTTTAAGGCTATGACGCTACTCAACGGAACGAAATATGTGAAAGTACCGTTAGAATGTGCTTTTTCTGAAAAGTTTATCTCATTAAACAATGCGCAAGACATTGCTTTGTATCATCGTAATGTAGGTCAAGGGCAAAACGACCTGCAAATAAAAGCCGTTTTTGATCGGTATCATCTGGTAAAGCGCTTACAAAATATGGATGTAAATGAACTATCTAAGGATGAAGAGTTAAATATAGTTAATAGGGGGGGGTGCTTATATGAAAGAATATACCACCACTACCAATCCGATAATTATAGATATCGGAAAGCTCAAACGAAAATCCTCGGTCATCCCAATGCAGAGTATAACGCTATATATTCTGCCATATGAACGTAGGAATTGTATCGACATGGTTCGAACGAGGCGCGGCATACGTTTCGCGACAATATATGAAAGCCATACAGACCGATCCGGATAACGAAGTCTTTGTCTATGCCCGTAGCGGAGAATCGTACGGTAAAAATCAGTCCGACTGGGATAAAGAGTTTGTTACATGGGGAAAGATCTCCAAGAAATATTACAGTGGAGACATCGGGCTGATGGTTAAAAAAGATTTTACGCGGTGGCTGACGAAGAATCGTATCGATATCGTCCTCTTTAATGAGCAAAACTGGTGGCCCCCTGTCGTATGGTGTAAGGAACTCGGTATTAAGACAGGAACATACGTCGACTATTACAAAGAAGATACCGTCCCTTTCTTTGCAATGTACGATTATATATTTTGCAATACTCGCCGCCATTACCTGCTGTTTAAAGATATACCGCAAACCTATTTCATCCCTTGGGGAACGGAAACGGACGTATTCAACGTAAAACGTCAAAAGAACGATCACCTCACTTTCTTTCACTCCGCGGGAATGAATCCGAAAAGGAAAGGGACAGATACCGTCATTGATGCATTTTTGAAACTGCCGAAAGGACATCAAGCGAAACTGCTTATTCATACACAACGCAAATTAGAGACATGTCTCGAACATTTCGATCCGTCCATTTATCATCATCCTGACATTGAAATTAGAACAGCAACCATTCCCGCACCGGGACTTTACGGCTTAGGAGACGTCTACGTATATCCGTCTATCTTAGATGGGTTAGGACTGACCGTTGTCGAAGCCCTTTCTTGCGGACTGCCTTGTATCGTATCGAATCATGCCCCTATGAATGAATTCATACAAGACGGAGTAAACGGAAAATTAGTCGATATTGAATACCTCTACTCCAGAAGTGACGGATATTTTTGGCCACAATGTAAGGTCTCTACAGATTCGCTCGTAGAGCAGATGATGTACTATATAAAACATTTCTCAGACTTGGATATATTTCAGGAACAGGCACGTTTAAGCGCGGTTAAAGATTATGATTGGGGAGACCGCTCGGAGATGATTTGCACAATACTCAAAAAAGTGAAAGCAAAACCATTCGATAAAGCATTGGCAAATAGAATAAAGCAATACGAGCGGAAGAAAAACGGTAAGTACAATCTGGTGCCTTATCTGTTTTATTTCTTCAAGAAGTTGATGTAAAAAGAACTATTCATGCAACATAGTAACTAACAATGAACAAAATTATTTGCATCGGTTTAGGATATATTGGTTTCCCGACGGCGGCGATGCGGTGACTTGGCATGATAGGATAACAAGAAAAAAGGTAAAATAAGAAATATCATTATTTTCGTTTTTCGGCAAAAAGTAAAATAAGAAGCATCGTTATTTTCGTTTTTCGGCAAAAAAGTAAGAAAAAGCAATTTCAATGGAGAATTTCAAATCAGGAACCTATATCAATCAAGGGTATTACAAAAGTTTTCAGCCCGAGCCGATTAATAGAGTGTGGAAATTATCAGACATGAATGTCTTTCAATTGCTCAGCCAGGCTGACCGCCATTTGGGGCGCCTTGATATGTATTCCGAATATGTGAACATCGACTTCTTTGTTCGTATGCATGTCGCCAAGGAAGCAACGCAATCGACTAAGATAGAGGGGACACAGACGAACATCGAAGAGGCTTTTCTAAGAAGGGAAGAAATCAAGACCGAGCGGAGAGACGATTGGGAAGAAACTCGTAACTACATTTCGGCGATGAATGAAGGGATAAATCTCTTGCATACATTACCATTCTCGTCACGTCTGATACGGCAAATCCATAAAATTCTACTGCAAGGGGTACGTGGTGAGCATAAACTTCCTGGTGAATACCGAAGCAGTCAAAACTGGATTGGTGGAGCATCTTTGGCCGATGCTGTTTTTGTGCCTCCCATACATACCAGTTTGCCAGAATTGATGTCTGATTTGGAAAAATTTGCTAACGATAGTCTCAATCCCTTGCCCGATTTATTGAAAATTGCAATCATGCATTATCAATTTGAGACCATCCATCCGTTTTTAGACGGAAATGGCCGTGTGGGACGTTTAATGATTACCCTCTATTTAGTTAGCAGAGGCATCCTGAAGCAACCAATTTTGTATTTATCCGATTTCTTTGAGAAGCATCGGACACTCTATTACGATAACTTAATGCGAGTACGCACACATAACGACCTCAATCAATGGCTGAAATTTTTCTTGAGAGGTGTTATCGAGACTGCCCAGAAAGGAGTAGAAACGTTCGACAAAATTCTACAGCTCCAAAAACATACTGAGTTGAAGATAAAAGAACTGGGTGTAAAAGGCAAAGATGCCAACAAAGTTGTTGAATTCCTCTATCAAACGCCGGTTATTGACGCTCAAAAAACAGCGGAAGTTACAGGAAAATCGCTAAAAAGTGCTTATGGGATTATTTCTAAAATGGAAGAAATGAGGGTGTTAAAAGAAATTACCGGTGCTTCGCGTGGTAAGCTGTATATTTTTGAAGATTACTTGAATTTATTCCATTAATAACTTGCACCCTTTCTCTAAAAACATTCAGAAACAACAACACATAGACTTCTGCCTATACGGTATAGACGTGGTTTTCAAAACCCAGAGTACTAGAGACGAGGACTATTTACTGTTATCTGCCCTATTCAAGACCGTTATCGGCAGGATCACAATGAAATGAT
This sequence comes from Tannerella forsythia, assembly GCF_003860135.1. GTDB lineage: Bacteria > Bacteroidota > Bacteroidia > Bacteroidales > Tannerellaceae > Tannerella > Tannerella forsythia_A. The sequence goes on from NZ_RQYN01000026.1 coordinate 34,307, forward strand.
TGTAAGTAATCTTCATAATAGATAAAGAACAGACAAAAACTATGAACAAAATTATTTGCATCGGTTTAGGATATATTGGTTTCCCGACGGCGGCAATGCTGGCCGGAAAGGGGCTCACGGTCGTCGGTGTCGATATCAATGAACGGGTGGTCAAATCGGTTAATAAAGGCGAGACGCATATCGTAGAGCCGGGATTGGCGGAAGTGGTTGAGCAGGTCGTGCGAAGCGGACATTTGCGTGCAACTACGCAGGCCGAAGAAGGTGATGTATACCTGATTGTCGTTCCGACACCTTTCAGAGGCAATCATGAGCCGGATATTTCGTATGTTGAAACAGCTATACGTTCGGTTATTCCTTTGTTGAAGAAAGGCAGTCTGCTGATTATCGAATCGACCTCGCCGGTAGGGACAACCGATAAAATGAAGCATCTCCTTTACTCCGAACGTCCGGAATTGGAAGGAGCCATTTACATGGCCTATTGTCCGGAAAGAGTACTGCCCGGCAATCTCCTCTATGAACTGGAATATAACGACCGGGTGATCGGAGGAATTGATGAGGCTTCGACGCAAAAGGCCATGGAGTTTTATGCACTCTTCGTGAAAGGAGATCTGCATCAGACGAATGCCAAGACGGCTGAGATGTGTAAGCTGACGGAGAACTCGTCGCGCGATGTACAGATCGCTTTTGCCAACGAACTGTCTCTGATTTGTGACAAGGCCGGAATTAATGTTTGGGAGCTGATCGAGTTGGCCAATAAGCATCCGCGGGTGAATATCTTGCAGCCGGGTTGTGGTGTCGGCGGACATTGTATCGCAGTCGATCCGTACTTTCTGACTTCGGAATTCCCGGTAGAGTCGCAGTTAATCGCCAAATCGCGAGAACTCAATAACTATAAAGCTTTCTGGTGTGCGGAAAAAATCAAAAACGCCATGCTGGAATATGAGATGAAACGTTCGCGGAAACCTGTCGTAGCCATTATGGGACTGGCCTTTAAACCGAATATTGACGATCTGCGGGAAAGCCCGGCTAAATACATCACGCAAAAAGTATTGCAATCGGAGCCGGAGAATCTATTAGTCGTAGAACCCAACATTGAGGAGCATCCCGTTTTCAAACTGACCAACTATCAAACAGCGTATGAGAAGGCCGATATTGTCGCTTTCTTGGTGGCTCACAATGAATTTAAAACATTGCCTTGGGAGGAAGAGAAAGTGATCTTAGACTTCTGCGGGATATTCAAAAAGTAAAATGATGAAAAGAATAATGTTAGTCTTTGGGACACGTCCCGAGGCGATAAAGATGGCTCCGCTCGTGCAGGAGTTCCGAAAACACCCCGATCAATATGAAACGTTGGTCTGCGTAACGGGCCAACATCGGGAGATGCTGGATCAGGTGCTAAACATCTTCGGGATTGTTCCGGACTACGACCTAAACATCATGAAGCCGGGGCAGGATTTGTACGATGTCACCGCCCGAATCCTTTCCGGTATGCGCGACGTGTTGTCCGAGGCCAAGCCTGAAATCGTATTGGTACATGGCGATACGACTACTTCGATGGCTGTGGCTTTAGCTGCTTTCTATCGTCAGATACCGGTAGGGCATGTGGAGGCCGGACTTCGGACACATAATATTTACAGTCCATGGCCGGAAGAGATGAATCGACAGATTACGGGACGGATTGCAACGCATCATTTTTCTCCTACGCCGTTGAGCCGGGAGAATCTGCTGCGCGAAGGTATCGACAAGAGCCGTATCCTCGTCACCGGCAATACCGTAATCGACGCGCTGTATGCCGTTGTCAATAAGATCAAAAACGACGTTCCTTTACAATTATCACTCGGGAAAGAGCTGAAGGCCGCGGGCTATGATACAGACCGATTGGGAGTGGAAGAGGGACGTCACCTTGTGCTTATCACCGGCCATCGACGTGAAAACTTTGGTGATGGGTTCCTACATATCTGCCAGGCGATTAAAACGTTGAGCGAGAAATATCCGAATGTGGACTTTGTCTATCCGATGCATCTGAACCCCAATGTACGAAAACCCATCCAAGCGATTTTCGGAGAGAATCGTCAATCCAACTTATTCTTTATCGAGCCGCTGGAATACCTTTCGTTCGTGTATCTGATGGAGAAAAGCCATATCGTCTTGACTGACAGCGGAGGTATACAGGAAGAAGCTCCCGGACTGGGTAAACCGGTACTCGTTATGCGCGATACGACAGAGCGTCCTGAAGCGCTGGAAGCCGGAACAGTCAAGCTGGTCGGCACGGATTACGATAAGATTGTCTCGGAAGTATCGTCATTGTTAGATGATACCGAATGTTACAAACGAATGAGTCAGGCGGTCAATCCGTATGGCGACGGAAAGGCTTGTGAACGGATTGTTGAATATATCGGAGCTTTATGAAAGTTCTTTATGCAAATCCGATGATTGCTGCGTATACGCATCCTGTACTCGAACGAATCGTTTCGAGAGGGTGTGAATTGGTCATGTTGTTACCGCAGAATGATGACAAGACAGTCGGAGCGGGGGTAAAACGTGCAGAGGCAAAAAAAACGTCTTATCGGATTTGTTATAGTCGTTCAAAGACCAAATGGTATGGTAAGCCTGCTTTGATTGATCTGAAATGCATTTTATCAGAGGAGAAGCCGGATATTCTGATGATCGGATGGCCTTATTTTTTGCATTTGTTTTTTGATCGGAGCATTCTCAAATTGATAAAAAAAAATAAAATCCGCCTGATTATACAAGAGATCCCTTTTCAAACCCCTCCTTTCGGAAAGTTGGGCTATTTCAAGAAGCATCCGGTATACAATGAAAACATGGAACTACAAAGTCAGGGATTATCGTTTTATCTCCGTGCCATGTTAACGATGTGGATACGGCGGTATATCTATAAAAAGGCAGATGCAACGGTCAACTATGCTTCTTGTGCATACGATATTCTTCCTTCTTACGGAGTAAAAAGAGAAGACATTTTTGTTCGCTATAACACATCGGATACGGATACATTATTTGAGCAGCGTAAAGAAGTGCTATCAACCCCTCCAATACTTAAAATATGTCCGCGTATTCTTCATATCGGACGATTGGTGAAATGGAAGAAGGTCGATTTACTGGTTGAGGCTTTTCAGAAAATATCCGATAAATATCCGGATGCCGAACTGGTCATTATCGGCGATGGCCCTGAAAGAGAAACACTGGAACAACAAGTTTCGAAACTCGGATTAAAAGACAGAACTGTTTTTACGGGAGCGATTTATGATCCTCTGGCATTAGGGCAATATATGCACGAATCGAGTGTATATGTGTTAGCGGGTATGGGAGGCCTTTCAATTAATGATGCGATGTGCTTTTCTTTGCCCGTAATTTGCTCCGTTTGTGACGGAACAGAGAAAGACCTGATAACGGATGGTGTAAATGGGTACATCTTTCAAGAAGGTAACGTTGATAGCCTCGCTTATAAAATTGACTTGGTCCTATCAGATAAAGAAAAAGCAAAAACTATGGGAGAGGCTTCGTATCGGGTGATCAAAGAAAAAATTAATTTAGGTACGGTAAGCCAACGTTATCTAGATGCTTTTAGCTATGTGATGGATAAAACTTGACTGATAGCCTTCTAAAAATAGGTCTTGATTGAGCGTAAAATACGGAAATGTTTTTTAAATAAAATGAATATTCTTCTGCTTAGCACGTTTGAGTTACAAGGAGGCGCCGCGATCGCTTGCAAGCGTTTGCAGCAAGCATTGGAGAAGCAGGGTGTATCAGTTAAGATGCTGGTACGTGATAAGCAGACGGACGACGAACACGTATACAGTATCTATGAGAAGGAGCCCAAGTGGCTTGGCAAGCTTCGATTCTTATGGGAGCGTTTTGTTATCTGGTTACATAACGGTTTCTCTCGTGAGAACTTATTTGCCGTATCGATTGCCAATACAGGATACCGTATCGACCGGCACCCTCTTGTGAAATGGGCGGATATTATTCATCTGCATTGGACCAATCAGGGGTTTCTATCCTTGGGTAGCATAGCCAAACTATCTTCATTAGACAAACCGATTGTTTGGACGATGCATGACATGTGGCCTTTTACGGGAATATGTCATCATGCTCGACATTGCAATCATTTCATGAGCAGGTGCTCCGAATGTTTCTTTCTACAAAAAAAGAAACATGATCTGTCTGAAAAAAAATTCATAGAAAAAAGAGAGCTTATTTTTTCGAATAGCAACATAAGATTGATTGCATGTAGCCACTGGTTGTTGAAAAAAGCTCAAAGTAGTAACCTCTCAATAAATCATTGTATTTTATCCATTCCTAATCCGATTAATATTTCTATATTTAAATCAAACAATAAAATTGACAGTCGAAGAAGACTTGGTCTGCCCCAAGATAAAAAGATGTTGCTTTTTGGTGCTGCAAATCTCACAGATCAACGAAAAGGCTTATCTTATTTAGTAGATGCGATTATAAAATTGAATCTACTAAAGGACGTTTGCTTAGTTGTATTTGGACAAGCAAAAGAAGAGTTTATAAGTCTCATTCAAATCCCTGTATATTCGATGGGGTATTTGAGCCAAGCCGATGATATTGTTTGTTTATATAATGCAGTAAATGTGTTTATAACCCCTTCTCTAGAGGAAAATCTCCCGAACACGATCATGGAAGCCATGGCATGCGGGACTCCTTGCGTCGGGTTCGATGTGGGAGGTATTCCCGAAATGATCGATCATCGGAAGAATGGGTATGTAGCGGAATATAAGAACGCAGACGATTTGGCCAATGGCATCCGCTGGATTTTGGAAGAAGCCGATCCGGAAACGCTTTCGAAGAATGCACGTAAGAAGGTAGAGCAAAGCTATAGCGAAGAGGTCGTTGCCAAACAACACATAGCATTATATCATAGCTTGTTGTCATAATATATGCCTCCTCTCTTTTCCATCATCACTGTCACTTACAATGCCGAGAGAGTGTTGGAGCGGACGTTGCGAAGTGTTTGCGATCAGTCGTACAGGAATATCGAATATATTCTGGTCGACGGGGTATCCACCGATGGAACCATCGGTCTTGTTGCACCGTATCGCGATCGTCTGACCGCGCAAAACAAGCGATTCGAACTTGTTTCGGAGCCGGACAAGGGGCTTTATGACGCGATGAACAAAGGACTGCGGATGGCGACAGGCGATTACGTATGGTTTCTCAATGCGGGCGATACGTTGCAGTCGCCCGATACCGTCGCCCGTCTGGCAGAAGTCGCGCAGCGGCATCATCTGCCGGATATCCTTTACGGGGAGACGGACGTGGTGGATGAAGAAGGGAAATATCTGGCGGCTCGTCGGTTGAGAGCGCCGGAGCATTTGACATGGAAGAGTTTCCGTATGGGCATGCTCGTCTGTCATCAGGCCTTCGTGATGAAGCGGGAGGCGGCGCCGGAGTACGATCTGCAATACCGCTTTTCTGCCGATTTTGATTGGTGCATCCGTTGCATGAAACAATCCGCGGCGATTGTCCATTCGCATCTGCGTCTCGTCCATTATCTCGCGGAGGGGATGACGACCCGCAACCGCAAGGCGTCGTTGAAAGAGCGCTACCGGATCATGTGCAACTATTACGGCACGTTCCCGACACAAATACGACACCTTTGGTTTGCCTTTCGTTTCTACCGGGCGAAGCTTTTCGGGAACAATTATTAGCGAATCGATATTATTATAATGTAAGAATTGAAAAGATAGAACATCATGAGCGATACATTGAAAAAAAGTTTGCCGCATATCGTGGCGGTATTATTGTTTTTAGGGCTGTCCGTCATTTACTTCGCGCCGGAAGTATTCGACAATAAAGGGCTGATGCAGGGCGATGTGACGAGTGCTCAAGGTTGGGGAAAAGACCTGGCCGATCATTATAAGGAAACGGGAGAGCACGCTTTCTGGTCGAACCGTATGTTTGGGGGAATGCCGCACAACTACGCGTATAGCGCTCCGATCTTTAACATATTCAGCTCTGTGAGCCGCGTGTTCTCGCTCTATTTTCTTTCCGGAAACGCCTTTGTGGTTTTCCTCTCTCTCATCGGTTTTTACATTTTTATGATCGCCTTGGGGTGCAGGCACTGGTTAAGTATCATCGGAGCGATCGCCTATGCGTTCGCGTCGTTCAACCTGATCAGCATCCATGCCGGTCATGTCAATAAATGCCTTGTAATGGCTACGATGGCGCCGGTTATCGGAGGAATTATTCTCTGCTACCGCAAGAAATATCTCTGGGGAAGCATCGTCACGCTTGTTTTTACGGGGTTGAACGTACTGTGGAGCCATCAGCAGATCAGCTACTATCTGTTGATTATGATTCTCGTGCTGGCTGTGGTTTATTTGATCTATGCCATCCGTGAACATACGTTGCCCGATTATCTGAAATCATCCGCTGTCCTACTGGTCGTTGGTTTGCTGGCTATCGCTCCGGCTTTAGGTTCGTTGATGAACTCGGCCGATTACGTCAAAGAGACGATGCGGGGCGGCGCTGTTCTGAAAGCCAATCCCGACGGAAAGAAAGAGAGCTCCGGGCTGGACATCGACTACGCGTTCAACTGGAGCTACGGCAAAGGAGAAACGATGACGCTGCTGATACCAAACTTCTACGGAGCCAGCTCGCATTACGATATCGGCACGGATTCGGAGTGTTACCATTTCTTCAGTCGTAACGGACAAGCCGCACAAGGCAAGCAATTCTGTCAGTACGCTCCGGCTTATTGGGGCGACCAACCTTTTACGGCCGGACCGGTTTATGTGGGAGCTATCATCTGTTTCCTGTTTGTGCTGGGACTGCTTATCGTGAAAGGTCCCGAACGATGGTGGCTGCTTGCCGTGACCCTGATTTCGTTCGTTCTCTCGTGGGGGAAAAACGCGGGGATCAATGAGTTTCTGTTCCACCATCTGCCGCTGTACAACAAGTTCCGTACTCCCTCGATGGCACTCGTCATCGCAGAGGTATCGATGGTTGCGCTGGCCGTACTTGCCGTCAAAACGTTTCTTGAATACAAAGACGACCGGAAGAAACTGCTTCGTCCGTTATATATCTCGGCCGGCATTACGGGAGGACTGTGTCTGCTGTACGCGTTGTTCGGCGGCAGTGTGATGAGCTTCACGAGTCAGGCCGACACGCAGAATTTCGGTCAGTATCCCGACCTGCTGATGGCCTTGGTTTCCGACCGTCAGAGCCTCCTGTCGGCCGACGCTTGGCGTTCGTTTGTGTTTATCGCGCTGGCAGCCGCGGCATTGTGGCTGTATATAAAAATATCGTACAAAATGGGGTATCTGCTGGCCATCTTCGGCGTGCTGATCTTTATCGATGCGTGGACCGTCGACAAGCGTTTCCTGAATCACGACAGCTTCGTGCCGAAGAAGAAATCGCGCGAGATCGTGGCGACGGAAGCCGACAAACTCATTTTGCAGGACAAAGACCCGAACTATCGGGTGTTGAACTTGACGAAAAGCACGTTCAACGAATCGGAGACGTCGTACTTCCATAAATCCATCGGCGGATACAGCCCGGCCAAACTGCGTCGTTATCAGGATATAATCGATTATCATTTTTCGCAACAGGGCATTAACCCGAATGTGCTGAATATGCTCAATACGCGTTATATCATCGTTCCGACTCAGCAAGGGCCTCAGGTGCAGAAGAACGACCGGGCGTTAGGTAATGCGTGGTTCGTGAACGAGATTCAGTGGGTGAACTCGCCCGATGAAGAAATCGTTGCCTTAAACGACTTCGATCCGTCGCAGAAAGCGGTGATCGACATGGTCTGGAAAGATAAACTGACCGATTGGGAGCAGTTACAACATGCGACGGACAGCACGGCTTCGATCCGTCTGACTGACTACGTCGATCCGGGTCATCTGCTCTACGAGAGCAACAGCACGCAGCCTCGTTTGGCCGTCTTCTCCGAAGTATTCTACAAAACGTGGCGCGCGTATATCGACGGACAGGAAGTAACGCCGGTGCGGGTAAATTATATCCTGCGAGGCTTGAAAGTACCCGCAGGTCAGCACAAGATTGAGTTCAAGTGTATTGACGAAGTATATCTTCGCAGTGCGAAAATCTCCATGATCGGCTCCATTGTGGTGGGAATCGTCCTGATCGGACTGCTCGGTTTTGCGCTTTGGGATGCCATCCGAAAGAAAAAGCCGGCCATCGCCGAGACTTAACGCGCAATAGAACGAAATCTTTTCTAAGTCAAAATGAGGCTGTCTCAAAAGCAAAGACAGCCTCATTTTTTTATGTTCACCCCGCACGAACATCCTCTAACCGGCACAAGTCCGTAACATGTCACCGAAAAGGTCACTCATGTCACCAAAAAGGTTACTCATTTTAAACCCAAATTCCGCATTGAGTTATTTTTTTAATATAAAGCCAATTTCAAACATACTTATAATATGCTGAAATATATGTTTTTAAACAATGTTTTTTTGAAAAAATCTCTAACGCTACGCGTTAGAAAAATATATGTATTAT
>NZ_RQYN01000027.1 GCF_003860135.1 Tannerella forsythia
ACAGCTGTTTGAATGCCGGATACTCAGTTTCCAGAGCAAAAACAGCTGTTTGAACGCCGGATACTCAGTTTCCAGAGTAAAAACAGCTGTTTGAATGCCGGATACTCAGTTTCCGGGGCAAAAACAGGTTTACGAGTGCTTCAGAGTTGTTGTCATCCCAAAAGCCGAATTGGTTTACCCATCCCGGCAAAAGCATACGCACAAACAAAGTCAGATATACAATGCCACTTTGCGGCGATCGGTCTGCACCGTTTCAAATTCGGATGTGACAGCGGTGCTGCCCATGGGCACCCTTTCTTTACGATACTTCATGGAGCTGTACACGGTGCTGCGTGCCGAGGTATGAAACTCCGTCGCTCCCGTTTCGGCTTCGATCCGGGCAATGTTATGCTCACGCACCCCACAGCCGGGCATGATGATGATGCGACCGGCAGCACGTTGCACCAGTTCGCGGAGCATCGGGATGCCGCTCACGGCATCAGGCTGTTGACCGGATGTCAGGATGCGATCACATCCTAACTCGATGAGCTGCTCAAGCGCCACAAACGGTTCACGACACACGTCGAACGCCCGATGACACGTGACGGAAAGCGGTTTAGCAGCCTCTATCAGACGTTGCATCAAGGCAATATCGATGTCACCATCTTGCGTCAGACAACCAAACACAACACCGTGAACGTTCAACTGTTTGGCCATCTCAATGTCATAAAGCATGGCCTGCACCTCGGCCGGAGTATAGAGGAAATCCCCTCCACGCGGCCGAATAATCACGTTGATATCGATCTGTGAAGTCAGTGCCTGCGCTGCCCGTATCTCTCCATAGCTAGGGGTCGTACCGCCTTCAGGGATAGCGGCGCACAACTCCACACGCCGTGCGCCTCCGGCTTCAGCTTCGACACAGCTCTGCGCCGAATTCGCGCATATTTCAATGATTCGTCCCATGCTCTTGTGCTCGATTTTATCGACCGATGCAGTGGTACGTAAACCCTGCCTCTTCGATTTCATGAATATTGTAAATATTGCGTCCGTCTAAGATCAACGGCGTCTTCATCTGTTGTTTGATTTTAGGCCACGAAGGCAAACGAAACTCTTTCCATTCCGTCACAATCATCAGCACATCGGCATCGGTCACGGCCTCATAAATATCTTTCGCATAATGAATCCGGTCACCGATACGGCGTTTAGCCTCCGGGATAGCGACCGGGTCGTAAGCCGTCACACGGCATCCGGCGTTGAGCAACAGATCGATCAGTACAAGCGAAGGAGCCTCACGCATGTCGTCCGTTTCAGGTTTAAACGCCAATCCCCACATGGCGACATTCCTCCCGGCCAAATCGCCCTGATAATGCTGTTCGAGCTTACGAAATAAAATTGTTTTCTGATGTTCGTTCACTGCCTCGACGGCCTGCAAGATGCGCATCGGATAACGATGTTCTTCAGCCGTATGGATCAAGGCCTTTACATCCTTAGGAAAGCACGATCCGCCATAACCACAGCCGGCATAGAGGAAACTGCTGCCGATACGCGTATCGGCACCGATGCCTTTACGTACCATGTTCACGTCGGCACCAATGATTTCACAAAGGTTGGCAATATCGTTCATAAAGCTGATGCGTGTGGCTAACATCGCATTGGCTGCGTATTTCGTCATTTCGGCCGAAGGGACATCCATGTAAATGATGCGGAAGTTGTTCAACATAAAAGGATGATACAGCTTTTCCATGAGTTTTTTCGCGCGGTCCGACTCTACCCCTACAACAACACGGTCAGGGTGCATAAAGTCTTTGACTGCCGCCCCCTCTTTCAGAAATTCAGGATTGGAAGCTATATCAAAGTCGATCGACACGCCACGCTTGGCCTGTTCGTCGAGAATCGTTTGCTTGATCTTCTGTGCCGTCCCGACGGGTACGGTGCTTTTCGTTACCACCAGCAGATATTTCGTCATGGTCTGCCCGATGGTTCGGGCCACATCCAGCACGTACTTCAGGTCGGCGCTCCCGTCCTCATCAGGAGGTGTACCGACAGCACTGAACACGATCTCCACTTCGTCGAGTACATTTTTCAGCTCGGTCGTAAAATGTAAGCGTCCGACTTCATGATTGCGAACTACCAGCTCCTCCAGCCCGGGTTCATAAATCGGGATGATTCCGTTTTTCAGGTTGTCAATCTTACGGTGATCAATGTCCACACAATACACTTCCATGCCCATCTCTGCAAAACAAGTACCCGTCACCAGACCGACATATCCCGTCCCAACGATTGCTATCTTCATGCTTTTTTCATTTTTTAAACGGGCGTAAAAGTAGTGCTTTTTTTCAGGATTGCCGCCTTTTTCCATGCTGTTTTCTCAGTATTTAGAAAAAAACATCGTATTTTTGCGACCCAATGAAAGGCTCGGCATGGAGGTTGAACGTATTATACGAAATATCACGCATCATTATTTTTTCTACTTGTTTGCGTTTACGTTGTTTTTCGGAGTTTCGCTGTATCATACGGCAGAACTGAGATTCACGGACCATCTGTCCAACATGCTGCTACTAATCATCTACGGCCTCTTTCTTTACTTTACGAAACGGCGAGATTTCCATCCCGCGGCCATCATCACACTGACCATCTTTGTGCTTTATCTGGGCTACTCCTTCTATCTCTCACACAACAAACCGCAGGCCATTTTGCTCGACTTTCTGATACAGCTCAGGCCTTACATCACATTCTTCATCGTTTCCCAAATGGCTCCATCCATCTCAGATACCCAGAAACGACAAATGGCACGGTTATGCTTTCTGCTATGGCTGCTTTTCCTCCCTATCGGAGCCTATGGATTATACCTGCCCGATATTTACCGGTCAATCATGAATCGGCCTGAAAATTTCGTAACCATCATCACCTCGCTGTCGCTCGTATACCTATATTGCAGCGACTTCTCAACAACGGCACGCCGGAGATTCCTGCTGATGATATCGGCGTGCATGCTAGCCTCGCCGCTTTTCATCGGTCTTTTCCTCCTGATATGCGGAATCGTTCTCTACTTCAATCGCCGAAGTATTCTAAACTCATGGATCAGAAGCGGAATTGCAACAGGCGTTATCGTATTGATCGCGACGTATATCTTCTATATACAGCTCACAAACAACCTTTCACTGTCAGACGCACAAGGCGGCAGTCTCTCGGCCTTGTCTCCACAAGCAATCTTATACCAGACCTCTTTGAAGGTATGGCGAGACTTTCCCGTATTCGGTAGCGGATTGGCAAGCTTCGCGACGTATGCTTCCGGATTGTATTATTCTCCCCTCTATACCGAATACGGGCTTCATACCGTATCGGGACTTGCTCCGCAAGCCCGGCACTCCGTTTGTGATATGTATTACCCGTCGCTCGTACAGTTCGGCCTTACAGGCATCGTTTTGCACCTGCTTTTCTGGGTATATATTGTTTGTATCTCTTTATGGAAATACAAACAGCAAAGAAACCTACAGCACTTCGTAATCGTGCTGATTCTGGCTTGCGTTCTATTTATCGGGAACATTTCAGACTCATTATTCACCAGCCATAAAGGATATTTCATGATGATGTTTTTCGGCCTCTTGACAGGCAATCTAAGGCAGAATGAATGCCATGCAAAAAGAATACAGAGTCTCCCCGAAGAGTACCTCTCCGAAGAACCTCTCTGGGAAGACCACATAGAGACGGAAACAGCATCATCCGTAAAATATCCTGATAAAACGACATTGAAAATTACCGTATGCAACAAGACTTTATAAATAAAAACTTCTTCAGGCTAACGATGTTCACGCTCGTCTTAGGCGTGATCTTCTACGACCTTTTCAATATGGCCGGGTTTAGCTATATTGATGAAATCTGTGCACTTTTTTTATTTATTTTATTCGGAATAAATGTCCTTCGATCCAAAAATTGGGAGTTTGATAAAATGTTCCTGCTTATCTTGGGGATATTTCTGTTCTATCTGGTCTACTCTCTATATATTGGCTCCAATAATCCTCGAGCAATCCTGATGGATTTCGTTATACAGATCAAGCCTTATCTGGCTTTTTTCTGTGTGTATTCCATGCGACCTGTCCTGAATGAGAATCAGAAAAAAATCATACGGCAATTAGCGATTTTATTCAGCCTTTACCTGCTATTGATCGGAATAGGGGATTTGTTTATAAAAGACTTTATGCGTATGCTTCTATCGCACGAATCTCGATATGCAACCGCAGCCTCAGTCCTTTCTTTATGTTATCTCTATTTCAGCGAGTATACCAGAAGAGACAAACTCATTTTTATTTTACTTTTATCGATCGGCTTATTTTCCGGACGTTCGAAGCTCTTCGGCTTTCTGGCGCTCTGTACGCTGATGATGCTTTACATCAACAAGTCGTTCGAAATGAAGTTTAATGCCAAGAATACCTTCTTTTTACTTTTTGCAATCGTAGCAACGGCTGTCGTAGCCAAAGATAAAATTGAACTGTATTTCATTACCGGTGGTTTCGGCGGAGGACGAGGAGTAGAAGATTTATATGCCCGCATGGCGCTTTATTATTTTTCAGTGCGTATCTTCACAGACTATATACCGTTCGGATCAGGCTTTGCCTCTTACGGGACATACGCTTCAGGAGAGTATTACTCTCCGATTTATACCAAATATAACATGGAACGTATGCATGGGTTAACAGAATCCAGTCCGAGTTTTATCGCAGACACGTATTACCCGGCATTAGCTCAGTTTGGCCTTGTCGGACTGTTTCTTTTCTTTCTGTTCTGGTATTATTTAACTCACAAAGCCATTATTTCCTTTCGTAAAGGATGTCAAAAAGAAGCTGTGATTGGCATTATTATTATCGCATTCTTTTTAATTGAATCAATTTCGGATGCCACTTTGACTCACAATAGAGGTTTTTTTATGATGATGCTGTTGGGATTGATCTTTTCAGATATCAAGTATAAATTGAACATGTCGAGCCTTGAAGAAATAAAATAATATGGCACGGATACTTTTAGTGAATAAATTCTACTATTTCAGGGGGGGAGACTGCACAGCCGTGCTGACTACAGAAGAGTTATTAAAGAAACACGGGCACGAAGTGGCCCTATTCAGTATGCGTTATGCCGAAAACCTCCCGACATCGTGGGAAGAATATTTCCCGAAAGAAGTCAACTTCTCTAAAGCAGGCGTTGCAAATAAGTTAAAGGCCATCAAACGTGTCTTCTCAGATACCGAAGTTATCAAAAAATTCAATTGTCTCCTCTCCGACTTCCAAGCTGATGTCGTACACCTGCATAATATTCATTCATACTTATCTCCCGTAATTGCGCAAGTAGCTCATCGGAGAGGCATTCGTGTGGTCTGGACAATGCACGATTATAAATTAATTTGTCCTACTTATCTATGCTTACGAGATGACAAGCCATGCGAACTTTGCTTCAAAAACAAAACCCATGTCTTTAAACTTCGATGCATGAAAAACAGTCGCGTAGCCAGCTTATTGGCATGGATAGAGGCGGTATATTGGAATCGTACCAAGCTGGAACGCATCACCGATCAATTCATCAGTCCCAGCTCTTTTTTAAAGAGTAAAATGGTTAGCGCCGGTTATCAGGACAAACAAATTGAAGTCCTGCATAATTTCATGTACAAACAAGTACCTCCTTGTTACGAGAAAAAGGGATACTACTGCTATGCAGGCCGCCTCTCTACGGAAAAAGGAGTCAGTACGTTGCTCGAAGCAGCAAAAGATCTGCCTTATCCGTTGAAAGTGATCGGGGGAGGACCATTATTGGAGAATTTCCGAAAAACATACACTTCGGATCATATCGAGTTTTTAGGGCATCTACCTCAAGAAGAACTACTCCTCATCATACAACAAGCTCGTTTCTCGGTCATTCCATCGCTTTGTTACGAGAATAATCCGTATGGAGCGATTGAATCGCTTTGTTTGGGAACACCTGTTTTAGGTGCTGCGATAGGCGGCATACCGGAGTTGATTAAGGTCGGAATGAATGGAGATTTATTTACTCCCGGAGACACCAAAGAATTGCGTGCCAAGATCATCGACTGTTTCGGGTATTATACTGAAGGTTATCCCTTTGAAAAAATAGCAAATGACGCACAAAATAAATTTTCCTCTGAGACGTTTTATGTAAAACTAATGAAAATTTATGGCTACTAAGATACATCCCCCCACAGATATGTGCATTATTACGACGTATCGCTGTCCGATGCGGTGTAAGATGTGCGACATTTGGAACAATCCGACTGAAGCAAAAAAAGAGATTCAACCGGAAGAATTAGAGATTCTCCCCCATGTAAAATTTGTAAACATCACTGGAGGAGAGCCGTTTGTCAGACAAGATCTCGAAGCGATTGTCAAGGTTTTATTCACGAAGTCGCCGCGAGTTGTTATCTCAACATCCGGCTGGTTTGAAGATCGAATTATCGATCTGGCTAAAAAATATCCACGTATCGGAATCCGGATCAGTATTGAAGGACTATCTCAGAAAAATGACGAATTGCGTGGAAAATCCGGAGGATTTGACCGCGGATTGCGTACATTACTTTTATTAAAAGAGATGGGAGTAAAAGACATCGGCTTCGGCTGCACCGTCAGCAACAACAATTCGGCCGATATGCTTTCTCTCTATCGCCTGTCCAAAAGTCTGGGCATGGAATTTGCTACGGCAGCGTTTCACAACTCTTACTATTTTCATAAATACGATAACCAGATCACGAATAAGGACAAAGTAATTTCCGACTTCGAAAAACTGATTGCCATGCAGTTAAAAGAAAATCATCCGAAATCATGGGCACGCGCCTTTTTCAATAACGGGTTGATAAACTATATTGAAGGAAACCGAAGAATGTTGCCTTGTGAGGCCGGCTTGGTCAACTTCTTTGTAGACCCGTACGGCGAAGTCTATCCATGCAACGGCTTAGAAAAACGGTATTGGATGGAGAGTATGGGAAATATCCGGCAAGCTTCTTCCTTCAAAGAGATTTGGGAGAGCGAACAAGCAGAGAAAGTAAGAGCCCAAGTACGCAGCTGCCCGAAAAATTGTTGGATGGTTGGCACAGCTTCCCCTGTTATGAAAAAGTACATTCGTCATCCGCTTAAATGGATGCTGAAGAATAAAGTACGAAGTCTTCTTAACCAACCCCTTTGTCTGGAACGTAAATGGTATGATGTGGGACAAGATCCTACACAAGGCGATCTGAGATCATGAAGATTGTTGTCACCGGGCTGAGAGGTTTTCCCCGCATACAGGGAGGAGTCGAAACCCATTGCGAGGAGTTATGTCCCCGATTGGTTCAACTGGGATGTGACATGACGGTTACGAGACGGAAGCCTTTCGTTAGAGAGGCTTCTCCCCTTACTATTTATGAAGGCGTAAGATTCAAAGATTTGAATACGCCTAAAAGACAAGGGTTGGAGGCTGCTGTTCATACGTTCAGAAGCGTCTGGTATGCCTTTCGGACCAAAGCCGATATCATCCATTTTCAAGCGATTGGGCCCTCAATTGCGATTCCTTTTGCCAAACTACTCGGGCTCAAGGTCGTTGCGACCCATCACGGTCCGGACTATGACCGTCGAAAATGGGGACGATTGGCCAAATTCGTTTTACGGTTTGGAGAGTTCTGTGTCGCCCGATGGGCTGATGAAGTAATTGTCATTTCAACAGTCATTCAAAACCTCCTCAAAACGAAGTATCATAGAGAGAACACCCATCTCATATACAATGGAGTTAACGCACCATCCACTCCTATCAATGAAACCGATTACATTCGTCAATTGGGTTTAAGACCCCAGAAATACCTTTTAGCGGTCGGGCGTTTTGTGGAAGAAAAGAACTTTGACAAACTCATTATGGCATATGCAAAAACGAAATATTCTTCAGATTATCAGTTAGTGATTGCTGGAGATGCCGATCACGAAAACCATTATTCAAAATCTCTGAAGGCCATAGCAAAGAAACATCATGTCATTCTGACAGGCATGATTAAAGGCGCTCCTTTACAACAATTGTATGCGCATGCCGCCTTATTTGTACTTCCATCATCGCACGAAGGACTGCCTTTTACACTATTAGAGGCCATGAGTTATCAGATCCCGGTGTTAGTAAGCGATATACCGGCTAATAAGGCTGTCGGTCTTCCTGCCGATTGCTACTTTCATTATAGTGAAAATTGCATCCCCACACTCAGTGAAGCGATTGAGAAGAAATTATATAATCATATCCCTCATACCTATGACCTAACCTCTTATAATTGGGAGCATATTGCCCGGCAGACGTTTGAGGTTTATGTAAAGCTCATTAGAAATCAGTCCTCAGTGTAGAAATAAGCCTCTTAAAGACAAATATAAACAAATAAGTAAACAGCCATGAATACCCCTTCTGTAAGCATCATCGTTCCTGTCTATAAGACAGAGCAATACTTAGACCGATGTATCCAATCGCTCTTAGAACAAACATTAGAAAATATTGAGATTATTCTCGTTGACGACGGTTCACCAGATCATGCTCCGTCGATGTGTGACGAATATGCCAGGAAAGACAAACGTATCAAGGTAGTTCACAAGCAGAATGAAGGACTTGGTTTCGCACGAAACAGCGGCATCGATATTGCTCAAGGAGAATATCTTGCATTTGTTGATTCAGACGACTATGTAGATATCTTGATGTTCGAAGCATTATACACAGAAGCGAAAAAGCAATCATCCGATATTTGTTTCTGCGGATATAAGCGGGTGAAGAGCAATGGGATGACGAACGATATTATCCATCCTCTCCTGAAGACAAAAGGTATCGCTTCACCTGAAGAAATAACGGACTTCTTATTACTCACATTGGGTGCTCCGACTTCTACGCTTCGATATGAAAGCTTCCCGAATTCCTCTTGGACTTCCATTTATTCTTCCTCCGTACTAAGAGAAAAAAAACTTCGATTCTATTCCGAACGTCAATACATTTCTGAAGACGTAATCTTCAATATTGACTTTTTACTTGTTTGCAAACGTATTAGCTTCGTACCTCGAGCGTTATATTTTTATTGTGAGAATGACAACTCATTAACAACCACTTATCGAAAAGATCGTTTTGAGCATTTCAAAGTCTTTTATAAAGCGGCATTAAAGAAAATAAGTATCTTGACAGAAGATCACTATCAAAGGGGAGAGATCGGTTTAAACAACAACCTGCTGTCATGCGCCAGAGTGTTTTGCAAGCAAATCGTCGCTCAGTCTCATTTACCACGGAAAGAGATGTCCATAGAATTCGCAAAAATAACTAATGATCCCTTAATCAGATATGCTTTAAAGAAAAATGCCGGGCTAACACTCAATCAAAAGATATTCAACTTCTTCCTAAAGATAAAATCGACTCGATTCATTTATTTATCGACCAAATTACACTTAAAAAAATTAAGCTGGGGCTAAATCGTTGGTGAAGAGGAAGGCTCTTCTGCATCAAACGAGATCGATATAATATGAGGTTCTATGGTATCTATATCAGGAAGAATCTCATATTCTCCATATTGTGCACGCAATACGGCATCCGGATTTATCGGGCAAGAAAATAAATTTTGTTCAAAAGATAAATTCTGTGAATCTGCATACCACTTACGTTTAAATTGAGTATAGAAAAAGAACCCTAAAGGATAACCGAGACTCTCCTTATCGAACAAATAAGAGAAAAAAGCAAAAATGGGGAAAAGAATTCGATATAACAAAAAGTAAATGAGATGAACGGTCATCCGTTTTATTCTCACAGCCGGAGCCCACTTGGCAAGAGCCACCAATAAATTCTGAAAATGACTTGACAACCAAATAAAAAACGGATGAGCTGGTTCCAAATAAAAAATATCTATGTATATGCCTCTATACCGATAATAAGATTCATTCGCACCACCTCTTTCATGTATAAAAGTTTTTTTCATGCGCAATTTAGCATAGGATGATACATAATACGGATCAGTCTGATGACATTGGAGCACATAGTCAGCAGATGGCTCATTGCGTAATACTTTTAATAAGCGTCGAAAATCTTTTTTCATCAAGATGATATCCAAATCATCATCCCAGGGAATAAAGCCCTGATGCCTCACGGCTCCCAACAAAGTTCCTCCCGATAAATAATAGGGAATATCATGCTTCCGGCATAGTCCATCCACATATTTCAGCATCTCCAACATTTTAAGCTGATGCTTTCGAAGCTGCGTTCCTTCGGCGTTTATCTCTGAAATATCCATGTTCTTTTCTTCATTTGGTGTGGCCATATATCTTGCGATACAGCGTATACAGAAAATCTCGTTGATAGATCACTCCCAAACAGAAAAAGAGAATAATCCCCAAGGCGTTGATCATCATTTTTCCCTCATAATAGATATATCCCGAAACGACTAATGCAACAGCAAAGATAAGAAGAAACATATAATTGAGACGTATATGTACCATACTTCGCATCCATAAAATCCTCATAATCACATTCACAAGATAGCTACATATCAACGATAAGACAGCTCCATTAATTCTCCATTGAGAGATAAATAGAGGCATACAGATCATATTTACAATGGCTGCCGTAACAGTCGAATACATAATCACATTCGTTTTTTTCAGCGCGGCATAGATTTGTCCCATAAAGCTACTCACCACAGCAATGCCAGCCGAAAGGATCGCCAACGGGATAATCGAAAAAGCATCGGCATACTGAGTATCGACCATATATGGAAACACGATATGAGAAAAATGGATCAGGCAGAGTGTTCCGATACATAAAAAAGAAATCAGCAGGTTAATCGTTTTGCTGTAAAAAATGCCCAAAGAAGTACGGTCATCATTTCCTCTTTCGAACGAAACTTCCTGCCATGCCATATTAAAACACATGGCAACCAAATTAATGACAAGTGCAAATTTGATCGCTATCGAATAAATTCCATTCTGCTCCAACCCCAGCAATCGTGAAATCATCACGTTGCCATATCCGGTAAGGAGCCAGAAAGCCAGAGAATTCAGACATAACGGCAACGAAAATTTATACAGATTGAAGAATAATTTTCGGTCATAGAGAGAAAACGACAGTTTTCGAAGTATCGGCACATAATACTCTATCAGGATAATCTGAGAAAGCAGCCCTAACATCGAGGCGATATACAATATCTCTATATTTGCGTGAAAATATTTTAGCCCTATAAAATTAATGATTGCTGTAATCAAGGTGGCTACGATACCAGACACGGCAAATAGTAGATTCTTCTTAAAAGCACGTGCCAGATAGCCATATAGATTACTAAATACCATACAGACGCCATAACCGTAGATATACATAAAATACGGAATATCATTAAAGAACCATATCCCCCAAGAAATTAAAGTGTATAAAAGCAACGATACCATAAAAATCAGAAAACCGTTAAATATAGGTCTATAGGCAGTTTCCTTTTCCTTCTGATCGTAGATAAAGCGCATAATACCCACGTAGATATCGAGAAATAAGAACGAAATAACCAAATTGAGATACGTATTCGCCACATCATAATATCCGTATTCGTTAGGACTAAGGTACTCGGTAAAGATCGGTAACATAAGGAAACCGACCAGCTTTGTTAACACATTGCCTAAAAAATAAAGACTTGATGATTTGAAAAAGTCTCTTAACAAACTCATTCCGAGGTCTTATAATACAACATATTTCTCATTCGGATGCCCATCCATAGTTCGGGATCATCCGTAATAATACCGTCCACAATAGAATATAAGCAAGCCGGAATGGTTTTCTGTGAGTTCAACGTATATGTGATAATCTTCTTTCTTTTTTGATGTATCTTACGAACCATTTCGGCATCAAACGAATTATAGTCGATCAAAATGGTCGAAATAAATTTATTTTCCAGCAAATCATTCAACTGCTCTCTCCTGTTCAACAGATATTGGCAAGTAATAGTCGAGTCAATCTCATGAATCGCTTTAAGACAGTTGTAGCCGAATGAGATAACCACTACATGTTTATACAAGTCCTTTTCTCGGATAAAATTCACTAATGTATACGGCAACCGTTCATTGTCATAATCTTTAACCTCCAAGATTAGAGGCACTCTCTTATTCACACGATCAATCACAGCCTCCAACGTTGGAATCTTTTCCACTGACAAAGAACGATCTACATTCTTCAAAGAGTGTCGTTGAATCTCCTCTAACGTCATCTCTCTGATCTTACCCGAACCATTCGTCAAACGGTTGATTGATTCATCATGAAAAAGGACTAAGAATCCATCTTTCGACATGCGGACATCTATTTCTATCGCATCGACCCCAGCCTCCATCGAACCCTCAATAGCTTTCAGGCTATTCGGTGGACCATACGGCCCTCCGGCATGAGAAATCACGGCAATATGCGCCATCGATTGCTCAATATCGACATACGTCGTATGACAACTATTCAGGAGAAAGGCTGCAAATAAAAGCCCTACGAGCCCACCTCTTTGCTTCATTGCTCACACCATCATTTATCCCTCTTGTCACCACGCTGATATTCTTCCTTTATGGAAGCATATATGTCGCGACACTCTATCCATACTACAGGGATGATCAAGGTCAAGACGAGCATCGCGATGGCAGCATACAACTTGCGGGGGCCTACCGACCTCTGCAACATATAAGCCTTATCCACTACCCGGGCACGTTCTGTTTGTTGTCCGATAGTCAATTCTATCTCTTCGCGCTTCTGCAAAAGAATCAGATATACCCCCTGAAGGATTTCCTGTTGACGTTTAAAATCTACATATTCACGCTCCAAGGCCGGTATACTGCGCATTTTATCAAGCAATTGTTTCTCTTTACCTTTCAAATCCTGTAAAACGATCTGATAGCCTTTTTTCGAGTTGTCGATCATTTGATACACACCTTCACGCAGCTTATCTACCTGATCACTCACGCTTCGAAAAGCGGGGTTCTTTTCATTCGAATTCTTCAACAGACGATTGCGTTCTACAATGGCTTCATTATATACGGCTATAGCCCCTCCTTTCTCACCATCGGCAGACAACAGTGAAGGAATCACATTATACTTATTATTCGGATTTTTGATATAATCGTCCATCATCTTTATGACTTGCGACTCAGCCTCCACTTCAATGATTTTTACCTGTAATTCCTTCATCTGTTCGGCATAAAACATCACGTCAGACTCCAGAAGCGTCATTCTGTTTTTCGTCTTATACCCTTCGATATTAGCTTCGACCTGTTGCAGTTCAGCCATGATATTATGAATCCGACCGTCGATAAACGTCAGAAGTTTCATGTTTTCCGTTTGCTTGAATGATCTGGCGTCCTGATTGTATTCACGGATCAGTGTACTCAACATGTCTTTTCCACGTTCTTTCTCATGATCCTGACAGGTAATTTCGATAATGTTCGAAGTCTTCGAATAATCTTCCACAAGGAATCCGTCAATCATTTCTTCGGCCAGCCAGCCGGGAGGCACACAACGTATTTTCAAACCGAAAGACTCATTTTTTTCTTTCGCGCTATCATTGTAATCAAGCACAAAACGGCTTCTTCCGATCGTTATTTCGGCAGGTAGTGATGTGAACGTCAACTTCCGGCTATCCGTGTTGCTCGCGGCTTTTACCTTAATTTTACCGGGCTTGACCGATACGGAAAAAAGATACTCATCGTCCAGAGTGGCCAGCGTGGCTGAGTCGGGGATAAGTACAAGCGGTGCGTCACCGTACATCTTATAAAAAGAATACGGTTTCGTATATTCCACATATAGACCCATGTCCAGAATCATCTTACAGAAGAGCTGATTAGACGAGAGGATCGACATTTCATCATCGATGCTGATACTCCCGGCCGATCCCCCACCGATACCGAACGATTTCATGAGTCCGGCCGCTTCTCCCATAGCCAGACTCGCTCCGCCCAAAGATTGGTCTTCCTGTATTTGAATGCGGGTCTTGAACTCATACGTACGCGGATAAAAGATTAAATACAGGATCGCAGGGATAAAAGAAAGAATAAAGACGATCAGGAATAATTTCCAATGACGGAGATAACGTACAACAATTCCTTTCAGTCCGATTACTTCATCGTTATTTTCCATAAATTCGTTTATTTTCTAAGAGCAACTACAATGGTGGTAATAACCGACACGGCGGTAAGGATGGTAGAAAACATCGTCAACGTATATTGCTGTGCCGAGCTAAAATTGGCATTCCGTTTCTTTGCCTTATTCGGCTCTACGTAAACAACATCATTCTGTTGCAGGTAGAAATAAGGCGAAGCAAATATATTCGGATCGGTAATATCCAGACGTATAATCTCTTTCTCACCGTTATTATCCCGAATCAGAAGGATATTTTCACGTTGAGCGTTAATCGTTAAATCGCCGGCCATGGCAATCAAGTCTAAAATCGATACCCGGTTATTCTTGATCGTATAGACGTTAGTCCGGCTGACTTCTCCCATAATAGCCACCTTAAAATTAACAATCTGCACATTAACGAGCACTTCCGGCAAACTTTCCCGGATCATCTCCTGCAACTTTTCGTTTGCTTCGTTCAGTGTCAAACCGGCCAGATGGACACGCCCTAACTCCGGAAAGACGATATATCCTTCCTTATCGACTAAATACGTATAGACGTTTTGTACGGTGGCAGCATTTACCTGTTGTTCTCCCTGCGTATAATAACTGTATGCGGGCGGGTTATAAGGAGCGGCGACCGAAGGGTCTTTTGACGACACATTGATGGTCAGCAAGTCATCCGCACAGATTTTCGGATTATACGTTTGCGTCATTAACTCCCGCTGCTTAGCCGTTAATTCATCTATTCCCTGAAAGTATGCGACATTCCGAGGCGTACTACATGCCCCCAGCAGCACCAACAGGCTCAAAATCGATAAAAGTTTATAATTCATAGCTGTTCTTCTTAAGAAAGAGGCAAAGATACAACATAAAGTTCATTCATAAGATGTTTTTGACACTTTATTCATTCGTTTTCTTTTGGTATTAGAACTCATATAGAGCCATAAAATTGCCCTAATCCGATATTTTTTCTATTGTTGTCCACATATATTTTTCGTTAGCGAACTATCTCGTTGGATAATAGAGCGTTACCGTTTTAGTATAGATAGACAGGTAACGATTTAGAAATGAGCGAAGTACACTGATACACAATATTTTGAATAGCCAAAGAACGCTCACGATTTCACTTGCAAAGATAACCCTTTCTTCGGGGAATATATTGGATTTGTTAGATATTTTTGTCTTGCTTGTTTATTCCATACTGTATAAGCAACAATCAATTTGGCTGATATGATCTATTTCAATCCCATTTTATGTTATACGGAGAAAGACCTGACAGATTGTCACTCTATCAGGTCTTTTTTGCATAATCAGGCGTATTGTACAAGTTGCCAAGTAACCGCTTTCTGATTATAAGGAGGCATCCTATTTCCCTTGGCTATTGGAGCCGTTGTTGATGGATAGCCCACAACTTTCCAAATTCCACTTTCAGGACAATTTTCGCCTGTCCTTGCAGTAGTTCCTATCGGTTTTCTCATTGTAAAAATGATTTTTAGTTAATAATGGTAAGACACCTGACCAGTCTTACTTTGGTCTCTCAATTAAAGGGTGAGTCCCCCTATGTTAGCAATATACAAGAAGCATGCCAATGTACACTAGTTCTTCGGTTTTCTATAGTATCTATTAGATAGTCATTATTTCTGAATTATAACCGTTGCGAGCGATTACGATTAATAAGCTGTTTCCATTTCTGCTCGTACCAATTGGTAATGGGAAGCCCGTTGATGGTGAGGAGCGGTCGTTTCTTCTCATCCTTGATGATACAGATTTCGCTGTCCTCTTCCGTAAACTCTCTCTTGTATAATCCCGAATAGGCTTTAGCCGTTCCTCGTTGGGGAGCTTCCGTGCGATACATCTCCGCTATCCTATCATCAGAGAAGTTCATCTTTCTGAGCATCAGACGGATATTCAAAAGCTGGTAGAAGCCACTGAAGAAACGTTTTATCCAATTCCGCTCTTCCTCGTAAATCTGCACGGTTTCTTTCAATTCGGCAATAGTTCTGTCCTTTCCCTTGACCGTGTCCTGCAAGAGAACGACTTCCTTTCGGATTTCGTTTTTCTCCTTTTCCGAAAGATACTGTTGCCGTTCGGCTTCCTGTTCCAAGTCTGCAATACGCTTCTCTGCCTTGTCGAGTTCGGAGTTGCCAAAGAGGGAGTACAGCGTACCTTTCATTCGGAGCTTGCCTGCCTGCTTCTCCAGCTCCTTTATCTTGGCTGTGAGTTCCGCCTTTTGAGCTTCCTTCTCTTTCGTAGATTTGAGAATTTCCTTGTAATACTCCATCGTGGTGCGGTGCTTGGCTTCCGAGCCGTGTACGCCCCGTTCCAACCCGAAACGCTGCACTCGCTTGGCATAGTCCGTCTGATACTGCTCCAGCTTCTTGGGCGTAAGCACATCATCGGCACAAAGCCGTACCTTGTTCTTCTTCGTCTTATACTTCCGCTTGCCGTTCTCGGCTTCCTCCTTGGCTTTCCGTCTTTCACCCGTAACAATGGGGACGACCGTGGCGTGAATATGGGGCGTTTCCTCATCTGCGTGCAGCGTGGCAGCGACCACGTTGTCCGCCCCGAAAGTGGAGCGAAGCCAATCCATCGATTCATCACACCACTCGTACAGGCGTCCTTCCTGCTCTATACGAGCCATGTCCTCAGGAGAACTCGACAGAATAAAGCGCAGGGCTTTGACTTGGTTCTTTGCTACCTTTCGGTAGATACCGGCTGTGGCGATGCGATGCTCTATCGCTTCGCTACGGTTGGTTACATTTGCTGGGAATTGCACCAATTCCCTGTTCAGGTGTGTGCGAGAAGGATCAACGTTACTCGGGGTATATGTCCGCGCTATATGAGCGGTATTTCCCGAGTCGTTGCTTCTCGCCTTGTCTATATGTAATACGGCATAGCCCATTGTTTGAAAATTGGTTTAAGGGGTATCCAAAGAGGCGAAGTCCCTTGGCTCAAGAGGGCTTTTTTAGCGGTAACGGAGTGGAGCGTGAAGAAAATGCCCTAATGAGCTATGGCATTTCTTCTAAATGCCGCTCCGCCTAATCCAAAACTCCCCTTTGAGGTGTTTGCATTCTCTGAATGCACAGAAGCTTTGTTGCTAAGTTTCTTTTTAGGAAACTTGCAGTTGGGAAAACTGCCATTGCTCTTGAAACAAAGCTATCTGTCTGCCTCTTGCTCTCTTTTAGTGCCTAAGGATACCCGGTTGATACTTGGTTTTAATTGCACTCTTTTGCCTTATCTGCGAAATCCACGCTTGACGACCGATTGCGGTTCCTTCTGTTTTTGTTCCATCACTTTCTGGCGAGAAACGTGATACTCGTTCAGGTCTTTATATCTGCCATAATGTCGGCTCGTATCCTCTACTTTGATACCAGCCGATTGTAAAGACTGGAGGGCTTGTCGTCCTGCTTGGTCGTTGTCAAGGAAAGCTCGAACGGAGTCAATGCCGTTCTCGTGAAGATAGGCAATAGCTCGTGAAAGATTGCTGACCGAGTTCAGCACGATGGAGGGTGAGATGGTTTCTTTTCCTTTCATCGTGAAAAAGGACAGAAAATCAATAAAGCCCTCAAAAATGTTGTGTGCGATGTCTTTTGTCGCATCCACACAACCGATAACGGAAATATCTTTCGGAGCGATTGTCCCTTTGAAATGTCTGTCGTCCCTGAGTTCATATCCTCCTGTCCGATTGGGAAATCCTATGGCGGTGTAAGTCCTTCCGTCCACCTCGTAGCACACGGAACGCAGATAGTGCTTGGCAAGCGAAAAGTCAATCTTGCGCTCCTCCTGCAAATAGCGTTGTAGGTGTGGGGGCAGTTCCTCACTGATGCCTAGAATGCGCCTTGTGCTTGGGGATTGTTTTGATATTTCTTCCTTTGAAGGAGTTGCACGATGAAAGGAAAGAGCGTTCTCTGCCAAATGGCTCATTGCTTCGTGAGCATTGCACCTTTGCAACAACATCACAAGGTCTATGATGCTGCCACCTTTGCCCAAGCCGAAATCATACCAGAGATTCCGTGCAAAGTCCACTTTCAAGCTGGCGTTATAGTCTTCCCGATAGGGTGCATTGTAAAGGGCATAACTTCCGTATTGCTTGACGGGCTGTATGCCCCGAGCATGAAGGTAATCCGCTATGGATATTCCCTTAATACTTTGTAAGTCGTAATATTCGTTGTTCATTGCTGTTATTGTTGGGTTTGGGTTATTCATATTCATTGTTCGTTATTTCATTGTTTGTTCTGTTTTCTCTTTTTAGAGTTTTCCTCTTTTTATCTTACCACCCTTCGACACTCGAATAAGTAATTGACAGTGAAAGAGAAAAGTGTAACACTTCCCTCCATTTTATCTTTCTACTTATTCCTTCTACACCGTATAGCCATTCCTTCTGCCGTAGAAGCGTAGCAAGATAGTAGTAAGCTGTGTCGCAATATGAACACCTCCTGCAATCCTTTCTCTTTCACCGTATTATCATCCTTTGTAGTAATGTAGTAAGGAGAATAGGAAAGAAAAGAGAAAGAAGAATTGCAAAGGAGAGGGATAACAACAGAGTGCTATGGCGGTTGCTCGGGGTAAATCTTGCGGACGGCATACACATATACGGGATTGCCGTTTACCCTGCGACACTCTCTCGTATAGCCTGCCTTTCGCAGGGCTTCACCCATCCGTTTGGGAGAGAGCTGCTGTCGGGTGTAGATCGAGAGGTAGCCAACTATCTCCGAATTGGTCATATAAAAACGCTTGGTGGCTTTCTCAGCTTCTGAGGGAAAGGTGAAATAGCGAAGCAACAGTTCCATCTCTGCCGTATAGACTTGAAAGGCTTCGCTGTTGTGGTGTAGTTCAATAATCTCCTCATCATTGAACCAATAGCGAAATCCGCTTTTTAGTAGTGCCTTGGCTTCACTATACACGGCATCCATTGGAATTTCCTTGGCTCGGTCTATATCTATCGCCAAGACCTCAAAAGGCAGGAAACGTCTGCTTCCAGTCGGGTCTGTGAGAAAATCGTTGCCATTGACCGAAGCCACGAAGTTCGCCAAGTGTGGTCGCTCCTCGATATGCTTCTCGTAAGGCATACGATACTTCACCTGTGGACAGGTAATGAGGTTCTTCAGTTCGTTCTCATCTCGCTTGTTGAGGGCTTTGAGTTGGTCGTCAATGTTGATGATGAGGTTTTGACCGATAAGGCTCAACACATCTTTCTCCTGTGGGTATATCTTTCCCGTATAGCGGTAGTCGGATAGGGCTGGCGGGCAGAGGAGGTCAAGGAATGTGGTCTTGAATTTTCCCTGTTCACCTGTCAGCACAAGGCAGGTGTGATTGCGACACTGCTTGTCGTCCATAGCATTGGCGACTACCGCCACCAACCATTTGGTAAGGTATTCTCTCCATTTCTCGGGATTGGCTACGATTACACAATTAGCAAGGGCAGTTATTGCTTCTTGCTCCACTGCATCCATCGCTGGCAAACTATGGAAATAGGCTTGTACAGGATTGATCCGTGGAGAGAAGTCGCTTTCTATAATACTGTATAGGTTCTCGGGCGAGGTCTGTATATCGGCTTCCTTGTCCAAGGCTCGTTTAAGTGTATTGATGCAATAGCGGTCTATTGCCACATAGTCCTCCGCTCCTCGGGGGCGATACTCTGCTCGGTGTAATATGGTGTTATATCGAAACTCATATCGCTCCGAGAGGAACTCCTCTATTAGTATGTTCTTTGAGGTGTTGTCATTGTTTTCTCTTTTCATTGTGCGAATTGCTTTCTATTACTTCACTTTGATATTTAGCATGTTTTTGATTGCTAAAACCAAGTTAGACAGGCTTTTGTGGTGAGCCAACATTTGCGGTGTTTCTGCATCGGAGTACATTGTTTTTCTCTGCTACAGCACAACGAAAAAGCCCCTTATCGCTCCAAAATGGAGGGAAAGAGGCAAAATGGGTGTGCGGATTGCACGGTATAAAAATGTTTGGCTTGCTTTCAACTGCAAGGGTTTGCTCCTTACGAGAAACACAAACAGTTTTTGAGATAGAGCAAGAGGAGTTGATAACGAAAAACAAAGGAAATTGAGGGTGCAGATTTCCTTTGTTTTCCCGATACTTCCCTGCTTATCCCGAGCCTTAAAAAAGTCGAAAACTCCTGCTTACATTTGCGTCAGAAAGTAATAATAACGCAAATAAAACAACAACGAAAGATGAGATTTACAGCCATTGACACCTCCGCTTGGGAGGAACTGAAAGAGAGTATCGTGGAGCTGACAGACTGCTTCAACGAGCACTTCGCACCACCTTCCGAGCTGCCCGACCTATTGCACAATGGGGATGTGTGCCGAATACTGAATATCAGCAAGCGGACACTGCAACATTACAGAGACACTGCGGTATTGCCCTTTATTCAGATCGGGCATAAGTGCTACTACAAACGTGAGGATGTGGAAGCTCTCCTCTCGAAGTCTAACCCTCATAAAAGCTAAACGACTATGGAGTTTGAAACGATCAACAAAGAAACACCAGAGATGAAGCAACTCATCTCGGGCATTAGAAACCTTGCAAAGCGTGTGCGAACCACGGCTCAGACACATCGCCCTTTATTTGATGGCGAACTCTACCTCACAGGGCGAGAGGTTTGCGAAAGGCTTTTTCTCTCTCCACGCACCTTACAGGACTATCGGGACAAAGGGATACTGCCATATACCCAAATCGCTGGCAAGATCCTCTACCGTCTCTCCGATCTTAATAGGATACTACAAGAGAACTATATTAACAGAGACCTGCATCGGTAACGGTGCAAGTCTTTTCTTTACTGCTGGCTACAACATACATCTTGGATTATATGCAAAAGTTCTGATTTTCTTCGTTTCTCTCACTATAAGTTCATATATTTGCAGGTGAATTGAGTAAAGTCGAGATACAATATGGCACAAGATAAAGGACGTGGCAATCTCATCAAAGAGCAGTTAAAAGCTAAGGGGTATACGCAAGTATGGCTTGCGGAGCAACTTGGGGTGTCTTTTAGCATTACAAATGCTTATGCCTGTAATCGCAAACAGCCCAATCTTAAAACCATTTTCAAAATTGCGGATTTGCTCGGAGTTTCTCCAAAGGATTTAGTGTTTTAGAGTTTATGACAGAGGACAAGGTTAGAGATTTAGCTAAGCATAAATTAGGGTTAGAGGATACCGAAACAGCAAAAGCTGGTGTCGGTCAGCTAACCACATTTAATCAGCTTGGCTTCAAAGGAGTAAGTGACCGCCCAGATGGTTGGTACCTACCTAATGAAAAAATGTTCCCCGCCATCATTCTTGAAGTGAAGAGTGTAGTTACGCCTTTGAAAGAACAACAAATAGCGGAATTGCTGAAAAATTGCAAGATAGCCTCTTCTCAATATGCCAAAGTGGTAGGTATTCTCTACAACGGCGAAGATATAGTGGTTTTTAAGAATGGAGAGAAATTACAAGGCGAAACCGAATTATACAATAAAGAGTATTACCTCAATCTGTTTGCGGAAAATCTGATTGACAAGTCCAAGATTTTTCGATTAACTAAGAGGATTAATGACACGCTTCACTTTAGCTTTGGTATCAAAAATCTAAACCACCGAATGATATTTACTGCTTGTGCCTTGGTGGCAAAACGTTATGGAGCAGTACTGACCAAAGGAATGAGCTACAATACCTTCCGTCAATCTATTTTTGATACCTTGTCGAAGTCTTACGAAGAAGCTATTGCTCAGAATTCTAAGCTAAATCTATTGCTGGAGGTGTATTCAGAAATCAGAATGAATATTACCGACAATCAAGAGGCGATAGATGATTTTATTGCTTGTGTTGAAGAAATATCGGACAATATCAATTCTGACTTTTGGCAGGGAGAAGATGTTATGGCAATCTTCTTTAACGAGTTCAATCGCTACAAGGGAAAATCCGAACAAGGACAAGTCTTTACCCCTGACCATATCACATCATTGATGTATCGATTGACTGAGACAAATAAAGATGACATTGTATTGGATGCGGCATGTGGCTCAGGCTCTTTCCTAGTAAAGGCTATGTGTAATATGGTTGACGAAGCTGGTGGTAACCGTACTCATAAAGCCAAACAGATTAAACAAGAACAACTCTACGGGATTGAGTTTGATCGAGAAATTTTCGCATTAGCTTGTGCTAATATGTTGATTCATAAGGATGGAAAGACCAACCTTGAACAATTAGACGCAAGGCGAGACGAAGCAAAGAAGTGGATACAGTCAAAAGGAATAACAAAAGTCTTGATGAACCCTCCTTTTGAGAACAAATATGGATGTATCGATATTGTCATGAACACTTTGGATAGCGTTGCTAAGGATGCTGTATGTGCTTTTATTATGCCAGACAAGAAAATGGAGAAAGTGCAAAAGGCAAAACGAATACTGAAGCACCACACTCTTCTCAAAATTATTAAACTCCCTGAAAATATTTTCTCGGAGGGGGTTACTACATCTGTATTCATTTTCAAGTCTGGCACACCTCATGGCAATAGAGAAATTTTTGCTTGCTATATTGAAGACGATGGGCTTGAAACAGTAAAAAATCAGGGCCGTCAAGATGTCAAAGACCGATGGCAAGAGATTGAGGACTATTGGGTAGAAGTAATACAAAAGCAGTCGGGAAATGATACTATTCAGTGGATAAAACCCAATGAGCATCTATCGTATCAGATGCCAATGAAAGAGTTTGAGATATATGAGGAGGATTTCAATAAAACCGTAATGGATTACCTCATGTTTCAGCAAGGTATAGATGTCAAGGTGTTCCAAGAAAATCTCATTAGTAAAGTGATGTATTCAAGTTCTATTACACAACACGGAAATGATGTAAACATAAGTCTACACACAAAAAATGAAGAATAAGATCGATGTTTCTAAGTGGACTAAGTTCCCGATGGAAGAGATATTTGGAACTCCAACAAGGGGTACTCGCCTTAAACAAAGTGATAGAATTGATGGAGAGATTCCATTAGTTACCGCAGGAATGGAAAGGCAAGGAATAGCAGCGTATATAGCCAAAGGAGGAGAGTTGTTTTCAGGTCGAAATATCACTATTGATATGTTCGGAAATGTATTTTATCGCAATTACTCATTCTATGCTGATGACAACGTTCTCGTTTTAAATGGACAACATAGGACAGAACTTGAACTCATTTATATTGTTGGTGTATTACAGTATCTGTCAGAAATGTACAGCTATAAAGATCAGTTTCGTCTTAATAGTTATATGCGAACGCTTTTGCCATTACCAATTGATACTCAAGGGCAACCAGATTGGGCATATATGGAGAATTACATAAAACAGGTGATAGCAAAACAGAACAAGCATCTTGATCTATTGCTACCCCCCTATTGTAAAAAACAGTTAAAAACCAAACAATGGAGCGAGTTTTTATTTTCAGATTTGTTCAATATCGAGAAAGGGAAGCGGCTAACAAAAGCCAATATGAAAGATGGTGATATAAGATTTATTGGAGCAAGTGCTATCAACAATGGTGTTACTGCACATATTGCAAATACAACTCATTTGCATCCTGCTAATACAATTACTGTAAATTATAATGGTTCAGTAGGTGAAGCGTTTTATCAAGACAAACCTTTTTGGGCATCTGATGATGTGAATGTCTTGCACTTGAAAACTCATCACTTATCTAAAGAAATCGCACTATTTCTCATTCCCCTCATTCGAAATGTAGGCAAGCGTTTTAAGTTTGATGAAAAGTGGACCAAAGACCTTATGAATAGGACTAAGTTGAAGCTCCCAGTCGATACATCAGGGGCTCCTGATTGGAGTTATATGAAAGATTATATTTCTATAGCATTGAGTACTATGGAAAATAATCAGAAGTTGCTTCATACAGTCTAAAGACGAATGTTAGCTAGATTCTTCTCTATCAGCCTATCCATATCCCTTGAAATCTTGCTATCCGTAATCTGAGCATAAATTTGTGTACTTGCAATGGAGGCATGCCCCATCATCTTAGCGATGCTCTCAATGGGTACACCTGCTTCCAATGTCAGTGTGCCGAAGGAATGGCGACCGACATGAAATGAAAGTGGTTGCCGAATGCCACAAGCTAAGCCAATCGCTTTAAGGTGCATACCTATCTGTATTCGACTGAGCGATGTTTCAAAAATCAGACTATCTTCTTTCTTCTCTTTTGGAGGAAATTGTGAGAGTAACTGCTCAGCAATCGGGTGCAGTGGCGTAATACTCTCTACATCAGTTTTCTTTCTGTACTGACGAATATAGCGTATTCCTGCACTATTTGTCTCAATATCGCAGCATCTCAACTTGCTCACATCAGCAAAAGCCAAGCCTGTGAATACAGAGAAAAGGAATATCCTCCGCACAAACTCTGCTTCCTTGTTTTGAAAGGGCATAGCCAAAATACGAGCAACATCTGTCTTACCCAAACAGCGAATTTTCCGCTCTACTCGCTCATACTTTGCATCCTCAAAAGGATTGTAGCGAATAGTTTGCTGACTTACCGCCCTATACATCAGCCGACTTAGCCAAAAGAGTGTTTGTTTCGTTGTCGATAAAGCATAGCCTTTTCGCTTGAGATGGATACGATAATCATCGAAAAACTCCATTGTAAGGGGCGTAAGAGGAATATCTGCTTCTCCCTTACTCTCCACAAACAATTCCAGCTGCCTGTGATAGCAGCGGCAACTTTGGTAGGTGTTTAATGTTCTTGTAGATTGAACTATAGACAATTCCTCTCGACTAAGTGCAAGCAAAGTGGTCGGATTTGCTCCAACACCTTGCAGATGATTCTTAAGCAACTCTGCACTCACCGCACCAAATTGTAAGAGCAATGTATTATATCCCTGCTCAATCTTCTCTCGAAACGATTGCAAGCGTTGGTTCAGTTTCTTATCATTTGTTTCCTGTCGCTTCACGCTCCAATCTTTGGGAGAGATACTTTCTCCTGTGGACATTACCACTTTTGAGCCGTCTATGGTGATACGGCAAAGGACAACGGTAGTGCCATCTGTTCTCAGTTTGCTACGATTGATGTAGAATAAGATGTTGAATGTGCTACGCATAATCTTAAAGGCTAAGGGTTAAATCTGCGGTGAAAGAGAGAAAGCGACCAAACTCCTCGAATACTTTCGTTGGTGTTACATGAGCATATCGTTCAGTAGTCTCAATCTTGCTATGCCCAAGCATTTTACTCACGGTTTCAATCGGCACTCCATTCTCTAAGGTTATTAAGGTAGCAAAGGTGTGCCTTCCGACATGTGCGGTCAAGGGAATAGATATTCCAGCCTTCAGCTGTAAGGCTTTGAGCAAAAATCGGTAGGTCTCATAAGTGATTGTCGGCAACAATCTATCTCGTTCATCCCAATGATAGGTGTCGAGCAAAGCAATAGCTTGGGGAAGAAGTTTTACCCGACAGAGGGTATCAGTCTTCTGTCGTCTAAACTTCAGCCACATTGCTCCTGCATCATCCTGCACAAGATGCTCTTTGCTCAGGTTCATCATATCACAGAAGGCTGTACCTGTGTAGCATGTAAAGAGGAAGAGATTGCGAGCAAGAGTCAATTCTACCTCATAATCTTCTAATTGAACATTCAAGATCTTCTCCAACGAAGACCTATCTAATGCTCTCGGCAGTTTGCTCTCTCCTCGGTCTACTTTGACCAGATCAAAGAGGGGGCGGTCAATCAGCCCTTCACGAAAAGCCAAACGGCATACCTTCTTTACAGCCAAAGTCATCTTGCGATAGTAACTCTGAGAATGACGATGCCTACCTACAATATTGATGCAAGCCGTCCAAGAAGTCCTCGGTTAATTGCCCAAAAGTAATGTCGTTTGTGTGGTATCGCTCTTGGATAAAGACTTGCAGGTGCTTCTTGATCATATAGTAGACCGAGTGCCAGCGTTTCGAGATCTCCACACCGACAAGTTTCTTCTCGTCTTCCACCATTTGGTCGTATCGCTGCAAAAATGTAGTTCGCCCCTGCATTGAGCCTTGAAACTGCTCTTTGATGTCTTTGGCAGAGAACTCTACTCCTCTATCACATAGAGTTTGATACGCTCTCTGTACAGAGAGGAGCAACTGCTCCAATTTCGCATTGGTAGCTACTGCTTCACGACTTTTACCGTTTAGTCGGCTCTCTCGAGTATTCCACAACTTGGGATTACAAGACAGCTTACTGCTAAACTGAGTCATCGTGCGATTGTAGGTTATTCGCCCCATAATTGGAGCTTGTCCCGACTTATCCAAACCGCTCTTTTTGAGGTAGAGCAACACCTTCATTTTGTCTTTCTGCATACGCTTCTATTTTATGGGCAAAGTTACCCAGTTTTGAAGCGTTTTCAGTCATGCAAAACATTGTGATTCAGTGAATAAACACCATAATGATAGATGCCGTTACCATTGTGCTTGTTGCTTTCTGTTACCTATCGTTGTCTGCTTGTATTTGGATAACGATTTGGTAACGCATCTTCTGCACAAATCCACCTTTTCTGCACTTTCCATGCCAAAGCAGTTCACGGTAAAAATCCGTGTTTCTCTCATATTCTCAACCACTTACCATCAATCTACATAAATCCACCTTTTTCTTGCAGTTGCCCGGTAAAACTCAAAATAAATAGCCGGAAAAAAATGGTTCGGGAAGTGGAGGTATGGATACACTTGATTTCATTCCCTCATTCGATCGAATCGTCCTCTTGTAGCTACGGCCCCCTCCCCTTCATAGAGGGGTTCTACCCCCCATACAGAGGGGTTTTACCCCCTACATAGAGGGGGTTTGCCCCCCATACAGAGGGGTTTTACCCCCTACACAGAGGGGTTTTACCCCTTACATAGAGGGGGTCTACCCCCTACACAGAGGGGTTTTACCCCTTACATAGAGGGGTTTTGCCCCCTACACAGAGGGGTTTTACCCCCTACATAGAGGGGGTCTACCCCCTACATAGAGGGGTTTTGCCCCCTACACAGAGGGGTTTTACCCCCTACATAGAGAGGGTTATTGCATTAAATAAAGGGATAGACCCCATCTCATCCCCCCCTTAAACCTCTCCTCAGAGAGGGGGAGAGATTCCTCCGGCTGCTTTAAAGAAACTGTTACTGTGATGATTTTTTTTTGAATGATTCAGTCATAAGTCATTTTCAACTCATAAAAACAAGCGTTTTTATCGTGATTACCGTTCAAAACCGTCCCCCATAAGAAGAAAATGCTTATAAGAACGATGGATAAGGGGATGTAGAACTTTCAATTTATTTTTACCGGACGGCAATCGTTTTTTTCAAACGTAGAAAAGGCAACAAGTGAGCATATCACAAGAAATAAATAAATCAGAATGAGGTGTGTCCCATATCAAAAATGGCATGACACACCTCATTCATTATGGTTTAAAGAATATCAGAAGCAGAGAACAGATCGGGAAAGATACTTTCTCTTCTCTCTTACACTCTCCTTTCTATCCAATGCTAAACGATTGCACTACCCATCAGATACACACCGGCCAATGCCACAATAGCATATAACTCGGGGAATACGGCCAAGATCAGCGTATTCGTAAACACGTTATGTCCCTGTCCGATTGCAGCAATTCCATTGGCGCATACGCCTCCCTGACGCAATGCCGAGAATAAAGCGACAAATCCCAACGACAAACTGGCACCAAAAACGGCAGCAGCCTGAAAGGCCGTGATCTGAGGTGTCAACACGCCGAAAATAGTTTGGAACATGAAGTAACCGGCAAAGCCGTACAGTCCCTGCGTACCGGGAAGAGCTGTGAGTACGATAAAGTTACCGAATGCTCCGTCATTTTTTTTCAATGCGCCAACAGCCGCATTTCCGGCAATGGTTACTCCATAGGCACTTCCGATTCCCGACAAGATAAGCATTACTGCGATGCCTACATAAGCTAATAATAAATTTGCTTCCATTACATTTTAAAGAATTAGTTATTTTAAAGAATTAGTTTTTATTTATTCGTGTATCATTTTTTTGAATGGCTTATATTCCAATCCGCCTCCTTCATAGCCCGAATTTTTGAAAAACTCCACAAAGGTAAGACGCATCGGATGAACAAGAGCGCCCAATACGTTCATGAACATATTGATGGCATGTCCGATAACAAAGATCAGCACCATGACTATCGGGCCGAACACAACATGATCCGGGCTCATCCCGACAGCCAAGCTATTGAATACACCCGCCAGAATTCCTCCGGAAAGTCCTAATGCGAACAGACGCACGTATGAAAGTACGTCTCCGAGCAAGCCGGTGGCCATATTATATGTATCCCATAATCCCAGCCCCACGTTAAGCAGAAGATTTTTTCCGGGCGAATTGACAAAGAAAATCAAGAGCCCCGACAGACCGATAACAATCAAGTGAATCGTTCCGAACATCGGCAGAACCTGCGGCAATAAAAATGCAAATCCTATACTGACCAGCAAAATAATCCACCCAAGTGTTGACAGACTGTGCACAAAACCAAACTGCTTGGCTTTGTTCACGGCTTTGAGACACATCCCGAAAATAATCTGGACAACCCCCAATATCAAGGATAAAGAGAACATTTTATTATTATCAAAATAAATCTTCTCTTTCAAGGTATCGAAAAGAGGAATACCCCAATCGTACAAATTAGCACCGAAGAACGTACCTGTCAGCAGTCCGCAAAGGAATGTAGCCATTCCCAACAACTGCACCAACGATAAGATTCCCTTCACGGAAGGTTTCAATGTTTTCCCTTTTATCATCTTCACGGCTGTTGCTATAACAAGAAGAAATAAGCCGTATCCGGAATCTCCCAAGCAGAGGCCGAAAAAGATCATAAAGAAAGGCGCGAAGAAAGGCGTCAAATCCAACTCACTGTATTTAGGCAGCATATAGAGTCGGCTGATCGGTTCGAACAACCGACTGAACCAGTTATTTTCCAGATCTATCGGAATATTGTCCTCAGGAGTGATATCCAATTTCCGGAAATAGTAGTTATTTCGGTTCAGCTCGGCCTCAAGGTTCTGTTCCTGCGCTGCCGGTATCCATCCTTCGAGAAGCATCAGCCGATCGTCGGCCTCACGGTTCGTCTGCACCTTGGCATTGTCCCATGCATATTCGTTCGACAGCAAACGGTCGTATGCCTCCAACGTCTTGTAGTCGTTGGTCGCGATCCGGAGCATCTCCTCGTTCAGCTCCGCCTTTTCCTGCCGTTGTGCCAAAAGTTCGGTCTGCAAATCTTTCAGCCCTTTTTCGGGCATCTTCACTCGCTCAGCGTCGATCTCCAACGTTGTTCCCACAGGCGTAATCGTGATAAAATACACGACCGACTGCACCACGCTGATCGGAATAGCGTTATAAACCTCCGCCCAAGCATCATCGTAGCGAGATGCCGGGCATGAAAAGAAGGTCACCTCATAGCCCGCATCGCGTAATCGATCGAGATTAGCATAGTCAAACTCGCCCCAGACCGACATGGCTGCCATATCCTTTTCCACCGCTTGTTCAGCAGCTTGTACCTTTTCGATACGGTTGCGCAAGTCTTCAATACGGTTCAGCAACGTACGCCCTTCGTCCACGGTTACGGGTCGCTCGGGTGCGATCTCCAGCTCCGGTTTCAGTTTGCTCTTCGTGCTCTTGGCCTCATCCTTGAGTTTCGTGAGCCGGTCTTCCTGCACCCGCGCCAGATAACGCAGTTCGTTCTGCAAACGTTTTCGTTCGGCCAATAACTGTTGCAAACCTTCATCCTCTTTCTCCGAACGTTTTCCCTGAATATGCACCACGCCCATACCCCGCAATCGCTCAAGAAAATCGTCGTATTCCTTATGATACACCATAAAGGCGTATTTACTCATTTTTACGATCATCTTTCTACCTCCTCTTCTTTCTGCGCATTCCGCTTTTCCTGATTGTTTCGCATAATTTTCTGCGATGATTTAGAGAGACTTTCTTCGTCTTCCATAAACCGTTTGATCTTCCGGATGGCATCTTTATAGCCGGGGATCTGTACCTTTTCAAACAAGTTGAGTTTCTGCGTCGTCTTACGGCGGGCACGTTCGAGCATACTCAGTTTGAGGTTCGTAAATTCCACCTCGATACCGGTTGTGGCCAGCGTCTTCAACAATTCGATCCCGTCGGCAAACCACGACGGCATGTTAAACAGACTGTACCGCGCCGTTTCGAACTCGATCCCGTCCAGCACCGGCACCAACACACCGGCTATTTTCTTGGAAGAAAGTCTGACGTCCTTCACCGAAATCAGTTCCGGCTTGAACTCGTTCCAAAGCGCCATCATAAAGTCATACGTTCGGATTTCCTTTTCCAACCGGTCCTCCAGCGCCGTGACTTCTCCTTTCGTCCGCTTCACCTCCATACGCAACGCGCTTTCCTTACTTTTTATGGTAGGGAGCGCACGCTCGCGCATTTTCAGTTGCTTATCGAGCGCGTGAAGCGACGTTTTATTATATTGAAATTTAATCGCCATATTATCTTCCGTTCATCTCCTGCACAAGGCCTCAACGGGCATCGCGCCAATACTTATCTACCAGTTCCTGTTTGATGTTGACCTCGTTCTGTTTAAAATGTTTTGCAAACAGAGCCCACGCCACATCCAACATTTCGGTCGTATCGAGATTCACGTCGATGGCCAGCAACCTCTCCGAATAATCCTTGGCGAAAGCCAGCGCACGTTCGTCATAATCGGTCAGATCGAATCCGTTCTCCATCTTCGTTTTAGCATCGGCAGCATCGGCATAGAGACGTACGGCGGCATTCATCACCTGCGGATGATCCTCGCGCGTCTTTTTACCCGTAACAAGCTGTTTCAGACGCGACAGGGAACGGAACGGATCGACGATAACCTTACCCACATCGCTGTCACGTCGCAAGTAAAGCTGTCCTTCCGTGATATACCCTGTATTGTCGGGCACAGCATGAGTGATATCGCCTCCCGAAAGGGTCGTCACGGCAATGATCGTAATGGATCCGCCTTCGGGGAACTGCACCGCTTTTTCGTAAATTTTCGCCAGATCGGAGTAGAGCGATCCCGGCATGGAGTCTTTCGACGGAATCTGGTCCATGCGGTTCGATACGATGGAAAGCGCATCGGCGTAGTTCGTCATGTCGGTCAGCAAGACCAATACTTTTTCGTTCTTTTCGACCGCGAAATATTCGGCCGCCGTCAATGCCATATCGGGCACCAGAATCCGCTCTACCGAAGGGTCTTCCGTTGTATTGATGAAGCTGACGATTCGGTCGAGCGCTCCGGCATTGCTAAACGTATTTTTAAAGAACAGGTAATCATCGTTCGTCATTCCCATGCCTCCCAGTACGATTTTGTCGGACTGGGCACGCAAGGCAACCATCGCCATCACCTGATTAAATGGCTGGTCGGGATCGGCGAAGAACGGAATCTTCTGTCCGGTCACGAGCGTATTGTTCAGGTCGATACCGGCAATACCCGTAGCGATCAGTTCCGACGGTTGTTTACGTCGTACAGGGTTCACCGAAGGGCCACCGATTTCTACTTCACGACCTTCGGGAACGGGACCACCGTCTACCGGATCGCCGTATGCGTTAAAAAAGCGTCCGGCCAACTGATCGCCCACTTTCAGCGAAGGAGCTTTGCCCATAAATACGACTTCGGCATTGGTACGGATTCCCTCGGTACCGGAAAACACCTGCAGGGTCACCTCGTCGCCGACAATCTTTACGACCTGCGCCAATTTCCCGTCGACCGTAGCCAGTTCGTCATATCCTACGCCTGTGGCTTTCAGAGAGCAGGTGGCTTTCGTTATCTGTGTGATTTTCGTAAATATCTTTTGAAATGCTTTTGTTGCCATAATGGATTATTTTTTATTTTTTTCATCGACCAATGCCTCTATCTGCCTGTCATACTCGAAGAACTTATCGCTCTTATATTCCGCATAGTTCATCTGCTTAAAGAGGTTAATCATCCGTTTGAAATATTCGGAGACATGCAGAAAGTCCTCAAATGCAAAGTCGGTGCGACAGATGTTGATGACTCTTTTCAGCATGTATTCCTGCCGTTCGAGCGGACAGACGGAGTCGATCGCATCGAAAGCATCCTGTTGCAGGATGACGAAGTCGATCAGCTCCGATTTCCAGAAGGTCACGTGATAATCGACCGGAACCCCGTCATCACCGAGGATGTCGATCTGTTCCGAGATTTCTTTCCCGCGCAACATACGCGTTTTTACTTCATTGACCATGCCGATCCAGTCGTCCGAGATATGCTTCGAGATATATTCGCCGAACTCCGGATATTCGAGATACTTCGAGTAACTGTCAATCGGATTGACGGCGGGATAACGTTTACGGTCGGCACGCGCCTGCTCGAGGGCGTAAAAGCAACGAGCTACTTTTTTTGTATTTTCCGTCACCGGCTCTTTCAGGTTTCCACCCGCCGGCGACACCGTTCCGATAAAGGTTACGGAACCGGTTTGGTTGTTATTCAGCACCACCATTCCGGCACGAGCGTAGAAGTTGGCTACGATAGCCGACAAGTCCATCGGGAAAGCATCGGGTCCGGGAAGCTCTTCCAACCGGTTCGACATCTCACGCAACGCCTGCGCCCATCGTGACGTAGAGTCAGCCATAAGCAAGACTTTCAACCCCATGCAACGGTAATATTCGGCGATCGTCATGGCCGTGTAAACAGAGGCTTCACGTGCGGCAACAGGCATGTTCGACGTGTTGGCGATAATAATCGTACGTTCCATCAGCTTACGCCCTGTATGGGGGTCGATCAGCTCCGGGAATTCGACAAAGATTTCGACTACTTCGTTGGCCCGTTCGCCACAAGCCGCAATAATCACGATATCGGCTTCGGCCTGCTTCGATATGGCATGCTGCAACACGGTTTTTCCCGTACCGAACGGACCGGGAATAAAGCCTGTCCCCCCCTCGACGATCGGGTTCACCGTATCGATGATACGCACACCCGTTTCGAGCAGCTTATAGGGGCGCGGCTTTTCTTTATAGCACACGATCGGTTTCTTCACCGGCCATTTCTGTATCATCGTAACGTCATGATCTTGCCCTGCTTCATCGGTCACCACAGCGATCGTATGCGTTACCGGATATTGTCCTTCGGCAACCACGGACTTCACTTTATATTTTCCTTCGAAGGTGAAGGGCACCATGATGCGGTGCGGCTGTGAGTTCTCATCGACTTCGCCGAGCCACGAACCGGCCTCTACCGTATCGCCCGCACGCGCCAACGGTTTAAAATCCCAAAGCCGCTCGTCATTCAGCGGATACGTATATTCGCCTCGTTTGAGGAACACCCCGGTCATCTTGTCGAGGTCGTTCTGCAATCCGTCATAGTTACGCGAGAGCATACCCGGCCCCAGCGTTACCTCGAGCATGTGGCCCATAAACTCGGCCTCATCGCCGACCTTCATACCGCGCGTGCTTTCAAACACCTGCACATACGCATTTTTTCCGATTACCTTAATTACCTCGGCCATCAGTCTCACACCTCCGACGGTGATATAACAGATCTCATTCTGGGAAACAGCTCCTTCGACTTCGACAGTCACTAAGTTCGATACGATTCCCCTTACAATACCTTTCGTAGTCATATCTTATTTTGTATTATTTCTTTTAAATTCGTCCAGCACTCCCGCGCTTTCTTGTTTCATAGTCCCCACCATCCGGCGGAAGGTCTTCTCGCCCGACACCTTATCGAGTGCCGTCCAGCGTTCGATCATCTCGATCCGCAGCAGGTAAGCAAAGACGCTCTCGAAATCGAACGTCTTAAAAAATGTATGTTCTTCGAGCCAATTCCATTTCAAGAGATCGATCTTTTTTTCACGCATAAGCAAATCCGTTTCTTCGGCTATGCGAAGCAACTCCGGGAGATAGTCGAGCGTCTCACTCAACCCGAAATCGCGGGCATTGGAGGTACGTAGCGCCTCGGCTACTTCATTGTCGCCGACCAGAAACCGCTTCCTGTCCAGATCGTATTTACGGCAGTTGATCGCGGCCAAGATATTGCCGATATTCAGGTTCAACTCGAACCATGCTGCCATAAAATCGTTTTTCACCTCCATGGCATACCGGTAATAACGTGCCGACAATCTGTCTTCCCAAGGCGCATCGGACGTTTCGCCTTTCTCCATCGCCACCAGATATTCTTTCATAAAATCCCGGATATATGCAGGAACGGCGGTATGCCGCGGAGGCGCCTCATCTTCTCTCAAGGCCTGATAAAGCTGCTCAATGGCTTCGTACGGGATATTTCCCCGTTCGTCCCACGGCATGTCTTTTTTCTGAAGAAACGACAACACATTCCGGTTATCGTATTGGAGAAAAAAATAAGCAAACAGTTTTTGGTCGCCTGCCGACAATATCGGCATGACTTCGTGTTTGAAATCAGCGACCGTATACGTACGCTTCCCATCATCGAGCGCGATATCGGGCAGCCCGGCGATTAAGTAGTAGTATTGGCTCATCAGAAGAGGACATCAATGAGTTGAGGACGCAAAAACTCCTTGAAATAGGCGATAAATTCTTCTTCTCCAAAGCTGATCTTATATGAACCGTCGGCCGGTGCGATGGAGAAGGACGCCTTCCGTCCGTTCACTTCTTCGATGGTGACGCCTTTATTCAGCAGGTCGGAAGCATTGGCTTGGAAGTACGACGTCAGCTCTTTCGCATCGGAGGTTTGAATCGAGATCGCCCCGTTCTTAGCCCATTCCCGCGCAATTTCGAGCATCATCTTTTTCATAAATTCCGCATCGGCCGACGCGGCTTTTACATTATCGGAAACCACTTTACCGGTAATCAGATTCGTGACTTCGCTCTTCAAGGCTTCCACCGCCTGCGACGCGAACATTTTCAGCTCCGATTCTGTGTTTTTCTTCCATTCGGCCGCCTCTTTACGGGCTTGGGCTACGATCTCTTCCGCCTCTTTGCGAGCATTGCGCAGCATGTTCTGTTCTTCTGCCCTCGCTTCCGCTATGATACG
Organism: Tannerella forsythia; assembly: GCF_003860135.1. Taxonomy (GTDB): domain Bacteria; phylum Bacteroidota; class Bacteroidia; order Bacteroidales; family Tannerellaceae; genus Tannerella; species Tannerella forsythia_A. The sequence goes on from NZ_RQYN01000027.1 coordinate 35,055, forward strand.
GCCGGCCTCTTCGTTTCCTTTTTCCACGCCTTCCCGATAAATTTTGTCGGTCAGTTCCTGAATTTTAGCATCCATAGATATTGTGATTCATTTATTTAATTGTACGTTCGGGGTACAAAAATAGCATTTTTCTTTTAATTCCTTGATACTTTACGAGAAAGAAAAACATAAAAAAGTACATTTATACATACGCGCTCCTCAATAAATCCCTGCAAAACAAAACAAAAAAACAGAAAATTAAACTATCTTTGCCACGGATATACAAATACACCGGAGAAACTGTCAGCCTCTCCATTTATCGGGTAAGGCGCTGTTTTTCGGGCGAGCCAAGAATTGAGCACATGCAAAATCTTCTGCACATCCGCGCGTTTGTCATCGACGGAATCCGTTTCCGTCTCGCTCTTCGCATGTACACGGTTTTATGCTTTTTTTTATTCTTCGTTTCCTCGGTTTCTGCCCAACCTGTTTCCTTACCTCTGAATCCCCAAACCGAAGAATATTTCTTCGAAGAGATAAAATTACCCGGCGGTACTCCTATTCGCGACGTGATAGCCCTGCAGGAAGATCAGCAAGGTTTTATCTGGCTGGCCGGCAAACACGGCCTGTTCAGGTACGACGGACACGATTTCAAGATATTCCGTCATACGCCGGGCGATGACAAATCGATCGTCGATACCGAGCTCTGGTCGCTTTACATGCTGGGCGACACGTTGCTGTGCGTAGGTACTACCCACGGCGTCTCGCTGATCGATGTCCGGACAGATCACATCACCAACCTGCCGAACGACACGGAGGGCAATCCGATCGGCTATGTCAGTCGTTTTTATCGGGACGATGCCGGAATCCTCTGGATTGGAGGATTGGAAGGATTATACAGTATGAAGCCGGATTTGTCGGGCATCGTCAACCACCATCTTCCCCGTGTGACGAAAGAAAAATCTCTCTTTGACAATCGGGTTTACGATATCATTTCTCATACGATGGACAGCAACCGGCTGATGCTGGCTACCGTTGCCGGATTGGTCAGTTTCGACAAAAAGAAAAACGCTTTTCACCAATTTCACCCCAATACACAAGCTACATTCCGGCACTCGCAACCGGGAGTGTACAAGTTCGTAAAAGAAGGAAATTACCTGTGGGTATTGAGCTGGATATCCGGAATGCCCCGTTTCGACATGACCACCGATCGATGGGAAAATCTGGCATATCCCAAACCGGGCGACCGCCTCGAAACCACCTCGAACGTATGGGCGGTAAGTGATTTTATGGAGAAGAACGCAAACGAGCTCTGGATATGCGACTGGGATCGAGGGCTTTGCACTTTCGACAAAAAAGAACAACAACTGAAACCGCTTAAAGGCAGATCGAATTGCGAGGCTCTCGATAACCCCCGCATGAGTATATTCATGCAACGCGACAGTACACTGTGGTTAGCCAACTACGATGGTTTGTGGAGGCAGAATCGCAAAAAAAATCGCTTCCGCAGTGTAAACCTACCTTACAGCCATACATGGATCATGCCTGTACAGCATGACGAAACAACCGAAAATTACTATTTCGGAATGGTGCATAACAGCTATGGGATAGCTGACTGGAGCGCTCGCACCCGTTCGTGGCATTTTCTGCAAACGGAAACCGACCGGCGGGAAGAATTAAGTACCTACGATATTTTTAAGGACCATCGCGGAGTGATCTGGATCGGGACGTATCGGCGGGGGTTGTGGTATGTAGATCAGAAAAGTCGGCAGCTGAAACGTTTTCTGTTACCCGACGGCAAGCAACCCGAAGCCATCAGTAGGACGATATACAAGATTTTTGAAGACAGCCGGCACAACCTATGGATCGGGACCGGTAGAAAAGGGGTAGCCCGTATCAACGCGCAACGTAACGACATCCGCAGCTTCCTTCATGTGCCCGGCGATTCGACTTCGGTGATAGACGGCACGCACTACAGGGCTATCGCCGAAGACTCATACGGACGGATCTGGATCGGAAACCATCTGGGATTTTGCACGTTCGACCCGGAGACCGAAACGTTTTCGCGGGAGCTTCCCCGGAAGCTGTATGCGACCGGCATCAAACCCGGTGAGACGTACTCGATTGTAACAGACACCACCGGCACGATGTGGATGACCGTCGTGGGACAGGGCTTGGTTCGAATCCGAGAAGAACGGAAAGGAACATTCCGGTTCAAAACGTACCAAACCGACGACGGGCTGAAAGACCTCTCCGTACGCTACATGACCAAAGACGGGGAAGGCAACTTGTGGATCGTAAACAACGGGTTGATCTATTTCAATCCCTACGACGAATCGTTTATGTTGACCGACGCCCGAAACGGATTGATCGAAAACCTCGGAGACGACGTACGGATTAGCATCGACAGTTATGGCAACGTCTTTGCCGGCAGTCAAGTCGGACTTGGATGGACGAAGGAGGCGCAGAGTCTGGCCCGGTCGAACGTCGTGAATCTGCTGATCGAGCATGTTTTGGTCAACGGTGAATCGTTCGACCGGAAAATAGAGGACGATGTGCCGCTACGACTTTCGTCGATGGAGGACCAGCACAATCTGACCTTCCGTTATACCGCCATCTGCTTCAATGAATACGAGCAAGTACGCTACCGCTACCGCCTCGAGGGGATGGAATCGGAGTGGAATCCGCCGACAAAGAGTCTCGAAGCGCGCTACACCAATCTGCCTCCCGGAAAGTACCGCTTCATCGTCGACGTAGCGTACAAAGGCAACTGGCTCGGATACAACCGAACAGTCCGCTTCGAGATACGTCAGGCTTTTTGGGAAACATCGTGGTTTATCACCATGCTGCTGCTCGCTGTAGCGGCTGTCATAGCAGCCCTCTACCTGAACCGTCTTCGTCATCTGGAGAAACAAAGAAGAATCCGGCTCAAAATCGCCTCCGATCTGCACGACGACATAGGTTCTACCCTCAGCAGCATCTCCATCATGAGTTCGCTGTTACAGGCACAACATCCCGAAGACGGCAGCTACTCATATACCAGAGACATGCTTCACGAAATCGGGACGAACGCACAAAACATGCTTGAGTCGATGGACGATATCATCTGGTCGGTTCTGCCCGCCAACGACGAGTTTCGCAACCTCATCGTCCGTCTCCGTGAATACGCCATCCCGCTCTTCGAGTCGAAAGACATCCGTTTCAGCATTACGGCGCCCGAAGCCCTGTATTCACAGACGATCGTCATGGACAAACGGCGAAATATTTTCCTGATCGCCAAAGAAGCCGTAAACAATCTCATCAAGTACTCCGAATGCACCGAAGCCTCGATCGAATTTGCCTTATCCCGTTCCGTCCTCCGCTTAGTGATCAGCGACAACGGCAAAGGCTTCGACACCTCAAAAAAATATTACCGGGGCGGTCTGCCCAATATGAAGTTCCGCGCCGAGAAAATCGGAGGAAAATTGAGCATCCGCTCCGAAGCGGGAAAAGGAACGAGCATCAAACTCACGGTAAAAATAGCGTAACGCTCTCCCAACCCATCCCGACTGACTAATCAAGCATCATAAAGACTTACTGAACACATCTACAAATCAACAAAATAAAGAAGAGAACAGAAAGATTTTACGCCATTTGAACACAAACCGTTAAAAAAACAAAAATCATATATTTATATGATTGACAAACGACATAAAATGATGTAATATTGCAGAAGTATATCATAATCCCAAAAAACGATGGAAAAGCAGATCAAAGTAGCCGTATACGAAGACAACGACGCATTGCGTGAAGGTCTTACATACCTGATAAAAGGTGCTGATATGATGCAGTTTGTAGGAGCATGGGGCGACTGCCGTAATATCCTCAAACATTGTGAAAACGAACGTCCTGACATTATCATCATGGATATCGATATGCCTCATCTTTCAGGCATCGACGCGACGCGATTGGTAAAGGACGCCTATCCCGAGATCGATGTCATGATGCTCACGGTGTTCGAAGATCGGAAAAAAATTTTCGATGCGCTTTGCGCGGGAGCGACCGGCTATCTGCTCAAGAAAATGTCGGCCGTACAAATCATCGAAGCGATCATCGAATTAGCCAACGGCGGATCGCCCATGTCGAGCGAGATTGCCCGCAAAGTGCTCGAATTCTTTACGCATCCCATAAAGAAAGAAAGAGACACCTACGATCTTTCCAAACGTGAACTCGACGTACTCAAACAGCTGATTGCGGGAGATAGCTATAAGATGATTGCGAAAAGCTGTAACATCACCGTCGGCACGGTCTGTTCACATATTCACAACATCTATCACAAACTGGCAGTAAACTCCAAATCGGAAGCGATCATCAAAGCGATTAAAGAAAGACTGATATAGCCGCTTCTCTCTCCGAGCGAGATGCGGCTTTCGAGATCAGCCCTTCGGACGTTTAGTTGTTTAGCGTTCAAGTTTTCAGCGGTCAGATACCACAAGTTTTACAAGTCTTTCACAAGTTGCACCAACTTAATGTTAATTGTTAGTTGTCATTCTTTACTACCCTGACTACCTTGACTACTTTGCTACTTGACTACTTTTTTCACTTTTCACTACTACCCTGACTACTTTGCTACTTTTTTCCCCGACCCTGTCATTCAGAGCGTCAAGCGATGAATCTCTCCTTTCCTCTTTCCGGGCGGGATTCCTCACGATGTTCGGAATGACAGAGGCGTTCAGCCAACAACTAAACAATTCAACAAATAAACGCCTCAACGCCCGAAGGGCTTCACTTTTCGTTTTTCACTTTTCACTATTCACTATTCACTTTACGAGCATTCGCGGTCGGATAGCCGGCGTTGTTCGGTCGGCGATGGTAAGGGCGGACACACAGCCCCACCCCTACCTTAACTACCCTGACTACCTTAACTACTTTAACTACCTTGACTACTTCAATTTCCCCATCAATTCGCCCCCATCCATTGGACGACTTCGCTTTCGACACCGTTTGTTCCCATACAGGTCACGGTGTAGAGATAAATCACCGTATCTTCCTTGACCGGGTCGAAGTACGACGTTTCGTTCTTCTTCATCGTGGTCAACAGTTGAGGAGGTTGATTTTCCTGCACCCGATAGACCTTATAACTTTCGATGTTCTCCTGTTCCGTCTCTTCCCACGCCAGACGATAGCCTCCCGTCGTTTTCTGCACTTGCAGCGAAGAGATGGAAAGCGGCTTGAAGGCCGGCACAAGACAGCTCGATACCGGAGACGGGGAGCTTTCGAGGCCGTGAGCTCCCTGCGAGAACAGCCGGTACTCGTACGTGACACCTTCTTTCACATCGGCGTCTTCGTAATAGTTCATCAACACTTTCTCGGTATGGACCGTCTCGAAACGTTGCGTCGTATCCGCCTCGTTGGCGGGGGCGACGCGACGTTCCAGCCGGTAGCCCATCACGTTCTGATCGAACTCCTCGACCGTATCCCACGACACCCATACCCGTCTGTCCGAGTACCGGGTCGTCAGGTTCAGCGGGACACTCAGGCAGATGTCGCACATCGGGTTGACATACACCCGTTCCGAGAGCGGGCTGAGGTTACGGCTCGCGTTTTCGGAGCGTACGGCATACGTCAGCATCGTACCGTTGACGTGGTTCACCGAGTCGATATACGTCACGAGTACACTGTCCGAGAAGAACGCGTCGCCAATCTGTCGCAGGGTCGTATCCCTGTCTACGGCACGCATGATATAGTAAGCCTTCGTATCGTTGTCCGGGCGGGTCCATTTGAGTTCCACCACGCCCATGCGCACTTCGGCACGCAAGTCGTGCGGCGCCGTCGCCGGATCGTCGCCGTAGTACCAGCCCAACGCGCTCAGGCTGAGCGGACTTTCGCCGTAAGCGTTGTTGATCACGATTTTGTACGAATAAATCTCGGCCGAAATGACGTCTTTATCCAGATAAGACGTATCGTCGGGCGCGACGCTGATCAGGTAGCGATAGTCGATGCTGTCGCGATACCCGACCGCCTTATAGATGTCGATACTGCGCAGGAACTCCGGTTTCGGGAAATTCCACGTCAGGCGGATGCCCTCTTTATCCGGACGCGCTTTCAGGCCCGCGTAGCTTGTTTCGTCGAGGTCGGTCAGGTTCGTGATCCGTATCGTGTCCGACGGACGTCCCGGATTGCCTTATATATCATACGGTTGGAGGCAGTAAAGGATGATACCGCGGTGTATGGCTGTCGTGTCGATCGCGAAGGCTTTGAGTGTATCGCCATAATTCTGGTAACCCACATCGATCGACAGCGGGACGAGGTCCGACTGCAGATAGTAGCCGCGCAACAATTTTACGGCATACAAATCCTGTTGGTTTCCAATCACGAAGTCCAAGTTGATGTAGTTTTGCCTCACTTCGTGTTGGCCCACCTTGATCCCGTAATCGCTTCGCGGAGCCAACGGATAGGAGATGGCGGCCGTTATTTTCTCTTCCGGCTTACGGCCGGCCTGTTGCGTGACCACCTTATATTCGTACTTTTTCCCTTTCTCGGCCGTGCCGTCTTACCACGTAACGCCCAGCGCCTCGCGATACATCGGCAAGGAGCCGAAATACGGGATCGAGTCCGTGAGCGTCGCCCGCTGTACGAGTCTCCAGATAAACCCCTTCGTGCTGTCGGTAGGGAGTTGATACACCGGGTTATGCACATTGGCCAGCGTCACCTTGTTAAAGAAGGCGTCGAAATGGTTTTCGCATGCCATCGTGGTCATCTCTTCCCACGTTTTACTGCCTTTGGCGCGACGAAACACCTGATAAGCAAAGTCGCGCGGGACGCGATTGCCGCAATTCACATAGATCCCCTCCGGGCCGGCTACGGCATTGGGGTATTGTTCCTGTGCTGACAGTGAAGTCACACCACATAGCACAACGGCCCATAGAATCATCATTTTTTTCATCGTTTTCATGTCTTTCTGTTTTTAAATTATTTCTTTATCTGTTTATATTATGTTTCTTTTTCCTGACTTTTACAGCGGTCAGTCCTTCGGACGTTTAGGTGTTTAGGTGTTTGTTGTTTAGCAGTCAGCTTTCAGCAGTCAGCCCAAACAACTCAACAATTCAACAACAAACATCTCAACACCCAAAGGGCATAACCACAAGTTTCACAAGTCTATGAACAAGTTTCACAAGTTTTTCATTCAGTGCTCAGTGTTCAGCCGTCAGCCAACTAAACATCTCAACGCCTCAACAACTCAACAACTAATCACCTCAACGCCCGAAGGGCATACAAGGGCTGAAAGCCCGCTCTATTTCAGCCCCATCCCGCAAGGGTGAGGTATCATACACACCTTGGTTTGAGGGCTGTAAGCCTGAATTAATCAGCAGTCAGCCAACAACTACCATCTCAACAATTGGTATTGTTAAATATATATAGCTATTTCATTGTTTAGTTTTAGAAAAAGTAATTTTAGGGATTTTTCTATCAT
>NZ_RQYN01000028.1 GCF_003860135.1 Tannerella forsythia
CAAGAATATCCAATAATTATTCCATTTATTTTATTGACAAACAGTTTAATGAATATATTTTAAGGAGCAACTATTTATACCTTTGGGTATGGGAAGAAGGTGCGACAAAATAATGAGATTGGGCAGCAGTATGGGATACCATCTGCGATTTTGAAGTAAACAATGAGATTGAAATTTGTAAAACGAAAAGATGCTATGGATTGTGGTTCAGCATACCTAGCTATGATAATCAAGCTCTATAGTCGTAATCCTAATCATGAGAAAATCTGTGAGTATTGTGCTCTAAGTAAAGAAGGGAGGGACTGGGCGTCAGTAAGCTGAGGGTATTGTCCCTCTTCTTGAGTATACACTCCGAAAAAATTAAACTTCAAATCTCCTAAAAAGATATTTTTCTCATCTTTGTAAAACGTTGTTGCATTTAATACTTGAATATACGGTGTTTGTCGGTGCGGGAGGTTGCCTCTTATTGATTCAGGACATGGAGGGTATGGCAGGCCGTGAAGGCGGCTGTTTCGGTGCGCAGGCGACTTTTCCCCAGCGAAATACTTGTGAAGCCATGCGCTTCGGCCAGCTCCACTTCTTCCTTGCTGAAATCTCCTTCGGGGCCGATCAGTATCAGCGCGTCTTCGCCCGGACGGTAGGCCGAACGAATCAAAGGCAAGTCCGGAGTGTGGCAATGCGCAATCATTTTCCGTCCTTCAAACGGGCGGGCGACGAAATCGCCGAAGTCGCTCATTCCGATAAGCCGAGGCAGGTGTGCTTTCTGCGATTGCTTCATGGCCGAAACGAGGATTCTCTCTAACCGTTCGGTCTTTACCTCTCGACGCTCCGAGAAACGGCAGTTGAGGCATGTCACGGTATTGATGCCTACTTCGGTCGCTTTTTCGAGAAACCATTCCATGCGGTCGATATTCTTCGTCGGCGCTACGGCCAGATGGATCCGGAACGGCCATAACGACGCCTGCGGTAGGTGTTCTACAACCGTTACCCGGCAATGTTTCGGATGGGGTTCGGCAATCACAGCCCGGTAAAACGATCCTTTGCCGTCGGTCAGCATCAAGGTATCGTCCACTGTCAGACGCAGTACCTTTGTGCAATGTCTCGATTCTTCTTCGGGCAAGAGCGGATTCGTTGCAATGTCGGGAGCGTAGAAAAGCTGCATGCGTGAAATACCTCTTTATATAAGGTGTCGTTTATTGTATATCGCCGAACTGATCGCGGCGGTTCAGCTCGTCCCGGTAAATCTTGGCCGATTCGTATTTTTCTTCGCCGATGGCCTTCTGCATCCGCTCTTCGAGTTCTGCACGTTGTAGCATATTGAGCCATTCGCGCAGTTTCTCCGGGTCGTGAATCTCTTCGGGATTGAGGTCTTTCGATAACACCGGCGTTTCGTTTTCGACCGCTCCTTCATCAATCACCACTCCGCATTGCTGCATAATCGATTCGAGCGTATATATCGGGCATCCTATCCGCAAGGCGATCGCTACGGCATCCGACGTGCGCGAGTCGATACGCACCTCGTTCGTTCCGTCCGAGAAGATAAGTTCCGAATAGAACACTCCTTCCTCGAATTTATAAATGAATATTTCCGAAAGAAAGAGCTTAAACGATTGTATCAAGCCGACGAACAAGTCGTGTGTCAAGGGGCGGGGAGGGGTTAGCTCTTCCAACGCGATCGCGATCGACTGCGCTTCCGAAACACCGACGATGACGGGCAGACGGCGCGGCCCGTTCTCCGACAAAATCAACGCATAAGCCCCTGATTGGACCTGACTGTTCGTCAGTCCCTGCACAATTAATCTGATTTTCTTATCCATTGTTTGATTCCTCCTTTATTCCTCTTACTTTACTTATTTCTTTTTCGATGGCTTCGAGTGTTGTTTCGTGCAAACGAATATATTTCTCTTTATCCAGCAAATAAAGCGCCGGTAGCGACCGGAACAGATAGTTGCTTTCGGGGATAATCGACAAGTGTTCATCATACCCGTTGATCCACTGCTGCGGCAGATGCGAAGCATGGCTTTTCCAAAGCTCCCGGTCATTGTCCGGATAGATGGCCAGCACCTGCAATTTCTTCTCGGCAAAGAGGTGACGCAGGATTTCCGATCCGGCGATTTGTTCGGTGAGTAAGCGGCAATCTTCGCAGGTCGGCTCGTAAAAATAGAGCAAGATCCATTCCGATGTGAGCGCGTAAAGCGAATCCTTCTGTCCTGAACTCAATGTGTAGGTGAAATTGCCCGCTTTAACCGGAGGGGCGCATGTCTGATGTTCGGCTTTCGCTCCGCACAAAGCGGAGAAGAATAAGACAACGCTCAGCATAATCCGTTTACCTTTCATTCTTTTTGTTTTCACCGGACAAAGATAATCATTTTACAAAGAATGACTATCTTTGTGGAGTTTTTTGAAAATTTTAAAATTGTTTTTATGATGAAGTGCATGAACTATTTATGTGTGATGGTTTTATTCGGAGCATTCACAGCATGTTCCGAGAAACCGCAAAATGTGTTGACCGAGGAAGAAAAAGCCGCGGGATGGCAGTTGTTGTTCGACGGTCAGACGCTCGAAGGCTGGCGTGATTACAATGGTCAGACCCTGACCGGTCCGTGGGAGGTGGTCGACGGAGTTATTCAGGCCGATGGCGGCGGCAGCGATGAAAACGGATACATCGTGTATGATCGTATCTACGAAAATTTCGAGTTGCAATGGGATTGGAAAATCTCGAAGGGGGGTAACAGCGGATTGCTTTATCACGTGGTGGAGCGCCCGCAGTACAAGGTGCCGTATGTGACCGGTCCCGAATACCAGTTGATCGACGACAAAGGGTTTGCCGAACCGTTGGAAGACTGGCAGCGTTGCGGCGTGGATTATGCGATGTATCTGCCTGATTTCGCGACGATGAACGTACGTCCCGCCGGCGAATGGAATACCTCGAAAATCGTCTTCGACAACGGACATGTGGAGTACTATATGAACGGACAGAAAACGATCGAATTCGAAGCATGGTCGGACGATTGGTTCGGACGTAAGAACAGCGGCAAGTGGGAGAATGCGCCCGAGTACGGTCTGGCACGCAAAGGGCTGATTTGCTTGCAGGATCATGGTTATCCGGCATGGTTCCGCAATATCAAAATCCGTGAATTGCCGCGCAAGACGGAAGAAGAAGAATTATTCAACGGCAAAGACCTCACGGGCTGGGATGCTTACGGAACGGAGCAATGGTATGTACAAGACAGCTTGCTCGTTTGCGAGAGCGGTCCCGATAAGCAGTACGGTTATCTGGCCACACCCAAATATTATAACGATTTCGAATTGACGGCCGACTTCAAGCAGGAAGCCGATGGCAACTCGGGTATCTTCATCCGTTCGTTCGTAGAAGAAGGAGCGAAAGTGAACGGCTGGCAGGTGGAAGTGGCTCCGAAAGGATTCGATACGGGCGGTATCTACGAGTCGTACGGCCGTGGATGGCTGATCCAGATTCCGGACGATCGCGAGAACTTCCTCAAAGAAAGAGAATGGAACACGATGCGTATCCGGGTAGTCGGCAATCAGGTAACGACTTGGTTGAACGGCGAACAGATGGTCGACATTCAGGACGAGAAGATCGGTGCCGGTCAAGGCCGTATCGCTCTGCAAATACATGACGGAGGCGGTATTAAAGTGCTTTGGCGTAACATCCGGGTGAAAACATTGTAATCATTCCCTCACGATAACGATCCAGAAGATGAAAAGAACGATATGGCTGGGAGCGGTCGTTACCCTTCTATGCAGCTTTTTACCGACTGTTTGTCCGGCACAGAGCAAGGCGGAGAAAAACGGTTGGCGGTTGTCTGTGCAATCGTATACGTTCCATAAGTTTACGCTCGTAGAAGCGCTCGACAAAGTAGCGGAGCTGGGGATTCATCACATCGAAGTCTATCCCGGCCATAAGCTGGGCGGACGGTGGGGCGATCGGGTGTTCGGCTACGACCTCGACGCACAAACGCGCGAAGAGCTGAAAGCGCTTGCCGCCTCGAAGCAGATCCGTTTCGTGGGTACGGGGGTGTACATGACCGACGATGCCTCGACATGGGAGAAGATGTTCCGACTGGCCAAGGATATGGAGATGGAATTCATCACGTGCGAACCGGCGACGAAAGACTGGGACCTGATAGAACGTCTGGCCAAACAGTACGATCTGAAAGTGTCTGTCCATAATCATCCGCAGCCGTCGGACTATTGGACACCCGAAAACGTGTTGAAACACATCTCGACACGCGATGTGCGCATCGGTTCCTGTGCCGATGTCGGTCATTGGCGTCGCGAAGGGCTTGATCCGGTCGAGTGCTTGAAAATGTTGCAGGGACGTGTGCGGTCGTTACACTTCAAAGATGTCGCACCGAAAAAGGAAGGCGCGACCTGGCAGGACGATGTGATCTGGGGCACCGGCAGTCTGGATATGAAAGGCATGCTCGAAGAGTTGAAACGTCAGCAGTTTGAAGGCATTTTCTCGATCGAGTACGAAGCCAACTGGGAGAATTCGGTGCCGGATATCCGGAAGTGTATCGAATATTTCCATCAGACGGTCGAAGAACTGTTTCCCTGAGTTTTTTTCTTTCGGATTCACAAACAGAAGGCGGTGTGTCATAACGCAATGTTTTGACAAACCGCCTTTTCTTATCCACCCGTTCGATACGTGCTTATGAGGGCGTCGCATACGTGCTTATGAGGGCATCGCATACGTGCTTATCGATACAGCCGATACGTGCTTATCGATACAGTCGATACGTGCTTATCGATGCAGTCGATACGTGCTTATCGATCCGGTCGATATGAATGACACTTCTTCTCTTTCTCCGAGTATTGTGTTCTACTTTGTTGTTATCAAAGCTTATAGCTGTAAATCGCGGCCAGCACTTTGTAGTATTCGTTTTGCAATTGCAGATGATAGTCGGTGCTTTGATAGAGCGTACCGATGCTGACAAAATACTCGATCATGGAGATTTGTCCCGCTTGCAACGCTTTATTCAGCAGGGTCAGGTTGTCCTGACTCTTGAGCACGGTATCGAATTCGTCCATCGAAGCGCGGAGCACCTGCAACCGGTCATAGAGTTGCATGAGGCGGTTCTCGGCTTGTACCGTAGCGCTTTCGCGTTGCAACGCTACATAATGACTCTGACGGTGCGCTTTCTTCACCTGATGGCGGTTTGAAAAGAGCGGGATGCTCATTCCCACGACGAAGCCGTTGTATCGATCGCCGCCGGTAGCCGTGTTCAGCCGATAGCCCAGCTCCAGTCCGGGCAGTCCCTGAGCGCGGCTTACGCCGATCTGCCGCTGCGCTTCGGTCTGCCGGTATTGCAATGCCTGTAATGTGGCATCGGAAGCCAACGCTTCGTCACGTAGCGCGTCCCACGAGAGCGGCTCGTCGGGCGAGGGATAAACCGTATCGGCGAATGCGACCGGGTGCCCGCCGTTCAACGTGGCCAGTTCGCGCAGTTTGCCTTCTCGTTCCGTTTCGTTCAGCCGTTCCTCCGTCTTTACGTTTAAGAGTTCGAGCTTGATTTTATTCGTCTCCAATATATTGGCATTTCCTTTCTTCAAACGCTCGTCGTACAGTTCGGCCAGCCGCTCGGCGTCGCGTCGCCGCTTGCGAAGGAGCTGTCGCCGCCGGTTGAGCCACACCAAATCGAGGCAGACCTCTTTGGCATTGAGCAATACCTGACGACGCTCACCGGTGTATTGCGACGCGAAGAGTTGTTGGCGAACGGTCGTCAGCTTGCTGTGTTGCCCGTAAACCGTCGGGAACTCGAACGACTGCGACGCGACCAGTTCACCTTGTGCGCCCATTTCCGCACGATTACCGTATTGATGCGAATAACTCACCGATGGATCGGGCAGGTTGTTCTCGCTTTTCGATTCGAGCAATTGCACCTCGTAATATTGGCGGGCAGCCTGCAACTCGAGGTTATTCGTTTCTACCTGACGCAGTACGTCGTCCATTGTCGTCTGCGCCTGTGCCGCGATGGTCAGCAGCACGGCGATTCCTGTCATCATATATTTTTTCATACGTCTTGCTTTTTATGAATTAACAGATACATAATCGGGATGATAAAGCCGTTCAACAGCGTAGAAGTCAGCAATCCGCCCAGAATCACGACGGCCATCGGACTCTGAATTTCATTACCCGGCAGATCGCCTCCCAAGGCCAGCGGAACGAGTGCCAGTGCCGAGGTAAGCGCTGTCATCAGAATAGGATTGAGCCGGTCTGATGAGCCTTGCCGTACACTTTCAAGCAGTGTCAGTCCGCTACGTTTCAGGTCGTTGTATCGATCGATCAGGAGCATGCCGTTGCGTGTGGCAATGCCGAAGAGCGAAATGAATCCGATGATGGCGGGGATGCTGATGATTCGGTCGGCGAAGAAGATGGCAAAGATGCCGCCGATTAGCGCCAACGGAAGATTCAGCAGCACGACGGCCGACTGCTTCATGCTCCTGAACTGGTTGTAAAGCAGCAGGAAAATAACGAAGATAGACAGTATGGAAGTGACGAGTAGCGTGCGCGATGCGGCCTGTTCACTCTCGAACTGTCCGCCGTATTCGATGTGATACCCTTCGGGAAGCACGATCTGCTCATCGATGCGCTCGCGTATCCGGTTGACGATCCCCCGCAGGTCGCCCCCCGATACATTGGCCGAAACGACAATTTTGCGGCTGACGTTCTCGCGGCTGATCGTATTCGGCCCGCCGGACGAAACAATGTCGGCCACGTAACTCAGCGGTATTTTCCGTCCGTCGGCATCGATGATCAGGTCGCTGATCCGGCCGATGCCGCTCCGGCTTTCGTCATTGACTCTTACCGTCAGATCGAAGGAGCGATTGCCTTCATATACCTGCGAAACGACTTCTCCACCGAGCATGACCGATACATACTCTCCGAATTCGGCAGGGGTGATACCGTATTTGGCGAGCATCTCACGCTTCGGCTCGATTTTGATCTGGGGACGTTCGATTTGCTGCTCTACGTTCAGGTCGGCGATCCCCTCGATATCGGCGATGCTCGTCTTAATCCGGTTGCCGAGCGCGAACATACGGTTCAGATCCGTACCGAACAGCTTGATGGCAATATTGGCTTGTGTGCCCGACAGCATCGCGTCGATACGGTGCGAAATGGGTTGCCCGATCTCAATATTTACGCCCGAAAGTGTTTTCAGCTTTTCGCGCACTTCTTCAACGACCTCTTCTTTTGACCGTCCGGAAAGTTCGAACGGCGCTTCGATTTCAGAGACATTGACTCCCAACGCATGCTCGTCTAACTCGGCGCGTCCGGTCTTACGCGCCACCGTCCGTATCTCCGGAATCGAAAGCAGTAATTCTTCCGCCCGGCGGCCTACCTTGTCCGACTCTTCGAGCGAGATGCCCGGCAGCGTGCTTACGTTGATCGTAAACGAACCTTCGTTGAACGACGGCAGAAAACTGTTTCCCAACATGAAAAAAGCGACAAGTGCCATGAGTGCGATTCCGCCTGTAATGCCGAACGAAGCTTTCCGATGGGTCAGCGTCCGGTCTAAAGCGCGTTCGTAAGCTGCCTTGAGATGACGCACCACGAACGGCTCTTTGTTTTTCTTTGTCTGGCGGTCTGCCGTGAGCAGAAAACTGCATAACACGGGGGTCACCGTCAGCGCTACGAGAGTTGAGGCAAACAGCGCCACAATGAAGGCAACGCCCAACGGCGCCAACATCCGTCCCTCCATACCCGACAAGAAGAACAACGGCACGAAGCTGACTACAATAATAAAGGTAGAGTTCAGGATCGGCATCCGCACCTCCTGCGAGGCGTCGAACACAACGGCAATCACTCCGCGCCGCTCGGCCTCGGGCTTCATCCGGTTCTCGCGCAAACGTTTGTAGACGTTCTCGACGTCGACGATTGCATCGTCGACGAGTGAGCCGATCGCAATGGCCATCCCTCCGATACTCATCGTGTTAATCGTCAGTCCCATCAATCGCAGAACAACGATGGCGACGAGCAGCGACAGGGGAATGGTGACGAGCGAGATCAGCGTCGTCCGTGCGTTCATCAGGAAGATAAACAGGATGATCACGACGAAAACAGCTCCTTCGATCAGCGAGCGTTGAATGTTGCCGATCGAACTTTCGATAAATCGCGACTGCCGGAAGATGTCGGTTGCCACTTGTACATCGCGGGGCATCGTTTTTTGCAATTCGGCGATGGAGGCGTCGAGCTTCCGCGTCAGATCGAGCGTACTCGTATGCGGCTGTTTCGTTACCGTCAGCAATACGGCCGGCTTGGCGCGGTGCGAGGCTACGCCGAGTTTCGGCATCTTCGCGCCGGTACGTACGTCGGCCACGTCGCCCAGCAACAGCGGTACCTCGCCCACGCGTTTCAATACGGCTTTCGACAGGGCATCGACGTCGTTGGTGGAGATCACGCCACGGATGATGTACTCGTTTCCGTATTCGTATAAGACCCCGCCCGACGCGTTTTGATTCATGTCGCGAACTACTTTCATCACCTCGTCCAGACCGATCCCGTAATGTTTCATCTTTTCGGGATTCAGCAACACCTGATATTCCCTGATATCGCCTCCCAATACGGCCACCTGCGCTACTCCGCCCGTCGACAGCAGGCGCGGGCGAATGCTCCAGTCGGCGATCGTTCGCAGTTCCTCCATCGAGGTCGTATCGGCCGTCAGTCCGATAATCATCATCTCGCCGAGAATAGACGATTGCGGTCCCAGCGTCGGCCTTCCTGCGTTCGACGGTAAAGATTCTCCGATCATCGCCAGCTTTTCCGATACGATCTGGCGCGCACGGTAGATATCCGTTCCCCAGTTAAACTCGACCCATACGACCGAGAAGCCGGTGGTCGACGATGAACGTACGCGGCGCACATCCGTCGCTCCGTTGACGGCCGTCTCTATCGGAAACGTGACTAACCGCTCTACTTCTTCGGGCGCCATTCCTTTCGCTTCGGTCATCACGACTACGGTCGGCGCATTCAGGTCGGGGAAGACGTCCACGTCCATGTTCATGGCCGTATACGTACCGGCAAAAAGCAATAATACGGCCGCGGCAAGCACGATCAGCCGATTATTCAATGAAAATCGTATAATGTGATTCAGCATATCCGTCCGGTTTTTAATGACTGTGACTATGACCTTCCGGAATCACGTTGGCATTGGCTGCCAGCTTCAGCTGGTAAACGCCTTGTGTCACGACACGGTCTCCCGCATGTATTCCGGAAAGAATCTGCACGCGTTCGCCGTCGTCGGCACCTAACGTTACTTCTCTTTTCAGATAGCCCTCTTCGTCGAGTTGAACGTAAACGAAGTGAAGCCCCTGCTCTTCGGTTACAGCCTTTATTGGCAACGTAATGACATCGGGACGCGGCGTGGAAAGCAGGTACACTTCGGCGTAAGCGCCGGGCATGATATCGCCGATGTTGTCGAACTCGAAAGTGACGGGGACATAAAACGACGCTTGTCCGGCCGACTTCCCGAACGACAGCAGCCGCCCTTTCAGTTCGCTCAGTTTGTATATCCGGTCACTGTAAGACACCTTGAAATTCGCGCTGCCGATATACTGTAAGTCTCTGAAGTATTTTTCGGGAACCTCAGCACGCAATTGTAACCGCCGGTTCTGTGAAACGGTGGCGACAGGCTGGCCGACTGCTACAAACTCTCCCTGATTGACAAACCGGTTTTTGAGGTATCCGGCGATGGGGGTCGTGAGCCTTACGCCGTGTGCTCCCGCTTTACCGGCAAACGCCTGATAGGAGGTCTTCGCCGTTTCGTAACGGAGGCGGGTCTGTTCGAATTCTTGTGTCGAGATGATTTGATCTTTGACTAGTTCTTCGGCACGCCGAAACTCTTTCTCGGCGGTTTCGTACGTAATCCGCGCCTGTGCTACCGGATCGCCGTTGGCAATGTCTTTGGCCGAAATCGATGCGATGGCTTCGCCGGCACGTACCGCCACACCCTCGACTACAGAGCCGGAAAAAGAAAGGATACCGTTCGATGTCGCGGCAATCGTCACCTCGTCGCCTTGTGCCGACAAGATTTGTCCGCCGGCTTTGATCACCTGACAAAACGCGCCGGACGCTACGGTGCTGACTTCCAAACCTACGGCCTTGGCCTGTTGGGCTGTGAAGATAATCTCGTTATCCACTGCTTCATGGGTCTCTTCTTCACAGTCGTGATCATGCTCCTCTCCGTCATGGTCATGTGTATGGTCATGGTCGTGTTGATGCTCATGCTCATGATGTGAATGTTCATCATGAGCGTGTGGATGTTCGTCTTTTTGTGTGGATGAGCCCCCACACCCGGCAAGTATGCAGGCGCAAGCCGCCCACAATAAAATAAAGGTTCGATGTTTCATAACTGACTTTTTTAATGAATGAATAATCGCTGAGTACAGTATGTCTGCAATCAGCCTGAAATGATTCTCGGTTCATTAAAAAAGAGGCGGGGCGCGCAGTCCCGAAGCACGTGCAATCCACGTATCGTGGAGCGCTTCGATGTAATAAAAGGAAGGATGTTTTCGGGAGAAACACAGACCGGCTTGTTCCAACTCGGCCGGATAGAGATAATTCAGGAATACGAAGATGGGAATGAGTATAGGCGTCACAGCCGCGTGGGTATCGTGATCCTGTGTCAGGGTGACGGACACGGTCGCTCCGCAATCATCGCATGTCTGTAAAGGATGGTGATGAGCATGGTCGTTCGGAGAAGTTTCGCCGCACGTATGACAGCAGGCGTGTTGGGCTCCATCTCCCCAGAAAGACATAAAGCAAACTTTCCCACCATCGTGATGATGATGGGGGGCCGTGGCCGAAAACAGGAAGAATACGCTGCTTATCCATACGACCCATTGCATGATATGTCGTTTATGCTTCATCCGATTTTTACTTTCTTCCGGTGGACAAAGGTATATGTTTTTTAAGATGATGACAAATTAAAAACCGTTTTCAGCTCCGAAAAGTCCGAAATCACGACGTCGGCCGTCTCGTTGCCGGCATATTCTTTCCAGCCGATGTTTTTGAGCCAGACCGTACGGCAATCGATGGCGGTGGCAGGAACGATATCCTTATCGTACGAGTCTCCGATCACGGCGATATGCGTAGCCGGCATGTTCAGGGCATTGACGCCCAATTGGAAGATTTGCGGATCGGGTTTGCGAACGCCTACTACCGCCGACTCGATCACGAGCGGGAAATACACATCAAGACGGAAATCTTTCAACACCGTCCGAAGGTTTCCGTAAAAATTGGAGACCATGGCCAGCGGATAGCTCTCGGCCAGCGCCTCGATAACGGGGCGCGCCGCAGCCGTCGACTGTGCCGCGAACGTATAGCAGCGACCGGCCAGGCTGCGTTTTAATTCGCGCGAGGCTTCCATGTCCGACAAATGCCGGTTCTCACGAAGCCACTCGATCTGCAAGTCGGTCTTAATACGCATCATATCGGCAAACGTATGCTCCGGTTTCACCAAAGGAAGTTGCCCCATCGTCCGCTCGGCATATACGTAAGCCTGCCGGAAAACGTCTTTCGTCACGGGGACAGCTTCCGCCTGATAAGCTTGCCAGATCACTTCCGCCCAATGCAGCCCGTTACTGTCGATCGTACCGCCGTAGTCGAACACGATCCCTTGAATAGCTTTTATATTGATCATTGTTGTTGGTTCTTTAATGAGTGAGTAAAGTCGGTGCAAATACGTTCATGCTTCGTCACCATGTAAACGAGCATGACATTGAGCACCGTTAGTTCGAAGACGAAATAAAGCCACGGTTGATCGATCAAAAGGCTTACGAATAACGCGATAACACGTGTGTTGAACGACAGCATATTCGTATATTTCATCAACGGCAGACTTTTCGTACGGAAAGCTTTGCGAAACCATTCCGGCGCTTCGCCGTGATAATCGTTCCGGATGACGTCCATCATCTCCTGAAAGCGAGGCGTCCATCGTTCCTGTCCGCGTGTGTAGCGCAGGTAAAACATCTCGAAGAGTTTGTAGATAAAATCGTGCTTCCAGGTCATCTTCTCGAAATTCACCTTTACGGCCGGTGAATGGGACAGCTCGCTACCGGCTTTTCCTTTCAGAAAAAGGAGATGGATATTCCGGTAGTAATCGGCCATGGCAGCCTGCTTACCGTGGAAGAATCCCGTAATGATGGCTATGAGCCAAATCCATCCGCCCCAGACAGGCATGAGTCGCAAACAAATGGCGACGTAGATGACAAAGAACCAGACATCGCCGCAGAAGCCGTCGAGAATCCGTCCCAACGGTGATTTTTGTCCGGTCATACGCGCCAGCTGACCGTCGGCGCTGTCGTACATATTGGCCCAGATAAGGAGTAACATCCCGATTACGTTGATCGTCAGCGAAGGGTAGTAAAAACAGATACCGGCGGCGATTCCGATAAAGATTCCCGCCACGGTGACGGCATTCGGCGATATACCCATCCGCTCGAAAAGCAGAGCCCATCGATAACCCAGCGGACGATAAAAATGTATATCGATAAACTCTTCCGTATCCAGTGATTTGAGTGTGGATTCCAAATCCTTTTTCTGTGTGTTGTGTGCCATCATGGTTTCATGAAACGGTAAATACATTCGGCGATATGCGGCGCCGCTTCGTCACGGCAGGGTGCAAAGCTCGGCCAGTCGTTGAAGTCGATCAGTCGTACCGTGCCGTCTTCCGATACGATGCAGTCGCCGCCATAAATATGGACGTTCAACACTTCGGCAGCCTGATCGCATATTCTTCGTAAATGATTCAGATCGAAAGAGTATCCCTTGGCTGCACCGTTGATTTGTTCAAGCCCGAACTTTCCGTGATGCACCTCGAACGGATAAAACCAATAGAAGAAGTCCGTTCCGTACACACCGTAAAATTTGACCAGATCGCCCACCAGATGTTCATTGACAACGGCCGATTCGATTCCTCGCACGGCAAATTCATGAAAAATGCCTTTGGCCTCTTCGCAGTGGCGAACGTATGTCACGTCTTCCCGATGGATGGCGTGGAAATCTCCGCGTTTGATCCAGCAATGATGCAGGCCGGCCTCCTCGAGCGCCTCCGTCGGATCGTCGTCCGTTTGAAGTATCAGGCTTTTCGGATGGGCTATCCCGGCAGACACTAAAAGACGCGTCATCTTCTCACGGGTACAGTTTTCAATGCCGTAACCCGAATTGATGACCCGGCATCCTTCGTCTTCCATACGTTGTAGTTTACGTACCGTCTGTTGTTCACGTGCCATGTTAAAAACGATATCGGCTTCGATGTTTCGAACCAGCAGGTCTGATTCGATATATTCGTTCACCGTGCATCCCATACGACGCAGATGATCAGCCGTCAATGAAAAAATGGCGGCGTCATTTCCTATATGATTCGGAGAAAAACGGTTTCCCCGGCGAATACCGGCTACCTTATGCGTATTCATGTTGATTGATCATTGAAATAATATCCCGATAAGTCCGTGTCACGATAAAAACATTTCTGCCTTAGCCAAATCACTGATGTGATCGACGTCGATAATTTTATCGAACGGATAGGCTTTCAAATGCAATCCTTCGCTCACCAACAGGCGTTGATAGTTTCGCATCCGTGAGATACCTTGTTTCATCGCCTGTTCCAACACCGGGAGCGCTGTCTTTCTCAGACAATAGATGCCTCCCGACACAAAATGACAGGTCCTATCTGCTGTATCAAGGAAAGCGTGGATTCTCCCCTCATTGTCTGTTTTTACATAGAGCGGCTTCTCATCGTCCACGAAATTTGTAACGGCCATCAAGCCATCCAAAGTCGATTCCTGCTTGAATGTACGGATATATCGTGTAAATTCATCTTCCTGAAAGATCGTATCGACCGTGGTCAGACAAAACCGATCGCCGGTCAGAAAGCGGCTTAACGCATGAAAGCTATGCATCGAGCTGAGGGTGGATTGTACCAACAAATGAAACGGTACCGGCAACGAAAGAGCCTTCAGATGCGTCTGCACTTCCGTCATCTCTTCATTCACGATGATACTGATCGACGTGGCATGATGCTTCAAGAAAATATGAATCAGCCGGTCAATCAACGGTACTCCGTGTAAACGGATCAGGGGTTTAGGTGTTTTCATACCTTCCTGAACGAGACGGGAACCCTCACCGGCAGCGATAATTGCATAATCCATAGTATGTTTATTTTTTGACGGGCAAAGGTATCGTTTTTCCTCCAGATAACGAAATTATCCCAGCAAGCACATCAATAGAACCTGCACAATGATGACCCGGGCAAACATTCCCAACGGATAAACAGTCGCGTAAGCGATCGAAGGGTTATCTCCGGGTATCGTTTCGTTGACGTAGCTTAACGCCATCGGATTAGCCATGCTTCCGCACAACATGCCCGAAACCGTCCCGAAGTCGATTTTCATGACCTTTAAGGCTACTGCTCCTACAATAATGGTCGGTATAAGAGTGAGCCCTGCGCCGATCGCAATCCACAAAAGTCCTTCGGGGCGAAATACCGTTTCGAAGAAATGCGTGCCCGCGTCCAGCCCCAGACATGCCAGGTACATGGAAAGACCGATCGCGCGAAGCATCAGATTGGCGCTGCGCGTTGTGTACGTAATCATGTGGATGCGAGGACCGAATGTGCCCAATAAGATACCGACGATAATAGGGCCTGCCGCTAAACCCAATTTCACCGGTGTCGTGATACCCGGAAACGAGAAAGGAACGGACCCTAAAGCCAATCCCAAAACAAGACCGATAAAAATTACGACGAGGTTAGGCTCTTCCAAATCTTTGACGGCATTCCCTAAGACCTGCTCCACGTTTCGGATCGCTGCAGCTTCGCCTACGACCGTCAACCTGTCTCCTAACTGAAGCACCAATTCGGGAGTAGCGAGCAACTCCACACCCGAGCGAAACACACGGCTGATATTGATCCCATAATGGTTACGTAGACGGAGAGAACCTAACTTCTTACCGTTCAACGCCGGACGAGTCACAACAATACGTTTCGAAACTAACTCCGTATCAATAGCATTCCAGTCGATATCGTCCTTGTTCCAGTCCGTATTTTCTTGTTGACCGAACAGGAACGTTAAGGCTTGCACATCTTTTTCCGATGTGATGACCAATAACCTGTCGTTCTTTTTCAATATCTTCTCCGATGTCGGAATGCTTACATGCCCGTCTCTCCATAAACGCGAGATGATAAATTTCAGATCGCTCATCCGGACGATATCCTGAACGCTTTTTTCAAAGACTGCCGGATTATGTACTTGAAAAGCGGCTACATATACTTTTTTAAAATCTTCTTTTTCGGCCTTGTTCAGTAATTCTTGACGAACGAGCACTTTCCGAATAAGTAAGACGGCAAAAATTACCCCGACCACCCCTAAAGGATAAGCTACGGCGCAGCCTAAGGCAGGGATGTTGCTATCCAGGCCGATCTGCTTCAAGGTCTGCTGTGCCGCTCCTAAGGCCGGAGTGTTTGTGGTGGCTCCGCAAAAAATACCGACCATGTCCGGTAACGATACTTCGGTCAGATATGAAAGCAGAACGGTTAACCCGGTCCCGATCAGGATAAGCGCCATCGATAGCATATTAAGTGTAATCCCTTCTTTACGAAATGAATTGAAAAAACCCGGACCGACCTGTAAACCGAGAGAATAGATGAAGATGACTAATCCGAAACTTTCAGCATAAGCCAACATCTTATCATCTACGGAAAGCCCGAGATGACCGGCTAAAATGCCTGTAAAGAAAACGAATGTAACCCCCAAAGATATTCCGCCTATATGTACTTTGCCCAATGCCAACCCTATTGCGACGATAAGCGAAAGCACGACCACAGCCTGCAAGGCGGAGTGTTCTACAAATAAACCATTCAACCAATCCATCTTCACCTATTAAAACGAGGCGCAAAGATAAAAAAGATAAAACAGTTATGGCGAGAAAGCGGAGTCCGCGATACAAAAAAATATAGAATGAACAGAATATAGGTAAAATAGACTTTTGTTTTTAAAAGAAAAAGGCGACTTTTGCATGAATCATATCATTTAGAACGGTAAGATGAAACTAAGGAGCCTTTTATGTACCTTTTTGTTATGCTTGTTTTTGGGGGCAGGAAAAGGGTTTGCGCAATATACGATCCATGTAGAAGGATATATCAAAGATTCGTTAACTCATGAAGCTATGCCTGCCGTATCGGTAATGCTGAAAGGAACGACGATCGGCACGGTAACGGACAACAGAGGCCATTTTTCCTTACAGGCTACCTCTCCCGGGAATGTATTGCATGTTTCGTTTCTGGGCTATGAGGAGATTGAACTCCCGCTGAAAACAAGTGCTAAAAATAATGTGACGATCTGGTTGAAGCCTACATCTTACGAACTGTCCGATATTGTCGTTAAACCCGGGAAAGAGAAATATTCCAGAAAAAAGAATCCGGCGGTAGAACTTGTTGAGAAGGTGATCGATCGGCGCACAAGCAATGATCCTCGCCAACATGATTACTATCATTATAGTACGTATGATCAGAAGATATTGGCCAAAAATGACTTTAACGAAGAGGAGGCACGTAAGAAAAAACTCTACAAACAGATCGATTTTATTTTCAACTATATCGATACATCTCGGGTATCGGGTAAACCGATTCTACCGCTTTACAACGAAGAATTGATCGAGAAAGTATATTATCGGAAGTCACCGACTGCGGAACGTAAAGTCGTACAGGGAGTGAAACGCGCCGGATTGATCGAGATCTTTTCGGAAGACGGGGTCAAACAGTTTATTGAAGAGGTCTTTCGCGAAGTGGATATTTTTCAGGATAATATTCCGTTGTTTTTGAATCGCTTCGTCAGTCCGCTCGCTTCATTTGGGCCACTTTACTATAAGTATTACTTGTCTGATACGGTGTTGATTGAGGGTGATCCGTGTGTTGATCTGGCGTTCGTGCCGTTCAATTCGGAATCGTTTGGTTTTACCGGACACCTTTATATATCGCTCGATTCGACTTATTTTGTGAAACGGGTGAAGTTGAATGTGCCGCGGCACATTAACCTGAATTTTGTGGATTTTATGCGGATCGAACAAGATTTTATGCGCACGGACGACGGCACACGGCTGATGACGAAAAACGATATGACCGTCGAATTTAAACTGAGCGCTAAAAGTAAAGGCACTTATGCCCGCCGCATTTGTCTTTATCGTGATCATTCGTTCGAACCTCCCGAAGATATGACCGTCTTTCGGGAGAATAATCCCGTGATGGAGACGGAAGATGCTCGGAAACGTTCGGACGAATATTGGCAGGGACATCGGGAGAACGAGAAAGAGATTACGCAGACCTCGGTCGAGAAGATGATGGCGCAACTGCGCGCCGTGCCTGCATTCTTCTGGACGGAGAAGGTTGTGGGTGCTCTGATTAACGGGTATGTGCAGCCTTGGGAAACGAACAGCCCGGTCGAATTTGGGCCGGTGAACACCTTTATCAGCGGGAATGCGCTCGAAGGCGCACGATACCGCTTCGGCGGAACGACTACGACGAATCTTAGCCGACGTTTCTTCGTGGATGGTTATCTGGCTTACGGTGCCGGCGACAAAAAGCTCAAAGGGGATTTGCTGCTCGAATATTCGTTTAATAACAAACAAAGTTTTCGCAAGGAATATCCGTTTCATTATCTGCGTGCCGAATATCGCTACGATATCAATCAGATCGGTCAGCATTACCTCTATACGAATGCGGACAATGTGTTTATGATGCTTAAGCGACGCAAAAACAACCTGATCACCTATATGCAGAAGGCTGAGCTCAGCTATTATCATGAGCATTACAACGGACTGGGGTATGGCATTACGGCTCGTCACCTGACGGAATGGGCGTCACGTTATGTACCGTTCGCTCAAATCCGTTCTGACGGTGTCACGTCTTTTCCGGTCGATCATTATCGCTCGGCACAACTGGAGGTAAAGTTACGCTGGGCACCGAACGAGAAATTCTATCAGTCGCGTAATTATCGTTATCCCATTACGCTCGATGCACCCATTATCACGCTCAGTCATACTTTTGCCCGAAAAGGCATCCTGGGTACCGATCATCATTATAACCGTACCGAGATCGGTGTTCGGAAACGCTTCTGGATGTCGCCGTTCGGATATGTAGATATTTACGGGCAAGCCGGCAAAGTGTGGGATAAAGTACCCTATCCGTTGCTTATCATTCCAAACGCGAACTTATCGTACAGCATCGAGCCGGAGACATACGCTCTGATGGATCCGATGGAGTTTATCAACGACCGTTATGTGTCATGGGAAGTCACGTATTTTATGAACGGAGCTTTGCTGAACCGTCTGCCACTCATCAAACGTCTGCAACTGCGTGAGGTTTTTGCTTTTCGCGGATGGTATGGTGATCTGAGCGACAAGAATAATCCATGGGAACCGGGTAATGAAGGGCTTTATGTCTTTCCGGAAAACAGTTACTTGATGGAGAATCGTCCTTATATGGAAATCAGTTGCGGGCTTGACAATATTTTCAAGCTTATCCGGCTCGATTATGTCTGGCGACTTTCTTATCGGAATCATCCGCATACGCCCAACAGTGGACTAAGGATGAAGATGCAATTTTCTTTTTGAATGTTTTTATTGAATTGCTTGGCGATTTTAAGATTTGTATTTACATTTGTCAGGAAAAAAGTACAAACAACCTAAAGAACACAACAGAATTATGGAAACATGGTGGGGATCGCTCGATCCATTTATGCAAACACTTTGGGGCATCGCAATTTTTGCCTCATTGGTCTTTATTATTCAAAGTGTCATGACGTTCGTCGGCATGGACTCGAATACCGATTTCGATGCTAGTTTCGAGGGCGATATGTCTGTCGATGGCGGAGGGGAATCAACCCCGTTTCAGCTTTTTACGTTTCGTAACTTGATTAACTTTCTGTTGGGATTCAGCTGGACGGCCATTGCCGTGCGTGCCTCTACGGAAAGTACGGCGACGATTCTGATCGCTTCGGTGATTGTCGGGGTGTTGCTTGTAGCTGCCGTTATGTTCCTGTTCAAATGGATGAGCGGCATGCAGCAATCAGGCACGATCGACATGAACGAAGCCGTGGGATCGAAAGGTTCCGTTTATCTGACGGTTCCGGCACACCGGAGCGGTGAGGGAAAAGTACAAATAACCGTTCGAGGAGCCATCCGCGAATACGATGCACTGACCGACGGCGAGCGGCTGATGAACGAAACGCCGATTCGGGTCGTACAGGTATTGAACGGCCATACGGTTTTAGTCGAAAGACTTTGAAATAGCTAAGTTATTACTCTAATCTTTATAATTATGTCAAGCTTATATTTAATTGTAGCCATCGTAGCCGTCTTGTTTGTGACGTTTGCTTCGATTCTTTCGCGTTATAAACGCTGTCCTTCGGACAAAATCTTAGTAGTGTATGGGAAGACCGGAAAGAATAAGGAAGGGGGAGTCAGCTCCGCTCGGTGTATTCACGGAGGAGCAGCCTTTATATGGCCTGTTTTTCAGAATTATGCATTCCTCGACCTGACTCCGATTTCCATCGAATGTAACCTGACCAACGCACTGAGTAAGCAAAACATCCGTGTAGACGTTCCTTGCCGTTTTACCGTCGGTATTTCGACCGAGCCGGAAAGTATGACGAACGCAGCCGAACGTTTGTTGGGACAAAATACGCACAATATCCAGAATATTGCGACCGATATTCTCTTCGGACAGCTTCGTCTGGTTATCGCCACGATGGATATCGAAGAGATCAATGCGGACCGTGACAAATTCCTGGCCAACGTCAGCGCCAATGTTGAGGCCGAACTTCGCAAGATCGGTCTGAAATTGATCAACGTGAACGTGACTGATATCCGTGACGAATCGGGCTATATCGAAGCGCTCGGAAAAGAGGCCGCTGCCAAGGCGATCAACGAAGCCAAGAAAAGCGTGGCCGAGCAGAATCGTTTCGGAGAAATCGGTAAAGCTGAAGCCGATCGTGACAAAGACATTCGGATTGCAGAGACCCTCCGTGATACGCGTATCCGTACGTCCGAGGCTAATGCGCTGGCTGTCGAAGGAGAGAATAACGCGAAGATTGCCATTGCGAACTCCGATGCTACGCGTCGCGAGAAAGAAGCCGAAGCGGCACGCCGCGCCGTAGCAGCCGAAAAGGTGCAGACTGCAAAAGCGTTGCAGGAAGCTTATCAGTCGGAACGCGAAGCCGAGTTGACGCGTGCCGAACGTGAAAAGGCTACGCAGACGGCAAACGTGGTTGTTCCGGCAGAGATCGAGAAGGAAAAGGCGATTATCGATGCCGAAGCCGAGGCCGAGAAGCTGCGTCGCAAAGCACGAGGTGAGGCCGATGCTATCTTTGCGAAGATGGATGCCGAAGCGCGTGGTATCTACGAGGTACTCACGAAGCAGGCCGAAGGATACGATCGTCTTGTCCGTGCTGCGGGAAGCGATCCCGATAAGGCGGTGCTGATGTTGATCACCGACAAATTGCCGGAGCTTGTCAAAACGCAAGTGGAAGCCGTCAAGAATATCAAGATCGACAAGATTACCGTTTGGGATGGCAACAATGCAGACGGCAAAGGAATGACCTCGACCGCCAACTTTATTTCCGGGCTGATGAAATCCGTTCCCCCGCTGAACGATCTGTTTAACATGGCCGGAATGAATCTTCCGTCGTATCTCAAAGGACAGGATGACAAGACGACGATTCCGCTGAAGCCTGTGGAATCCGAGCCTGCTCCCGAAAGAAAAGAACCGCCTACGAAAAGGTAAAGTGTGAGAAGAAAAAGTCTTTTATCCCCCCGAATGTTGTTTGTAGCGTTCGGAGGGGTTTTTATATTTATGAGAACAAAAGACAAGGCGCACGGCCGTTAAACGCAGGTTTATGGTAAAACTTTTGTGGGTCTGCGTGGAAATTGAGAAATTATCATGTACATTTGCATTTTAATTTTTATGTAAATTTTAAACTCTAACAAAATGGAAAATATCAATTGGTCGGAAATTCCGTTCGGATACATGAAGACGGATTATAACGTAAGATGCTGCTATCGCGATGGCAAATGGGGCGAGATTGAAATTTCTTCGTCCGAAATGGTTAATATTCACATGGCGGCTACGTGTCTGCACTATGGTCAGGAAGCATTTGAAGGACTGAAGGCTTTCCGTGGCAAAGACGGTAAAATTCGTGTGTTTCGGATGGATGAGAACGCTAAGCGGCTCCAATCGTCGAGTCGTGCTATCTTGATGCCGGAATTGCCAGTCGAGAAATTTGAAGAAGCTGTACGCAAGGTTGTACTGCTGAACCAACGTTTCATTCCTCCCTACGAAAGCGGCTCGTCGCTCTATCTTCGTCCGCTGCTGATCGGAACCGGTGCACAGGTGGGTGTTAAACCGGCTGTCGAGTATTTGTTCCTTATCTTTGTTACTCCCGTAGGTCCATATTTTAAGAATGGTTTCCAACCGTCGAAAGTCTGCATTATGCGCGGGTACGATCGTGCGGCGCCTCATGGTACGGGAATGGTGAAAGTCGGAGGAAATTACGCAGCCAGCCTTCTAGCCGGCGAAAAGGCACGACAAGGCGGCTATGCGGCCGTACTTTATCTTGATCCGAAAGAGAAAAAATACATTGACGAATGCGGCCCGGCCAACTTTTTCGGCATACGCGGCAATACGTATATCACACCGGCATCCGAATCTATCCTTCCCTCGATTACGAACAAGAGCCTGATGCAGCTTGCCGAGCAAATGGGCATGACGGTAGAGCGTCGTCCGGTGCCTTTTGAAGAAATCGCGACATTCGACGAAGCGGCCGAATGCGGAACGGCAGCCGTTATCGCTCCGATTTCTCAGATCGACGACTTGGATGAGAACAAGCAGTACGTTATTGCGAAAGATGGAAAAGTAGGCCCTGTTTGTACCCGTTTGTATCATAAATTGCGTGCCATTCAGTACGGTGACGAACCGGACGAATACGGCTGGGTGAAGGTGATCGAATAAAAAAAGTAAAAAAAATAACAGAAACGTGCAACATTTGGCTCCTGTTTTGCGTCATCTATATATAGAATGACTAAAAAAAAACGGAGTAAAATGAAAATGAAGAGAATGTTTCTGTATATAGGGGTATTGGCAACCATGCTTTGGGCATGGGGATGTAATGAAGAAGACATGCAAAGTACGGTTGCCGGTACCTCTTTGAAAATCTATAATATCTACAATTCGGGTTGTTTATCGAATATCAGATCGGAAGAAGCGTCGTCCGCTTCTTCCGGCTTGTATGAAACGCTTCGTCTGAAAGCCGTTGAGGACGGTCGTTTGCAGATAGCTCACGATAGTGTGATTTATAATTGTGCGGCAAAAATGGAGATTCGGGTCAGTCAAAAGGGAGATCAGCTGTGGGTGAAGGAAAAAGACGTTTCGAAAAATAGCGTGCGATGTCTCTGCCCGTACAATCTGAAATATGAAATACCGTTGAGACACGGAACCTATACGATACGAATCAATGATGGTGTCGCTTATACATTTACTCACCATGCAGCTACCGATACGATCATCTTTTTGGGTCCTTCCCTGAAGAATGATGTATCTTTTTGATATATCGTTTAATGTGGCTGTAAGGAGCTCAGTCACTCTCTTGATCACACGATGTAATCTTCGACCTTTTACGAGAATTGCCAGAAGCAAATGGCAATTTTTGTAGTTTTTTGCCAACTCGAGATTACAATTTCAAATATCTTCGTATCTTTGCCTTCGATTTTTAACAAGGCATGGAGGCTTTCTACCGAACACATCAATATCTATTGGCACATCTCGGCTCGACCGTTAGGCGTGGACTGATGGATGAAATCGACTGGAACCAACGGTTGATTGGCATCAAAGGCTCGCGTGGAGTAGGGAAAACAACGTTTCTCCTGCTGTATGCCAATGAGTTTTTTGGTCCCGACAATAAAGAATGCCTGTATATCAATCTGAATCATTTCTTTTTTACGGATCGGACCTTGATCGACTTTGCCGGTGAGTTTCGTGCACAAGGAGGCAAAGTACTGCTTATCGATCAGGTGTTTAAATATCCTGAATGGTCCCGTGAGTTGAGATATTGCTACGATCATTTCACCGATTTGCGGATTGTGTTTACCGGTTCGTCTGTCATGCGTCTTAAAGACGAGAATCCCGATCTGGCCGGGAAAGTATCATCATATTACT
This sequence comes from Tannerella forsythia, assembly GCF_003860135.1. Lineage (GTDB taxonomy): Bacteria > Bacteroidota > Bacteroidia > Bacteroidales > Tannerellaceae > Tannerella > Tannerella forsythia_A. Next base: position 23,229 of record NZ_RQYN01000028.1, read on the forward strand.
TGCGAGGCTTCTCGTTTCGCGAATTTCTGAATTTGATGGCCGGTACCGACTTTCCGGCCTATTCGTTCGACGAGGTAATGAAAAATCATGTCGATATAGCCCGTGAGGTATGTGCATCGATAAAGCCTCGTGCTTACTTTCACGATTATCTCCATCACGGTTTCTATCCGTTCTTTCTCGAAAAGCGAAACTATTCGGAGAACTTACTTAAAACGATGAATATGACGCTTGAGGTCGACGTTTTATACATTAAACAGATCGAGCAGAGTTACTTGACGAAGCTACGTAAATTGCTCTATTTGCTTTCGCTTCACATGCCTTGTACGCCGAACGTGAGCCAGTTAAGTAAGTTGATCGAGACATCGCGGGCAACGGTGATGAACTATATTAAATATCTGCAAGATGCACGGATGATTAATCTGCTTTATGCACCGGGTGAGGAATATCCTAAAAAACCTGTGCGGGCCTATATGTATAATCCCAATCTGATGTACGTGATGAATCAGCAGATACCCGATGAACCGGCAGTAAACGAAACATTCTTTTGTAATCAACTGATTAAAGATAACAACATAAGTGAGAGCAATCAAAACGCTCGTTTTTTAGTGAATGGGGATTGTCATTTCCAGATTGTTCCCGACACGAAAGGAAAATTCAATCCGGATATCTTCTATGTGGTCGATAAAATGGAAATAGGAGGAGAAAACCTGATTCCTTTATGGCTGTTCGGATTTTTATATTGAGATAAATAAAATTTAGATGTATATTAATTTGAGAAATTTATGGCAAGAGAAAAGAAATTTTTGACATGTGACGGAAATCAGGCTGCGGCGCATATTTCATATATGTTTTCGGAAGTAGCTGCAATCTATCCGATCACTCCTTCTTCGACCATGGCAGAATACGTAGACGAGTGGGCTGCCTCGGGACGGAAGAATATTTTCGGCGAACCGGTTCTGGTGCAGGAGATGCAATCGGAAGGCGGGGCTGCCGGTGCGGTGCACGGCTCGTTACAGGCCGGTGCCTTGACGACCACTTATACGGCTTCACAAGGTCTGTTGTTGATGATACCGAATATGTATAAGATTGCGGGCGAATTATTGCCTTGCGTATTTCATGTGTCGGCGCGTACCATCGCTTCTCATGCGCTTTCTATTTTCGGCGATCATCAGGACGTAATGGCGGCTCGTCAGACAGGATTTGCCATGCTGGCCGAAGGTTCCGTACAGGAAGTGATGGACTTGGCAGGCGTAGCCCATCTCGCGACACTTAAGTCACGTGTTCCTTTTGTCAACTTCTTTGACGGATTCCGTACGTCTCACGAAATCCAGAAGATCGAAATGCTTGAAGCGCAAGATCTGGCTCCTCTGATCGATCAGAAAGCGCTCGCCGACTTCCGTGCCCGTGCACTGAGCCCGATGAAGCCCGTGGCACGCGGTATGGCCGAAAACCCCGACCATTTCTTCCAGCATCGTGAGTCGTCTAATTCTTTCTATGATGCTGTGCCGGCGATCGTAGAAGAATATATGAACGAAATCAATAAGATTACCGGACGTCATTACGGATTGTTCAATTATTATGGTGCTGAAGATGCAGATCGCGTAATCATCGCCATGGGATCGGTGACGGAAGCTGCGCGCGAAGCGATCGACTATCTGATGGCTAACGGCGAAAAAGTCGGTTTGGTATCCGTACATCTGTATCGTCCGTTCTCGGCCAAGCATTTTCTGGCAGCCGTACCTAAGACGGCTAAACGTATTGCCGTGCTCGACCGTACGAAAGAGCCGGGAGCGAATGGCGAACCTTTGTACCTGGATGTGAAAGATTGTTTCTACGGGCAGGAAGATGCTCCGGTGATTGTGGGAGGACGTTACGGATTGAGTTCGAAAGATACGACTCCGGCACAGATTCTGGCCGTATACGAAAATCTCGCTTTGCCGATGCCGAAGAATCGTTTCACCATTGGTATCGTAGACGATGTGACGTTTACTTCGCTTCCTCAGAAAGAAGAAATCGCGTTGGGCGGAGACGGAATGTTCGAAGCTAAATTTTACGGATTGGGAGCCGACGGAACGGTGGGCGCCAACAAGAACTCGATCAAAATTATCGGTGACAATACAAATAAATACTGTCAGGCGTATTTCTCGTACGACTCGAAGAAGTCGGGAGGATTTACCTGCTCGCACTTGCGTTTTGGCGATCATCCCATCCGTTCGACGTATCTGGTGAATACGCCTAACTTCGTGGCTTGCCATGTTCAGGTTTATCTGAATATGTACGATGTGACGCGCGGACTTCAGAAGAACGGCTCGTTCCTGCTAAATACGATTTGGGAAGATGATGCACTTGTAAAACATCTCCCGAACAAGGTGAAAAGATATTTTGCGAAGAATAATATTACGGTTTATTATATCAATGCTACGCAGATTGCGAGAGAAATCGGGCTGCGTAACCGTACGAATACGATTCTCCAATCGGCTTTCTTCCGTATAACCAAGGTGATTCCGGTAGAACAAGCGGTTGACGAGATGAAGAAATTTATCGTCAAGTCATACGGTCATAAGGGCGAAGATGTGGTGAACAAGAACTATGCGGCCGTCGATCGCGGTGGGGAATATCATCAGCTGGCGGTAGATCCGGCGTGGGCGAATCTTCCCGATGACGAAAAGGAGGAAAACAACGATCCGGCATTCATCAACGAAGTCGTTCGTCCCATCAATGCGCAGGATGGCGATTTGCTGCCCGTATCGGCTTTCAAAGGACGTGAGGACGGAACGTGGGATCAAGGTACGGCCTATTACGAGAAGCGTGGTGTGGCGCCTTTTGTGCCCGAATGGAATTCGGAGAACTGTATTCAGTGTAACAAATGTGCGTATGTTTGTCCGCATGCCTCAATACGTCCGTTCGTACTCGATGAGGAGGAGCAGAAAGGGGCTAATTTTGAGCAGTTGAAAGCTGTCGGTAAAATGTTTGACGGAATGACCTTCCGCATACAGGTCGATGTGCTCGACTGTCTGGGTTGCGGTAACTGTGCCGATGTATGTCCGGGCAAGAAAGGTGAAAAAGCATTGACGATGAAACCGATTGAAAGCCAGTTGCCACAGGCTGAAAACTGGACGTATTGTGCTGACAAGGTAAAGAGCAAGCAGCATTTGGTAGATGTTAAGGCGAATGTAAAGAACTCGCAGTTTGCTACGCCGCTCTTTGAATTCTCGGGCGCATGTGCCGGTTGCGGTGAGACACCGTATGTGAAATTGATTACGCAGCTCTTTGGCGATCGCGAGATGGTTGCCAATGCCACGGGATGTTCGTCGATTTATTCCGGTTCCGTACCGTCGACACCTTACACGACGAATGAGAAGGGACACGGTCCTGCGTGGGCAAACTCGCTGTTCGAAGACTTCTGCGAGTTTGGTTTGGGTATGGAATTAGCCAACGAGCAGATGCGTGCACGCATTGTCCGTCTGTTTACTCAGGCCATTGAGAGTGATCATACGCCCGCCGATGCCAAGGGATTGATGCAGGAGTGGATCGATCACATGCACGATGCCGACAAGACGAAAGAATTGGCTCCGCAGTTGGAAGCCGTGATCAACGGAGGAGCGGAAGCCGGTTGTCCGGTATGCAAAGAACTGCAAGGCCTCTCGAATTACCTGATCAAGCGTAGCCAGTGGATTATCGGTGGCGACGGTGCATCGTACGATATCGGTTACGGCGGTCTCGATCACGTGATCGCATCGGGTAAGGATGTGAATATCCTCGTGCTCGATACAGAGGTATACTCCAATACGGGTGGTCAATCATCGAAAGCTACGCCGGTAGGGGCTATTGCCAAATTTGCCGCCTCCGGAAAACGCGTGCGTAAGAAAGACCTCGGTCTGATGGCTACGACGTATGGGTTTGTTTATGTAGCTCAGATTGCCATGGGGGCCGATCAGGCGCAGACGTTGAAAGCGATCCGTGAAGCGGAAGCTTATCCCGGTCCGTCGCTGATCATTGCCTATGCTCCGTGTATCAGTCACGGTCTCCGTGCGGGTATGGGTAAGAGCCAGGAAGAAGAAGAGAGAGCTGTTGCTTGCGGTTACTGGCACTTGTGGCGTTACAACCCGCAATTGGAGGAAGAAGGCAAGAATCCGTTCCAGCTCGATAGTAAAGAGCCGAAATGGGAAGATTTCCAAGACTTCCTGAAAGGTGAAGTGCGCTTCTCGTCGGTAGCCAAGCAGTATCCGAAAGAAGCTGCCGAGTTGTTTGCCGCAGCCGAAGAAAATGCGAAATGGCGTTATCGCAGCTATCAGCGTATGGCTGCCGAAGACTGGAGCAAGTAAGAATCCTGAATAAGATGTGATTGAAAAAGCGGAATCTCCTTAGCGGAGTGTTCCGCTTTTTTTTGTTCTGTTCATTCAGACTGAATAGATTGAGGTCCTCGCGAAGTTCGTGTAAGTATAGATTCAATTAACAAATACAACGACAAGGGGCGTGTTATAAACTCAGGAGGTGTAAGGTGCAGATTTCCATAAAAAACAGAGCGGAGAGTTCGGGCGAGATACGGGTGGATGGGACGATATTATCCGGCATCGGCATAAGCTGAATTTTGGCGGCTGAATTCAAAGAAGAATATAAGTGCGCAAGGCGTTTTACAGCGCGAATAAACATCGTGTCGGTTGGAGTCAGACCATGTGTACGGACTAAGGATTTTCCGTATGTTCCATAAATATTGTACCTTTGCGCGGTTTAATTGCAGCCGGAATGAATAAAAAGAATAAAGAGACATTATATTTGCGGGAAGCTTTCAGTGAGATAGACGATTCGGTGGGAATCGTGATGCCCATCCTGATGGAATGCGACAAGGACGAAGATTTTTCAGAAGGGATCGATAAGGTCGGTGAAAGTTTACCGATTCTCTCGTTGCGGAACATGGTACTGTTTCCGGGCGTGGCTATGCCTGTCATCGTCGGGCGGGCCAAGTCCATGCGTCTGATTCGGGAAGCCTCGCATAAAAAGATAATGATCGGGGTGCTGTGTCAGAAAGAGACGGAAGTGGAAGATCCCGGCTTCGATGACTTGTACACCATTGGTGTCGTGGCTGAAATACTGCGCGTACTGGAAATGCCGGACGGTTCGACAACGGCTATCTTGCAAGGCCGCAAACGTTTTCAGTTGCATGAGCTGACTGAAACGGAGCCTTACCTGACCGGGCGCGTCTCTCTGTTGGAAGATACGCATCCGAAAAAGAGCGACCGCGAGTTCGAGGCGCTCATTTCGACCATCAAAGACCTTACGGTAAAGATGCTGACAGCCTCCGGCGAGCCTCCCCGCGACTTGATCTATTCTATTCGCAACAATCAGAACGCGATGTATCTGATCAGTTTCGCATGCTGCAATATCCTTTCACATTCGCCCGAAAAACAGGAACTCTTGGCGATCAACGATCTGAAAGACCGGGCGTACCGACTGCTGTTTATTCTCAACCGTGAGTATCAATTGATCGAGCTGAAAGCATCGATTCAGATGAAGACTCACGAAGACATCAACAAACAGCAAAAAGAATATTTCCTCCAGCAACAGATCAAAGCCATTCAGGAAGAGTTGGGTGGAAATATGAATGATATCGAGATCAAAGAGCTGCGTGAAAAGGCGAAAAGTAAAAAGTGGCCGAAGGAAGTCGGCGAAATCTTCGAGAAAGAAGTCGCCAAGCTCGAACGTGTTCATCCGCAATCGCCCGATTATTCGATACAGTCGCAGTACGTGCAGACCATCATCAGTCTGCCGTGGGGGGAATACAGCAAAGATAATTTTAACTTGCCGCATGCACAGAGGGTCTTAGACCGTGATCATTACGGCATGGAGAAAGTCAAAGAGCGTATTATCGAACATCTGGCTGTGCTGAAGCTCAAGAAAGATTTACGTTCGCCGATTCTGTGCCTCTACGGGCCTCCGGGAGTCGGTAAGACGTCGCTCGGTAAGTCGGTGGCTGAAGCGCTGGGGCGGAAATATGTCCGCATCTCGTTAGGCGGTCTGCACGATGAAGCCGAAATTCGCGGACATCGTCGTACGTATATCGGCGCGATGGTGGGGCGAATCATTCAGAATCTGCAAAAGGCGGGGACATCGAATCCGGTGTTTGTGCTCGACGAGATCGATAAGGTAGGTAACGACTTCAAAGGCGATCCCGCTTCGGCGTTGCTCGAAGTATTGGACCCCGAGCAGAACACGACGTTCCACGATAACTATCTCGATATCGACTACGACCTGAGTAAGATTCTGTTCGTCGCGACGGCCAATAACCTGAATACGATTTCGCAGCCGTTGCTCGACCGTATGGAACTGATCGAAGTGAGCGGATACATTCTGGAAGAAAAGATCGAGATTGCCGTGCGTCACCTGATTCCGAAACAGATGGAACTGCATGGGATTCCGAAGCAAACGGTCAAATTTCATCGTCACGCCGTGCGGGCGATAATCGAGTCGTACACACGCGAGAGCGGTGTGCGTGAGCTGGAGAAGAAAATCGCCAAGATCATGCGACGCATCGCACGCAAAATTGCTTCGGACGAGGAAGTACGCCCGATGATCAAGGCGGAAGACCTTAAAGATTATCTTGGCGCTGTAGAATATACGCGCGACAAGTATCAGGGCAACGAGTACGCCGGTGTAGTGACGGGGCTGGCATGGACGGCTGTGGGCGGAGAGATTCTCTTTGTAGAGTCGAGCCTGAGTCGCGGCAAAGGGTCGAAGCTCACTATCACGGGCAATCTGGGCGATGTGATGAAGGAGTCTGCCATGCTTGCGCTCGAATATGTGCATTCGCATGCCGGACAGTTTGGCATCGACGAAGAACTGTTTGAAAACTGGAACGTACATATCCATGTGCCTGAGGGAGCCATTCCCAAAGACGGTCCGAGCGCCGGCATTACGATGGTGACATCGCTCGTCTCCATCTTTACGCAGCGCAAGGTGAAAAGTAATCTGGCCATGACGGGCGAGATCACGCTGCGCGGCAAGGTGCTTCCCGTGGGCGGCATCAAGGAGAAGATTCTCGCGGCTAAGCGTGCGGGGATCAAAGAGATTATTCTTTGTGCCGAGAACCGGAAAGATGTGGAAGAAATCAACGCGACGTATCTGGCGGGGCTGACGTTCCATTATGTCGACGACATCACGCAGGTACTCGACCTCGCTTTGTTACGCGAGAAAGTGAAAAACCCGCTCTTCGGGTAAGCGGGTTTTCGGAATACGGCGTTCCGACAACAGAAGCGCGGAACGCCGTCAGTCGAACATCAAATTGAATTCGTCTTTTAATTTCGACAGCAGCGGATTGATCTCATTCAGCAGCTCGAACTTTTCTTTCGACGTGTAGGCCAGCCTTTTTTCGTTCGCTTCGTCGATGCGTATCGTTAACTGAATCTTCCCGTTCTTCAACTGTGTGCGGAGCGTTTGCAGGATAGAAGCATTGTGATGGAGCAGTTCTTCCTGCTGTCCGGGGTTATGTACGACGACCTCGAACAAAAAATCTTCTTTCAGTACGGGCTGACAGTTGATCATCGTATTTTTCAGATGTACCTTTTTCTCTATCGTTGCGGCATACGCATTCCAGCAACGAATCAGTTCCTCTTCGGTGAACGGATTCGTTTCCTGCGAAGCTTCTTCGATATGATACGTAACTTGTTTTTTGTTGTTCGTTTGTAAAAGATCGGTCAGAGAGGTGCTTGTGGGACGCCGGCTAATCGGTTTCTGCGGCGTTTGAACAGTGCCGGACGTATTTGTCGCGGCAGGCGTCGGCGTCTGTTTCGCAGGCGGTATGGAGGAGTTGGCGTTACGAGGCGTATCGGATGCGGGTAAACCTTCAATAGCCCGAAGCAGTCGCAGCCTCAGTCGCTTTTTTTTTTAGCGTCGGCGATCGTAGCAGGGCCGGCTTCCCGGAGTTGACAGAGCTGAACGAACGTCAGTTCGAGCAAGAGCCGCTTGTTTCGGCTTTCACGGTAGTGCAGGTCGCACTCATTAGCCAGTTCGATCGCTTGATACAGCAGCCAGTCGGGACATTGCCGGGCTGTTTCGCGGTATCGGTCGCGGATCGATGCGCCGATTTCGAAAAGCACGATCGTGCTTTCGTCTTTGCAGACCAGCAGGTCGCGGAAGTGCGAGGCCAGTCCGGTGATGATATGCTGTCCGTCGAACCCTTTCTCCAGAATTTCGTTCAGGATGAGAAGGCTTGTCCGTATGTCTCCTTCCAGAACGGTGTCCGTAATGCGGAAATAATATTCGTAGTCCAGTACATTGAGATTCTCGATCACGGCTTTGTAGGTGACGTTTCCGCCCGTATAGCTGACCACCTGATCGAAGATCGACAAGGCGTCGCGCATCCCTCCGTCGGCTTTTTGCGCGATGACGTTCAGCGCTTCGGGTTCGGCTTTCACCCCTTCCTCGCCGGCTACATATTGCAAATGTTCTACGGCGTCGACGACCGAGATGCGTGAGAAATCATACACCTGACAGCGCGACAGAATCGTCGGCAGAATTTTATGCTTCTCCGTCGTCGCCAGAATAAAAATCGCGTAATGAGGCGGCTCTTCGAGTGTTTTGAGAAAAGCGTTAAAAGCGGCCTGACTGAGCATGTGTACCTCGTCGATGATATAGACCTTGTATTTCCCCACTTGCGGCGGGATGCGTACCTGCTCGATCAGCGAGCGGATGTCATCGACCGAATTGTTCGAGGCCGCGTCCAATTCATGGATATTCAGCGACCGTTGTTCGTTAAACGACCGGCACGACTCGCACTCGTTACATGCCTCGCCCGCGGGTGTCAGGTTCATGCAGTTGATCGTCTTGGCGAAAATGCGCGCGCACGACGTTTTTCCCACCCCGCGAGGGCCGCAGAACAGATAAGCATGTGCCAACTTATTACTCAGGATAGCATTCCGGAGCGTAGTGGTCAGAGATTTTTGCCCGACTACGCTGTTGAACGTCGACGGACGGTACTTTCTGGCTGAAACGATATAATTTTCCATTTTCTTGTGTTGCCGGACAGCGATGGGGCGAGTATGTATGCACACCCCGAACGGTGTTTTGTATTTGCCGCGAAATCCGGTTTGTTTTCTTGCAAAGGTATGGAATATTTTTCATACTTTTGCACAAACTTCTCAACAGGTATGCCCGAAAAAGAAAATTTCTATACGAAATATCTCTCCAAGTTGAATCTGTACGTGATCGTGATTGCCGTATTCATGATCCTTACGTTTGTGGTGGGAGACAGTAACCTCTACGTACGCTATACGTACGACGATAAAATCCGCAGCCTCGAACGTGAGATTAAGCATTACCGGAAAGAAATCGAGATGAATCGCCGGAAGCTCGAAGATATTCATACGAGCAAGGAGAGATTGGAACGGTATGCCCGTGAAGAGTTTTACATGAAACGGGAAAACGAAGATATTTTTATTATCCGAGACTGATGGATTTACGCGTACGCACATGGATTTATATGCTTTCGGGGGCGCTCGTGCTCGTCGGGGCATTGCTGTATATCACTCAATGGATTTATGCCCCCTGGCTTTTCGCGGTGGGGGCGGCCGGCGTCACGGTCAGCTACTTGACCGCGCCACAGAACGAAACGGATTTTCGCCTGCGACGGTTGCACCGGCTGAATATGTTTGCCGGAATCGCGATGATCGTCGCGTCGGTGTTTATGTTCAAACAGCGTATGGAATGGGTGCCTTGCCTCTTGATTGCCGCGCTGATTCAACTGTATACTTCTTTCGTCGCGAAAGACCGAAAATAGGCAACACGTCTTTTTGTCATTTTTCCGTCATTTCGTCAGAAAAAGGTTCGACGTCCGACCTTTTTGCTCGGATATCTGACCTTTTTGCTCGGACATCCGACCTTTTTGCTCGGACATCTGACCTTTTTGCTCGGATGTCTGACCTTTTTGCTCGGACATCTGACCTTTTTGCTCGGATGTCCGACCTTTTTGCTCGGACATCCGACCTTTTTGCTCGGATACCGAACCTTTTTGGTTCGAAATCGATGTTTAGACCTTCGTTGGGAGCGGTGTCGAGAGAGAGGTAAAAATCATTCATACGCATCGCTATTTTTTATATCTTTGTTCCGCAAAAAAAAGACGGATGATTGATGCGATAACACGGGAACGGATTTTGGAAGCGGCAAACATCGTGGATGTGGTGTCTGAATTTGTCACGCTGCGCAAGCGCGGGGTGAACTTTGTCGGTCTGTGTCCTTTTCATACCGATAAAACGCCTTCGTTCTACGTCTCGCCGGCCAAAAATATTTGCAAGTGCTTTGCCTGTGGCGAGGGCGGATCTCCCGTCTATTTCATCATGAAGCACGAACAACTGGGCTATCAGGACGCGTTGCGTTTTCTGGCCAAGAAGTACCACATCGAGGTGCGGGAACGTGAGTTGACCGACGAGGAAAAGCGTTCGCAGAGCGACCGTGAGAGCATGTTTATTCTCAACAGTTGGGCGCAGAAACATTTTACTTCGCGGCTGCTCGACCATGAAGAGGGACGCGCCGTAGGACTGTCTTATTTCGTGCAGCGCGGGTTTCGCGACGAGACGATCCGTAAGTTCCAACTCGGATACAGCCTCGAGAAGCGCGACGATCTCTACCAGTCGGCCATCAGCAAAGGCTACCGCAAGGAATACCTCGAAAAGACGGGGCTTGTTACGTTTTACGACGACGGAGCCGGAAGCGATCGTTTTCGCGGACGCGTGATCTTTCCCATTCATACGCTCAGCGGTAAGGTCGTGGCGTTCGGCGGACGTATCCTCGACCAGACGAAGAAGACGGCCAAATACGTCAACTCGCCCGAGAGCGAGATTTATCATAAGAGTAACGAGCTCTACGGCTTGTATTTCGCGAAGCAGGCGATCGCAAAGGCCGACAAATGCTTCCTTGTCGAAGGGTATACCGACGTGATCTCCATGCATCAGTCGGGTATCGAGAATGTCGTCGCCTCGTCGGGGACGGCGCTCACGCAACGCCAGATTCATCTGATTCACCGGATGACGAACAATATCACGGTGCTCTACGACGGCGACGCGGCCGGTATCAAGGCCGCCATTCGTGGAATCGACCTGCTGCTCGAAGAGGGGATGAACGTGAAAGTGTTGCTGCTGCCCGACGGCGAAGATCCGGACTCGTTCGCGCGGTCGCGCAATGCGTTTGAATTTTCGGTGTATATTCAGGAACATGAGACCGATTTTATCCGCTTCAAGACGCAACTGCTGCTCGATGAGGCGGGGAATGATCCGCTTAAACGCGCTTCTCTGATCTCGGATATCTTGCACTCCATCGCCGTGATTCCGGATAATATCGTCCGTTCCGTTTACCTCAAAGAGTGTAGTAATCTGATGGAAATCAAAGAGCCGGTGCTGCTGGCCGAACTGAATAAAATACGCGCCCAGCGACGCCGGGCGCCGTCACTTTATCGACAGCCGGCTGCGCCGCCATCGCCCGTCGATTCGTCATCGGATCGTCCCGCCATATCGGAAGGGGAAGAGCAGCCTTCACCCGCGCCGGCTTCGGAAGGCGAGCATGCTCCGACGACTGCTCCCGTACAACAGTCCGTTGCTCCGACACCGCAAAAACGCGCGACTCCTACGCCTTACCAAGCCATCGAGGAGGCGCTGCTCCGCTACGTCGTGTCGCAAGGCGATTTGGTGCTGTATGATTATACGGACGAGGAGAGTGGGGAGCACGTCGTCGTCCGTGTGGCCGAATACATCAGCGAAGAATTGCAGAAAGATCACCTTGCTTTTTCTACACCGCTCTTTGGTAAGATTCTTGAAGAGGCGGTCGATCAGTGTCGTTATCCCGGATTCAAGGCAGAGAGCTATTTTTCGTCTCACCCCGACCCGGCAGTTTCGTCTGTGGCTACGAATCTTGCGGGCGGCATCTATCAGATCGGTTTCGGGAACGAAACGCCTGAAGAAGCAATCACGGAACCGACCGAGGAAGAACGTGAAGAAATGAATCGTCGGCAGATGAGAATGTGGGAGAAAGCGATCGTACGCGACTTATTCGCACTCAAAGGCGCTCACCTGTTGCAGCAGATCGCGGGCATCAATAAAAAAATCAAGGAGTTGCAGACCGAAGGGCGCATCGACGAAGCCATCGAGCAAATGAAGGAACAGAAACGGTTGAATGCCATTAAGGTGGCGCTTAGCAAAGAATTAGGAGAACGAATTATTTTAAAAATGTAACTTATATGTATTTCATAGAAGCGGAACATATCGTTAAACAGTACGCGAATCATCGTGCGCTCGACGATGTCAGCATCCGGGTGCCCGAAGGGAAGATTTTCGGATTGTTAGGCCCGAACGGCGCCGGCAAAACGACACTGATCCGGATCATTAACCGCATCACTGCTCCGGATAGCGGGCTGGTGCGTTTCGACGGAAGACCTTCGACGCACGACGACATTTATCGAATCGGGTACCTGCCCGAAGAGCGCGGACTGTATAAGAAAATGAAAGTGGGCGAACAGGCTGTCTACTTTGCCCGTCTCAAAGGGTTGAGCAGCCGTGACGCGAACAAGCGACTGACCGAATGGTTCGAAAAGTTCGACATCATGCCGTGGTGGAATCGTAAACTTGAAGAACTTTCGAAAGGGATGCAACAAAAAGTGCAGTTTATCATCACGGTCGTGCACGAACCGACTTTGCTGATCTTCGACGAGCCGTTCAGCGGTTTTGACCCCGTCAATGCCGATCGGCTGAAGCAGGAGATGTTGCAACTGAAAGAGGAGGGGAGGACGCTGATTTTCTCGACGCATAACATGCCGTCGGTCGAAGAGATATGTGATGAGATTGCGCTGATTGACCGCTCACATGTCGTCCTTTCGGGCGATATTCATGAAGTACGCGAGCGTTTCAAAGAGAATATTTTCCGCGTGGTCGTCGCCGAAGGACAGCCCCTTACGTCCGTACCGGAATTGTTCACCGTGCTTTCCGAGAAGGCTATGCACGGATATGCAGAGACACATATCCGAAAGGCCGAGGGTGTCGCTAACTCATCGCTCCTGAACGCCTTGGCACAACAGCATGAAATACGCTCGTTCAACGAAGTGTTGCCATCGATGAACGATATTTTTATTCGTACCGTCACACAAAATACATCGCAACCATCATGAATAGTATAGGGTTAATTATCAAACGGGAATATATCCGTCGTGTCAGAAAAAAATCGTTCGTCTTGCTGACGTTTCTGACGCCGTTGCTGATGATCGCACTGATTTTCGTACCGCTGTGGCTGTCGTCCATCAAGAGCAGTGAGATATTTCATGTGTCTGTCGTCGACGAGACGGGAAAATACGTGTCGTTGTTCAAAGATGTTGACAATTACCGCTTTTTCGACGGAAAAGCATCTGCTCCAACCTCGCAGGAGGAGGCGAAAGACGTGTTTGCCACGCTCAAAATTACGGACGATCTTTTGGAACATCCTCAGGCAGCCACTCTCTATTCGCACAAGCAGATTCCGGAATCTTTGTCGCGCATCGTGAACGAAACGTTGCGCAAACAAATCGAAAGCGATAAGATCGCGTCATATCAAATACCGAGACTGGAAGAAATTATTCGTGAAAGTCAGATACGGTTTCAGGTGCAGACCATTAAACTGAGCGAAGATGGAAGCGAACGCGAATCGTCCGTTTCGCTGGCTTATGCCATCGGCATTCTTTTTACCATGACGATCTATATGTTTATCATTATGTACGGTTCGATGGTGATGCAGGGCGTTTCGGAAGAGAAGACGAACCGCATCGTGGAGATTATGGTATCGTCCGTCCGTCCGTTCGACCTTATGATGGGCAAAATCATCGGTATCGGTCTTGTCGGACTTACCCAGCTCTTTCTTTGGGGCATTCTTACCATGGTCGGCTTCACCGTGATCGGACTCTTCTTCGGCGCAGGTGCCGAGGCTGCTGTTGCGATGCAGCAGGGAGGGGCGGCAACTGCCGGCGAAATGGGCGAATGGATGGCTAAACTGCAATCGTTTAACTTCTCTGAAATTCTATTTTTCTTTGTCGTCTATTTCTTCGGAGGATATCTGCTGTATGCTTCGCTTTTTGCGGCCATCGGTTCCGTAATCGATCATCCCGAAGATGCTCAGCAGTTTATGACCCCTGTTATTCTGATTCTCGTCTTTGCGTTATACGCCGGTATTTACAGTATTGAAAATCCTGACGGCCCATTGGCTTTCTGGTGTTCCATGATCCCGTTCACATCGCCGGTGGTTATGATGATGCGCATCCCTTACGAAATTCCGCTCTGGCAAACGCTGCTTTCTGTTTTTCTGTTGTTTGCCTCGGCAGTCGGTCTCACGTGGTTCTCGGCCAAGATTTATCGTATCGGTATTTTGATGTACGGAAAGAAACCGAATCTGAAAGAAATTATTCGGTGGATATCGTTTAAATAGTAGATGTATCTAAATTTTCTATCTTTGTCCCCCGAATAACAAATGATAAAAGCAAAGATGAATAAACAAAAACAAGGTACTGTTTGTGTACAGGGAGGCTGGCAGCCTAAAAACGGCGAACCTCGTGTAGTACCGATCTATCAAAGTACGACATTCAAATATGAAACGAGCGATGAGATGGGCAAACTGTTCGATCTCGAAGCTTCCGGATTTTTTTATACCCGTTTGCAAAACCCGACGAACGAAAGTGTAGCCGCTAAAATCGCTTCGCTTGAAGGCGGTATGGCTGTCATGCTTACTTCGTCCGGACAGGCGGCCGTATTCTATGCGCTGTTCAATATCTGTGAAACGGGCGGCCATCTCATTTGTACTTCCAAAATTTACGGAGGAACATTCAATCTTCTCGGTGTGACGATGAAAAAGATGGGGGTAGATGTGACCTTTATCGATCAGGACGCTACAGACGAAGCGATTGAAAAAGCGTTTCGTCCGAATACGAAGGCCGTCTTTGGCGAAACTTTGGCTAATCCGGCCGGTGCCGTACTCGACATCGAGCGTTTTGCACGGATAGCGCATAACCATGGAGTACCGTTGGTTGTCGATAATACATTGGCTACGCCGATCAATTGTCGGCCCATCGAATGGGGAGCCGATATCGTTGTTCACTCGACAACAAAATATATGGATGGTCATGCGACAGCTGTTGGGGGAGCCATCGTCGACAGTGGTAATTTCGATTGGAATGCGCACAAAGAAAAATTTCCCGGCTTGACGATGCCTGATCCTTCGTATCACGGGCTTGTTTATACGGAAAAGTTCGGAAAAGTGGCTTACCTCGTTAAGGCAACGGTACAGTTGATGCGCGACCTCGGATCGACCGCTTCGCCGATGAATGCTTTCCTGCTGAATATTGGCCTCGAAACGCTTCACTTGCGTATACCTCGCCATTGCTCTAATGCGCAAACCGTAGCCGAATACCTTGCCAGACATCCGAAAGTGGCATGGGTGAATTACTGCGGACTACCCGATAATAAATATCATACGCTGGCGCAGAAATATTTGCCTGACGGATCATGCGGGATGCTTACGTTTGGTCTCAAAGGGGGACGTGATCATGCGATCCGTTTCATGGATTCTTTGCAGCTTGTGTCTATCGTGACGCATGTGGCCGATGCGCGTTCGTGTGTGCTGCATCCCGCCAGTCATACGCATCGTCAGCTGAGCGATGAGCAGTTGGTTGCTGCCGGGGTAGCTCCTGATCTGATACGTTTCTCGGTCGGAATCGAAGATATCGACGACATTCTATCCGATGTGGAACAAGCGCTGGAAAAGGTGTAGTTCCTCTGCTTCGGGAATGTGATTGCATAACAAAGACGGTGTGGTAAAACGAAACGTTTTTATACACCGTCTTTTTGATTATTGTATTTTCAGGGAAAGGAAAGAGGCTCTCTCATCGTTTTCAATTCAGAAGATTCCGTAATAGAACAGATTAAAACGGGAACCGTGAAAGTGCTTGTTGCACTCTCCTGGCCTTGCTTACAGCCCAAACGAACGATCCGATCTTTAGATGTAAAAACATGAGGGCCTAACGTCCGCTTTAGATTTTAATCCCAACAACAATTCGGCCTTGTTCCATGTTTGGTTTTCCTGAATGTATAAAGACAATGTTAGTTTAAAATCAATTTATCTTTTACGTCACTTTCCTGTCGGGAAGCTGCTTGATGAAATAGGGATTCACCAATCTGAGTTCCATCGATTCGCAGAGTTCGTTCCATACCGGAACCCAATAGACGGCCGTGCTCTCCATGGCTGCTTCGGTGACACCATGATCTGTTATGTCATTTTGCATCTGAGGCAAGTCCGGAGTAAGCACACCATAGTTTTTTTCTAAAGTAATGGCTTCGTCATGGCCATAATACAAACGAAAATGCTATCTTTGTGTACATTAAAGCCGTCGACAGCTCGATTCCTATTCATATTTATTTTTTAAATTTTTCCTCCAAGCTCGTAAAATTGTGCCTGAGAATACGCAGGAGCGGACAGAAAACAGAGCGCCGGCCTTGTGTTTTTATCTTGCCGGTGTAAAAGATCGGGGGATTTTATTTAAATTTGCGAAAAATAATTTTAGCATTTATTGGTGTTGTTGTGGTGAAATAAATCATGAAGTTGAAAATTAAAGATTTGAAATTAATATCGTTTTTCTTTCTGCTGATACTGATAATAACATGTTGTTATAGAAGAATTTCAACGAACGATGAAGAAACTCCGAATCGGTTTGTTTTAGATTCTACTGATGCGATTAAAAACCCAAAAGAATCATTGAAACTTTCAGAACTTGTTGACAGTATTACTTATATTCCTTTAGAAACGAATTCGCTGAATTTATTGGGAGACATGCAATTGATGAGTTTTCAGCCGCAATATATTTTTTACTCCAATTATTGTTTTGATTGGAATGGAAAATTTATCGGGCAAATAGGGAAAGTGGGACAAGGTCCATGTGAAGATGTTTATGCAAAAGTAGCAAAAATACTGTATCATAATGGATTTTTCTATGCGGATGCATCGAAAATAATTCAATACAATAAGAAAGGAGAATGCACAGGTAAAGAACGTTCGTGGTATCTTCCGAAAGAAGATCCTAATCTTCCTTTTGGTAATCATTTGACAAATAAGATATGTCTTTCTTCAGCTCAGGAGAATTTGATTTTATTTAATTATCCGGACACACTTTATTTTTTGGATACAGACTTCAAAATTGTTTCAAAGCGCTTTATTATGCCTTGGAATAGTTCTAAAATTGCACATACAACCACCGGAGTTTATGATAAATGTATATCATATTACCGTGATACTACGTTATTTTATAATTTTTATACCGATACCGTTTTCACAGTAAACTCTAATGGCCTTACATGTAGATATGTAATAAAATTAGATGATGGAATTAAAGTCTCTCGCAAACTCTTATACGAATATACGGATTTATTGGGTGATGCTTTTAAATATTGGGAGAAAGGAGCTCTTGATAAATGCAGAATGGTAGAACTTGTAGATCATAAATACCGAATAATGGGCGTATATGAAACAAACTTATATATTTTCTTGTTAATTGATGAATTAATTGCATTTCGGAAACTTCGTGGCATTCCTCAGCGTGAACCGATGGTGGGTATATACAGTAAAGAGGATGGCAGCATAAATGTTGTTAAATATATAGAGAATGATTTGGGTGGTTTGAAGAACTTTATTCCTTTGTGGGGAGCTTGTAATGAGAAGTTGATAAATATAATTTGGCCGTATCAGATAAAGGAATTTATACAAGAAGAACAAGCAAAAGGACAAGATGTAGAGGAGAACTTAATAGACCTTATGAATAAGATTCACGAAGACGATAACCCCATACTGATTATAGCGCATTTAAAACAAAAATGATTGGGAATAATCCGCCTTAGTCTTTTTAAATCGATTAGAACTTAATTCTTCTTGAAAAACTTTGCTTAAACTCTTGAAAAAGAGATGGTTTTTTGATTTTTTTCAGAATGTAATGAAATAAACACTCCGCCAAAAATCATTTTTTTTGATCTGCGGCGGAGCGTTGATAGCTAGTTGCTCCTTAAAATATATTCATTAAACTGTTTGTCAATAAAATAAATGGAATAATTATTGGATATTCTTGC
>NZ_RQYN01000029.1 GCF_003860135.1 Tannerella forsythia
ACGAAAATGGTTCATCGGACTATGGGATTTCCCCATAAATCTAAACCAAAAAGTTCCTATCGCGTAATCTGGGTTCAAAGGGGGCAAGCATGGTAAACGCCGAACAGTGTATCGTGTAATTTGGGTTTATTCAGCACCATTTCCCCTTTCATTTTTCCGAAAAAATGATACCTTTGCCCCGACTTTCCGGAACGAATATACCAACTTTCCACATCTTCCGGTCACAAGGTCAACTAAATCAAGCAAACATTTTTTTGAAAACTGCTCCCTGTGGGACGAAGGTCCTGCAGGGAGGATAAAGAACGTATAATGACGATGAAAAAAAGAATGTTTGTAATATGCGTGGGATGGGTAACGGCCATCGCCGCCTGCGCACAAAAGGTGGCCGTGAAAAGCAATGTGCTTTACGATTTGACGACGACGATCAACGTCGGCCTCGAATATGCCCTTTCCGACCGGTGGACGGTGGAGATCAGCGGCAATTACAACCCGTGGACGTTCACTCAAACCATCAAAAACGGAGACGGAACAGTGCTGGAACGATACGACGGAATGTTGCGCCATTGGATGGTACAGCCCGAAATGAGGCGCTGGCTGCGCCGCACGTTCGACGGCCATTTCGTCGGGCTGCACGTACTGGCAGGACAATATAACTGCGGCGGATTGGGAATCTTGCCGAGCGGATGGGCTGACGGACGACAAGGAACCGACGGCGTGCAACACAAGCGCTTCGAGGGTTGGATGGCCGGCACGGGGGCAACATACGGCTATCTTCTGAAACTGAAGGGACGGCTCCGGATCGAATTTTCGATCGGAGCAGGCTACCTCTACCTTGACTACGACAAATATTCACCCCGCGAAAGCAAGCCGAGAGAAGACAGTCGTTATGCACATTATTTCGGACTGACAAAGGTCGGTGTCTCGGCCGTCTTCCTGCTCAAATAATCTCCGCACCGAAGCCATACGACACCCCGCTTGGGTTTTAGCAATTAAAATCATACCTTTGCACCGCGAACAAAAAAAGAGAACGTAAAGCGCATGATCAAAGCATTGCAGCAATTGGGCGAGTATGTCTTGCTGATGAACAAAGTGTTCACCATCCCGACACGATGGAGCATGTTCTTCAAGCAATTGATGCGTGAAATCTATAAGCTCGGCGTCGATTCGATCTGGATCGTCGTCATTATCTCCGTCTTTATCGGGACGGTTATCGCCATACAGATTTCACTAAACATCACCTCGCCGCTTATTCCTAAATTCACCATCGGATATACGACGCGTGAAATCATCCTGCTCGAATTTTCATCGTCGATCATGTGTCTGATTCTGGCGGGTAAGGTCGGCAGTAACATCGCCTCCGAAATCGGGACCATGCGGGTAACCGAACAAATCGATGCCATGGAAATTATGGGGATCAATTCGGCCAATTTCCTGATCATGCCGAAAATCGCGGGGATGATGCTCTTTATCCCCGTACTCGTGATATTCAGTATGACGACCGGCATCTTCGGCGGTATGTTCGCCAGCTATATCGTAGAAGGAATGACCCCTTCTTCGTTCGAATTCGGATTGCAATACTTCTTCAACCCGTTCTACATCACGTATTCGGTGATCAAGTCGGTCGTCTATGCCTTCATCATCTCTTCGGTCGCCTCCTTCTTCGGCTACAACCTGAAAGGCGGCTCGCTCGAAGTAGGCAAAGCCAGTACGAATGCCATTGTCATCAGCAGTATCCTGATTCTGCTGGCCGACGTGATCTTAACCCAAATCATGCTGACCTGATGATCGAAATCAAGAACCTGACGAAAGCCTTCGACGGACGTGCTGTGCTCAACGACATCAACGCCGTCTTCGAAACAGGCAAAACCAATCTGATCATCGGACGAAGCGGATCGGGGAAAACCGTCATGCTTAAAAGTATCATCGGACTGATTCGTCCCGACGCGGGCGAAGTATGCTACGACGGACGGAATATCGTAAAAATGAGCAAAGCGGAACTAAACTTGCTGCGCCGCGAAACGGGCGTACTCTTTCAAGGCTCGGCGCTGTTCGACAGTATGACGGTACTCGAAAACGTGATGTTCCCGCTCGATATGTTCTCGAAAGAAACAGCCCGCGAACGTGAAAAACGCGCCATGTTCTGCCTCGAACGCGTGAATCTTTCCGAGGCCCACGACCTCTACCCTTCCGAAATCAGCGGGGGAATGATGAAACGCGCGGCCATCGCCCGTGCCATCGCGCTGCAACCTCAATACCTGCTCTGCGACGAACCGAACTCCGGACTCGACCCGAAAACGTCGTTAGTCATCGACAATCTGATTCACAGCATCACGAAAGAATACAACATGACGACGATCATCAATACGCACGACATGAATTCGGTCATGAATATGGGTGAGAACATCATCTTTATCAAGGAAGGAGTAAAAGAGTGGCAGGGTACCAAAGAACAAGTTGTTTCGTCGAACAATAAAGCACTGAACGATTTCATCTTCGCTTCCGACCTGCTTCGCAAAGCCAGCGAACTGGAAGAACAACAATTGCGCGAAGGATAGTCTTCGGCACCTCGCCCCGCAAACCTCAAAAAATTTCGCATCTACCCGAAAACAACCATTAACCATTCTGTCCCGGCTCGTTGACGATTGACAAAGATGCCGTCGCGCAGACATACAAGTGCCGGGACGGGCTACGTTCCACGCAGGAAATCCTTTCTCCTACATGGGGAAATGATTCGCCCCGGATCGGAAACGTTTCGTTCCGCGTGGGAGGAACTTCCTCCGAAATCGAAAGGTTGTTCAGTCGAATAGATTCAATTCGTACCCCCGTCGCACGTTATCGCTCGGGCAGGATTTCGATCCAATACCCGTCAGGGTCTTCGATAAAATAGAGCCCCATTTCTTCATTCTCGAAACATACGCATCCCATTTCCTTGTGATAACGCCGTACCTCGTCGTAATCGCCGGGAACACGCATGCAGAGATGATACTCACACTCTCCCAAGTCGTAAGGTTCCACACGGTCGCGCAACCATGTGAGCTCAAGCAGAAAGCCGGTCTGTTCGTCGGTCAGATAAACCAGAATGAACGAACCGTCGGCCGCCACTTTCCGACGTTTTTCCTTTAATCCCAACGCCTTCTCATAAAATACCAGACTGCGCTCCAAATCCAGCACATTGAAATTGTAATGATCGAATTTACTTTTGATAACCATCCTGTTTCGATTTAAAAAGTGATACTTTCTCCTGTTCTTGTCCATCCGGCAAAATGACATCCCGCCTTTTCGGCATACGATCGGAAAGCGTTTGCCGTCTCGTACGATTCTCCGAAATGCATCGGCGCAAACCAATCGGTGCGAATCGCATCGACAAACTGTTCCGCCCCGCGCATATAGTTCGTTCCCAACCTTGCATCGACGGGAAACATCGCCAGATCGAGATGCTTCGTCACATTCGTCAAGGTTTTGAGCTCGCGCAGATAAAGTCGTTCGCTGGCCATCGCTTCTTCTTCGGTCGATTCCTCGTCCCAATGCCAGTTGTTGAGGTCGCCCGCGTGAAAAATCATTTTTCCTTCCGTCTCAATCAGAAACGAGACACCGACATCCGTCGAGCCGAAAGCCCTGACACGAACAAGTTCATCCTCCCACGCCTCTCCCTTGATTAAAAAGGAGGCGTCGTCTGCCGAAGCGAGTTTCTTTTTCAAGATGTCTTTTGAAAACACATAGCGGATGTCGGGGTACTTCTCCTTCCATGTCAATATCTCCGGATTAAAATGATCGGGATGCCAATGCGTGCAAAGCACATATACTCGCCCCGAAAAATCCGACAACGCACGTTCTACGGCCTTGTTTTCCGAATCCTTCCAGTAATCGATAATCAGTATACTTCGCTCGGCCTGTACCAGATATCCACTGTGAAAGATATATGTCAGTTTCATTCGTTTTCGTTCTTTTTTCTTGCAAAGATACATTTTTTTCATCATCGATTTATCTGTGTCAAGGCAACCGTATCACCATAGAGTCATCTTTTCGATACGTAAGCCATCGATGTTTCTACGAGTGGGTTGCAGCTACATGTAGTCGTTGTAAATATAAGCTCTGAGAGATTAGATTGGTCATCGTCCTGAGTATTTATTTCTGTGGAAGAAACGATTATACCACAATATTAGTTGAACTTTCTCGGGTCTCCCCCAAAGTAGATGCACCGGCTATTTTTAACATAAAGATATGATTTCCCTCCTCATAAATAGGGATTTTTTGCATCAAAATAGTTATTAGTAGGGATTGTGAACAGCGTTCTTACCCTCTAACTTTGCAACCTAAAAAAGACGTATAGATATGGATAAGAGAATCAAACTGACAGGATACATCGGAATTGTGGCGAGCCTACTGATGTTCGCCGGCGATATGTTGCTTTACTTTACGACGGAAAATTTCACCGGTAGGCACAACGAGTTGCTGCTATCGATGGGCAATGTCTCTTTCGGGCGATTGGTGGCAGGCGGTTTGCTCGGTCCTCTGTCTGCCGTGCTCTACATTGTGGGATTGTATCACCTCTATCTCCGCACCCAAGAACCCTACCGGCGTTCTGCACGGGTGATGTTTGCTATCTTTATCGTAGGCTATATGGTCGATGGGGCGTATCACGCCTTTTTCCCTGCCTTCGGCATTGTCGCAGCACAGGGGCATCCCGAATTTATAGAGCCGCTTGCAAAATATGTCGGCTATCTGGGTATGCTATTATTCGGATTCCTGGCGGTGGGTTGGACGATGTTCACCGTCATCACACTGCGTCGCCGCAACGATTATCCCTTGTGGATACTTCTCTTCAACCCGCTACTGACCGCATGGCTCAACTTCGTATGGGTGCAGCTGCCGGCACCTTTCCAAGTGCTGATTGCCGGAGGCTGGTACAACCTTATTCACACGCTATTTTTTGCCGCATCGCTATTATCATTAAAGAAATCAATTAAATAATATAAATATATGGAACTCTCTTTTTTTACAACATTCGAAATCGGTTGGCTGAATGGATGGATACCGTCATTCGCCATGTTGCTGGTGCAAATTCTTTTTATGCTGCTCTTTCCTCAAGGAGGCAAACGTGCGGTCGACACGTCGTGGTACACACCTCAAGACCGTCGGTACGCAGTTCTGAGTTCGGTAGCTCAGGCAGCAGTGCTGATAGTATCTGTTTTTGCGCCGTTTAAGTTCGGTACCCCATGGTTTGCTGTCGGTACGGCTGTTTACCTGATTGCATTTGCCCTGTTCGTATGGTCTTTCTTTTCGTATAAGGCAGGTAAGGCGGGCGAAACGATTCAGGGAGGCATTTACCGTTACTCACGCAACCCGATGTACTTCTTCTTCATGCTCGGCATGCTGGGCGTATGCATCGCCACGGCTTCGCTGTGGTTGTTCATTGTCATGGTACCGTTTGCTGTTTTTACGCATGGCATTATCCTCGGAGAGGAGCGTTATTGCGAAGCCACTTACGGCGAAGGATACCGCAAATACAAAGCCAATACACCACGATATTTTTTAATTGTATAAGGCAGTACAGGTGTTGGGTATTGGGTATTAGGTTTTGGGTTGTTAGGGGCGAACCCACGTGTTTGCCCGATAATATGAAATGTCCGCCCCGATAAAATGCAATAAATATGATAATAATCGGAAATGACGAATGTTGCAATGTGGCTGTAGAGACGCAATTACTTTTGCGTTTAAGCGAGAGCAGAGCCGAATTTATTCGAGCTATGCCGAGCAAGAGCAAAATGTTAGAATAAAATTGCGTCTCTACGGTGGTGGCAAAATGCTAAAACCTAACACCCAATACCCAAAACCCCAAAATAAGAAATCAATCAATAAAAATAATAAGTATTATGAGCATTACGAATTTTATCAACAGCGAAACAGGCACCATCGTACAGGGTGTAAATGGCATACGCCTGTGCCGGGAGTCGTGGATGACCGAAAGAGCCATGAGGCGGGCAGCACGTTGCAAAACGGGCACGCAGCCCATAAAGGATGTGCTACAAGAAAGTG
Organism: Tannerella forsythia; assembly: GCF_003860135.1. Classification (GTDB taxonomy): domain Bacteria; phylum Bacteroidota; class Bacteroidia; order Bacteroidales; family Tannerellaceae; genus Tannerella; species Tannerella forsythia_A. The sequence goes on from NZ_RQYN01000029.1 coordinate 6,037, forward strand.
AATGTGTTACTGATAAAGACATAGCTCTGCGTATATGAAACATAAAATATTTTTTACTCTGGGTGTTTTACAGGTCTGTTTCTGTATAGTATTGCCCTCTTGGGCACAAACGGCACGCATTACCGGCGTGGTGATCGACGCCGAAAACAAAGAACCGCTTATCGGTGCCAGCATCTATATCGAGCAGTTGAAACGCGGTGAAGTTACCGGGCAGAATGGTACGTTTGTCCTCGACAAATTGGCTGCCGGCACATACACTACTGTTATTTCGTATATGGGCTACCATTCACATACAGAGACAGTCGTCCTTCGTGAGGGAGAAAGCCGAAAGCTGGTCGTTCGCCTCAAAGAAGAAGCTCAGTCGTTGGGAGAGGTTACCGTTACCGCCAAGGGCGAAGCCCGCAAGCTACGTGAGCAGGCTATGCCGATAGCCGTTATTTCCATGAGCCAGTTGCAGGGCACGGTCAACAGTGTTTCCGATATATTAGCCAAGACGGTGGGCGTTACCCTGCGTTCGTCCGGAGGAGTAGGGGGTGCGTCGCGTATTTCGGTACGCGGACTCGAAGGTAAACGCATCGGTTTCTTCCTCGATGGAACACCGATGAGCGACAACACCGACTTTATCGACATCAACGATATTCCGATTGATATGATAGACCGTATCGAGATATACAAAGGCGTTGTACCGGCTAAGTTTGGAGGGTCGGCTATGGGCGGTGCTGTCAATATCATCATCAGAGAATACCCCGACCGTTATGCCGACATAAGTCATTCGTTCGAGTCGTTCAATACGCACAAAACGCAGTTAGTTGCCAAGCGAAACCTAAAAGAGAAAGGACTGGTGTTCGGGATGGGCGGCGGACACACCTATTCCGACAACAACTACGTGATGGAGTCACCTTACGTAAAAGGGCTGAAGATAAAACGCAACCACGACCGTTTCCAAAAGTGGGTTGTAGGTGGCTCTGTCAGAGCACGCAAATGGTGGTTCGACGAGGTCGAAATCGAACCCATTTTCATAAAGACCGACCGCCAGATACAAGGCATAGAGACCGATATACGCAGTGCTACCATTAGCTCACACGTTTTGGGACTTGCCACGAATATAGAGAAAAAAAACTTCCTTGTCGAGGGATTGGATTTCGAAATGTCCACAAGTGTTGCCTATTCGATATATAATCTGATAGACACTGCAAAAGTCTGGTACGATTGGCAAGGCAATAGCTATCCCACGACTTCGCCCTACGGAGGCGAGTTGGGCACCCGCTACGCTTCCAATTCGGACGACCGGAAGATGGTGCTGCTGCACAAACTGAACTTCGAGTATCTGCTACACAAGCAGCATTCGCTCAACTTCAACTCATTCTTCACCATTGCCAACGGATATCCCAAAGACGAACTGCGTACCCAAAGCATCGGCAAGCAGATAGTTTTCGACTCACGGATGCGTAGTTGGGTAAGCGGGCTGACCTATGACCTCCGTTCCAGCGACGATAAGTTCCTCAATTCACTTACGGGACGATACTATCTCTATACGATGGATACCCGTCAAGCCGATTTGTACGGCTACAACATCCGTCCGATACATACCGTTAAGAGCAGTTTCGGAATAAACAATGCCTTGCGGTACCGCTTCCTCCCCGATTTGATGGGCAAATTCTCAGCCGGATACGATGTGCGGCTCCCCTCCGAAACCGAATTGTTAGGCGACGGATTCTTTGTTTCGCCTGCCGAAAACCTGTCGCCCGAACGCAACACAAGTGTAAACATCGGATTACTTTACGACCTGGCGGGCAAGAAACGCAGCAACCTGCAGGTAGAGGTAAACGCCTTTTATATGTATCTGCAAGATATGATACGCTTTACACGCAGTTTTCTGGGAGCACAATATCAGAATTTCGGCGAGATGCGTACACTGGGTGTCGAAGCCGAAGTAAAAGCCGATATATTGCCCTGTCTCTACGGATATGTCAATGCCACGTATCAGGACCTGAGAGACGCCCGCCGGTTCGAAGAAAACAGCACCGTACCCAATCCCACCAAAGGCAAGCGGATGCCCAACATTCCCTATCTGTTAGCCAATGCCGGACTGGAGTTTCATAAAGAAAACCTCTTTGGCGGACGCGGGCAAAATACCCGCATCTTTGCCGATTGCTCCTTTATCGAAGAGTATCTGTACGATTTCGAGATGACGAGCAACCAGCGGCGCATCCCTCGCAGTACGACCATCGATTTCGGTTTCGAGCACAGCTTCCTCAACAGCCGACTGTTCGTCTCCGGTAAAATCAAAAACCTGACCGACGCCCGCGTGCTGTCGGAGTTCAACCGTCCGCTGCCCGGACGCAGCTTCGGCGTGAAACTCAGGTATATTTTCAAATAAATAACCCACTAAACAACATATTTAATAACATTTATAAATAATAAAACGTATGAATAAAAAAATGATTTTGGCAGCTTGCGTGGCTGCATGTGTGATGACCGGTTGTGAAAAAGAAAACAACAACCAGTCCGTTGCCGACGGCGGTATGGGTAATATCCTTATTGAAACAACCGTAAAAAACCCGGATGGCATGAGCGGCTCGTCCTACCTCCAGTTGATATCCGATTTTTCGGGCAACATAGATAATTCCAAAGCGATACAGTTGAATTATGCCGACCCCATTGTGATTGTCGGAAAAGATGTATTCTCCTTCCCTTCTTTCGGCAAAGACGGTTCGCAGCAACTCCGGAAATACACGTACGATGCTGCTGACAAAAAACTGAAAGGTCCCCAAAGCATGGACGTTACGCCCGGTTCGGGAGCATACAATTTGGTAGGTGTCAGCGAAGAGAAAGCCTATATGCCGCTCTACAATTTGGGAACGGTGTGGATCATCAACCCCAAAACCATGCAGAAGACAGGCGAAATCGATTTGAAGCCTTACGCTCACGGCGATGCCAGTCCCGAACCTGCTATGGGACTTATCTACAATGGGAAGTATTACCTGGCATTAGACCAGATAGGCGGAAATTTCCAACCCTACGACGAATATCAGCAGGCGGATGTCGTGATTATCGACGTCAAAACCGATAAGGTGCTGAAAGTGGCTTCCGAGAAAGCAACGGGACTTACTTTTCCTACCCGTCCGTTTTTGAAAGATATGATTTTTACCGACGAAAAAAACGACCTTTACATCGCCTGCACCGGCTACTTCGGATTCGTGCCGGGCAAAACGAAAAACGGATTTGTATGTCTCTCTACCACGACCGACGAGTTTGATACTTCCAAATCGTGGGACATCTCGCAGACGGTGATCGAAGGAACAGCGGAAAACTACAAACCCGCTTCCGTCTATAACTGCAAATACCTCGGAGGCGGCAAATTGGCAGCCTATGTGTGTATACAGGAGCTGAACACCTCCAACCCTCACACTTCGCGTAATGCCATGGCGGTAATGATCGATCTAAAGGCTAAGACCGTCAAAAAAGTGGAGGGTATACCCTTGACCGATGGACATAGTATATTTATAGAAAGCTATAAAAATCAAATCGTATGGGGAGCTTACGGTGAACACAAAGTCGGCTTCTTTACTACTCAGTTGGATGGCAGTAATGCAAAGCTCGTACTCGGCACCATCGGCAATCCTACTTTTATGCATTCGTTTGAATAAAAGGTATTAGGTTTTGGGTATTGGGTTTTAAACAAAGCAACCCAACACCTAAAACCCAAATAAATTTGAAATTTATGAACGAAAAAATAGAAAACAAACTGACCGAAATACCCGAAACGATGCTTATCACGCTTTGGGCAAAGGCAACCGAAACAGGCCGTCACGATGGTCTGCTGCACGACGAGAAAGCGGTCGAAATACTCCGTCGGATCGATTACGATTTCACCAAGTTCCGCAAAGCCAAATTCTCGCAGGTGGGCTGCTGCATACGCGCCGGCCTTATCGACCGCGAAGCGCAAGACTTTCTCAGCCGTCACCCCGATGCCGTAGTTGTACAACTCGGAGCCGGCATCGATGCCCGCTACGAACGTCTTAACTATCCCGCCGTAACCCACTGGTACGACCTCGATCTGCCCGAAGCCATCGACCTGCGACGAAAGTTCCTCCCCGAAACGGAACGGAATACATTCATCGCCTCCTCGCTCTTCGATGAGGAGTGGATGGAGCAGGTACAGTCGCACCGTAAGCCTGTGCTGATACTTATCGAAGGCGTGCTGATGTATTTCGAACCCGAACAGGTACGTGCCTTTTTCGACAAAGTTTGCAGTCGCTTCGACGAAGCGACCATCGTCTTCGACATGCTTGTTTTCGCAGCCGTAGGGCACTCACGTCAACACGATTCGCTCCGCAGCATGAGCGACAAGGTGGAATTCAAATGGTCGCTGCTCCATACAAAGGAGATGGAGACGTGGAACGGCCGGATCCGTCTCGAAAGAGAACATTATCTGAGCAATTACGCACACGGGCGTTACCCTTTCATTGCCCGAATGCTCTACAAAATACCCTATTTCTTCCGCCGCTTCAATCAGCGAGTGGTCGTATTGCATATCGGTAACCCTCAAAATTAACAAGTCATGCAAAAGAACGCCTACAGCAAAAGAGTGAACCGCTACGACGACGTACTGACCGGACGCCGCTGGTGGTCGCATATTTATATGAAGTACCTCTGGCGGACGGACGACAATGCCATTGCCCGCGAGGTGCTGGCGATGATTCCGGACGATTTTCGGGGGAAAATACTGGATGTACCCATCGGTACGGCTGTCTTCACTGCCGAGAAGTTCAGCAGATTGACCGATACCGAAGTCGTCGGGCTGGACTATTCCGATGAGATGCTTGCCATTGCCGGCAAACGTGCGGCGACGATGCAGCTCCGCAACCTCCGCCTCGAACAGGGCGACGTGGGCAAGCTGCCTTACCCCGACGAGAGCTTCGACTGTGTACTGTCGATGAGCGGTTTCCAAGCCTTCCCCGACAAACCGAAAGCATTTGCCGAAACCTTCCGCGTGCTGAAACAGGGCGGGCTTTTCTGCGGATGTTTTTACGTTACGGGGCAGCGTCCGTGTGCCGACCGTTTTGTACGTCACGTACTCGACCGCAAAGGGTTGTTCGTACCGCCCCACCTCACCCGCAACGAAGCCGAAGACCTGCTTCGCTCGCTTTATGGCGACAACGTAACCGTACGTAACGAACGCTCAATACTGATTTTCAAAGCAATAAAACCGTAGCGTCACTTGCGGAGAAAGGCAATGACCGCTAAGAACGCAAAGAAGATATACACATACATCTTAAATATAAAATTAAGGACAAGAAAATAATATGGACACAATGATGATACAACAAAATAAAAATGAGAAAACGCTCAAACAGACATTGCCCGCTATTTATGCAGGAATTGTGGCGGCTATCTGTTGGATTGCAGGCGATATGTTGATTGTTGGTTTTACGCCATCACCCGATAAATACCCGCTTTTTTCCGAAACCTATGCTTCGCGGGTGAATGTCGATTTGGCTACACTGATGCTTTCGGGCTCCACTTCGCGTTTGATGTGGGGTGCCTTATTGGCAGTTTTTTCCGTGCCGTTGTATATTTATTCGGCAATGGTTATTTCGCAAATCATCCACCGAAAATTTACGATGCTTGTCTTCGTTCCACTGTTTTTGGGGATGTCGTATTCACCGTTGGCACATGCCGGATTCTTCTATGTAGGCGAAATATACAAAACTATCCTGAATACCGATGTATCTGCCCATGAGCAACTGCTGCAAACCGCCGACGGTTTTGTAAAAATATTGGAAATAGTATGGATTACGTCGCTTGTTGTCATGGGCTTGGGGTGGTTGATATTCGGCATACTGGTGGCGAAAGGCAAAACATGGCTTAAGCCCGCCGCTTTCTGGCTCAACCCCATTGTATTTCTTATCGGAATATTATTGCTTACCATCCTGTTGCCTTCTCCGCTTAAAGATTGGGTAGGTTGTGCCGCCTTCAATGAGGCGTATTTTCTGTTTTTTGTTACACTGCTCGTAGCTGTGCTGAAAGCGATAAAGCATAGTTCGCAGAAATAATAACTTTGTAAAAATCTTTAGTGACCCTTGCAATGAGAAGGATGAAACAGGTGTTAAGTATCGGGCATGTAAGGACGAATACACAGGTTCGCCCGATAAAACTTACCTTGCGTTCTTGGCGTATTCTTTGCGTTCTTGGCGGTTCAATGCCTTTTACCGCAAAGGTCGCAAAGAGTTTCGCAAAGGTTGCAAAGATAGAGACGCAATTACTTTTGCGAGTAAGCACAAGCAGAGCCGAACTTGTTCGGGCTATGCCGAGCGTAAGTAAAATGTTAGAATAAAATTGCGTCTCAACGGTATGGTGGTGGCAAAATGTTACAACCCAACACCCAAACAGGCAGAATATAAATTTAAACAATCAATAATATGAACACATTAAAAAAATTTCAGACCTATATGGGCGAGCGACGTATATTGTTTCCGTTGGCGCTCATTGCTTCGGGGCTTAGCGGCTTGCTGTCGCTCTTGCCCTTTGTGTTTATCTGGCTGATTGTTCGCACGCTGCTCGGCAGTGGCGGGCTGGCAGCCGATACGCCTGTATTCGCCTACGCATGGTGGGCTTTCGGTACGGCTTTGGGAAGTATCCTGATTTATTTTGTCGCCATTATGATGTCGCATCTGGCAGCTTTCAGGGTCGAAACCAATATGCGTCGCATGGCGATGGGCAAGGTGGTCGATATGCCTCTCGGCGTTTTCAGTAAGGAGACAGGCGGGCGGATGCGTAAGATTATCGACGACGACGCCTCGAACACACACTCCTTCCTTGCCCATATCCTGCCCGATGTGGCAGGCAGCATCGTGGCACCGCTGTCGGTCATTGTGCTGCTCTTCGTCTTCGATTGGCGTTTGGGCATTGCCTGTATGATACCGCTTATCATCGCCTTTGTAACTATGGGCTATATGATGGATCCCCGACGGAACAGCTTCCAGAGGCAGTATCTCGACGCACAGGAGCGGATGAGTGCCGAAGCGGTCGAATATGTGCGGGGTATCCCGGTGGTAAAGGTCTTTCAGCAGACGGTATTTTCGTTCAAACGTTTCTACGACAGCATCATCACCTATCGCGATTTGGTAACCAAATACACGCTCGGCTGGCAGAAGCCCTATTCCTTTTATACGGTTGTCGTCAATGGGTTTGCCTATTTTCTTGTGCCGGCAGCCATCCTGTTGGCAGGTCGTTCGGGCAATTACGCCACCGTCATTACGGATATGTTCTTTTATATCCTCATCACACCGGTTATTTCGTCCAATATTATGAAGATTATGCACTTGAATCAGAATATGTTTTTAGCCGGCGAAGCCATCACGCGTTTGGAGAACCTCGTAGCCGAGCCACCGCTTGCGGAGGTATCCGAACCGCAGTCGCCAAAGGCATTCGATATTGAGTTCGACAAGGTCGTATTCCGTTACGACGGAGCAGACCGCAATGCTGTAGACGGTGTCAGCTTCACCGTTCCCCAAGGGCAGACTTACGCATTGGTGGGACAGTCGGGCGGCGGCAAGACCACCATTGCACGGCTCATTCCCCGCTTCTGGGACGTAGCGCAGGGCAGCGTGCGGATAGGCGGTATCGATGTGCGTAACATCGGCAAGCAGGAGCTGATGCGTAACGTGTCGTTTGTCTTTCAGAATACGAAACTCTTTAAGACCACGCTTCGCGAAAACATCACCTATGGTGTACCCGGCGCCACACAGGAAGCCATCGACCGTGCCGTCGACCTGTCGCAGAGTCGTGAGATAATCGACCGCCTGCCCGACGGGTTAGATACGAAAATCGGAACCGAAGGCACCTACCTCTCCGGCGGCGAACAGCAACGTATCGCACTGGCACGTGCCATCCTCAAGGACGCTCCGATTGTGGTGCTCGACGAGGCAACCGCCTTTGCCGACCCCGAAAACGAACACCTCATACAGCAAGCCCTCCGCCGGCTGATGAAGGGAAAAACGTCGCTGATGATAGCTCACCGCCTTACTAGCGTGCAGGATGCCGACCGTATCCTCGTCGTTGCCGACGGCAGGATAGCCGAACAGGGCACACACAACGAACTGCTCGCCCTCGGAGGCATATACAAAGAGCAGTGGAACGAATATCAAAAATCGGTAACATGGACGGTGTAGAGATTAGGTGTTAGGTTTTGGGTATTGGGGTTTAGGCAAAAACAACCCAACACCTAAAACAAATAATTATCAAGAAAAAAAATAATATGATGAAATCATTTGCAGAAGCTCTTTGGAGCAACAACAGAAGTGAGAAGATACCCGAAGCATACGATTACTTCGGAGGTTTAACAGGCGAATGGGATATTGAATGGAACGACCATCTGGAAGATACCATACCCAGACGTGTAAAAGGCGAATGGATATTTTCGCGGGTATTGGAGGGGACAGCCGTTCAGGATTTGTTTATCGTACCCTCGCGTGCGGAACGGTTGAAAAATCCGCAGGCTGATGCCGAATACGGCACCACGTTGCGTATCTACAATCCCAAGACGATGGCATGGGATATTTTTTACGGATGTACGGGCAGTGCCTTTCGTCTGACAGCGGTAAAATCGCGCGAAGAGGTCGTACTGACCGAAAACAGCGAAGGGAAGATGCGCTATATCTTTTCGGATATAACCGCCAATACCTTCAGATGGCGAAAGGAATATGCAGACGCCGAAGGTCGTTGGACGGTTGTAGCAATAGTAACAGCCGTAAGGAAGAAATGTTAATGGAGGTGTTGGGTACGTAGGGGCGAACCCACGTGTTCGCCCGGTAATATGAAATGCCCGCCCCGATAAAATAGAATAAATATGATAATAATGGAAAACTACTTACACTACGTGGGAAATTGCTCCCCCTATGTGGGAAATTGTCTCCCCTATGTGGGAAATTGTTTCCCCTACGTGGGAAATTGTTCCCCCCACGTGGGAAATTGTCTCCCCCACATGGGAAATTGTTCCCCCTACGTGGGAAATTGTCTCCCCTACGTGGGAAATTGCTCCCCCTATGTGGGAAATTGTTCCCCCCACGTGGGAAATTGTTCCCCCCAACACCCAACACCTAAAACCCAACACCTAAAACCTGAAAAGACAGATGAAAATACGTAAAATATATGCCTGCTGGGTTTATGTGAGCGATATGGAGCAATCCGTTCGTTTTTATCAAGACATAGGCTTTACCGTCAAATTCGTTGAGGACGACGGTGTCTGGGTGGAATTCGATTTGGGCGAAACATCGTTTGCCCTTCTGCAACGACCGGCGGAGAAAGGTAAGGTGCAGCCCCGAAAGACACGAATTATGTTTGAGGTAGCGCATATCGAAAAGATGCAGGAACATTTGATTTCTCTCGGAGTCAGGCTGATTGGAGGTATTAGGGAAGAGCCTTACGGCAAACTGCTGACCTTCGAAGACCCCGACGGACATTGGCTGGAATTTTTCGAAAACAACCCAAAACCCCAAACCCAACACCTAACACCCAAGACCCAAAACCCAAAACCCAAATAATAACTAATAAAAACATATCATACAATGCTTAATTATTTTCAGAACCGTTTTGCCCTTTCGGAAAAAGGGGCGCGCTCGCTGGCAGGAGGAATTGTTTTTTCTGCCCTGTTGAATATTGCCATGATGTTTCCGGCAGTATTTGTGTTTATGTTTCTGACGGAATATCTCCGTCCTGTATTCGACCCTCATAGCACCGTTACCAACGGTTTCTGGTACTATGCAGCGGTAGCCGTCGCCTTTCTGACGGTCGCTTTCGTCATTGCCCTTTGGCAATATACCAATACCTTTTCCAACATCTATACCGAGAGTGCCAACCGCCGTATCGCACTTGCCGAGAAGCTTCGCAAGTTGCCGTTGGCATTCTTCGGCGAGAAGAACCTTTCCGACCTGACGTCGAATATCATGGACGACAATAATATTATGGAGCAACTTTTTTCGCACACCATGCCCCAGCTCTTTGCCTCCGCCTTCACCACCTTGCTTATCGGTGTGGGGCTCTTTTTCTACCAGTGGCAACTGGCTCTGGCATTGCTTTGGGTGGTTCCGGTGGCTCTGCTCCTGATATTGCTGTCGAAGAAGCTGCTCGACCGGCTCAACGTCGACTATCATCACACCAAACTCGATGTAGCCGAACAGGTTCAGGCAGGACTCGAATGCGTGCAGGAAATCAAAGCCTACAACGGCGAAGAGGCATACCTCGAAAGCCTCGACCGAAGCCTGAACCGTTACGAAAAAAGCCTCACCAAAGGCGAATTTGTCGGAAATCTTCTGATTAACGGAGCCAATGCGATACTCAAGCTCGGTATGGCAACGGTCGTCATCGTCGGCGCCTACCTCTTGTCCGTCGGCACGGTCGATGTGTTTACCTACCTCATCTTCCTGATGATATCGGCAAGTATCTACAACCCCATCAGCGAGATATTCAACAGCGTTGCAGGGCTCACTGTTCTCGACGTACGCATCAACCGCATGAAGGAGATGGAAGAAATGCCCATACAGCAGGGCAGGACGGAATATCAACCGAACAACTACGACATCACTTTCGAAAAGGTCGATTTTGCTTACGAGGAAGGCAAACAGGTGTTGCAGGGCGTCTCGTTCACGGCACGTCAGGGAGAGGTAACGGCGCTGGTAGGTCCTTCGGGCGGAGGCAAGAGCACTTCGGCAAAACTTGCCGCCCGCTTCTGGGACATCAACGGCGGACGCATCACCCTTGGCGGTGAAGACATCTCGCAGATTGACCCCGAAGCCCTGCTCCGCAACTATGCCGTAGTCTTTCAGGATGTGCTGCTCTTCAATGCCAGCGTGGCGGATAATATACGTGTCGGCAAGCAGGACGCCACCGACGAAGAAGTCCGCCGCGTTGCCCGTCTGGCACAGTGCGACGAGTTCGTCAGCCGTCTGTCGCAGGGATACGATACGCTTATCGGCGAAAACGGAGCGTCGCTCTCAGGCGGTGAGCGTCAACGTATCTCCATTGCCCGCGCCCTGCTCAAAGACGCTCCCATCGTACTGCTCGACGAAGCCACCGCCAGCCTCGACGTCGAGAACGAAACGAAAATACAAGCCGGTATCTCGGAGCTGATAAAGAACAAAACCGTGCTCATCATCGCTCACCGCATGCGTACCGTAGCCAATGCCCACAAAGTGGTCGTGCTCAAAGAGGGACACGTAGCCGAGCAGGGGCATCCCGCCGAGCTGATGAAACAGGGCGGCGAGTTCGCCCGTATGGTAGAAAGACAAAAGAAGAATTAAAAAGCAAAAATTAAAATAAAATGAAAAACTGTATAATATTGATTTCTTTATTATTTATTTCCTGTTCAATAAATAAAAAAGTAATAGAAGGAGAAATTCCTATTTTAAAAAATAGGATGAGAGCAAGCCATATAATATATGGAGTTGATGATTTGCCGAAAGCCGTAAAAGAATGGCAAGAAAAAGGCTTCTATGTAGAATATGGGCAAGATACAAAAGATGTCAATGCTTTGATATATTTTAGTGAAGGACCATTTATAGAATTAATTAATGCAAAATATATTTCAACTTTTCAGAAAAAGATATTCTCTCTCTTAGGTTGGAAACCCCTAATAGACAGAATGTCTAATGTAGAAATAGTCAATAAAAATATAGGTAGCTTTTGTATAGAAAAAGATGCGGGAAATCTTGATGAACAAATTAAATGGTTAGAAGCAAAATATAATGAGAAAGGATTTTATTGGAAAAAAGTAAAACGAAACGACATTAAAGGGAACAAACTGAGATGGAAGCTGTTCTTTCCTAACAACTTGGGATTGCCTTTTTTAATGTCTTACTATGAAAATGTGGAACCGAAACCTAAAAATTTTGTACACCCGAATGGTGTAATAGGAATAAAAAAACTAACATTGGTTACGGATAAACATTCAATCGAAATCTTAAAAGAATTGGTAAATGATAATCGTATCATCTATCAGATTGGAAATCGTCAGGCGGAAGTAGTTGATATAGAGTTTGAATATGATGAATGATAGCTTAAAAAATGAGACTAAGAACAAGACCGTACTCATCATCGCTCACCGCATGCATACCGTAGCCAATGCCCACAAAGTGGTCGTGCTCAAAGAGGGGTGCGTAGCCGAGCAGGGACATCCCGCAGAGCTAATGAAACAGGGCGGCGAGTTCGCCCGTATGGTAGAGAGGCAAAGCAAAGCGGGGTAAAAAGAGGGGGCAATAGCTCCCTCTTTGATTATAGAAAATTTTGTAACTTTGCAATCTAAAGGTTTGATGTTTTATTGATCAATGTGTTTGTAAAATTTAAATCAGGAAACACCACCCTCCAAGAAATGAATTAAAAACAAAAAATAATTACCTTTGCAGTTATGAATATAAGCGAAAAGAATAGATACAAGGTTGTTTTCAAAAAAGCGTTGGATAAGTTTACAGACAAACTTGAAAAATACGTTTCCACCGAAAACGGCGATTGGCGACAGTGTAACACTGTACCTTTGTTTTCAGAGGAAAATTTATCATTTAAGTCTAACTAATATCGCCTGACCGTTAATAGCAATTGTAGCAAACTATTCATAGATAATGGAAAAGATGGAAATCATAAAGACAAATACTTTAACGAAACGCTTCGGTTCAACCGTTGCGACAGATAACATTGCCATTCACGTTAATCAGGGCGAGATTTACGGTTTCTTGGGACTAAACGGTGCGGGTAAGACAACCCTAATCCGTATGCTGTTAGGAATGATAAAGCCCGATAGCGGAACAATCACACTTTTTGGCAACGAACTTACACCGCAATTCAGACAATGGAATGAAATCGGTTATTTGGTTGAAACGCCCTATTCATATCCCAATCTTTCGGTTTACGAAAACCTGAAAGTGATTTACAAATTGCGACAACAGAACAACCCAAAAGCGATTGACGAGATTATTGAAAAACTAAAACTCACAAAATACATAAACACCAAAGCCAACGCCTTATCACTTGGCAACCAACAACGATTAGGACTTGCAAAAGCACTCATACACAAACCTAAGCTTCTGATATTGGACGAACCGATAAACGGTTTAGACCCGGAAGGAATTGTAGAAGTTCGGGAGCTTTTAACCGACCTCGCCAAAAACGGTTCAACCATTTTTCTTTCAAGTCACATACTCGGCGAAATTTCCAAAGTTGCAAACCGTATTGCCATCATTCACGAAGGAAGACTGATTAAGGAGTTGACGACAAAAGAATTATCAAGTCAAATCATCAAGAAAATTCTGGTGCAAACAACCGACAATCAAAAGGCAATTCAACATTTACAAAATGCCAATTATTCGGTTGAACCAATAGAGACAGACGAAATAGAAATTACAGATAGCGAAGCATTGGAAAAACCGGAACTCATATCAAAACTATTGACAGAAAACGGACTTCCACCGAAACAAATTTTCCTGTTTACGGAAGATTTAGAAATGTATTTTCTGCGAACCATAAAAGGAAACAAACGATGAAACAGCAAATATGTGCATTACAAGCAGAACTGATAAAAATAAAACACTCGAAAATTATTTGGGCAACTTTTATCGCATTTGCATTAGCACCAATTATGGGTGCTGTTTGCATTTTTATCATTCAAGGTGGCGAAGCATTGGGAAAAACAGGCGCACTTGTTGCCAAAGCAAAAGCAATGAACTTTGAGGCAAATTGGGAATCGTATTTTGATATACTGACACAAGCCGTTAGCGTTGGCGGTATTTTGGTTTTCGGGTTCGTGGCAAGTTGGATTTTTGGTCGTGAATATTCTGACGGAACAGCTAAAGATTTGCTTTCACTCCCTACATCACGAACACAAATTCTGAACGCAAAATTTAGTCTGTTCGTACTTTGGTGTTTCCTGCTTGTGCTGTCAAATTTGTTGCTGGCATTTGTTTTCGGAGCACTTTTGCAACTCCCACCACCGGGCAGTGGTTGGCTGCTCCAATCGTTAGGCGACTATTTCTTTACGACCGTTTTGACAATTATTATTGGTTTTCCGATTGCATTTTTCGCTCTTTGGAGCAAAGGCTATCTTGCACCTTTGGGCTTTGTTGCATTGACATTGGTATTTGCACAAGTAATTGCAGCGACAGGTTACGGCTCATATTTTCCTTGGTCAGTCCCCGCACTTTATAGTGGTGTAGGCGGCGAATACAAAATCTTACTTGACAATTACAGCTACGGAATTTTAGTCCTGACGAGTATTGCAGGGTATATAGCGACAGTGATGTATTGGAACTATGCAGACCAAACGAAATAGAGAGAAACAACTACCGCCAACATGGGCTTTGCGTCAGGCGGGATTACACACAAATTTGAAGTTTGGTCTCCCGCACCAGCGTTCGTCTCGTGTTGACAGGCCTTCATCCCGCCGAGCTGATGAAACAGGGCGGCGAGTTCGCCCGTATGGTAGAGAGGCAAAGCAAAGCGGGGTAAAAAACCATGAATGAAGGACGGTTGAAAGATTGTATCGAAAACCAGCAAATTTATACTATATGAACATTTACGAATTCGGTATCGAAAATCAGAGGAAACTGCTCTTTTTTCAAGGGTCGTGTACCTGCTGGAAAGATTATATGCCCTCCATAGAGCTGCTCTCGAAGGAGTTTCATGTGATTGTTCCCGCTCTGGAAGGACACGACCCTGCCGAGAAAACGGATTTTATCTCTGTAGAAAAAACCGTCGGCGACACCACCGACTATTTATTGAAACGTGGGTATAAGGAACTTTATGCCGCTTACGGACTGAGTATCGGCGGGGCAATGGTTTTACGCCTGTTGGCGGAACAGCGCATACAAGTACATAAAGCTATCGTAGACGGAGGCACAACACCCTACGAATTTCCATACTGGTTCACGCGTCTGATCCTGCTTCGCGATTACCTGATGATTCAACTCCTCAGAAGCAGCATGTTCGTTCTAAAGCTCTTTTTCGATCCCAAACGCTGGACACCCGAAGGCTGCGATCCGGAAGCCGAATACAAAGCCATACTTCTGTTTCTGAAAGGACTTTCGGGAAAAACCATTTGGAATATCTTCGACTCTGCCAACAACTACGATATGCCAAACCCCATGCCCAAGTTGTCGACGGAAACACTGTTTTGCTACGGCTCTCGCGAAAAAAACGCCCGGAAGAGCAACATCCGTTGGGTATTGAGCCATGTAAACGGCGTACAGCTGCGGGAAATACCGGATATGGAACATGGCGAGCTGGTCATGCTGCATCCCAAGCAATTCTACGAAACGCTGACCGACTTTCTGAATCGTGCTAAAGTATAGAGGGGGGGGGCGATATCTATACAAAAACTTTTATTGGATGAGCATGTATTTTTTATAGTTTTGTATCCGAATTATAGTGAAGTGTTTTTGCGAAATGAACTACAAAAAAATATTCGAAGATATTTTCGAAAAGCTGAAGAAAATCCCTGATGAAGGCAAGGTGGCAGATTATATTCCGGAGTTGGCGCGTGTCAACCCCGATTCTTTCGGTGTCCATCTGACGACAGTCGATGGTGCGCATCATGCTTTCGGTGACTCCGAAACCCGTTTCTCCGTACAGAGTATTGCCAAGGTGTTGTCGTTTGTACTTGCTTATTCGCATGTGAAAAGCAATATCTGGAAACGAATGGATCTGGAGCCTGCGGGAACGCCTTTTAATTCGCTCGTACAATTGGAATACGACAAGGGGAAGCCGCGAAATCCGTTTGTAAATGCCGGTGCGATAGTCGTGTGTGATATTCTTGTGAGTCGGCTGGAAAATCCCTCGGTCGAGGTGTTGGAATTTGTACGAAGCTTATCGGGAAATAACGAGATCGATTTCAATCTCAAGGTCGCGCATTCGGAGCGATCGATGGCCTATCGTAATTACGCACTAGTCAACTTGATGAAGTCGTTCGGGAATATCAAGAACGATATTGAGAAGGTCATGGACTTGTATTTTAAAATATGTTCCATCGAAATGACATGCAGAGAGTTGTCCGAGTCGTTTCTTTTTCTCGCCAATAACGGTATTGTCCCTTATTCGGGTAAGCCAATCCTTTCTCCGAGCCGTACTAAACGAACGAATGCGCTGATGCAGACTTGCGGATTCTATGATGAGGCCGGACAGTTTGCGTTTAAAGTCGGACTTCCCGGTAAGAGCGGTGTGGGCGGTGGTATCGTAGCAGTGCATCCGCAAAGATACAGTATCGCCGTATGGAGTCCACGGTTGAATCAGAAAGGAAATTCACAGAGGGGGATCTTGTTTTTGGAAGAGTTTACGACTAAAACCAAGCTTTCGATTTTCTGATTCTCGTTTGGAAATCCGGAGGCGTAGTGTGAAGAGTTGGAAAAATCCCTACAAATAGGGATTTCCCGGATGCCGGAAAAAGGCTTCCTTTGTACAAACAAATTATTTTATTCCATTCAAAATGAATCTACAGAAAATAATCATCTCATGTTGCTTCTGCTTTCTTCTGCTGATCATTCCGCATGTGTCGAAGGCGCATACAATGTGGATCGAATCGTCTTATCAGGGGAATGTAGGTCAGGAACAGCAAGTCAAAATCTTTTTCGGCGAGTTTTCGATCGATATGATTACGCCTACGCAAAAATGGTTCTCGGATATTGCCGATTGCAAGTTGATGCTTCTCTCTCCGAACGGAGAGAAAAAAGCGTTGTCGAAGGCTCAGGAAGAGAATTGTTACACGGCTTCGTTTACGCCTGAGGCCGAAGGTTGGTATCTGATTTATCTTGAACATCTCGTAAAAGACTTGTATGAAGGAATGCGTATTACGTATCAGGCGCTCTCGTGGGTAAAAGTGGGTATCCCAACGGGATTGCCGGCCGTACTGTCACCTTTCAGTAACGGGAAGCTGATCCTTCCTCCACAGGTACCTTTTGAACTGAATGCTTCGACGGAGGTGACACTCGTCAAAAACAGCGTACCGGTCGTTTCACAACGTTTCACGCTTACGGCAAATAACGGATGGCGGAAGAGCCTGCGGAGCGGCAAAGAATCGGGTAAGGCAAGCACGGAGCTGATCTTCTCTGCGAAGTATTTATACGAATGGAGCGAAAGCATCCCCGTCACCAACGATACGGAGAAGGTACAACCTGAACATCGTACCGATTACGTGAATACGTGCTACTTCTTCCGTTTGTAGGCCTTTTGGGGGGCTACAGGTGAGGATTGCCTCATACTACGCTTGTTCGCAATACCTGAAAATAGGAGTCGCGAACGAGTAGTACATACGATCAATACATTTACAAAATACGTTTCGACTTTTGAATGAATCTTTAAATTAAAGAGAAATGAAACACGATCATGAAACAAAAAACGAGATGCGCAGGCATCATGGTCACGGCCATCACAAGCATGATCATCACCATCATGCACACCGGATAAGAGGACGGAAACTGTTGTGGGTAACGCTGCTGAATTTTTCGATCACGATTGTGCAGATTATTGGAGGAGTCCTTTCCAACAGTCTCTCTTTAATCTCGGATGCGATACACAATCTGGGTGATTCGTCGGCTATCTTCATCGCTTTTCTAGCCGGCAGACATGCTGAAAAACAGCCCGACGAACACAAGACGTTCGGCTATAAACGCATCGAAATCCTAGCGGCGCTTTTCAATGCTGTCGTGTTGATTGCCATTTGTATCTATCTGTTTTTCGAAGCTTATCAACGGTTTATGACACCTGAACCGATTAAAGGGAAGGTGATGCTTATTGTCGCCGTTTTCGGTTTGTTGGCCAATCTGATATCGGTTGTTGTACTGCACAAAGACAAATCACACAATCTGAATGTACGTGCCGCGTACTTGCACCTGCTGGGTGATACGCTGTCGTCCGTGGCTGTCATAGCCGGAGGAATTGCCATCTGGATGTGGGAGCTGTATTGGCTTGACCCACTCATCACCGTATTGGTAGGCATATACATCATCCGTCATACATGGTCGATTATGCGGCAGACCGTCAATATCCTGATGCAGGCCACTCCCGACGGAATAGATGTCAATACCGTGAAACGGAGGGTTGAGGAACTCCCCGAAGTAGAAAACATGCACCACCTCCATATCTGGCGGATGGACGACGATCATGTTCATCTCGAAGCACATGTGAATATCCGTACAGACTGCGTGTTATCTGCTGTACAGCCTGTCAGGAAACGTATTGAAAGGATGCTTTTCGAATCATTCGGTATTAACCATGTAACTCTTCAGATCGAATACAAAGGATGTCAGGGAGAAGACGGATTGATTCATCAAAGCGAACGGGTGCATACTACGCATAAGTGAACGGATGATCCGGATTCGTTCCGGCAAACATAGGCGGGTGTGTTATAACATGGCGTTTTGACACACCCTCATTATGCTTGACGGAACCGTGAAACGAAAGCCGATAACGGCGAGTTATGATCTTTCAGCGAAGATTTTTTCGTTATCTTTGTGCCATGATCATCATACGCAATCCAGAAAAAAGGCAAGGAAATGCTTGGGCGGCGACAGTCGGATTTTTCGATGGCGTTCATCAAGGACATCGTTTCCTGATCCGTGAACTGCGTCGTCTGGCCGATGAGCGTGGGCAGTCTGCCGCCGTTTTTACATTTCCGGTACATCCGCGTATCGTCCTACAGGCCGACTATCAGCCGAAATTGCTGAATTCGTTCGACGAGAAATTGAAACATCTGGCAACGACGGAGGCCGACTGTTGCGCCGTGCTTGACTTCACACGCGAATTGGCCGCTCTCTCAGCCCGTGAGTTTATCGAACAAGTTTTGTGGAAACAATGGGGTGTCCGCACCTTGTTGGTGGGGTACGACCATCGTTTCGGACGCAACCGCGAAGAAGGCTTTGAGGAATATGCTGCTTACGGGAAAGCGTGCGGCATGGAAGTGCTGAAGGCCACTCTTTATCTCCCGTCGGAAGGTGAAGAAGCCGTGAGCTCATCGCGGATCAGGCAGTTTCTTGCCGAGTGCCGCGTAGAAGAAGCGGCGCAGATGCTGACGTACCCGTATCTTCTGAAAGGACATATCGTCGGTGGGCGTCAGATTGGCCGTACGATGGGATTCCCGACAGCCAACATCGAAGTCGACGAACCGTTCAAAGTCTGGCCGGGCCATGGCGTCTATGCCGTATGGGTACACTTGCGCGGTACTCGTTACAAGGGGATGCTCTCCGTCGGCAACCGCCCAACGGTCGATGGTCAGTCGCTGACGGTCGAAGTCCATCTGTTGCATTTCTCCGACACCGTCTATGGTGAAGCAATCGAAGTCGAGTTCATCCGTTTCGTACGTCAGAACAGGAAGTTCAAAGACTTGGAAGCCTTGAAAGAACAGCTTGAGCTGGACCGGGAAGAAGTAGACCGTCTACTGCATCATCAACCGTGACGTAACGTATTGCACATCGAAATGGAAACATATTATCAGGCCATAGATTTGCTCAAAGAGATGATTAAGCGTTCTTCGTTTAGTCGTGAAGAAAGGGAGGTGGCCGATTTCTTACAGTCCGAATGGAAGGCTGCGGGGCACGTCGTACATCGTAAGGGGAATAACCTCTGGATGACTTCCCGGAACATCGATCTCTCCAATCCTACTATCCTGCTCAATTCGCACATCGATACGGTCAGGCCCGTACAAGGTTGGACGAAAGACCCGTTCACTCCCTATGAAGACGACGAAACCGAGCGCCTCTATGGTTTGGGCAGCAACGATGCCGGTGCGAGTGTCGTCGCTCTTTATGCCGCATTTACTCAATTGTCGGCCAATGAACAGCCCTATAATCTGATTTTTCTGGCTTCGGCCGAAGAAGAGGTGTCCGGACAGGGAGGAGTTGAAAGTGTTCTGCCCGAGTTGCCTCCGGTCGCGTTCGGTGTCGTGGGTGAACCGACCGGGATGCATCCGGCGATTGCCGAAAAAGGACTGCTTGTGCTCGATTGTGTCAGCCACGGAAGAGCCGGTCATGCCGCTCGTAACGAAGGTCTCAACGCGATCTCCGAAGCCATGAAGGATATCGCGTGGTTTCATTCATACGCTTTTCCGCGTCGCAGCGACTTGTTGGGGGGCGTAAAAATGAGTGTGACGATGATCGAAGCCGGCACACAACACAATGTAGTGCCCGACCGATGCCGGTTTACCGTCGATGTACGCACCAATGAACTTTATTCCAACCGGGAAGCGTTGGACGAAATACGAGCGCACGTCTCTTGCGACGTGACGCCCCGCAGCCTGCGTCTCAACTCGTCGCGTCTTGATACTGCGCATCCGTTTGTGCAACGTGCCGTGATGTTGGGGAAAGAACCGTTCGGTTCTCCCACGATGAGCGATCAGGCTTTGATGCCGTTTCCTACGGTGAAGATCGGGCCGGGCGATTCGGCACGTTCTCACAGCGCCGACGAATACATCGAGCTGCCGGAAATACGTGAAGCGATCACGCTTTATATCCGTTTATTGGATCAGCTCAGTATCAACTCTTTTCCATGTTGAAAAAAATCCTTGCGACAGTCGGAACGCGCTATGCGATCGCTTTGCTCAACCTGCTGCTTATCCTGATTCACAGCCGGGTGCTGGGTAAGGATGGGATAGGGGTCGTCGGAGTGATTTATGCTTCGGTGAATCTGGCGGTTATCTTTAACAGTGTCCTCTGTGGCAATACGATCGTCTACTTTATGCATCGGCAGCCTTTCCGTACCGTCTTCTGGCCGACGTATGTATGGGCTTTCGTCGGTTCGGCGATTGCTTGTATCTGCATGGCGCTGCTGGGGATGCTTCCCGAAGGGTATGGCTTTATTGTTTACGGGCTATCTGTCCTGCTTTCGCTCGTAGCGGCGAATGCTCGTTTCCTGCTGGGTAAAGACCTGATCAAGGCGTTTAATACGGTTTTTATCATTCAGGGCGGGTTGTTGTTTTTTATCCTCGTAGGACTCTACTTCGGACTGAACCAACGTGATGTGTCCGGGTATCTGTGGGGCCTTTTTCTGACGAATCTCATCGCATGGATGGTCAGTCTGGGATTGATGGTAAAGCCGTTCTTTCGTGTGCAGCACGAAAATCCGGCATTGGGTTCGTGGCTCAAAGGCGTGAAAGCGATGTTTATGTACGGTCTTTGGAGCAGTGCCGACAATTTGGCCGAAGGGCTGACGACCCGTCTGAATTACTTTCTGTTGCAACGGTTTGGCGGATACGGACAGGTCGGGTTGTTGGATTCGGGCACGAAAATTTCCGAAAGTATCTGGCATATCAGTCACGGGGTGAGCTTTATCGCTTACAGTCAGATAGCCCGGACATCGGAGACCGAACGGCAGCGCAGCCTCACGCTGCGACTGTTTAAGCTGACCTACTCAACACTGATCGTAGCCATGGCACTTATCCTCTGTTTGCCGGAGTGGGTCTATACGGATTATCTGTTTACGCCCGAATTTACGGGAATTCGGAAGGTGATTGAGGCCTTGGCAGTCGGGATTGTGACTTTCGGCAGTAATCGTATCCTGAGCCATTACTTCATCGGGACGGGACGCGTGCGCGTCAGCGCCGTATGTTCCTGTGTCGGATTGCTTGTACTGCTGATAGCAGGAGGATTGCTGATTCCCGCTTACGGGGTGACCGGAGCGGCACTTTCTTCGAGTATCGCGTTTTCGGCCATGCTGCTTTTTTCCATTGTCGCGTTTCTCCGTCTTACCTCAACTCGCCCTGTTGAATTATTGCCGGGCGTGTTCCGCATCAAAAAGTAGCTCTTTGAGCAGAAACGCCCGATTGGGCAGCTCCTTGAAGCATGCTTCCAACTGATACGCTCAGTCAATAGGCACGGAACACAATGACTTTGCCTTCCGTTTCTACTTCGAATTGATCGCTCAGCGCCTCGTTCAACGTGCCTTGCCACCAACGGGTGATGCGTTTTCGGGTTAGAGGCCAGCGTACGTTGCGGAGAGTTAACGGTTCGCTGTCTACACAAAAAACGGAAATCTGCTGTCCGGCATACGACGCAAAAGAGGTCTTTGCCGCGGCAGGTGTGAAGATGCCGTAGTCCGTACGCATCTCGACGGTTGCCTGGTCCATATAATCGGCCAACAGGCTGATGTTACCGAGTGTGTGATCTTCACGTTTCCCCGTGGCACCGACGATAAGTAGTCGGTGATGCCCCTGTTTGAGGGCATAACGTACCACCTTCGTCAGGTCATTCGTCTCCTGCTCCGATTCAAGATAGAGTCTGTCTGCCACTTGGTCGCGCGCCGTTTCGGAGATGGAATCGCCATCGCCTACCACGGCCAGCGGCATAAAGCCGGCGCGAAGGAGCGCGTCAGCAGCTCCGTCACAACAGATAATCCGGTCATGGAACTGTTCGATCGCCCCATACGCGGCCGGATGCGAAGGAAAGTCTCCGGCTGCCACAATGACCGTGTCGGGAGTCGATGCTATAGGATGTTTATGTGTGAAATTCATGAAAATGAGTGTTAAAAACGGTGCAAATGTAAGATTTTATTTGGATAGTAAGGGCAAAGTTCAGACTTTTGCACCACCGTTTCATTCCTCTGCCGCGTGGTTTCTACATCGTCGTTCTGAATCATACCGGCAAAAAAATATTTGTGCGGTAGAGGAAAAAGAGGAAAAAGAGCGAAACATTTTGTTCGCCTTATTTGTTACTTTGTTAGTAATTAATTAAACAATAAAAGACATGAAAAAATTTACATTTACGTTTTATCTTGGAGCAATCCTCTGTATGATGGCTTTGCTTCCGAATGCAGCATGGGGGCAGTCTCCCAAACCCGGATGTACCTTGACCAGAGACACGATCCGAATAGATGTCGGTCAGTCCGATTCGGTCAAAGTGAATGTCATACCGAAAACAGACACGGTGGCGTGGAAGTCGAAAAACCCGCTGATTGCAACGGTAAAATATGCCGTATCCGACAGTACCTATGGTAAGATTACCGGCATAAATCCGGGCAGAACGGAAATTGTGGTGACATCGCAAAGTAAGGTCAAAGACTCTTGTGTCGTCATTGTTTATGAGCCGGTCACGAGTGTAGAGCTGAAGGATAAAAAGGGGATGGATATCAAAGAACTCTATATGACTGTCGACAGCAAAGACACGCTTTACGCGAAGGTCAATCCGTCGGGAGCGAATAAGAAAGTACGATTTTCCAGCCTGTCGGGACTTGCGACTGTCAACACATTCGATACCTTGGGGGTGATTACCGCGCGATCAAGGCCCGGGACGGTAAAGATTGTCGTTACGGCCGGACATGAAGGCAACTTGAAAACCGATACGTGTCTGGTACACATTATCAATCCGGTGACGGAAGTTTCTTTTCCGGATATCAAAGATACGGTCATAATGCACCTGCATCATAAAATGTTGTTGCGTGCCGTCGTCAAACCGGCCGATGCGGATGATACGAATTTGGCATGGTCGGTCGAAGGTGGGTCGGTGACGGCAACTCCCATGGCCGATGATACGAAAGTCGCTCGAATCGAATCCGTAGCCCCCGGAATATCGAAAGTGACGGCTATGGCGAAGAACGGAAAGTCCGCCACGTGTGTCTTTAAGGTGCTTCCACCCGCAGCTGTAGCAGGTTTATCGCTCGATAAGGACACGCTTTATATGGCTGTCGGAGAGCGTGACACGTTGACGGCAAAAATCTTCCCGAACGATGCCTTTAAGAAGAAAGTGAAATGGTCGTCCACGAATGCGGCTTATGCGGCTGTTACGCCCGAGACGGATACCACGGCTGTCGTATTGGCTAAGAAGCTCGGTATCGCACTGATCGTTGCCGAGTCGTTAGACGGAAGCTTTAAAGATACATGTTATGTGAGTGTGCTAGAAACAATACCGGTCAAGGGTATCGATATAGACAGTACTTCCATCAGGTTAGCTGCCGGGAAGAAAGGCAAGCTGAACGCAACGATTAAGCCGACCAACGCCACGAATAAGAAGGTGGTATGGACAAGTGGCAACACGGCTGTTGTAACGGTCGATTCATGTTATTTGACCGGAATAGCTTCGGGTGAGACCTGGGTGTATGTCCGCACTGTTGACGGAGGCTTCAGGGACTCTTGTAAGGTGACGATTTACGGTTCGAACGCCAATGAGAAAATTGTTGAGAACGTGGATATCTGGAGTTTCGATAACAGTTTACGCATCCGCACCGACAAAATGCGGCCGCTGGCTATTTATACGATTTCGGGCGCGCTCTACCGCAAAGAGAATGCCGTAGTCGGTGAGCGTATTATCACGCTGCCTAAGGGCGTTTACATTGTCGTGCTGGGCGATGTTCGCAAAAAAATCTTTGTGCAGTAAGATTGTACATAGGTTGTTATTTTTGAAAGAGCCTGCCGGAAGCCATAGCCGAGCAGGCTCTCTTTTTGGGTAAAGCTGCCTGAATGTCTAAATTTTCGCCCCCCGCTCAGCAAGGTGTATCTAGAAAGATATAAGTCTGATTATTAATAAATAACGTCATTTTTGTCTTCTTATTTCGTGCATGATGTTGGCCGGTGGTCGACCGTTACGCAGTTCTTCGGCCATGAACATCATGGCCGGCTCGACGTGTGCAAAATAACGTTTTAATCCGGCACAGAGATAGTTCAAGCCATACTCGCCATCGGTCGATACGGCGATTCTGTTCTTCGGGCATTCGCCGTTGCACAATTTTAAGAAGCGGCAGGAGCGGCATTGTGTTGGCAGACCGTCCTGTTTATCGTTCCCGAAACGGCGTTGTTCGTCCGAGAGGGTCATTTCCACGAGCGTTTTTTCGTACAGGTTACCGCGCCGGTATTCGGGATAGACGAAATGGTCGCAGGCATAGACGTCGCCGTTATATTCCATGGCCAGCGCATGACCACATGTTTTCGCATAGATGCAGACGCCGGGAGGCTCACCGAGGGTACCTGCCAATGTGGCGTCGAAAAGCTGTATATAATATTGTCCCACATCGTGGCGTACCCATTCGTCGAACACCGCAATATAAAAATCGCCGTAAGCGATCGGATCGACCGACCAGGGTGCCAATTCACAGTCTTCCGGATGGTCGGCCGCCGTGAGCAGCTCGAGCCCGTCCGCACGGGTACCAAGTCGTTCGACAATCGGAGAGAATTGCATGTAGCGGCTACCGATCTCTTTGAAGAAGTGATACATTTCGAGCGGAAAACGCACGTTGTAATCGTGCAATACCGACAGCGTATTGAATTCCACTCCATGACGGTGCAACCGCTCGATGCCTCGCATGACTCGGGCAAATGTACCCCGTCCCCCGCAATCCTTACGATAGCGGTCGTGCATCGTTTCCGGCCCATCAATGGAGATGCCGACCAGAAAATCGTTGTCTTTGAAGAAACGGCACCATTCGTCGTTAAGCAACAGCCCGTTCGTCTGGATACAATTCTGTATCTCCCGGCCCCGTCCGTATTGTCGTTGGAATTTCAGCGCTTTGCGGTAGAAGTCGAGACCTCGCAGCAGCGACTCGCCTCCGTGCCATGTGAATTGTACGAACGGGCTTGTCTGGCATTCAATATAGGCTTGGGTAAATCGTTCGAGGGTATCATCGGACATTCTGTTCTGCTTGCGTTCCTGATACAGTCCGCTTTTTTCGAGATAATAGCAATACTCGCAGTCCATATTACAGAGCGCGCCTACCGGCTTCGCCATCACGTAGATCGGAAACGAGAGCGGAGTGAAATACAGTGTCGGTTTCATAAGGGCAAAAGTACGGAATTTTCGCCGATGGCAAAGAGCGTCTTTCTTATACATTTATGAATAGAAGGTTTGAACGCGGATACATGGATTTAAGTCGTTGTTTTTTAATCTTTAGTGCGCTCGTCTCGCAATTACGGAAAAATTTCCGCAATATATTTGTTTATCCGGTTTCTATATCGTACTTTTGCGACATCAAAAGAAACGTTAAACCGAATAAATAAACATTTAAAACAATTTGCTTATGTGGTTACTAAAATCTTCTATCGGGAAAAAGCTGGTGATGAGTATATCCGGTATTTTCCTGGTTTTGTTTTTGCTGTTCCACTTGTCGATGAATGTGACGGCGGTCTTCTCGACCGACGCCTACAACATGATTTGTGGATTGCTGGGTGCGAACTGGTATGCGGTAGTGGCGACCATCGGTTTGGGAGCGATTATTGCCATTCACTTTGTGTATGCGGTGATGCTGACGCTGCAAAACCGGAAGGCTCGCGGGAACGACCGTTATGCGGTGAATACGCGTCCTCAGGGAGTGAGCTGGGCTTCGCAGAACATGTTCGTGATCGGTGTGGTGGTCATTGGCTTTATGATTCTTCATTTTAGCCAGTTTTGGTACAAGATGATGTTTGCGGAATTACTCGGACATCACGAAGTAGAGCTGGGTGGCAGTGTAGTGTCTCCGCAGGACGGGGCCGCGTTCATTCAGTATTATTTCAGCCAGTTATGGGTGGTGATAGCCTACTTGATTTGGTATGTGGCCTTGTGGTTCCACCTCACACACGGTGTGTGGAGTGCGATTCACACCATCGGCTGGAACAATCACGTGTGGATGAACCGTCTGAAAGTGATTAGCAATGTGGTGGCTACGCTTATCTTTTTGGGATATGCTTTTGTTACGCTCTTCTTCTATGTGAAAAGCCTGTGCGGCTAATATGAACAAACAAGATGTAATTTCTTTTAAAAGCAATCGTTATGAGTCAAATAAATTCAAAAATACCACAGGGGCCGTTAGCCGAGAAGTGGACCAATTATAAAGCACACCAGAAACTGGTAAACCCGGCCAACAAACGCCGTTTGGATATTATTGTCGTAGGTACCGGGCTCGCCGGCGCTTCGGCTGCCGCCTCGCTGGCCGAAATGGGGTTTAACGTATTTAATTTCTGTATTCAGGATTCGCCGCGTCGTGCGCACTCCATTGCTGCGCAGGGAGGTATCAATGCGGCCAAGAACTATCAGAACGACGGTGACTCGGTGTATCGTCTGTTCTACGACACGATTAAAGGGGGTGACTATCGGGCTCGTGAAGCCAACGTGTATCGTTTGGCCGAAGTATCGAACGCCATTATCGACCAGTGTGTGGCGCAGGGTGTACCTTTTGCCCGCGAATACGGCGGGTTGCTCGACAACCGTTCGTTCGGTGGGGCACAGGTATCGCGTACGTTCTATGCCCGCGGACAGACGGGACAGCAGTTGCTGCTGGGCGCTTACTCGGCGCTGAGCCGTCAGATCGGGCTGGGTAAAGTAAAGATGTACACGCGTTATGAGATGCTCGATGTCGTAAAGATCGACGGACGTGCCCGCGGGATTCTGGCACGCAATTTAGTAACCGGTAAGATCGAACGCTTTGCGGCTCACGCCGTAGTCGTAGCCACAGGCGGATATGTGAACACGTTCTTCCTATCGACGAACGCGATGGCCTCGAACGGATCGGCGGCATGGCAATGCTACAAGAAGGGAGCGTACTTCGCGAACCCGTGTATGGTACAGATTCACCCGACGTGTATTCCGGTACACGGCGAATTTCAGTCGAAGCTGACGCTGATGTCGGAGTCGTTGCGTAACGACGGACGTATCTGGGTGCCCAAAAAGAAAGAAGATGCCGAAGCGATTCGCGCCGGCAAACTGAGACCTACACAGATCAAAGAAGAAGACCGCGACTATTATCTGGAACGTCGGTATCCGGCGTTCGGTAACCTCGTGCCGCGCGACGTGGCTTCGCGCGCTGCCAAAGAACGTTGCGACGCCGGATTCGGCGTAGGAGCCGGTCAGGCCGTTTACCTCGACTTTGCCGACGCCATCAACCGTCTGGGGCGCGATGTGGTAGAAGCGCGTTACGGGAACCTCTTCCAAATGTATGAAAAGATTGTGGACGATAATCCGTACGAAACTCCGATGATGATTTATCCGGCGCTCCACTACTCGATGGGCGGACTGTGGGTAGACTACGAACTGATGACCAACATCCCCGGTCTGTTTGCCATCGGCGAAGCCAACTTCTCCGATCACGGAGCGAACCGTCTGGGAGCATCGGCCTTGATGCAAGGATTGGCCGACGGTTATTTCGTGTTGCCGTATACGATTCAGAACTATCTGGCCGATCAGATTCAGGTGCCCCGTTTCAAGACCGACGCGCCGGAGTTTGTGGAAGCCGAGAAGCAGATTCAGGATCGGATCAACCGGTTGATGAATATCAAAGGAAAACGTTCGGTCGACAGTCTGCATAAAGAGCTGGGACACATTATGTGGGATCACGTCGGGATGGCGCGTAATGCCGAAGGGCTGAAAGAAGCCATCGAGATGTTGAAGAAACTGAAAAAAGAATTCTGGAGCAATGTACGCATTCCCGGCAGGGGCGACGACCTGAACGTAGAGCTTGAAAAGGCGTTGCGTCTGGCCGACTTTATCGAGATCGGTGAACTGATGGCGCACGACTCGTACGACCGTGCCGAATCGTGCGGCGGACATTTCCGCGAAGAGCACCAGACGTCGGAAGGTGAAGCGATGCGCCACGACGAAGAATTCTCGTATGTATCGTGCTGGGAATACCAGGGCGAAGACAAAGATCCGGTGATGCTGAAAGAACCGCTCGATTACGAGTTTGTCGTTCGTCAGCAGCGGAACTATAAGAATTAAGGAGTTTCACACAGCTTAAAAGAACAAGACAATGGATAAAAATATCGATATAACCGTAAAAGTATGGCGCCAGCGAGGTCCGAAAGAAAAAGGCGCTTTTGAAACATATCCGCTCAAAGGAATTTCTCAGGGCAGTTCGTTCCTCGAAATGCTGGATGTGCTCAACGAACAGTTGGTCAATGAAGGCAAAGAACCGGTCTTCTTCGATCACGATTGCCGCGAAGGTATCTGCGGGATGTGCTCATTATACATCAACGGCCATCCGCACGGCCCGGATTCGGCCATTACCACGTGCCAGTTGCACATGCGTAAGTTCGACGACGGAGAGACAATTACCGTCGAGCCGTGGCGTTCGGCCGGTTTCCCGGTGATCCGTGACTTGACGGTCGACCGTCAGGCATACGACAAGATCATGCAGGCCGGAGGGTTCGTGTCCGTCAACACCGGTGGAGTACCCGATGCCAACGCGATTCCGATTCCGAAGAAAGATGCCGATCTGGCTATGGATGCGGCGGCCTGCATCGGTTGCGGCGCTTGTGCGGCAGCCTGCAAGAATGGGTCGGCCATGTTGTTCGTGTCGGCCAAGGTCAGTCAGCTGGCTTTGCTCCCGCAGGGTAAGGTAGAAGCGGCCCGCCGTGCCAAAGCGATGGTAGCCAAGATGGACGAACTTGGGTTCGGAAACTGTACGAACACCCGTGCATGCGAAGTGGAATGTCCGAAACAAATTTCGGTGACGAATATCGCCCGCATGAATCGCGAGTATCTCTCGGCCAAGTTCAAGGATTGATCGTAGACTCCCAAAGGAGTAAACCGTATGGTAAAAAGCCATCCCGCTTCGAGCGAGATGGCTTTCTCTTTTATACACGAGGTCGTTCGGAAATGTAATGTTAACATGCGAACGGAATTTGTTTGATGATTGATTTATCCCAGATTCCGCAATAGAACAAATAAGAATGAATTTAATTCAGGCCTTCAGCCCTCCGAACAGGGTCCGGATGTCGATCCCCCACCCTGGCGGGATAGGGCTGAAATAAAACGGGCTTTCAGCCCTTGTATGCTCTTCGGGGGTTGAGTTGTTGAAATGTTTATTTGTTGAGTTGTTGGCCTGTGAACATCCCCCCCTGCCCCCCCCCTTCAAAGGGGGAAGAGCGAAGCGAAGGAGGATGTCATCCCTTCAAAGGGGGAAAGCGTGGTACACGCCGAATCATGTACCCGGTATGACAATTAACAATTGACAATTAAATAATGGACGTACGAATGTACGATACATAAAGGGGGGTTACCCCTATACACGGAGGGGTTATACCCTATACACGGAGGGGGTTATTGCATTAAATTAAGGGATGAAACCCGTCTCTCTCCCCCTTAAATCTCTCCTCAGAGAGGAGGCGGAATTACTCCTAATGCTTAAAAAACGGCTACTGTGATAATTGCTTGAATCATTCAATCATGAGTCATTTTCAGCTCATAAAAACAAGCGTTCTTATCGTGATTACTGTTTGCCCCTCCCCTGCAAGAAGAAAATGCTGATCATAACGATGGATAAAAGGAGCTCAAACTTTCAATTTATTTTTCCGGACAGAAATAATTCCGGACACATTCCGCATACCGTCAAACGCCACGTTCTCCTTAAAACCCGTACGCAAAATTTTATCCCGGATTCCGCAATAGGACAAATCATAATGAATTTCATTCAGGCTTTCAGCCCTCTAAATAGGGTGCGGACATCAATACCCCACCCTTACGGGATGGGGCTGAAATAATTCGGGCTTTCAGCCCTTGGTTAAATAATTGTCAATGGTCGTACATTTGTACTTTTGTAAATAATTCAATAATTACTAACTTTGATATCAGCATGGACAA
>NZ_RQYN01000030.1 GCF_003860135.1 Tannerella forsythia
CACGGAAGAGGGTATGTTACAGATCCGGACGACAAAAGCAACGGATGTGCAAGTCTATTCGCTTACCGGGCAGGTAGTTTACCGGGCTCGGATTGCCGAAGGACAAACCTCCATTCCGCTGGCACAAGGCCTATACATCGTTACCCTCGATGGCCAAGCCCGACAGAAAGTCGTGATACGGTAAAAGCAAAAAATAAAGTGTACAAAAAGAGCTGTCTCATTTTCGGGATGGCTCTTTTTATACGTGTTCGCTCTGTATGGTTTCATCTCAATATGACTTTCCAGTCTTTTTCTTATTGCCTGTACAACGGCATGTACGAACAATTTGGGCAAACAAAAAGAGTCTTGTACCTTTGCCGATGTAAAGAAGGAAAGCATGAGAAAAATCAAACAAGGCATCAGGATGCTATTTATCGCATGGCTATGTGCGGCATGCCAGCATGAAGTCAGCGACCGGCTGAAGGGGAAATGGCAATTGCAGACCGTCGAGACGCGCGGGAACATCACCAAGGTCGATACCGTATGGTATAACTTCCAGTCCGAATCGCTGTTCATGTATCAGATCTATCGCCCCCTTTCACACGACTACTTCTACACTTACGGATATAAAGTACAACCTGACGAGCATACGCTGAAATTAGAGCTGACGAATTATACGATTCTGGTTAAGGATTTTCTCCCGCACACCGACTGGCCTAAGGCCCGGCGTACGTTTTCCGTCGGTCACATCGACAGCCGCCGCTTGATCTTACATGCCGGCGACACCACATATACGTTCCGCCGACATTGACGTCCGCCTCCGATTATAAAGCTCCCTTTCATGCTGTTGTTGTACAACAACAGGGTTAAAACAGCTGTTTAAGGGTCGTTGTTGTACAACAACGGGGCAAAACATGCTGTTTAAGGGTCATTGTTGTACAACAACGGGGCAAAACATGCTGTTTAAGGGTCGCTGTTGCACAACAACGGGGCAAAACATGCTGTTTGAAGGTCATTGTTGTGCAACAACAGGCAAAAACATGCTGTTTTGAATACCGGATACCCAGTTTCCGACGTTTTCGACGGCACAAGCAGGGCTAATTCTGAACAAAAAGAGCCGCCTCGTTTTGAGACAGCTCCTCCTCTTCAATCACATTTAAAAGAACACACGAGAAATACTCTTCGCTTACAGTTCCATTCCCACGCCTTTGCTTTTCTCTTTTTCGAGAATCGCCTTCATTTCTCCCACGATTTCAGGCTTTTCCTTCGCCATGTTGTCGTACTCGCCGCGATCCGTCGCGATATGGTAGAGCTGATCCTCAGGATGATTACCCAGCTCGGTATTCGTCAGCGCATTGTAGGGCGAAGCCTGACTCGGTTCGATGTATTTCCATTCGGGCGTCAACACGGTCAGCGACGAGCCGGCGCCGATCACATAGTCGCGTCCTTTCAGGTCTTTACCCAGCCATGCGGGGAGCTGGTTGCGGCTGTCGGCAGGAATATCCGCCGTGTTTTTCGCCCCGATAAGATGAGCCAGTGTGGCCGTCATATCGATTTGCGAAACCAGCGCGGGCGATGTGGCCGCCTTCACCCGTTCGGGCCAGTGTACGATAAACGGCACACGTGTTCCGGCTTCGAACGTACTGTATTTCCCTCCGCGGAACGGGCCCCACGGTTTGTGATTCTTGAGACGCGCAACGGCTTCATCGGCGTAACCGTCGTCCACGACCGGGCCGTTATCGCTCGAAACGATGATCAGCGTACGCTCAAAGACACCCGCCTCCTTCAATGCCCGGACGACCTCGCCTACCGACCAGTCGAACTGCACGAGGGCATCGCCGCGGTGTCCCATATCGGTCTTCCCGCGGAAACGTGGATGCGGAAAACGCGGCACATGAATATCGTTCGTTCCGAAATAGAGGAAGAACGGACGGTCTTTGTTCTTCTCGATGAAGCGCACGGCATGCACCGTAATGCTGTCGGCAATGTTCTCATCCTCCCACAGCGCGGCCTTTCCGCCTTTCATGTAACCGATGCGCGAAATACCGTTCACGATGCTCTGGTCGTGCCCGTGATTGGGGCTGGGTTTCAGCTTTGTCAGCAGTTCGGGATTTTCTTTTCCGGTAGGCTCGCCTTCGAAGTTCTCCGTATAGCTGACAGAGATCGGGTCGTTAGGATCGAGGTTGACGGCACGCTGGTTCTCCATGTAAACACACGGTACACGGTCGCCTGTAGCCGCCATGATGTACGAGTAGTCGAACCCCACCTCGGCCGGTCCGGGAGCTACGCGCTCGTTCCAGTTCTGTTGGCCGTTCTCGGCGCCCATCCCCAGATGCCATTTGCCTACGGCTCCGGTCGTGTATCCGGCCTGACGGAGGATCTTGGGCAGTGTCAGTCGGTCGGGACGGATGATCAGCGCGGCATCGCCCGCGGCAATCCCCGTACCTTTTCTCCGCCACGGATATTCTCCGGTGAAGAGACCGTAGCGCGAGGGAGTGCTTGTGGCGGCAGCCGAGTGCGCATTGGTGAATCGCACGCCGTTGCTGGCCAGCGCATCGGTATGAGGTGTTTGGACACGGGTAGCGCCGTAGCACGAGAAGTCGCCGAATCCGATATCGTCGGCATAAATCAGTACGATGTTCGGTCGTTCGTTCTTTTGCGCCTGCGACAAGGCGAGCGTAAGGGCCGAGGCGGTCAACAGACCGGCTTTCGGAAGAAGATGTTTATTCATATAGGTATGTTTTATCATTTATCGATTCAAAAAAAGTATGTTCCGAAGAAAACGACTTTGCCGGAACATTACGCTCCGGCAAAGTTAATCAATTTACCCTTTTCTTGCATCCATTTAGCGCAAATTCGGGTTGATGTCCTGCTCGGCCTGCGGAATCGGCCATTTGTAGTCTTGCGGCGAGCGGAAGCCTCTTGTATTCACAAACCATCGACCGTGCGGATCGACTTGGCCGCCTGCCTTTACACGCGTCCGCTTGGCTCCGGGGAAAGGCGCTCCGTAAACATCTTTGGTCAACACTTCTTCCCCGATCTTCCAACGCAGAATATCCCAATAACGGATACCTTCGCAAGCCAGCTCTACCCGGCGTTCGTTACGCAGCACCGGACGAAGCGAAGACGCATCCGTCTGCGTGATGTTCGGCATATTGACCGAAGCACGTCCTCTGATTCGGTTGATCGTCTGATCGAGCAAAGCCTGCGAGATGGCATCGCCGGCTTCCATCTTGGCCTCGAGGTAACCGAGGAGTACTTCCGCATAGCGAATCACCGGCACATTTCCCCCGTATTCCTGCAAATTACCTTTGTACGTTTCGTCAAAAAACTTGCGCATCATAAAGCCGGTTTGGGTAGTTTGTCCGCCCATCACGCGGTCGGGACTCGAAGCCGAGTCGGGATGGCTCACGTAAGGTTTCCCCATAAACATCGCTCCGTTATAAAGAATCGTATAGCGGAGACGCGGGTCGCGGTTCTTGCCCAAGTCATTCGGATCGTACAGCGGACTGTCGTAAGAAAAGCTCGTACCGTCGGTAAACTCGTAGGCTTCGAACAACGAAGCCGGCACATTGATGATGCACCATCCTCCGTCCTTGGCGGGTAAAGCATGTTGAGGCATCGCCTGTCCGGCCAGACTTTCGATATGTTGCATCGAGAAGATGTTTTCACGGCTGTTCTCTCCCTTCGGTATGAAAAGCGACGAATAGTCGGCTACCAGTTCATTGTCGCCGTAGTCGATAATCTCTTTATAAACCGTCGCCGCTTCGCTCCATTTATTTTCCGCGAGATAAACACGCCCGAGGAATGCCAGTGCCGCTTGTTTGCTGGCACGGCCGATCTGCTCGACCGACAGATCTTTGAAACGCGGCAAATCGATCACGGCGGCTTTCAACTCATCGATTACAAATTTCGTGATCTCCTTGCTACCGGTCTTCTCCACCGTGTTAGCCTCATCCCGTGTCAGCACTTTGGTCACTAACGGCACGTCCTGATAATACTGCGAGAGATAGAAGTATTGACAAGCCCGGATGAAGCGGGCTTCAGCCGCATAACGTTTCGTCACGTCGGTCTCGGGCAGACTGCGGATATTCTCCAAAAAACGATTGCATTGGGTAATGCGTTTATACGTGTTCCTCCAATAACGTGCAACAAACGGATTATTGGCAACAAGCTGTCCGTTGGACAAGCGGAAGAAATTTGACGCGTTATTGCGCCGGTCATACAAATTATCGGAGGCAAACTCCAGAAAAACGAGCCCGCCGTAGCTCCACCAGTCGGAAGGTTGATATTCCGGAGCGTTAAACAGGATATCACCGCGATACAAACCGGTCAAGGCTACTTTCGCATTTTCTTCGCTCGACCAGATGGTAGCATCCGAAAACCGGTTCAGCGGATTGCGTTCCAGATCGCAAGCTGCCAGCATCCCGATCAGCAGAGCGGGAAGGCATATATGTTTTAATATTTTCGTAGACATAGTTGTTATCAGAATTTAATGTTTAAACCGAAGGTATAAGTTTGCTGAATCGGATAATACCGGCCGTTGGTGTTGATTTCCGGGTCCCATCCGCGGGGATATCCGCTTAAGGTAAGCATGTTTTCGCCCGATACATATATTCTCACACCCGAAATGTGCAGCGCATGAAGCCATTCTTTTGGTAACGTATATCCCAATTGCACGTTGCGCACACGCAGATACGAAGCATCGCGCACCCAGAAGTCGGAGACTTCGGTATTGGGACTTCCTCCCCCCGAAACTGTTTCGAGACGCGGGTACGACGGATAACGCTCGGGACTCTCGGCGCGGAAACGTCCGTCAGCCTGCCAGCGTTGCACGTTCCCTTCCTGCCACATGGCGAATCCCGCCACGCCGCTCAACATCCCTTTCACTCCGGCTACGCCCTGCATCTGAACAGCCGCATCGAAATCTTTATACGACGCTTGGATACCCAAGCCAAACGTATATTTAGGAATACGTGTCCCTAGCACTACGCGGTCGTAATTCGGGTCGACTTTCCCGTCGGGCACTCCATCCGGACCGCTGATATCGCGGTAGCGAATGTCGCCGGCCTGAGCCTTAGGGGTAACTTTCGTCTGATCGGCCCACGTCTTCACATCCTCGGCATCAAGGAATACCCCGTCCGTTTGATAACCGTAATAAATCTGCATCGGATGACCGATATACAGTCCGCCGCTTCCAACGAGCCCGTTCAACTGCTTCACATCGCCCACTCCGAGCGTCTCGATTTCGTTCCGGACGATGTTGAAATTACCCTGCACATCGAGCGTGAAGTCACCGCTACGCAGGTGATGACCGACCTCGAACTCCAGCCCCCGGTTCGTGAGGGATCCGGTATTGATGGGCGAGATGTTCAACCCCAGCACAGACGAAACACTTCCCGATGGTGCGTACAGAATATCGTAAGTATATCGGTTGAAGTATGCCATGTTGAAAGACAGTAACCCGTTCCACAACGAACTTTCAAAGCCTACATCCCACGTGCGCGTGCTCTCCCAGCGCAGATTCGGATCGGTAAGCGTTGTGATCGAAGCGCCCGACGAAAACGTATTGCCGAACGGATAGTTACGTCCCAGATCATACAGCGTTTGATAAGGATAAATACCGATATTCTGATTCCCGAGTACGCCCCATGAAGCTTTCAATTTGAGGTTCGTCAGCCAGTTCATTTTTTCGTTCTCACGGATGAAAGCCTCTTCACTCAGTCGCCATCCTAAAGCCACCGAAGGGAAGAACCCGTATTTCTTCGATTTCGGAAAACGCGACGAGCCGTCGTAACGCATCGTCGTCTCCAGCAAATAGCGTTCCGCATAGTTATAGTTCAACCGTCCGAAGAGCGACTGCAAAGCCCATTCCTGCCCGGAGCCATCGGCCTTCTGATTGTCTGGCGCGCCCACATCGAGATACGGCAGATCGTTCGATGCAAAATTATCCCGGAACCCTTTCAGCCAACGATCGGAATAATCTTCGAACGAATATCCCGCAAGAAGCGAGAAATTGTGCTGCCCTATTTTCCGGCTGTAATTTGCCGTAGCCTGAAATGTCTTATACAGATTGCGCTGCATCCGGTTTTCTAAGAAAGAAGGGCCTAAGACGCGTCCGCCTTCAATCTTCAACGTAGAACGGAAACGTTTCTCTTCGTAGTTTCCGTAAGTAATTCCTCCCATCGCCGTCAGTTCGAGCGATTCGATCGGCTGATATGTCAACGACACATTGGCCGTGGTCTTATACTGCGGCAACGAGTAGAACGAAGGGCTTTCGATCCATGCCGGAGGCGTTCCGTGCACTTCCTGTCCTTTTCCATACGTTCCGTCGCTGAGTTTTACCGGTGTCACTCCCGGAAAACGGAGTGCCTTGATGATGATACCTTCCATATCGTCGGCATCGTCGCCGGCCGGAATCGCCGGTTCGTTCCGCTCCGACATCACGCCGTTGATGCGCGTCGTAAGTTTAAGATTGGGCAACAGCTCAGTCGTCAGGTTCACGCGCGCATTGTAACGTGTATAGTCGTTCTTGGCGATCAGACCGTTTTGTTTCAGATAGCCGAAGGTCAGCAGATAGCGGGTCGTTTTTCCTCCGCCGTTGACGTTGAGGTCATGGCTCGTCTGAAATCCGTCACGATCGAATACACGTTTCAAATAATTCTCATTCGCATAGTGATCCGGGTCGGAACCATCTTTGAATTTCGCGATCTGCTCGTCGGTGTACACGGTCGAATTCGAAGCTTCGTTAAGCAGTTGAGCATATTCCCACGTAGGAACCAGATCAGGGAACGCTGTCGGCCGGTTGAACCCGACATAGCCATTGTACGAAACTTGTACCTTGCCTTCTTTTCCGCTTTTGGTCGTGATCAGAATCACACCATTCGCAGCACGTGCCCCGTAAATCGCCGCCGTAGAAGCATCTTTCAACACGGAAATGCTTTCTATTTCGGCCGGATTAATATCGGCAAGCGAACCGGGGATTCCATCGACCAGTACCAGGGCCGTGGGGCTGGCACCGAACGAGCCGACCCCCCGTATCTGCACACTGTTCGACGGATTACCCGGAGCGCCCGAACCTTGAATAATCGTAACACCCGACATCATGCCGGTAAGCGCATTCGTGATATTGGCATTCGTGCGCTGACTGATTTTCTCCCCGTCTACCTGTGCGATAGAACCGATGATATTTACTTTCTTCTGCACACCGTAACCGACCACAACCACTTCGTCCAGTTGCTTCGTGTCTTCGTGCATCACGATATCGAACGACATCTTTCCCTTGGTTGGAATTTCCTGATCGCGATAACCGATGTACGAAATCCGCAATACGGCATCCGATTGTACGTCGATCGTAAAATGACCGTCTATATCGGTAATCGTTCCGTTCGAGGGATTGGCTTTCTCTACAATCGTAACACCGATCACAGGTTCGCCCAAGGCATCCACAACACGTCCTTTAACCGGTCCCTTTCGACCCTGTGTCGGAGACTTTTGTTGCCCGTCCGACGCATTCTTTTCGACTAACGCGATAATGTTGTTTTCACCTTTCCGGTATTCGATCGTCGTGCCGGAAAGCAGTTGCTGCAATGCTTCGTCAATACCGGAGTCGGTAAGCCGCAGAGAAGTGATCTTCTCTAAATCGGGCAGCGATTCGTTGTAAAAGAACTTGTAATCGCTTACTTTCTCAATCGCTTTTAAGACCTCTCGCAGAGGCTTGTTTTGCAAATTCACGGTAATTTGCGCAAAAGCAGTACTTGTCATAAACAAAAACAGCAAAAAGAGCACCGCTCTTGTTAATGAACATCTTTTCAAAAAATGATTTTGCTCCATAAAAAAATAGTTTAACAATTGTTTTTCATTTTCTATCCGAGATATGATGCTTCCGAAAGTTTTTTTCTTCATTTATCTATTCATTTAAAAGAGAAAGAAAACCGTCTTTTACGAAGCAGATCGAGTTTCACGGTTGATAAGAGTACAAAAGAATGGAAGAAAACCTCCAATTCCCCCTTCCTTATTTGTGTTTTTTAACTGTTTTGCGTGTTATAAGGACGATTCGGTCGTGCCGAAAACAAGACGATAATCGTTTCCGGTACATTCGTCCACAAAACATCATCAAAGAAATATCTCTTG
Organism: Tannerella forsythia; assembly: GCF_003860135.1. Lineage (GTDB taxonomy): Bacteria > Bacteroidota > Bacteroidia > Bacteroidales > Tannerellaceae > Tannerella > Tannerella forsythia_A. The sequence continues at coordinate 8,113 of NZ_RQYN01000030.1, forward strand.
ATGTTAGGATGGTCTTTTCAGAAAGCAAGGACAAGATAGAACTTAGTGAAATGACGAATAGAAACCAATTGGCAGTTACGTTATTTTTTGCAAAGAGAAAAATGCCACGCCTTCATCCTCCCATTTTTTTTGTAAGTTTGTCAGCCGAAAAAATGGATGAACTAAACAATTCTAATTATATAATCTATGGGAACAAACAGACGGAATTTTCTGAAGACCCTCGGCGGTGCGGCACTTTTTACCATTGTGCCTCGCAATGTGCTGGGGAAAGGTTTTATTGCACCGAGCGACCAGTTGACCAAAGGGATTATCGGTACCGGAAGCATGGGACGCACACACCTGAATTACGCAGGCACACGCCTTGTGGCAGTCTGCGATGTAGACAAAAATCATTTGGAGCTGGGAAAAGCGCTGGTGACGGACAAGATCGCGGCGTATCATGATTTCCGCGAACTGATCACCGACCCGAACGTGGACATCGTCCATATCGCCACGCCTCCCCACTGGCACGGTATCATGGCCGTCGAAGCGGCGAAGGCCGGCAAAGACATCTGGTGCGAGAAGCCGATGACACGAACCATCGGCGAAGGCAAGCGAGTGATGGAAGCCGTCGAGCAATACGGCCGGATTTTCCGCTTGAACACTTGGTTCCGTTTCGCCGATCCGTTCTACGGTCTCGGTACGCCCGTCCAGCCGTTAAAGAAACTGATCGCAAGCGGCATGCTCGGATGGCCGTTGAAAGTAACAATCAGCAAGTATACCGGTTTCGACTGGAAATTTTACTGGGTAGGTAAAGAGGCGCTCGAACCGCAGCCCGTACCAGCGGAGCTCGACTACGACTTCTGGCTCGGCCCGGCTCCCTATAAGCCGTACAATGCGCACCGCGTCCATCAGACGTTCCGCGGATACTGGGATTACGATGGCGGAGGACTCGGCGATATGGGACAGCACTACATCGACCCCGTGCAATATTTCCTGATGAAAGACGACACCAGCCCCGTCAAAGTTGAAGTGGATGCACCGCAGCAACACCACGATGCCGTCGGCACATGGCGCTCGATCACCTATACGTACGAAGACGGCTGTCAGATCGTACTCTGGGGAGGCAACTACGGCAATCCGGATACGCCTTACATCGCCGGACCGAACGGCAACGTATATAAAAACTTCGTGTGCGACATCCCGAATTGGGAGAAGAAACTGGCCGACTATCCCGAGCCGGCTCCGCAACAGACCGATTTCATCGAGTGCGTGAAGACGCGTCAGCCTTTCGCATTGAATGAACGCAACGGTTTCCGCTCGTCGACGATTGTGAATCTGGGCGCCGTAGCGCTCCGGTTGAACCGGACCTTGCACTTCGACCCGGTGAAGCTTAAGTTTATCAACGACGAAGAAGCCAACCGCTTACTCGATCAACCCATGCGGGCACCGTGGAACATCTAAAAAAGAAAGTCGGGCGCATGCTGGCATTCATCCTTCCGGATGTGAGCCGGTACGTTCCTTTCATGAATTTAAATAATCATCAACTATGAAATCAATGAAAAAATACTTTATTATAGGATGTAGTGCGTTGGCGTTGTATGCCGGAAGCCTAACGGCGCAGACCCCGGCCAACCGGGCGACGCAGACGATCATCGCCGATGTGCTGGCGCAGATGCCCGCACAGAAACAAGCCGGCTACAACCGGATGATGCAAGAACTTACCACGACGGGCGAAGAAGGCGTATTGAGTTTGCTGAAAATGTTCGATCCTTCGGGCAAAGGCAATAACATCGCCGTGGAATATGCCTTGAGCGGATGGGCGAATTATGTGATGGGCGCCGATCAGGCAAACGCCCGTACGACGATGGAAAAGGCGTGTCTGAGAGCACTTGATCAGACGAACGATCGCGAAACAAAAGCGTTTGTGATCCGTTTGCTGGAACAAATCGGTTCGGACGCGTGTATCGATAAGTTGTCGGGATACCTGACCGAAGACGCGTTGAGCGCGCCGGCCGCACAGGCGCTTGCCGCCATCGGCAGCGAGTCGGCCGCGCAAGCTTTGCAGGCCGCTTTGAAGAACCGCAGCGCGCGTTCCGAGCAGGCCGAACGAAACATCATTCAGGCATTGGGCCATGTCCCGGCAGCCGGTACGGAACCGCTGTTGATGGCTTTGTTGAACACGAATCAGCCGGACACCAAGAAAGTGCTTTTCGAAACCCTGAGCAAAGTCGGGACAAAAGCCTCGCTGCCTGAACTGGCGGCGGCAGCCCAAAAAGCCGGCTATACGATGGAGAAGACCGGTGCGAACGAAGCGTATATCCGCCTTATAAACCGCGTCATTGCACAGGGCGATGGAAAAGAAGGCATGAAAGCGGCCGCCGATCTCCTCAAAAAGTCGACGAAAGCCGGACAGGCCGGTACCCGTATCGCCGCGATGCGAGCCATGATGGAGGCGGCCGACTATAAAACCGGCGCCAAGATGGTAACCGACGCGTTGAAAGACCCTTCGAGGGAGTACCGTTTTGAGGCGTTGCGCGCCTCGTCGCGCTTTGCCGACAAAGCCTTATACACACAGCTCATCAAGGCGCTGCCCAAAATCAAGCCGGAGTTACAGACCGACGTTCTGAACTGGATGCGTGGAGAAGCACAAGCCTCGAAGACCAAACGGGATATGCTTAACGCGGTGGAAACAGGCATCGAAACAACCGGTATTCAGACGCTTCAAAACATGTTGAACAGCCCGGTATTCTCGGTAAAAGAAGCGGCCGCGATGGTTTTGGTCGAGCTGGGTAACACGCAGTCGATCGCTCCGCTGGCTTCGCTGCTGGCAAGCAACGACACGAATCTGATCAAGCTCGGGCAACAGGCGTTGCTCTCGTTCCAGGCCATGCCGCCTCACGGCGATATTGCGCCGGCCGTAGCCAAAACGATACCGTCGGCTTCGGACAAAGGCAAAATCGCTGCCATCGAACTGCTGTCCACACGTAAATCGACCGCATTCCTGAACAATGTATTGGAGCTGACCCAATCGCCCTCACCCGAAGTAAAGACGGCCGCGTTCGCGGCACTGAAAAATGTCGTAGGCGAGAAAGATATCACGAACCTGTGCGGCATGCTCGAAACGGTTGAACCTTCGGGCGTAGAGGCCGTACAGCAGGCGCTTATCTCGGCGTTATCGTCGCAGACGGCCTCGCAACGGTTTGAAACGCTGTCGCGCCGGATGCTCAATGCCGGAACGGGCAAGAGTCACCTCTACTATACCCCGCTGGCCGCTACCGGCGACAAACGGGCGCTGGACATGATTGTAAAAGGTTTCGGCCAGAACACGGGCGCAGCCAAGGAAGCGGCGTTCGACGCGCTGTTGCACTGGGGCGATATCGAAGCCGCCGCACCGCTGCTCGACATCTGCCGTGACGCTTCGGCCTCGAACTATTTCACCAAGGCGTTGGCCGGTTATGTGAAGCTGGCTTCGAACCCTGCCATGACGGGCGAAAACCGGATGATCTACCTGCGCAAGGCGCTGGAGCTGGCAAAGACCGACGCCGAAAAACGCTGGATTATCTCGCTGATGGGCAGAACAGGCACGTACTTCGCGCTGCTTTGCGCCGGCGAACACATGAACGAGCCGGCCTTGAAAGAAACCTCGGCCATAGCCGTCATGAATATCGCCCTCGACCATCCCGAATATACGGGCGAAGTGGTGGAGAATCTCCTCAAGCAGGCCGCCGCGTCACTGAGTAATCCCGACGCCGACTATCAGCGTCAATCCATCCGCAAGCACCTTGACGAGATGCCGAAGACACAGAGCTTCGTTTCCCTCTTCAACGGTAAAGACCTGACCGGCTGGAAAGGTCTGGTAGGAAATCCGATCAGCCGTTCGAAGATGAAACCGGCCGAACTGGCGAAAAAACAAGCCAAGGCCGACGAGATCATGCGTCGCGACTGGAAAGTCGAAAACGGCCTGCTCGTTTTCGACGGAACGGGCTACGACAATATTTGTACGGAAAAACAATACGGCGACTTCGAGATGTATGTAGACTGGATGCTCGACCCCAACGGCAAGGAACCGGATGCCGGCATCTACCTGCGCGGCACGCCGCAAGTACAAATGTGGGACACGTCGCGTGTCGATGTGGGTGCGCAAGTCGGATCGGGCGGACTGTATAACAACCAGACGCATCCGAGCAAACCGCTGACGGTGGCAGACAACAAGCTGGGCGAATGGAACACGATGTACATCAAAATGGTCGGCGACCGTGTGACCGTGAAACTGAACGGCGTCCTCGTGGTCGATAACGTCGTGCTGGAAAACTACTGGGATCGTTCGCAACCTGTTCCGGCGCTTGAGCAAATCGAGTTGCAGGCGCACGGCAGCAAAGTATATTATCGAAACATCTACGTGAAGGAGCTGCATCGTCCCGAGCCTTTCCGCCTTTCGGCCGAAGAAGAAAAGGAGGGTTTTAAAATCCTTTTCGACGGAACGAACATGCACGAATGGACAGGCAATCTGGTCGACTATACGATCGAAGACGGCTGCATCTCCGTCGCTGCCGATACGAAATTCGGCGGGAATCTGTACACGAAAAAAGAATATGCGAACTTCGTCTATCGTTTCGAATTTCAGCTGACGCCGGCGGCCAACAACGGCGTCGGCATCCGCACGCCGATGGAAGGCGACGCCGCTTATGCCGGCATGGAGATTCAGGTACTCGACAGTGAGCATCCGGTCTATCGCGACCTGCACGATTATCAGTATCACGGCTCGGTATACGGTATCATCCCCGCGCGTCGCGGATTCCTCAAGCCCACGGGCGAATGGAACACGGAAGAGATCGTGGCAGACGGCAACCGCATCAAGGTCACCCTCAACGGCGAAGTGATTGTGGACGGCGACCTGAAAGAGGCCACGAAGAACGGCACGATGGACGGCAAAGCTCATCCGGGACTGTTCAACCAATCCGGTCATATCGGTTTCTTGGGACACGGCTCGCCCGTGAAATTCCGGAACATCCGCATCCGCGAACTGAAATAAAAAAAACGACGCGTAAAGCCGGAGTTCGAATTTATTTATATCTTTGCGACATCAATTTTACCATAAACCGATATGAAAAAGTTAGGATTGTTAAGCATGGCTCTTTGCGTGGTGATGATGTGTTTCGTTTCCTGCAAATCGAAACAAAGCGCATACAAAGCGGCTTACGAGCAGGCGAAAGAGCGTGAGATGACGAAGTCGGAGCCGGTCGAAGAGCAGATCACGCCGGTGACGAAAGCAAAAACCGCGACGGCTACCCGTCAGGAGAAGATTACGCCGATAGCCGGCGAGAATCCCGAAGGAATCAAGCTCTACAGCGTCGTAATCGGCAGCTTCAAGAATAAGACGAACGCTTACTCGTTGAAAGAGCGGATGCAAAACGAAGGGTATATGCCGGTTTTGGGCGAGAACGAACAAGGCATGTTGCGGGTCATTCTGACCAGTCACGAAACACGCAAGGAAGCGGAGAAGAGCCGCGACGCCATACGGGCAAAGTTCTTCCCCAACTTTCAGGACGCGTGGCTGCTGGAACGCACCTATTGATCGCTCTCCCTCTCTTGAAAGGACAATAAACAAAGGATGCTTCTTCCGTATGCGGAGGGGCATCCTTTCTTTGCATCAAACCGAAAATAATCCCGCTGATTGCTTATGCGTATCGAACAAAACTTTTCCCTGCGGACGTACAATACGTTCCGCCTCCCCGTACAGACGTTCTGGTTCATGGAGTATGCCGACGAAGCCGAACTGCTGCGGATTCTGCGCGACGAATATTTCTGCGAGCAGCGCTCGTTGCATATCGGCGCGGGAAGTAACCTGTTGTTTCTCGCCGATTTCAAAGGCGTCATTCTCCACTCCGCCATCAAGGGCATCCACGTGACGGAAGAAACGGACGACACGGTACGCCTCCGCGTCGGAGCCGCCGAAGTGTGGGACGATGTCGTAGCCTTCGCCGTGTCGCGCGGATGGGGAGGCATCGAGAACCTCTCGCACATCCCCGGCGAAACGGGAGCCGCCGCCGTGCAGAATATCGGCGCTTACGGTACGGAAATAGCCGATGCGATCGAAACCGTAGAAGCTTACAAACAGTCGACGCGCGAACGACACGTCCTCCCCCGCGCCGCCTGCGCCTACGGCTACCGAAACAGCCTCTTCAAGGAGTCGGCCGACGATCCGTATATCGTGACGTACGTGAATCTGCGTCTGCAAAAACATCCGACGCTGCATATCGACTACGGCGCACTGCGTGAAACGCTCGATGCCGCCGGAGCGCCCCTCTCCGTACAAACCGTACGCGACGCCGTGATCTCCATCCGTCGCGGCAAACTGCCCGAACCGGGCGAACCGGGCAACGCCGGCAGCTTCTTCATGAATCCGGTGATTCCGCAGGCGCGGTTCGACGCGCTGAAAGCGCAATACCCCGACATACCGTCGTATCCGTCGGACGAGGGCAAGGTCAAAGTGCCGGCCGGCTGGCTCATCGAACGTTGCGGCCTCAAAGGCAAACGACACGGCGACGTCGGCGTCTACGAAAAACAGGCGCTCGTCATCGTCAATTACGGCGATGCCACGGGGCATGAGATCGCCCTCTTCGCCGAAAGCATCCGGCAAGCGGTCGACGAGCGTTTCGGCATCCTCCTGACGCCCGAAGTCCGTTACGTGGAATAATACCGCGCCGCGCAAGAGCATCGGCCACCGCTCCTGACGGCAGGAACCGACGAAAAAGTACACGGAAAAACGTTCAGAACCTTCTGAAAGCGCAAAAAGTTCGCGGGGAAGGTTTCAGAACTTTCTGAAAGCAGAAAAAGTTCGCGGGCAAGGTTTCAGAACTTTCTGAAAGCACAAAAAAGTTCGTCGGGAAGGTTTCAGAACCTTCTGAAAGCACAAAAAGTTCGCGGGGAAGGTTTCAGAACCTTCTGAAAGTACAAAAAAGTTCACGGGGAAGGTTTCAGAACCTTCTGAAAGCACAAAAAGTTCGCGGGGAAGGTTTCAGAACTTTCTGAAAGCACGAAAAAGTTCGTGGGGAAGGTTTCGGAACTTTCCGAAAGTAGAAAAAGTTCGTCGGGAAGGTTTCGGAACTTTCCGAAAGCACAAAAAAGCTCATCGGGAAGGTTTCGGAGCTTTCCGAAAGCAGAAAAAGTTCGCCGGCAAGGTTTCGGAATTTTCCGAAAGCACGAAAAAGTTCGTCGGCAAGGTTTCGGAACTTTCCGAAAGTATAAAAAAGTTCATCGGGAAGGTTTCGGAACTTTCCGAAAGTATAAAAAAGTACTCGGACGAGGTTTCGGAACTTTCCGAAAGTAGAAAAAGTTCGTCGGGAAGGTTTCGGAACTTTCCGAAAGCACGAAAAAGTTCGCCGGCAAGGTTTCGGAACTTTCCGAAAGCACAAAAAAGTACTCGGACAAGGTTTCGGAACTTTCCGAACACTTCGCCGGATATGTATTTTCAACCCAAACGGTCGGAAAAGAAGGCTTTCGGCAACGACCGACAATTGTACTGCATGGCCATCACTTCGCCATACGCTCCCGCCGAACGGAACGCGATCAGGTCGTTACGACGCACTTCGTTCAGTTCAACGTCTTTGCCGAATACGTCGGACGATTCGCAAACCGGCCCGACGACGTCGTAACGCTCCGTCTGCCCGTCGCTCGTGATATTTTCGATACGGTGGTAGGCGTCGTAAAAAGCCGGGCGCAACAACTCGGTGAAGCCGGCATCGAGCACGGCGAACTTCTTCGCCTCCCCCTCCTTCACATACAACACCCGCGAAATCAGCGAGCCGCACTGTCCAACGACCGACCGCCCCAGCTCGAAATGAATCTGTTGTCCGGGACGACGGCGAACGAGTTTGTGAAACACCGCGAAATAACTCTCAAAATCGGGTACATCGAGATGGTTCGGATGATGATAGTCGATACCGAGACCACCTCCGAAGTTCACATTGTCGACCACGATACCCTGCGCCTCCAGCTCGTCCTGCAACTCGTTGCTGCGGATGCACACGTCGCGAAACGCCGACATGTCGGTGATCTGCGAACCGATATGAAAATGCAACCCGGTGAAACGAACATGCTTCATCGCGCGCATCTCGGCGAAGACGCCGGGCAGCAAACTCAGGTTGATGCCGAACTTGTTCTCCTGCAAACCGGTCGTGATTTTGGCATGTGTACGGGCATCGACATCGGGGTTGACACGCAGCGCGACCCTTGCCGTCTGCTTGCGTTCGGCCGCCAGCTCGTCGATGATCCGCAGTTCGGCCAACGACTCGACGTTGAAGCATGCGATGTCGTGTTCCAACCCCAGCCGAATCTCCCAGTCGGCCTTTCCCACACCGGCGAAAACAATTTTCGATGCCGGAAAACCGCAGGCCAGCGCGGCCTCGATCTCTCCGCCGCTCACGCAGTCGGCGCCGAACCCACGCGCCGCGATCGCCGACAGGATGCGTGGGTTAGCGTTAGCCTTGACGGCGTAATGTTGATGATAGCCGTATTTTTCGGTCTCTGCCGTCAGCGCGTCGAGCGTCTTCTGAAGCAAAGCCATGTCGTAATAATAAAACGGCGTGTTCCACTGCCGGAACCGCGCTACCGGAAAAACTCCTTTGATCATGTTACGTCGCTTGTCCGAAAGTTAAACCTCCGACGCGTTTTCGTTAAACAGATGGTCGCTCAGCGCCTGCAACGCCCGTTGCTTGTCCGACGCTTTGATGATGAGCGACACGTTATAGTTGCTTCCTCCGTACGAAATCATCCGGATCGGAATATCTTTGAGCGCATGGATGATCCGTGCCTCGAACCCGACATTGTCCCACTCCAAGTCACCGACCACGCAAACGATGACAAGGTCTCGATCGACCGTCACGGTGCCATACTTTTTCAGATCGTCCACGATCTCTTCCAGATGTTTCGTGTTGTCGATCGTCACGGACACCCCGACTTCCGAGGTCGTTACCACGTCGATGGGCGTGCGATGGTTCTCGAACGTTTCGAACACTTTCCGCATGAAACCGGTGGCCAGCAACATTCGCCCGCTTTTGATCTTGATCGCCGTGATATGATCCTTGGCGGCAACGGCCTTGATTTTGCCCTTCTCCGTCACGTTCGAGATCGTCGTACCCGGCGCTTCGGGCTGCATCGTGTTGAGCAGTCGCACAGGAATGTTATTCTGCTTGGCCGGCAAGATACACGTAGGATGCAGAATTTTGGCACCGAAATACGCCAGCTCGGCGGCCTCGTCGAAGTGTAACTGATGCACCGGCGCCGTATGTTCCACCATGCGCGGGTCGTTGTTGTGCATCCCGTCGATATCGGTCCATATCTGAATTTCTTCGGCATGGATCGCCGCCCCCACGAGCGACGCGGTGTAATCGCTGCCGCCCCGTTGCAGGTTGTCGATCTCGCCGTACGCGTTGCGGCAGATGTACCCTTGCGTGATGAACAGATTTACGTCGGGATATTGCTCCAGCAAGCCGTTCAGCTTCTCGCGGATATAAATCGGATCGGGGTCTGCGTTCTTATCCGTGCGCATGTAATCGAGCGCCGGAAGCGAGGCGGACTTCACGCCCTGTTCTTCGAGGTAAAGGCTCATCATACCGGTCGACATCAGCTCGCCCTGCGCCAGAATCACTTTCTCCTCGAACATGGTAAACAAGTCTTTGATCAACGAGCGGATCTCGTCGAAATGCGAGGCGACCAGTTCCAGCGCCTTCTGCTTGTACGACTCGGTGCGATACAGTTCGTCGATGACTCCCGCATATTTGAGCGAGAGCATATTGATGACTTCGTTGGCACCGTCGGGATTCTTTTTGTAGAGGTAGTCCGCGATTTCGACCAATGAGTTCGTCGTACCCGCCATGGCCGACAAAACGACGATTTTGGGAGTCCCGTCGCAGATTAGTCGGGCAACGTCCTTAATCCGCTGCGCCGAACCGACGGATGTGCCGCCGAATTTTAAAACGTTCATTTGCGTCGTATTTTTATGCTGTTATTTGTTGATGTAATTCATTTACGAATGATGAAGCTCGTGCGGATTCGTTACGTCGTGCAGCCTTGCTTGTTCGCATTTGACGACACGTGCCGGAAAACGCTCCACGATGTTGTAATTATGGGTCGTCATCATCACGGCTGTGCCTCGTTTGCAAATGTCGTGCAGGAGTTGTACGATCTGTCCGCTCGTTTCGGGATCGAGGTTGCCCGTCGGCTCGTCGGCCAGAATAATCTCCGGCGTGTTCAACAGTGCCCGGGCAATCGCCACGCGCTGCTGCTCTCCGCCCGATAACTCGTGGGGCATCTTGTAACCTTTGTTCGGAATACCGACCTGCTCCAATACCTCCTGAATGCGTCTGGCGATTTCTTCTTTTCTGCGCCAGCCCGTCACTTTGAGTACGAACTCCAAGTTCTTGAAAACCGAGCGATCGGTCAGCAACTGAAAATCCTGAAAGACGATGCCCAGCTTGCGACGCAGATAAGGGATATCGCGACGTCGCATGTTGCACAAGTCGTATCCCATGATGGTCGCTTCGCCCTCCGAGACGGGGATTTCGCAATACAGAGCCTTGAGCAAGCTGCTCTTCCCCGAACCGACCTTACCGATGACATACACAAATTCGCCGTTTTGCAGCGTCAACGATGCGTTGCGCAAGACGATATTTTCTTCCATGCACAACGTTACATCCTCCAAGTGGACTAATGTTTTATGTTCCATATTCCCCTTTGCCTCTTTTTCTGCCTCTTTCGCCATCGTTCTCTGTAGATCGTATGCAAGATGATCCGACCTTCTCTTATCTGATTTGTTGTCAGTCGGCAAAGGTAATAAAAACTCGCAGGAAACGAAATCTTTCGATCGAAATATCCATGTAACGTTCTTGTCTCCTATTCGAAGAGGCAGCTAAGAATTCTTGCAGAGCATCGCTTCCCCTCTCTTCGTAGAGGCTTTTAAAGAAATGAAATCGGATGAATGGAATGAGACATGTCGTTTCTCACGTCGGATGGGATATGGTAGCGAGACCCGGGATTGAACCGGGGACCTCATGATTATGAATCATGCGCTCTAACCAGCTGAGCTATCTCGCCATCGTTGAAAAACGGTGCAAAGATAGTAAAAAAACAATTATCCGCAATCGAACGATGTTTTTTTTCGGGTCTTGATTTTTTTCCCTACTTTTACCGCTGGCAAAAAGCATTTTCAGTTCTGTTTCAGAATCTGCGACTTCTTTTGCACCCCAAACAAACGAACCGATGAAGATACTTGTTATAGAAGACGATCCGTCGTTGCGCGAGCTGATCGTCAAGTCGCTGGAAAAAGAGCGTTATGTAGCCGAGGTGGCCGATAACGTCCGCACGGCCTTGTTTAAAATCGAAGACTACGACTACGATTGTATCCTGCTCGACATCATGCTGCCCGATGGCAACGGATTTAACGTGCTGGAACAGCTCAAGGCAATGAAGAAACAGGAGAGTGTGATCATTATCTCGGCCAAAGATTCACTTGATGATAAGGTCGAAGGACTTGAACTCGGCGCCGACGATTATCTGGCGAAGCCGTTCCATCTGGCCGAACTGCACGCACGCATCCGCAGCGTGATCCGCCGTAAGCAACATCAGGGCAATACGGAGATCGGACTGGGCAACGTGCGGATTATTCCGCAAACGTTTCAGGTATTTGTAGGTAATCAAGAACTGATGTTCGGACGAAAGGAATACAATATTCTGTCGTACTTCATCAACCGTCCCAACCACCTGATCAGTAAAGAAACCCTTGCCGAAGCCGTGTGGGGTGACCATATCGATCAGGTAGACAATTTCGACTTTGTCTACGCTCAGATGAAAAATATCCGTAAAAAACTGAACGATGCCGGCTCTACGCTCGAAATCAAATCGGTTTACGGATTCGGGTACAAACTGCTCGTTCATGACTAATCTTCCTTCTCTTCTTACGCTCCGATGAAACTGATATACCGTATTCTGATCCGCCTGTCCATCGTCCTGTCGATCTTACTGACGGGATGGGCGGTTTATTTTTACGTGAATATCATCAACGAAGTAAATGATGAAACGGACGATTCGCTTGAGGACTTTTCGGAAATGATTATCAAGCGTGTCCTGACAGGCGAAGAGTTACCGGTGTACGACAACAGTACGAACAACAGTTTTTATATTCAGGAAGTAGATGAAGCCTACCCGCACAGTCATCCGAATATCGAATATCTCGACGAAATGATTTTCATTCCCGAGAAAAATGAAACGGAACCTGCACGAACCCTCAAAACCATCTTTAGAGACCGTAACGGCCATTACTTGTTGCTAACCGTGTCAGTCCCGACAATCGACAAGAACGATCTGAAAGAAGCCGTCCTCTTCTGGATCATTCTCCTGTACATTATATTACTGGTAACGATTCTGGCAGTCAACGTATGGATCTATTATCGTAGCATGAGACCGTTGTACACGCTCCTTCACTGGTTCGATTCTTACACGATCGGAATGAAAAACAAACCGTTGAAGAACGATACCAACGTGCAGGAGTTCCGCCGGCTCAACGAAGCGGTGACACGACACACCAAACGCACCGAAGCCGCTTTCGAATTGCAGAAACAATTTATCGGCAATGCCTCGCACGAGCTTCAGACGCCCCTTGCCATCTGCCAGAACCGTCTCGAAATTCTCGCCGACAGTTCTCCTCTGACCGAAGAACAATTGAGCGAAATCATCAAGACCCAGCAGACGATCCGTCAGGCTTCGCGCCTGAACAAGTCGCTGCTCTTCCTTTCGAAGATCGACAACCGGCAATTTCCCGAAAGCACCCTTCTCAGTATCCGGCAGCAGATCAAAGCACTGCTGGAGGATTTTGAGGAGATTTATGCCCACCGTAACATCTCCGTCATCTTGTCCGAACATGCGTCTCTGCACGTCTTCATGCACGAAGTGCTTGCCTCGGCACTCGTCTCCAACCTGCTGAAAAATGCGTTCGTACATAATACGGAGAACGGCAAGATCATGATCGATATCACCGAAAGCCAATTATCCATCCGCAATACAAGCGACGACCATCCGCTCGATGGCACGCAAATTTTCGAACGTTTCTATCAAGGGCATAAAAAGAAAGGCTCGAGCGGCCTCGGACTCTCCATCGTCGATGCGATCTGTAAGATGTATCAAATCGCCATACGCTACGACTTTCGCGACGGTCTCCATACATTTATCCTGACTTTTCCGAAAAAAAATCGTTCTTTCCGGTAAATTTCAAATTCATTTCAGATTTGCCCCTCATCTTTGCATCGTATTTATAACGACAAAGAATAGTATAGAAAATGAAAAAGATGATTTTATTCGTATGCTTCGTAGCAGTAACGGCTTTAGCATACGCTGGAAACGACAAACCGGTACAGACGAACGAGCTGCCTAAGAAAGCGCAGCAATTCATACAACAACACTTTACGAATGTAGAAGTCTCCTATGCCAAAATGGAAAATGAACTGTTCGATAAAAATTACGAAGTCGTGTTTGTAGACGGCCGTAAGATCGAGTTCAAAAAGAATGGAGAATGGAAAGAAATCAACTGCGGCAATACAAAAGTTCCTGATGCGATTGTACCGAAAGCCATTCTGGATTACGTCGCCAAGAAGCACGTATCACAGAGTATTACGAAAATCGATCGGGATAGCCGTGACTATGAAGTCAAACTGAACAACGGCCTCGGACTTAAGTTCGATTTGAAAGGAAATTTCATCGGACTGGATTAACCGAAACACAAAGCTTTTCAGTTTAGTTTTAACATTTAAATAACAAAGAAGATGAAAACAAAGATTTTATTTGCTTTAGCAGCCGGAATGTTTATGATGCAGAGTTGTAACAACGACGACCATCCTTTGGCGCAAACCGACAACGTAGAAGCTGTTTTAGCAGCCAAGTATCCGTCAGCCAAAAACGTAGAATGGAAGACGCAAGGCGCTTACAAGGTGGCTGATTTTAAGAATAACAACACATCGACTGTGGCATGGTTCGACCAGCAGGCCCAATGGCAGATGACGGAAACGGATATCCCGTACAATGCTCTTCCGGCAGCAGTCAAGAGCGCATTCCAAGCAAGCGAATACGCGACATGGAAGATCGAAGACGTTGACAAAATCGAACGTCTGAACATGGAAACCGTGTATGTTATTGAAGTGGAAAAGGGAAACAAAGAAGTGGACCTGTATTATTCGCCGACGGGCGTGTTGGTGAAGACGGTAGTAGACACCGACAACGATCAGAATGACAGCGATGATTACATCCACTATATCCCGCAGCAACCGACGACCGGTATAAACAAGATCATCGCCCAAAAATATCCGAAAGCGAAGATCGTGGAAGTAGACCGTGAGAATGGAATGATCGAAGTCGAGATCGTAGACGGAAACGTACGTCGTGACGTGTATTTCGACCAATCGGAGAAGTGGCTTTACACCCAGACGGATGTGCGTGTATCCTCGCTTCCGCAGAACGTTGTGCAGGCTGCCTCCGCTTCTTATCCGGGCTATCGCATCGACGATGCGGAGTATTGGGAAACGCCGGCCGGCAACTATTACCTGCTCGAATTGGAAAGAGGTAACTCGGAGATCAAAGTAAAAATCAGCCCATCGGGACAGATCGTACGTTAAGTCAATAAAAAATAACAGAGAAGACGGTGTGCTCGGAACGGAATCGGAATTCCATTCGTGAGCACACTTTCTTCTCTATTTTGATTCAGACCCATTTTTCTTCCACTGCTATTTTCACGAGCACCATCGAATTCTTCGCACCCAGTTTCTGGATCAGGTTCTTGCGGTAGGTCTTAATCGTTTCGATGCTCAGAAACATCTTGTCGGCAATTTCCTGATTCGTATATCCGTCTACGATAAGCCGGAGTAACTCCTGCTCACGGGCGGTAAGCCATACGGGCTGGTTGCTGCGCTTTTTCATGAGCAGGTCGATCTCGTGGCTCAGAAACGTTTCGCCTGCCATAACGGACTCGATGCCGCGCACCACCTCTTCCGAGAGGGCGTTCTTTAAAATGTATCCCGACGCACCCGCCGTAATGGCGCGGTTGACGACCGTAAATTCATTGTACGACGTAAGCATCAGAATCTTCATAGAAGGACGGACAACATGTATTTCGGCGCAGAAGTCGATGCCGTTTCCGTCGGGCATGTTGATGTCGAGCAGCAGCACGTCGGGTTGTTCGGCGGCACAAGCGCGGCGGCTTTCGGCAATCGTATGCGAAACACCCGTTACCTGCGCGACACCGGACTCGTTGATGGCGGTCTCCAAGCCCTCGACAAGCATTCTGTGGTCGTCTGTAATGTGTACGCGTATCATTTCAATTCGATTTCAATGGTTATCTCCGAGCCTTGGTCGAGTTCGGAGTAGATATTTATTTTTCCGTTGTAGACCGAGATGCGGTTGCGCATGTTGATAAATCCGGCGCCGTAGTGTACGGTTTTCGGGTCGAAGCCTGTGCCGTCGTCGCGCACGGTCAGCGAGATCAGTTTTTTATCGACCGTCAGTTGCACATCGATACGTGTGGCGGAAGCATGTTTCACCGCATTGTTGATCAGCTCGTAAGCGCAACGATAGATGAGCACTTCAAGGCGACTGTCGAGACGCGGATTTTCACCGAAGAACTGGAAGTTTACTTCGGGAATGGAGCGGCAAAAATCTTCGAGCGACGTTTTGATACCGTAACGCATCAGCGATTCGGGCATCATGTTGTGTGCCACTCGCCGAAGCTCCACGATAAACTGATCGAGCATACTCATTGCATTGGTAAACCGGTTGCGATCGGTCTCGCTCATCGTGGGAGGCAGTTGGATGTTGCCCAGATTCAGCTTGATGACCGACAGCATTCCACCCAGACCGTCGTGCAGATCTTGCGACAGACGCGAACGTTCGGCATTCTCGCCTTCGAGCACCGAGAGGGTCGCTACCAATTGCTTCTCCTGCTCCAACTGCTTGATCTGCTGTTCGGCAAAACGGTGTTTCTGCACGTTGAGCCGATGACGCGAGAGAAGCAATCCGAAAGCCAGCAAAAGCATCAACAGCCCCGCAACGCTCAGGACGATATACCATCTCTTTTCAGTTTCAAGCGATTCGATCTGAGCCTGTTTCTTCTCGGTTTCGTACTTGATTTCCATATCTGCCATGGTCTGATGGAATCCTTTCACATTATATTCTCTTACAAACTCGGCGTATCGCTTAAAAAAAACAGAAGCCTTCTCGCGATTACCTAATTGCAGGTTGGCGTAAGCCAGATTGTAGGCTAACTCGGGGCCACAGTCGAGCATCGTAGAGTCGTTTTTCCACGCTTTGAAAGCAATGGCCTCGCATTCGCCGTATCGTTTCTGTTCCCGATAGATGGTAGAAAGTATCTGCATGCCTATGGTTTCGAGGCGCGTATCGCTGAATTCACGTGCCAAGCGGATACTTTCTTCCGCATATTCTATGGCTTGAGTGTACTCTCGTTTCAACGTATAAATTTTGGCAATGGCTTGATCGCAATATATTTCGAATGTTTTATAGCTCAATTTGAACCATTCGTTCGCTTTGATTTCGTACTCCAAAGCGAGATCGAGCTCACCCCTCTCCATATAGATAAGCCCCAGTTCATAGTAAGCCATGCGATCTTCGGGTAAGTTATATTTTTTACTCAGATCGAGGTTCTTCCGCAGATAATACTCCGCACGGTCAAAGTTGCCTAATTCCCGATAGAGCGAGCCGATATTCGACAAGGCATTGAACTGGCTGGAAGTATCAGGGATGGCTTCACTTAAACGGAGCACCTCCATACAAGTATTCAGTGTTTCAACATAGCGATTCTGACGGTAATACCAATGGGCTATACAACGATAGGCTTGTACTTCTTCACGGCGGTCTTTCATCTTGATGGCACAGGCGAGCGATTGGTCGAGATACGTCTTGGCCGTATCATACCGCATCAGCATATTGTAATAAACTCCGAGCGAACGGGTAAAATGCGGAATGTACTTTATCATCTCTTCCCTTTCGGCAATCTCCAATCCTTTCTTCAGACAAGAAATGGTGCGGTATGTATCGTAGCTACCGTAGCAATCCGACAGCAGCCGATAGATATCGATCTGCTCCTTGGATGTCAACGCCGAAGTATGCAGCACATGCCACAGCGAATCGGCCATCTGCTCGCGTTGCTCCGTAGTCAGAGCGGAAAACGCCGGAGAAGAAACACACAATAATAGTATAATGTATAAAACTATCTTCGTTAGTCGCATCGTTGTCGGTTTTACTGGTAAATCGGAACACCGGAAAATCGTATTTACCGCTATTCGTTACAAAAGTACACACTCCTTCCCGAATACAACACCCCACAAGTAGGATATTTTCACACTTTTTCCTGAAAACTCCTAAAAGTGGGGTATTGCAGGCTATTTTTAGACCATAACTTTGGCGAACAAATTTAAAACTTATGAAAATTTACGTAACACAAAAGCATGTATTGCATGAATGCTTCAGTAAGAATAAGAAATGATGGGAGAAAGTGAAAAGTGAAAAACGAAAAGTGAGAAATGAAAAGTGAAACGACGTTTTGCGGGAGGGAATATTCCTCTCAAGGACGTAAAAACATGAAGAATATGGAAAAGACAATGACAAACAATGGAAAGAGATGGCCGCAGAGCGCAGCAGGATTCTTATGGGTACTGTTGCTGGCAGTAACACTTGTGGGATGTAAAGACAACGATCCCATTCCGAAAGATTTGAAGACAGAGGTGCAAACGCTGGACGTGGAGAAAGGCGGCACAGCCTCATTCCTCATTACGGAGGGCAATGATAAATACACCGTAACATCCGATCATCCGGAAGTTGCCACGGCCTCAGTCAAAGACAACACCGTAAGCGTAACGGGTATATCACAGGGAGCCAATTTGATAGAATCTCGCGTAAAAATTGGCATGTATACGTCATGGTACCGAAAAATGATAATAATATTCGGAGCATGGGAACGAGTCAAGCGATGATGTTCATCTCGCCGGAAAACGAGAGCCGAAGTACCAAAACCGATATACAAGATTGGTTCTTGAGATACGGCAAAAAGTGAATGAAGAAAGTAGAAAGAGAGTAATCCTTCGGGTGTTGAGGTGTTAAGTCGTTTGAGGTGTTAAGGTGCTTGTTGGCTGACTGCTGATCGCTGTGTCTGACTGCTGATCGCTGAAAACCGAATACGAATTAAACCTTGTGGCAGTTGTAAACGACTTGTGATATCTGATCGCTGACAACCGAACGCTTTTTTTAAAAAACATCTAAATATCCGAAGGAGTGAATGTTAAAAAACAATTAAAATTAAATTACAATGAAGACGATTCAAACCATCTTAGTGTTAGCCGCTCTTTTTGCGGCAACGTGTGTCCACGCACAATCGGAAAAGAAAAAAGTAACTTTCGGCCTGAAAGCAGGAGTCAACCTCAGTACGGTAGATGCTCGGGCCGGAAATGCCCGTGCCAACAACATCGAATCGAGCGCGGGTTTTCATACGGGGGTAACGCTCGATGTATCCATCGCTCCGCAATGGTATTTGTTTACCGGTGCAGAATATACCGTCAAAGGATTTGAAATCGACCAAAGCCGGTATACGACGGTGAACGCTTCATACCTGCAGTTCCCTCTGATAATCGGCCCTCAATTCGAGTTCGGAAATTGGACGATTCCGTTTCATATCGGTTTCTATTACGCTTACGGATTGGCGGGAAAGGCTAACGATGGCAGTAGCGAATGGGATACATTCAGCAAGAAACTGCTGATAAATTCGGACTTCGGAATCCTTGGCGGTTTCGGAGTCGGGTGGCGTAAACTATGCTTCAGCATGGGCGGTGAGATCGGGCTTCTCAATATCCTGCACGAGAACAGGGATGACCTTACGATGAATAACATCAATTTCACCGTCTCGGTAGGATATAAGTTTTAACAAAAAAATGAGAATGCGGTATGAAATGGTTTATTAAAGCGTTTCGGCAGTATGCCGATTTCAGCGGCCGGGCAAGCCGGCAAGAGTTTTGGATGTTTGTATTGTTCAACCTGCTGTTGGCAATGGCGTGGGCGTTTGTCGCCGGACTGCTGATGGGGCTGCTCGGCGATTCTTTCGATCACGACAGCGACAGGCTGATATTCATGTACAAACTGATAGCGATTTATTATGCCGTGACGACGGTTCCCGCCATGGCGGTCGGTGTGCGGCGGCTGCACGACACAGGGCGTAGCGGCTGGTGGATGCTCGTCAGTCTCGTTCCTATTGCGGGCGGCATCTGGCTCATCTTATTGATGTGCCTGGACGGCAGCGCGGGCGACAATCGCTACGGCAGCCCTCCCGACGGGACAACGGGGAATGTCCCGAAATATGATTTGCGACAAAAGGCACTGATGTGGCTGACGGCATTCGCCGTTTTCAGCATCTATATGTGTTTGCTGAACCTTGTCGATGTATTCAGTAACCGGTGGTACACCGGTACCGATCAACTCAACATGCTGTTGACTCTTTTGGGTAATTTTTTAGTCTCCGTCTCTTTCATCATCATGGGAATCGCCTTCCTGCAAAAGAGGGACTACTCCCGCACGGTGGGCGGATGGATAATTGCCGCGTATGTTCTCCTGCTCATCTTGGAAATCCGGTGGACTACAGTAATAACCGATTTCCATATTAATATGAGATTTGTATTGAATATTATGCTATTCCTTGCTTTTATCCTTTACGGCGGATTGCTGCTGGCAAGAAAAGGGCGTTTGCCGCTGGCAAACTATGTGCTGATGGCGGCAAGCGGTTGCAGCGTTATCCTGGCACCCGTTTTTCTGGTACCTTTGAGAATGATGGAAGCCCACAGCTATCTCGATTATCTTATAAGCCAACTCTCCCTTATCGTGCTGCTGTCGCTGTTGGTGTATGCCGTTGCCAATCTAGCTGCAGCGGAAAAGGAAATCGAACACAAAGAAAAAACGCAAGAATAAAAACGGTTATGAAAAAGATATTTTTACTGACCGCCCTCTTCGCCGCCGTTATCGGCTCGGCGATGGGGCAGACGGAAATCCGCACGGCTGAGGAGCTGGCCGCTATCGGTACGGACAAGGAAACTCTGAGCGGTTCGTACATATTGATGAACGATCTAACGCTCGACGACTGGGTGCCCATCGGACGGATGGACTATGACGGTGAGACACCCTTCGATGGAATGCTTAATGGTAATGGCCACACGATAACAATCAACAGCTTTTCCATCGATACGGACAACACGGCGTGCGTCGGGCTGTTCGGGCTGATAGGCGAAAAAGGTGTGGTGAAGAATCTGCGCATAACGGGCAAATTAACTTATACAGACAAGCTCGACTTTCTGTATATCGGAGCTTTTGCCGGTGTGAACATGGGCCTTATCACTTGTTGCGTCTCATCTGTCGACTTGACCTGCGAATACATCAAGAGCGACGCGAAAACGAAAACGAAGACGAATCGCTTGTTTGTCTATGAGAAAGGGCAGTTTGGAGGATGTGTAACCGGTGTCAATTTCGGTAATATTACACATTGCTATTCCGATGGTGCCATCCGCGTTGCGCAAGGACAGGCAGCCGGCATCGCTGCCGGCAACGGAAAAGGTGTCAAGGGAGGTTTCGGCATCAGCGTAGGCAGTGGAGGTGTGGGTGTGGGTTTCACGCCGGGCAAGATTCCACTGACCAAGAAAAGTATAGCCTTCTGCTATTCCACCGCTTCCGTTTTCGGCACCGCTAATAATAAAGGTGGCAGATCGGTAAAGATATTCGTAGTCGGTGCTGCCAACGGGCTTGTCTCGATTCTGCGTTCAGAATCGTCAATAGTGTATCACTGTGTGGCCCTTAACAGAGAGTTGGAAGCACGAGGCGACGGCAAGCCGTTTACCTTGGCATCGCCTTTTCCTGCGGCAATCCTAGGACTTACGGGGGTAGAACATCCGAGTTTTCAGTTCTATTATTTCGACGGGATGCCTATTCGTCGCTATGTGAATGGCGAACTCCAAAAGCCTAAGAGTTTGTCGCCGAAGCGTGCCGTGGCTCTTGCCGATACACAGGAAGAATCGTGGTGGCGTTTACCCGACGGAGCCGACAAGAACATGGAAAAAAAGATGATTGCCTTCCCGTTCGGTACAGACGACACGGCACCATGGCAATGGGATGCACAGTAGAAACGACCTGTACTGTATTGGGAGATTGCAAATCAATAATCCGCCTTCGGCGACGGAGGCATAAAACAAGATACAAAATGAAGAAGAAAACGCTCGGAACAATTACAGTATGCGTGATTGCGATACTGATGTCGATATGCGTCGGTTGTAATCAAAAAAACAAGACGCAGGCTTCATGGCAGCAAGACCCGGAAACGGGCCAATGGGGTTATATCGATTACGAAGGGACACTTACCATACCTTACCGATACGATAGCATAACCGATATTCTCAAGGCGGATTGGGACTTCAACAATCAGTGTGCTGTCTGCATTAACGGGAAGTGGGGAATCGTCAATGAGAAAACAGGGAAGGAAGTCGTAGCATGTAAGTATGATTTCTTTGATAAGTCGGATATGAATTCCGGTTTGTTACGTGTGAACATCGATGGAAAGAGAACGGACCATGACAGAATTGTAGGAGGAAAATGGGGATTGATTGATAAGAACGGAAACGAAATCGCCCCTTGTATCTACGATGCTGTTTATGTGAGAAACGCGAAAGACAGTCTGCTGGATGTAACGATAGGAGAAGAACGAGGGGTGGTTCATTTCAACGGAACCGTTGTGGAGCCGCTTGAAAAATACGTCCGAGTTCGCTACTCGGGAAAAGAAACGAAAGGCAATCAAACCCTCGAAACCTCCTTTGTGCTGGTTACACATGGGAAGAAAAAGCGGATCGAATTTTTCTCTTTCAATGCGAAACAGGAACTTGGCGCAGGCGAAGGGGCTTTGGACAGATCGAAAAGTTTTAGCATGAACACTGCAACAGCCTTCGATGTATCCGCCAACGGTATCCTTCAACAGGAAAATTTAGAAGTCGTATTGACACGGGAGAAAGCCGTTTGTTCCATCGAAAACAACGGACAGCATTACACTTGTACGGCTTATCCCGAAGAAGGACAGAAGTAAACTTGTATTAACCCGCCTCCGGCAACGGAGGCATAAAACAGAAAAAAATATGAAACGAGTAACAAAATGGATGACCGCGATACTTTTAGTATCTCTGTTTTACGGTTGCGGTCCCTCTGCGGAGGATGTGCTGAAAAAGTACGAATCGTATGCCGAACTGACGGTGGAGGGCGATAAACTCCCCGTCTCGCTCGAAATCATGGAAGGCATTCCTCCGGTGATTACCTATTCGGCGCCGTTGATAAACAGCAGTCAGGAACATGTAAACATGCTGGCAGGACGCTGGTTCGTCGCCGACGCGCTGAACCCGGACGTACGGTTGCCAGCCAAAGTGAAAGTTCTGCCGGTGGTCGATATGGCCGCGGGCAACACGACACAATCCGCATCATACGGCTACAACCTTATGCTCGACAGCATCGAAGCACCGTTCCTGCTCGTCGGCTTCGAGGGCATCGCCCCCGCCGAATCGAAAGAGGCGGCTATTCCGCCGCTGTTCTTCCTTGTCGAAAACAGGAAGGGAGAGCCAAGCATGCTTACTCCTGTACCCCGTGCGGCAGGCGACCTGTTTACGGCAACCTACACACCGATGTTCTTCTCCGAACAGACGTATTCGGGCGAAGTTCCTTTCGAGAACGCGAAGAACGTAACGCTGGAGACGACGTTGTCGCGCGATTTGAAGCAAGTCCTTCAGTTGAAATTATCGGCAGAAAAGCTGAAAATGAACCCTTCGGAAAGAGAAGTGAGTAGCCTCGTTTTTAAAGGTGGATTCGAAACAAAAGATTCCATCGATGTCATCGACGGCAAAATAACACAGACCCACCAACCTTTAATCTGCGACCTGACCGTTACGAATGCCTGCATATTCGGGCAGGTAAAATTTGAGTTGGATATGGGCAGAACAAAATCGGTATATGTTGTGCTCAAAAACATCACCACGCCGCAGAACATCCCGGAAGAGATTTTAAAGAAACCATAAGCAGAAACATAATCAGGAAACATAATAACGCATAAAAAAACAGAACATGAAAAAATTAATGTATGTAACCGTATTAATCGGTGTACTGGGTCTGCTAAGCGCATGCGGAACCAGCAGAGCAGTCCTGCCGTCCGACGTGAGTAACCGCGCAATGAGTATCCAACCGGTAGAAGACAAGGCGTTGCTCTACATCTATCGCAGCTCGCAGTTAGGATGGGCGGTCGGGATGCGTATCGACCTCGATCAGGTACAACAAACGAGCCTTTATGGTCGGCATTTCTATCTCTGCGCGCTTCCGCCCGGGTCGTATCACCTGAAAGCCTATGCCGAGAATCGCGACACAATGACAGTCGACGTCGAAGCAGGCAAACGATATTACGTCGAAGTGACGCCCCGAATGGGCATCTTCCTCGCCCGTTGTAAACTCCATGCGGTAGATGAAGACGAGGGGAGGGAGAAAGTGAAGAAGTGCAATTTAGTAGGCTTGAATGAGGAAGCTCAAAAAATGTTGAACTATACCCCGCCTCCGGTGGAAGAGCGGAAAGGAAAAAAGTAGCAAAGTAGTCAAGTAGCAAAGTAGCAGGGTAGTCAGAGTAGTAAAGAATAACAATTGACGATTAAATTAGTGCAACTTGTCATAGACTTGTGCAACTTGTGGTATCTGAAAGCTGACCGCTGATTACTGGCTGCTGAATAATCATTAACAATTATTTCACACTAAACAAAAATCGATATGAAATCAAAAATGAAAATGATGATGATCTTGCCGATTATATTTGCGGCAACCGTCGGCCTCTACGGCCAATCCTCCGAAAACAGTAAGAATACACCTTCGCAAAAGGAAATGTTGCAGGTAAAGGTTACCTATCTGGAGGAAGAGAAAAAGATACCGAACGCAGATGTTTACTTCCTCTATTACGACGAAGCAGCATCGACGTTAGTTGAGAAAACGGCTAACACCGGCAGCGGTAAGACCCTGAATTTTCAGGTGCCGGTAACGAGTGGCGGAGCATCTTATGCTTTTGTCGTTTTCTTCTCTAAGGAAGAGGTGGAAAAAGCGAAAGATGCACTTGAAAAAGGCAACAATCTGATGATGTTTTGTCGTCCGTCCGGAGAGACATGCGAGTCTCTCGAACTGCGTATTCAAAAAAACGGCACCATAGGCAATGAAGGCTGTGCCATACAGATGGTAATCAAATAAACACATAAACAAATAAATCGTATGAGTGCAATAGAAAAACTTACCCCGCAAGATTTCGGACGAGAACTCGATATCGCCCTGTTTTCCAAATGGAAAAGCGCATACAACGATGCGTATATACAAGGCATGTTCAACCTTGTAATTATCTTCACAACCCCCCTTCCCCTGTCTTATCTGTTAGGATTTCTCGGCACCATCCTTTGGTTTATCCTCAGCTTTGTCTGTATTATGGTGATCATAACGAAATACAATAAAGTGAATAAGCTGAAAGCACAGCTGGGCATCAACAAACAAGAGATTCTCGAAGCAATCAGAAGATGCAAACAAAGAATATAAATCGTTTAAAATCAGAAAAAAGATGAAAAGAACAGATCAAAAAAGAGCAACGGGAAGCAGAAGCCTGTGGGCGATGGCCATAGCGCTTCTATTCAGTCTCGCAGTCCTGTCGTGCTCCAAAACGGAGACGGTCACCGTCACGAACGTTTATCAGCCCCTTGTTTCGGGGATGGTGAACACCTACATCAGTGTATTGTTCGACGACGGACAGACGGCCGAAGTCGTGCTTCCCGTCGACGATGCGCTATGGGACCGCGCACGGCGCAGCAAAGGCCGGCAAGTAGAAGTCAAACGCGAAGGAGAAAAATGGTTGTTCGTCCGCTTCGTCGACCAATAACCGGAAACATTTATCTATTCATTTAAAACCAATTTTTTATGGCAATCAAATTCAAAGTAATCGAAAAAGGGCAGCCCGGTGTAGCGGGCGGTGGAGTGAAAAAGTATTATGCCTCGGCCAATGTGACCGGCGAGAAAACGCTGGCAGGGCTCACGCGCGACATTGAACGGATGAGTACCGTAAGCGGTGCCGATATCCGGGCCGTGCTTTACGCGCTCGTCGACGTCATGCAGTCGTCGCTGGCCGACGGGCAGGCCGTACGTCTGGGCGAGCTGGGCAGCCTGCGCATCAACATCTCGAGCGAAGGGAAAGAGACCGAAAAAGAAGTGACGGCCGACGCCATCAAAAGCGCGAAAGTCATTTTCACACCCGGTGTCGACCTGAAGAAAATGCTCGCCAACCTCAAATACGAAAAGATGTAAGGTGTGCCCTCCGGAAAACACGTGTCTTTTTTTAAAAAACACACGTGTTTTTCCGGAAAAAGACGCGTCTTTTTCGGACAGACGTACTGACGGACACTCCCCTCCTTTGGAGGGGTGGTCTGCAAGACCGGGGTGGTCTCCCTTCCTCTGGAGGGGTGGCCTGCAAGACCGGGGTGGTCTCCCTGCAAAGGATAAAAGACAGAACAATCGTAAAAGGACAGAACATATGGAAACAACGCCATTGACCTACATTCATGGAGTTCCCGTATACAGAAGAGTAATCGGTAGATTACCCGTAAACGGTCGGCTGGCGCCTCGAGCAAAGGCTTTGAGGAAAGCCGGGATTTTATCGGAAATTCTTTTCTGGAAACAGGTTCATAAAGGGCGGTTTCATGGTATTGATTTCGACCGGCAGCGAGTGATCGGGAATTATATTGTCGATTTC
>NZ_RQYN01000004.1 GCF_003860135.1 Tannerella forsythia
ATGTTTATTTGTTGAGTTGAATGTTAAACAACAAACACCTAAACACCTAAACATCCGAAGGACTGAACGCTGAAGATTGATTGCTGTAAAAGCCCTGAAAGGGCGCCTTAATTCAGCCCAATGCGAAGCGTTGGGGAAAAAGGCATTGCATCCCGGCGGAGGGCTGTAAGCCTGACATATTCCAATTGTTAATTGTCAATTGTTATGCCCGGTACCCGCCGAACCATGTACCCGGCATAACCATTAACCATTGACAATTAAATAATAATGGTACACGCCGAACAGTGTATCGCGTAATTTGGGTTAAATAAACTTTTCTCTGCGGCGGAGATTCAGGAGTCCGGCCAGAAGAAAAACGAGACCTCCGACGAACAGAAACAAACGGCTTTTGAGGATCGTATTCTGCCAGACGAGAGGATGCACCTCGCGAGGCAGCGAGAAAGGATTGAGGAAGACATTCCAAAACGAACGGCTGATCAGATCGACGGCATTCATAAAGATAAAAAACAGCAGTCCCAACACAATCATGATCACGGCCGTAGCGTTCCCGCTACGCGTGAGGGTAGAGAAAAGAAACGCGAGGTTTCCGAAAAACAGCATGGGAAAAAGCAGCTGGGCGGCCATCTCGAAGACGGGTACGGGATAGAGCAGCCATCGGGCGAGCAAAGCGAAAAGCAAGAGGATGACATAATCGGCCACGTAGACCATCAGCATACGCACGCCCCAGACCTTATAACGGTAGTCGGGGATGCCGAAGATGATTTCGAGCATGCGACTGTCTTCGTCATTCTGAATCCCAAAGACCACCGGATAGAAAATCAACAACATACACGGGAAGAAGAGCAAATAATAAATGCTCTCTTCGTTGATTTCCACCCTGTCCCATGCCATCTGAAACATAAAAAAGGCAAAGAACAGGAAAGCAGCCAGCAGAAACCAAACGAACTTACCGGCAAAGATAATCTTCACGTTATAGCGCACTATCCGCTCGGCCAGAATGATATATTTTCTCATCTTCTACATGTTTTTTAATAAGCACAAATAAGCGTCTTCGAGATTCGTCTCTGCCGGCACGGCATCGGGACGAGGCTGCACGGCCGACAGATAACGCACTTGTATGCGATCGCCATCCTGAATATGATGCACGACGAACGATTTATCCAGTTCGTCGAACGACTCCCCATCGATGGAGAACTGCCACACCTTGCCTTCGGCCATGTGAACCATGCCTTCGGGTTGTCCGAAGTATTTCAACTGTCCCCGGTCGATGACGGCGACCTGATTGCACGAGCTGGAAATATCTTCGATGATATGCGTCGAGAAGATGACGATGCGTTCCTTGCTCAGTTCGACCAGCAGGTTACGGAAGCGGATCCGCTCGCGCGGGTCGAGTCCCGCCGTAGGCTCATCGACCACGAGGATACGGGGCAGATGAAGGAGAATCAGGGCGATGCCGATCCGTTGCTTCATGCCGCCGGAGAAGGAACCGATCTTCTCATCTCTCCGTTCGTACATATTCACGGCTCGCAACACGTATTCGATCCGTTCCCTGCGCAAACGGTCGTCGGTGAGCCCTTTCAGGATGGCCTGATAGTCCAGAAACTCCCACGACGACATGTGCTCGTACGTGCCGAACTCCTGCGGCAGGAAGCCGATCAGCCCCTGCAACTCCTCACGGTAAACGCGGGTGTTCAGCCCATTCACCCAAATACTTCCATAACTTTGCTCCAGAATCCCCGTAACGATCCGCATCAGCGTCGATTTGCCGGCTCCGTTGGGCCCCAGCAGCCCGAACATGCCCGTCTTGATCTCGAACGATACGCCACGCAACGCCTTGAACGGACGACGTCGCTTGCCGAGCCAGGGCACACGCTTGACCAGACGGAAGAACGTACGTTTCAGCCCCGCCAAACGACCGCCTACGCGCTCGATGTTCACTTCCCGTTCATACAGATATTGCGACGTAACATAAACAATCAACCCGCATCCCCACAAAAGAGCGGTAAACACAGTCAAAGACGGTCGACCGATCTTACTCGACAGTACGACAAGCAGTACGACAGGCACTCCCCAGAACAGGAGTCGGTTGAGATAACGGACGCGTCGTCTGTCACCGAAACGGTAAAAGAGGTACATCCGTATTTTACGCCACAAGTACAAGGTGAACGCATATACGATAAACGAAAAGATAAAGATCCAGAACGAATGCTCCAGATAGCCATAGGTGAAATAGACGACAAACGCGAACAGTCCAAACACCCAGCCGATGTGCAGGAAATCTTTGAACGAATGATATTCCTGCTGAATACCCAGACGCTTACGCCGTTCCCGTCCGCTGTTCCACTGGCGGGCGAAACGTCCCGCGCGGTCGTACACCTTCACAAGGTTACGGATGACGATCCGAATCTCCTCTTCGGGATGAATCACATCGGCTCTTGCCCGTCGCAGACTGGCCTGTACAAAGGCTGTGACCCCGGGAATAAGGATGACCAGCGTCACGACGGATACGGCCTGCCACAGCCAACTGTCGATATAGAGATAGACGGCAAGCAGTCCGAAAAGCATCAGGACGAGATGCAGCCATCGCACCTTGGGCGAAAGCGCACGGTACCATTGCAACGTATGCTCCAGTCCCATGTAAGCCGTAGGAAGGATGACGAGCGTCAGCAGCGACGAGAAGGTCAGTCCGCCGATGACCGTAATGGCGAAAGGCGCTCCGATGGCGCCGGCATATTCCGTGTCGCCCATCGCCAGCGGGAACATGGCGATAATCGTGGTGATGCTCGTGATCAGAATCGGACGGATACGAGACAGTCCGGCCGTCATCAGCGCACGTTCGCGTCGGAAGCCCTCCTTACGGAGGATGCGGGCATAGTCGATCAGGATGATACCGTTGTTGACCACCACTCCCAGCAGGATCAGAAATCCGGTCAGCGTATTGGCATTCAGCAGGCTGTTACCGGTCATAAGCAGAGCCAGCAGTGATCCGATAGCCGCCAGAGGAATGGAAAAGAGCAGTACGAACGGGGTCGTTATCGATTCGAATACACACGAGAGAATCATAAAGATCAGCACGAAGGCGGCAAGCAGAAGGAATTTAAAATCGGCAAACAAGTCTTCTTCATGAACGACTTCAATGGCTACCCCGGCAGGCAGATTATAATTCGCGATATACCGGTCGATGTCGGCACGGTACCCTTCGAGCAACGTCTTCGACTCTTCGACACTGCGGGCAAACCGGTAGCGCACTTCGAGTTGCTTGTCCTGATTCACGCGCATGATGCGTGAGCGTCCGTTGCCCTTGTGAAGCGTAGCCAGCTCGTCGAGGCGGTGCATCCCTCCCTGCGCGTCGGCAATGCGCACATCTTTCAAGTCATCAAAGGTTTGCTGTTGCTTTTCCCGCTCGGGCGTCTTGTCCGGCAGCTCTTCACGAATCACGATATCGTAGGTTTTATTACCCACTTTAAAGGTCGTTCCCGTAGCATATTCGGGCGTCAGCTGCGCCAATCCCGTCGCGATATGACTTCGGGTGATACCGTATGAAGCAAGCAATAACGGGTCGAAATGCAGCCGTACTTCGGGTTGACGACGGGCAGACGACATCCACGCATGTTCGACAAATTCCTGCGCGTCGAGGTAATACCGTATATCTTCGGCCACCACCTGCATCATGTCGTAGTCCGATCCTTTGATCACCACCTGCTCCTGATTATCCCCAATGCCCAATAGCGCCATAAACGCCATGGCCGCTCCTGCGCCGTCGCCCCCACCGGGTCCGCTCATGGCTTCGGAGAACGAGATCTCGACACCTCCCACAGCCGGCATTCGCGCTTGCGCATCAGACTTGATCTCACCGATCTTCCGCTTGCCCGTAGCCTCGTAATCTTTCCGAAGAATCACCGTCAGCACGGCTTGTTCCTGCTGAATACGGCTGACGACATCCTGCTTTTCCGGAATTTCATTGAGACGTTCCTCGATCACTTTCACGATCTTATCGGTATGCTCCAGCGTACTGCCCGTGTGCATCGTAACATAAATATCGAAGCGGTCGGACTCGACCTCCTTATTCTGACGAACGTTCATCGTCAACGACAGAATCAATGTCAGGAAAAGCAGCACGACGGCGCTCAGCAAAGTGATGCCCGGATGACGCATACACGTTTTGAGAAACACAAGGTAAATCTGTACAGGCCGTTGCAGCAGAGAGATTCTTTCGTAAAACACGGCGCGGCCGTTCTTCCGGCGCAAGATACCGTAGGTTACCATCGGAATAAACAGCAGCGCCACCCCCATCGATACCAGCAGGGTGGAGATAATCGAGACACCGATATGGTTACCGATCAGTTTGATCATGAAATTTTCGGAGAAGACGAAAGGCAGGAATACCGTAATGGTCGTGAGCGTAGCGGCGATAATCGAACGCCAGACCTCTTTCGTCCCTTTCGTTACGGACTGCTCGGGCGACTCTCCCGCCGCCGATCGCCGATACACATTTTCGAGCACGACGACGCTATTATCGAGCAGCATCCCGATAGCAAGCGCCATGCCGACGAGAGTCAGGCTGTTGACCGAGATACCCGCGGCATAGAAGAAGTTAAACGCCGTATATACGGACAAGGGGATAGACAAGGCGATGAAAAACACGAGACGGATATTCTTCAGGAAAAACCAGAGCACTAAGATGGCCAACAAGCCCCCTATCAAAGCCAGACGAATGATCTGATCGATATTCTTCTCCATCGTTTCGGCCGTATCCGACTCGATCACAATTTCCACCTCCTGCCCCTGCAAACGTTCATTGAGCCGGTCGATCACCTCCCGTGTACGATGCGACAAGTCGATGAGGTTCGTCCGGGCTTCGTTCACGAGCGCGACGGAGATCGCGTCCTTGCCGTTCACGCGGCTGAACGAAGTTTCTTCTTTCAAGTCGAAGCTGACGGTGGCCACGTCTTTCAGGAATACGGGCCCTTCGGCTACGACAAGATGTTCCAACTCGGAGACCTGCGTGTAGGCCGAATGAACGTGAACGAAATAGCGCGAATCGGCTTCCGTAACGTTACCGGCAAACATCTTCTCCTGCGTCTGACGGTTCAGCAACTCACCGATTTTCGAGGCGGTCAGGTTCAACGCTTCACACGCCTCTTTATGTAAACGGATTTCGATGGCTCGCTCCTGTCCGCCGTACACATCGACGGCCGCCACCCCGTCGATATGTTCAAGATCGCGCCGGATCTCCTCTTCCACGATGTTACGCACGCGATCCACTCCACCGGAACCTCGCACCTGCAAGGTCATAAAACGGTTCGCCATCATCGCCAGATCGACTTTCTGCACCTGCACGGTAAAACCTTTCGGAAGCGATGAGGCGACTTCTTTCATTTTCTCTTCGAGCCTGAGATACGTCGTCTTGAAATTAACATCGGCTTTGAAATCGACCTGTATGGACGACTGGCGACGGTTGATCTCGGAGCGTATCTTATCTACCCCTCCGACGGTGCTGATCGCCCCCTCGATCGGAATGATGACCTCGGTTTCGACATACGCCGGATCCATCTCCTGTTGAGACTGGACGGAGACGAACAACACGGGCAATTCCGCATTGGGCAACAGTTCCACAGGCAGCTGTTTATATGACACATACCCCAATAAGGTAAGCGCAATAAACAACATGCTGACGGTTACCCTTCTGTTTAAAAGAATGTTCATTCTTCGCGTCTTACCTTACTTTTCAATTGCTCAAACACATAGTAAACACAGGGGATCACGACAAGACTCATCAAGGTAGATGTGACAAGCCCGCCGATGACAGCTACCGCCATGGACGAGCGCAAGGCCGCTCCCTCGCCGATATGGAGCGACATGGGCAGCAACGCCAGAATCGTCGTGAGCGTAGTCATCATGATCGGACGGATGCGCTGCCGGCCGGCCTCGACAATAGCCTCGGTAAGTTCCATCGTCGTCTTCAACTGGTTGATACGTCCGACTAAAAGAATCGAGTTATTCACCGCAATCCCGGCCAGCATAATCATCCCGATCACCCCCATGATATTGAGCGTCATCCCGGTGATCCGGAAGATCAGTACGGCCCCGACGAGCGCGAGCGGAATGGTCAGCAGGATGGTAAAAGGATGCAATAACGATTCGAACTGCGAGGCCAGCACCATGTACACGAGTACGACCGACAATAACAGCGCAAGCATCAGGCTGTTCATCGATTCGCGACGCTGTTCCTCCTCACCCGTCACATGAATCGAATAACGCGGAGGCAGCTCCACGTCGGCCACTGCCCGGCGTATGTCTCGCGCCACCTTATCGAGCGAGCGGGCTTCGTCTTTGTCGGCAAGAATCTTGTTGATGCGGCTCTGGTTCCGACGGAATATTTCCTTCGGAGCCTGTGTCGGGGTAATCGTCGCGATCTCGTGCAGCAGAAACTCCCGGTTTCCGTTCCGGATGACAAGACCTTTCAATTCTTCGGCCGTAATATCGGGTACTTTGATGACGATATCACGCATTTCTCCCTTATATTCCATTTTGCCGACGTCACGCCCCTGCAACTGTTGCTTTAACTGGGTGAGCACGGTCGAGGCCGTAATCTGATGAATACCGGCCATCGTACGGTCGAGGGTGATCAGCAGCTCCGGCGCTCCGTCGGCCATCGACGACTTGAGGTTATAAATTCCTTCAACCGAGGTCATCCGCGCCAGCACCTCGTCCGTGAGAGCCGCAATCTCTTCCGATTCTTCTCCTTTCACTTCGACGACGATGGGTGCTTCTTCATCTCCGAACAGCGCCCCCAGCGAATAATCCTCCTGCTTGAATGCCAACTCCACCCCTTCTATCCCTTTCGTCGCTTCCACAAAGCGCGATATGACTTGATCGGTCGACAAAGGCGACGATTCCGAGAGTAAGACCGTCAGCGTCGCCGTCGACTCTCCTTCAAAGACTTCATGCTCCGACGCCCCTTCTCCGATATGGCTGTACACGGTAAGCAGGCTGTCGCTACTGATGGAGCGCAGCAGATATTCCAGATTATGCACCACAGCATCCGTGCGTTCGAGACGTGTGCCTTCCGGCAGCCTCAGCGAGACGGAGAATGCACGTCCGGCGGAACGAGGTAAGAATTCCGTCCCGATGAAGGGAGTAAGCAGGAACGTAACAGCCAGCAATCCTACGGACAGACCGATCACCCACCAACGACGCCGGAGAAACGAAGTCAGCAGCACGCCATACCCCTCGAAGCGAACGGATTTCGCTTGCGGTTGTACCTGCTTCTTCCCCGATAGCCGGTCGTACAGCATAGGAATAATCAGCAAGGCGACAAACAAAGAGGACAGCAGCGAGAAGGCCACCGTCCACGCCTGCTCTTTGAACAGTTCGCCCGATGCCCCGTGCAGGTAAACGATCGGAAGAAAAACGACAATGGTCGTCAGGGTAGAAGCAATCACCGCGCCGGCGACCTCCGACGTCCCGGTGACAATAGCCTCGGCGCGGCTCAACCCTCGCTCATGATTTCGGAAAATACTTTCTATCACCACAATCGCGTTATCGACGAGCATTCCTCCGCCCAGCGCGAGACCTCCCAGCGTCATGACGTTTAACGTCAGCCCATTGAAGTACATCAGATTAAACGTTGCTACGATCGAGACAGGAATCGACAGACTGACAATGAGCGTCGTGCCGATACGACGCAGAAAGACAAACAACACGAACACGGCCAACAGCATCCCCAGCAGGGCCGTGCTTTTCACCTCGCCGATCGCCTGACTGATAAAAGTACCTTGGTTACGGATCACCTGAAAACGATAGCCGGGCAAAGCCTGCTCCATGACTTTTAACTGTCGACCGATTCGATCGACCACTCGTACCGTGTTATGCTGCATCTCCTTATAAACAGAGAGACCGATGCAACGTTCGCCGTTGACACGTACGATATTTTCGGGACGGGCATTTTCGAACCGGGCGGTAGCCACTTCACGTAAGTATATCGGCGCGCGGTTCTCGATGCCGCCATTTGTACGAACGTCCGATGCCGATGCAACCGTCGGACGATAGCCCACAATCAGATTCTCAAAATCGGCTTCGGAAGTAAAGAGCGACGAGCTTTTCACCAGATACTGCAACCCGAGTTCACTGACCCGCCCGCCCGATACGGTCTGATTATTCGCCTCGATTCCGGAGGCGATATCTTCCATCGTCAAACCGAACGCCTTCAACTTATAGGGATCGGTTCGTAAGGTCAGGACAGAACGTTCCTCACCGGAAAGTAATACTTCGCCCACGCCTTCTATGCGCACCAGTTCGTTGCGCACGTAACTCCCGGCCATCTTACGCAACTCCGCCATATCGGTGAGGGAACGATGCGACATGGCAATCAGCATCACCGGGTCGGTATTCGGATCGTGCTGGGTGATATTGAGAGACTCAAGATCCGTGTTGCGCGAAAAAGGCGCCATGGCTTTCTGCAAGTCTAAAAAAGCCTCGTCCATATCCTTATGCTGGACGTAGGTGACCGTGATGCGTGCCGAACCGGAACGAATCACCGAGGAAACCTGCGTGACGTCGCTCTGACGTATGGCCATCGACTCCATATTCTCTACAAACATCTTCTCGATCTCTTCGGGCGGACGTTCACCCGCCTTGATTTCTACGAACAGACGAGGAGCATTCATGTCGGGCAGTAAATCCACATTCAGCCGATTGTACGAGATATTGCCGAGCAACACGATCGCCAGCACCACCATCGCCATGGTCACGGGATTATTTACTGCGAACCGGATGACTTTCTTCATGTTATTGCGTACTCTTAAACTATCCTTTTATTACCGTTCCTCCGTACTACTACTTCAACACCTTCACCCGGCTATTTTCGCGCAAGGTCTCAAATCCTTTGACGATAAGATGATCATGTTCGTTCAGCCCTTCCGTTACCTGAATCGATTCGTCATCCTCAAGTCCCGTCCGTATCTGACGCGCCATGGCCGTATTCTTCTCCACTACATATACATATTTGCGGTTTCGTGCCGAGAGCACCGCATGTTTCGGAATGATAATCGCACTGTCGGCCTGCTCCACAACGATATCGACTTTGATAAACATACCGGGACGCAGTTTCTGCTCGGTATTGTCGATCCGTACCCGTCCGGTGAAGGTGCGTGTCTCGGTACTGATGGCCGGCGACAGCTCGCTGATCACACCTTTCAACGTATCTTCGGGCAAGGTGTAGTGCGTCACACGGACCGGCTGATTGACGCGGATGTACGGGATCGTACTTTCGGGCAGGTTCACGTCCATGTACATACTCGCATACGACATGATACCGACCATCGGCTTCCCCTGCTCCACCCGACTGTCCGAGGTATAATGAGGCAGGGAGACGATTACCCCGTCAAAAGGCGCCTTGATATTCATCTTTTCCAGACTGATATGGGCATTCTCCAATTCGTACCGGGCATTGGCGGCTCTCACGTCCGTATTGCGCATCTCACTGAGAGTCACTCCTCCTTTCTCGTACAACGCCTTCTGCTTGCTTTGCTCCTGCCGGGCAATTTCAAGGTTCAGCGTTTTCGATTCCAGCGCAATGCCGTTCTCATATTCCTTATTTTCGAGACGTATGATCAGTTGACCTTTCCTGACCCCATCTCCCAATTTATACGGTTTGCCCGTTGCCGGATTACGCTGAAGACCGTACATCCCGCTCATCTCGGAAACAAGTTCGGCCGCATAAGCCGCCTGTGCCGTTCCCGTGGTATGAATCAGTTTGCTGATCGATCCTTTCCGAAGCTCCTGCACGGATACGGGAGTTTCCACATCGTTCTGATCGGATTGAGGTTTGGAACCGCATGCCGTAAGTACCGACAGCGCGGCTACGGCGAAGATTGTTTGGTATTTCATCATGAGGTATATCATTTATTTTTTACTCGAATACGGGAATAAATTTATTTATCGCTGCGACGGGCATCGCTCAATGTCCGGACAGGAATTACCGGAGCGTTTTTCTCAAAATCGTACAGCGAAAGAATTTTCAGATTCAGCAACTCGATTTTATAATTGATCAACGTTTGCGAATAAGCGATCTTCTTATTGGATAGCTGGGTCTGAAACTGGCTGATCTGCATACCGGTGAGGTCTCCTTCACGATACCGGGTCAAGTTCAGGTCATACGTCAGTTGCGCGTTCCTGACATTCTTTTCGGCAAGGGTAATCTGCGTACGGAGGTTTTCGAGCCGGCGCCACACCTGACGGATATTCAGCTCGATGTCGAACTTTTCATTCTCCTGCCGGAGCTTCGCGATCGTCTGTGCCGTCCGCTGCGCTTTCACACGCGCTTTCTTCTCTCCCCAATCGAAGAGCGGAACCGTAAAACTGATCGCGATACGGGGGTTTTGCGTCGGATTGTCGTAGACGCTTCCCAATCGCTCATTGTCACCGGTAATACCGACCGACAAAGAGATATCCCCTTTAAATTCATTCAGACTCTTCGTGCGAATCATCTGCAATTCCGCCAACTCGATATCGATCTCACGCTGCCGAAGCTCCATCCGCGAGTCGAGCCCGTTGCGAACAGCGTCCTCAAGGCTGACGGCGATCGGGCTGATCCCGATATCGGCCATGACACGAATCTGTTCGTGAAGCGGCAAGCCCAGCGCCTGCTTCAACTCGTCCTCCGCGTTGGCGAGCGCGACCACACGTTCCTCGACCGAAGACTGTGCCGTGGCCAAATTCAACTCCGCCTGATAAAGCTCCTCCTTGGCCGACAAATCGGCCTCGACCTTGTTTTTGATAATCTCGAAGCTCTGCCGGGCATTCTCCAGCTCCTCCCGGCTGATCTCCAGATTGCTCTGCGCCATATAAACCGTATAGAACCGATTCGTGATGTCTCGCTCCGTATTCAGGCGCTGAAGAGCATAATCGATTCCGGCGTTTTCATAATCGAACTCGATCTGTTTCAGCTCCATCTTCCGACGGTTATACGTAAACACCGGCTGAGTGAACTGAAGATAAAGATTGTTGCTGAATGCTTTGTTGCGGTTTTCATGCCCTTCGACTACCGACGTGTTATTTTGCCAGCCGAACCGGTTAATGAGCGAAAGCTCCCCGTCTGTCCACAAGATAGGCTGCGTGACACGGAACGTTCCGCTCGAAGTCAGCGACTCGTTCGTGTACCATTGCGACAGCCGGTTGTCGAAACGACGTGTCTTCGTATAATCAATCGGATCGAGATTCAGAGAGAACCGGGATTTTAACGATGCCCGTTGGGCGACGAGTTGAAGCTGATACCGCTCCAGATTGAGCTTTGAGTTGATCAGTGTCGGATTGTGCTCTTCGGCGATGTCGAGTGCCTGCTCTATGGTCACCGACCGTTGCGCATACGCTCCCGAAGGCGCTCCGCACATTCCCGCAAGGCACATCACCCCACTCACGTAAATCCTTAGGAATTCTTTGTTTATCATCATGCTTCTTTTCTATTACTGCTTCTTTGAATTTATTCGCTTATTTTCCGACAATTTTCACGGCATCGGCTGTGACGATTCTTAACTTCGTATCGTTGGTCAGCACGACACGTACCGTGTCACGGTTGAAATAATACGTACCCAACAGGCTCCATCCGTCTTCCGAACGGGCAAGGTCGATATACGCTTCTTCCTCATCGTGATCGTAGCAGACCTTAAACCGGTATTCCGTACGACCTCCTCCACCGCCGCCACGTCCCCCTTCACGAAGTTCCTGAGGCTTATACACGTAATAATAAAGGTCGTATTGTCCGGCATGCGGGACCGGAATACTCCATGTAGCCGTCTGATTTCCGCTACCGCTCTTGACCACGTAAGCCGATCGGATATGCGCACCGTAATACTTATCGTTTGTCGTCAATGTCCATTGCAAAGGAGCACGCCATTGGGACACGCCCGAATAGCGGAACGATTGATCGTTGTCCTTATCGAGCCACCGTGGCAGAAGGCCGAACACTTCGGGTTTGGACAAGGCGAACAGCAACGAGTCTTCATTATCTACGATCACCTCTCCGGAGGTATCGTCCGACAGAAGCGGCAGTACGAAATCGCCTTCCTGTTCGATCGTCCGGTTCTGTTCACGCTGGATATTTCCGACGGGCAGATCGATCAGCGCCGGCAGATTGGCTGATACCAGTGTATGGACACGAATTCTCCGCGGCGCTTCGTCCCAATGCGTCACGATGCGTTTCGTCTGATGCGGAGCGAAAGACAGGGAACGCTGCGTCCGCGGATCGTACAGGTCGCTGCGTCCCCCGGCGTCGGTTTCGATGCGGATCGTTCCCTCGTAATCGGAGGTATTGGTGATCTGCAAGGTCATGATATATGTCTCCTTATCGCGGTTCGTGACATGTACGATACGAGGCGTCCCGACGATATACACAGGCAGCGGCGTAGGACGTTGCCATGCGCCGAGAGGTGCCCGGAGGTCTTTGCCGGCCATCGTGCCAAGCGTATCGAGCAGGTGTTCGAAACGCAGATTCGTAAATTTGTTCCGTTGCAGGATGGTACGCAGCGAGTCTCGACAGGCCCGGTATCCCATATCGATTTCGGCAGGAGCGAAGAGGCTGCTTGCCTTGAGCGACAGTACATCGTCGACCAGATTACGCAGTTCCGTATCGGCGAGCAGCTCCTTCAACGGCCGCTGCTCCATCAGCAGATTCGCCTTTTCCTTATTGCTGATACCGTTCATCTCCCTGACCCAATCGTTCTCTTCGGACTTGTCCTGCAGGTAGAGTTCGATCATGCGGTTGGCGGCAGACCATTCCGACGAAAAGACATTGTATCTGAAATTATACAGTTGGGGGAAAAGCAAATAAGGATTGACCTCGGCAGAGACATTCGCCGCTCCGCGATCGAATGACCAGTTGAAATCGCTCTCTGTACGGCGGAAGAGATGCATAAAGCTATGGAAAGTACGGATGGCTGCTTCCTTATCGGTAATCTCACGCCCATCCCAACGCGCCCATTTCTTTTCGCGCTTGACCCTTCTCGCAACGTCGGCCTCGTTGAACAGGCAACCTTTTTCGGGAAAGAAGACCATCTCGGGCTGTACTTTCTCCTGTGCCTGCGTCCATGCTCTGGGGTAGCTGTAAAACTGCACAGGCACTTCGACCAGCGAGAAGCGGCGGAACGAATAATCGAGCGCATAATCGCGTTCGATCGACCGGCGAAACTCCCTGATTTGCGATGGGATGGTATCCATAATCGAGTCGAACGGAGTCGTAAAATCACCATGCCCCCGGAGATGCCAAATGCTGTACTCCGTGCTGTCCACCACGAGGCTTTTCTGTTCATAATCCCCCACGACGAGCGAGAGGGAAGGGGAAGGAAAGTCAGTCTCATAGATAAACACCTGATCTTTTTCTCTATCCGAAGAGAAGGCTGCTGTATCCAACGCTGTGGGAGAAGGCTGCTGTCGCGTGCCCTGCGAGAGAGCCTGCAGACCGTCCGTCGTACGCACCGTCAATCGGAAACGGCTGAAATACGTTTGCTGTCCGTCGGTGCTGAGGCTACTGTAGGAGGTGCCGGGACGCGGATACCAATACGCTTCGGGCGTAAAGAGCAGATAGTCGCGTTCCTGAAAGCTGTATTTCTTATCTATTCGGAACATACCGTCGCCATAATCATGCTGTAAGATATCGGCAGGAATATCAAGGTAGCAGAAACGGTCGTCGATGCGTCCTTCGTATTTCATGACGATCGAAAGGGAGTCGCCTTCCGCGTGCTCACGTCCGAGATCGACAAGAACGATCTGGTTCTTACGCTCGAACGCTAAC
Source organism: Tannerella forsythia (assembly GCF_003860135.1). Classification (GTDB taxonomy): domain Bacteria; phylum Bacteroidota; class Bacteroidia; order Bacteroidales; family Tannerellaceae; genus Tannerella; species Tannerella forsythia_A. The sequence goes on from NZ_RQYN01000004.1 coordinate 13,790, forward strand.
GGACGGCCGGCGACTTCGACCTCGCGCACGGTCAGGCCGGGATTGAGGGAAAACGTAAACACGGAACCGCGAGCGGCAGCCACCCCGCTCATGGATACCTCGGCGGTAATCGTCGACGGCTGTTGGGTGAGCGTGATGTCGTAACGGTCGACAAGCATTTTCGGCGCGTGCACATACTCGTTATTCAGCGCGATATAATGCTGCCGCAGTCTTCTTTCTTCCCGGACGGAATCCACATGACGATAAGCTGCCGCGATGCCTCCGAGAAAGAAGCAACAGCCGAGCGCCAGCCAGCGAAAACGTCCGTACTTCGTGTTCGGCAACCGCCGAAACAAAAACACGGAGAGGCAAATAAAGCCCAGCCCAAGCAGCAGGTAAACGGCACGATGTATCATCAGCGCCTGCCCGTTCGTAAACCCGACGACGGACGATTTGACCAAAGGCAGGTTGTAGGTCATGTAGTCGAAGACATAGTAGAACCGGTCGCCCACATAAAACAAAGTCAGTCCGATATAGCCCAGCAGCAGCACGAAGGTCACGGCCTGATTCTTCAGCACAAGCATCAGAAAGATGGACAGTCCGAGGATATAGACGAGCGTTGGAATGCAGATCAGGAAGAAATACGTAAGATACGCCGCCCAGTCGAGCGCCACGCCCGATGCGAAGTTAAAAATCAGCACCATCGCAAGAATCATCAGGTCGAGGCGGAAAAATACGCTCAAAATCCCCCATATCTTACCCGCTACGTATTCGGCATTGCTGAGCGGATGAACATAAAACACCTCCGAAGTGTCGAGCTTTTTGTCCGACTTGAGAAACTCGGACGACAAAAAGACGGCGATCACCGCCTGCCCGGTATTCAGGAACAGCAGATTCACGTACGGGATATTGGAAGGTAGCGACTGCATCAGCCAGTAGCCGTCGTCGCTAACTAAAGCCGCAAAATTGAACAGTGCCAGAATCAACACGGCAAGCACCAAGAAGACACGATAGAACCACGTACGGAGCAACAGCTTGCGTTCGTACTTGGCGACAGACCGTATATTATTCCATACCGACATATTGATTCGTGTTCTATGAATGGTTCATTTGTGTTTCTTCGGTTAAATCAATCGTTCATCCACCGATTCAACTTGTTCTCCATATAATATACGTAAGCATGCTCCAAATTGGGAGGATACGGCTCGGCATCATACCCTTCGATCTCGTCGGCTACTACCTGTACTTCCCACCCCGTACCGGACGGAATGGTCGATATCACAGGGTATTTCGCATCGACAACAGGCATCTCATCACTGCTGATATGCATCCGCCACACCTTCCCCTCGGCTTCTTGCAGCATTTCCCGGGGCGATCCGAAAAACGCCACCTCGCCTTTGTTCATCAGCGCCATACAGTTGCATGTACTCGATATGTCGCCGACGATATGGGTCGACAAAATGATCGTCACGTCCTGCTTGCCCACTTCGGCCAGCAGATTACGGAAACGAATGCGCTCCTCGGGATCCAATCCTGTGGTCGGTTCATCGACGATGATCAGTCTGGGGCGATGTATCAACGCCTGCGCAATGCCCAGCCGACGTTTCATTCCGCCGGACAGTTTATTGGCATAACGCTCCCTGACATCGAACAGCCCGACGCTCTCCAGCATGGCATCGACGGCTTGCCGGCGCTCCCGCCGGCTGTTCATCCCCGACAGACGAGCCGCATAGTCAAGGAACTCATGCGTCTTGTATTTCGCAAAGAAACGGAAGTCTTGCGGCAGATAACCGAGAATCCGGCGTACTTCCCGGCGTTGCTTACGCAAGTCATAGCCGAATACATTCACCTCGCCCGACGTAGGCTCCATCAGCGCCACGAGGATACGCATCAGCGTCGATTTGCCGGCCCCGTTAGGCCCCAGCAGACCGAACATGCCCGTCGGTATATCCATGTTGACGTCTTTCAAGGCATGGGTACCGTTCGGATAACGTTTGTTTAGCGAACGTATCGATATGTTGTTCATCTGTCTTTACCGGTTATCGTCTCCTATAACGCTGTTTTCACTTATCTTATTGTCTCGGAAAGCACCTTCGCCTTTCCCTTACCTGTAGAGGACGCTTTCCCTTACCTGTAAAGGGTGCCTTCCCTTACCTGCAAAAGGTGCTTTCCCTTATGTGCAAAGCCGTCCTTTCCTTAGGTAATTGCGCTCGTTTACGCGATATAGGTTTCCAGCAATTTGGCCTGCGGAGCGGGCTTTAGGGTAACCGATTGTGTGGTTGCGGGAAAGAGCACGGTTTGCCCCTGCGAAACAGTCAGTTCGTTGCCGTTATCGTCACGTAATTCGACGGAACCGGCCATACAGATATAAACGACAAACGAATCGAGCGTGGCATAGTCGCGTGTCATAGGCGTTTGCGTTTCCAGCAAACGGGTGGTGAAGTACGGGCATTGCACCAACTCGACGGCAGCGCCAGGCTCCGGCGTGTAGTGCGTCCGATAGTCGGATTGCAGCGTATAGTCGATCGCGTCTTTGGCCAGCTCGGTATGCAATTCGCGTCCTTTGCCCTCGGCATCTTTGCGGTTATAGTCGTAGATGCGGTAGGTGATATTGCTGGTTTGCTGGATCTCGGCGATGAAGCATCCGGCACCGATGGCATGCACGCGTCCGGCAGGCAGGAAGAAGACATCGCCCGCAGTCACGTCGTAACGTTGGAGCACCTCCATGATGCTGTTGTCTTCAACACGTCGCACATATTCATTCGCATCGACCGGTTGCGAGAAGCCACAATACAGGGAGGCGTCAGGCGCGGCCTTAATCACATACCACATCTCCGTTTTCCCGAACGACTGATGACGTTTTTGGGCCAGTGTATCGTCCGGGTGTACCTGAATGGAGAGATGATCGCGAGCATCGATGAATTTGATAAGCAACGGAAAGCGTGTGCCAAACCGCTTCATTACGTGACTGCCCAGCAGACTTTCGCCATACTCGCGAATCAATTCGTCGATGGTTTTTCCTTTGTCGGCGCCATTCGCTACAACGGAAAAATCGCCGTCAACATGCGACAGTTCCCAACTCTCTCCTATCTTCTCCTGTGTAGGAGCCATCCCTTTGAACGGACGGATATCCGTCCCTCCCCAGACTACTTCTTTTAAAATCGGTTGAAATAAATATGGATACATTGTTTTGTTTGTTGTTTGATTGTTTGTTTGTTCTGTCTATTTATTTTTCTCCTCCTTCGACAGCTTCCACCGCCGAAAGAGGAGAGCAAAGTTATTTTTTCAGCCAACGGAATGATTCAATATCGATTCCTCTAAAACAGTCGTCTGCGCACGTATTCGGAAAATACCCGCACAGTTTCAAAATGCCCTGGGTATCTGTTTCAAAATACAGCGTGTTCTGTTTTCTGTCTACCATCAAATACTTTCCGTACACTTCATAAAGCTCGTCCATCGTCAACGGCTTGTCCCCCTGCTCGTGTGTTCCGATATCGTTGACGGATTCGGTGTAGACGCACGTGGTGTCGCAGAGAAAACCTCCTTCCTTTTTGTAACGGAAAGAGCCGTCTGCATGCTGCAACGGAGTCACTTCATAGAAGCTACGCGCCGTAACCGCTCCGTTTTCCACCTGTATATCCGTATAGCTCGACCATCCCGTCCACGAAGAACGAGATACCCGATAAACATACGAATTCCCTTTCGCTTTCTTCAAGTCAGCCCATTGGCTACGGCTGTTCTCATACGCGTTTCTTTCTGCAAACTCGTCGCTCCCGCAACCGGATAGTCCGATAACGGCCAACAAGCAAACGAGGCCTAATAAATCTTTTGCTTTCATAGATCGTACATGTTTAAGTAAATTATTCATCTCTTTTTACATGACGTTATTCTTTCCCTTTTCGTGGCGTCGTTTTTTTCTGTGCCCGTCTTTTCGCCCTCTCTCCTTGTTCGACCGATAATGAACGAAGTTCAGGCAGTCGTTTCAATACCATAGCCGTGCGTGCCGGGAGATACAGTTTCAGCCAGCCTTTATATTCTTTCTCGTACAGCGGATCGTACTGCGTCAGATGTTCGATGGAGTCGTCCGTCAGTCCGTTCCCACCGAGGCGAAGGTCATCCGTGTTCAATACCGTACGGTAACTGCCCGGAGGAGTTAGCAGACCGTAATCGGTAAACGACTGCGTAGGACTGAAATTGAAGACGAAGACATATTCTCCCCGCATATAGGCCAGCACCTGATCGCCGTCGTTGTCCCACACCTTCTGTACAGGCAACGTTTGAAAATCTTTTATGCTGCGGATCAACGCAAGCATTTCACGGTCAAAGTCTCCCAAGAAGCGATATTTCAGGTTCGGATCATCGACCAGACTCCACTGTCGGCGCGCATACTTGTACGACCAGCCGTTGCCTTCGCGCGGGAAATCGATCCATTCGGGATGTCCGAACTCGTTCCCCATAAAATTCAGATAACCGCCGTTGATGGTCGTGGCCGTCACGAGCCGGATCATTTTATGAAGCGCCAGTCCGCGCTCTACCATAAAATGTCGGTCGTCCGCCTGCATGTGCCAATACATATCGGCATCGATGAGACGGAAGATGATCGTTTTATCTCCTACCAACGCCTGATCGTGACTCTCGGCATAGCTGATGGTCTTCTCATCGGCCCGCCGGTTCGTTGTCTCCCACCAGATGGCCGAAGGATGCCAATCTTCGTCTTTCTTCTCTTTCAATATTTTGATCCAGAAATCCGGAATATTCATCGCCATGCGGTAATCGAATCCATAGCCGCCGTCGGCCACTTTAACCGCCAGCCCCGGCATACCGCTGACTTCCTCCGCAATCGTCACGGCATACAGATTGACTTCGTGTATCAACTTGTTAGCCAGCGTCAGGTACGTTATCGCGTCATCGTCCTGATGGCCGTTGTAATAGTCGCCGTAATTCAAAAAATGTTCGCCCAGCCCATGGCTGTAATAGAGCATAGACGTGACGCCATCGAAACGAAAACCGTCGAATCGGTATTCGTCAAGCCAGTATTTACAATTCGACAGCAGGAAATGCAACACCTCGTCTTTCCCGTAATCGAAACAGAGCGAGTCCCATGCCTGATGTTCACGCCGGGCGCCGGTATGGAAATACTGATGATACGAACCGTCGAAACGTCCGAGCCCTTCCGTCTCATTCTTCACAGCATGACTGTGCACGATGTCCATAATCACCGTCAGCCCCATCCGATGAGCATCGTCGATGAGACGCTTCAGCTCGTCGGGCGTACCGAACCGTGACGAAGGTGCGAAAAAGCTGCTCACATGATACCCGAACGAGCCGTAATACGGATGCTCCTGTATTGCCATGATTTGTATGGCATTATAACCGTCCTTTACGATGCGGGGCAAAACGTGTGTACGGAACTCCTCATACGTACCCGTTTTTTCCTCTTCCGAAGCCATACCGATATGACATTCGTAAATCAGCAACGGCGATGTGTCCGGCCGGAACGTATTTACTTCGAACCGATACGGTTTCTCGGGTGCCCAGACTTGGGCCGAAAAGATTTTTGTCTGCTCATCCTGCACCACCCGCTGACACCATGCGGGGATGCGCTCTCCGCACCCTCCTTCCCATTCGACCAGCAGCTTGTATAAATCTTCGTGATGGAGAGAGGAGACCGGTAAACTGATCTCCCAATGGCCGTTGTCGAGAGGTTGCAGACGATAACTCTCGTTCTTTTCCCAGCCGTTGAATGTGCCTATCAGATAGATGGCTGTGGCATTCGGTGCCCATTCACGAAACACCCATCCTTGCGCTGTACGGTGCAATCCGAAATACAGATAGCCCGAAGCGAACTCGGCGAGCGTTTGTTTCCCGCCACAAGTTAATGTCTTCTCTTTTTCTATCACACGATGATAACGTCCTTCGATGGCATCCGAATAAGGTTTCAGCCAAGGATCGTTCTGAATCAGAGCCAGCTTTTTCATCTTTCGTTCTTATTCATGTTTATTCCAGATCATATCAACAGCGAAGCATCTTGTCTTAAATCGCGCTTTACGTTTTTTTCCGTAAGTACAGCTCATCTTCGCAACCGGTGCAAAGCTACGAGATAAATTTCAATTCACCCACAGACCGATAAAAATAAAACTCAAAACGACTATGTTTTTTTAATTAGATGGTATGTGAGCTTTCATTTGCTTTTAGAGCATCGATGCTGCTGTTGGAGCAATAAAAGCAGAAAGTGCTTTCAATATCTTTATTCTCGAAGTAGTTGTTTCAAATCACGCAAGAAGAAGAAAGACCGGTCAATTGAAAAAAACAGTGCAGTAAGAATATCATGAGGAATGTGATAAAGTTTTTACCCAAAGAAGATTCTTTGCCTCTTATTTCCTTCATCTTTGATATTTTTCCGGCAATAAATCGCACAAATATTTTGCAATGACATCTTTTTTCTTTTACTTTGCAACCGTTATCAAAATTTGGACAACAATTATGTACAATAATAACATCGGTATTCTCATTATTTCTATTCAGCTTCTGGAAGACTCCGGAGGGTGGGATTGGAATATCGGTAACTGAAAAAGATATAACAGCATAAAAAGATAGCCTTTCTCACCTGTGGTGGGAAAGGCTTTTTTTTACAACAAAAACGAAAGAAAATTTTTTATGTTATGGAACGGATTTATGTTTTCGACACCACTTTGCGCGACGGCGAACAGGTGCCCGGATGTCAGTTGAACACAATAGAGAAAATCGAAGTCGCAAAAAAGCTCGAGTCATTGGGCGTCGACGTGATCGAAGCGGGATTTCCCGTGTCGAGCCCGGGCGATTTCAACTCCATCGTTGAAATTTCCAAGGCGGTTACCTGGCCGGTCATCTGCGCGCTTACCCGAGCTGTGGAGAAAGACATCGAGGTGGCGGCCGAGTCGCTCAAGTACGCCAAGCGGAAACGTATCCACACCGGCATCGGCACGTCGGACTCGCACATCAGACACAAATTCAATTCCAACCGTGAGGAGATCGTCGAATGTGCGGTGAAAGCGGTGAAATTTGCCCGCCGTTTTGTGGACGACGTGGAGTTCTACGCCGAAGACGCCGGCCGTACCGACAACGAATACCTCGCGCGGGTGGTACAGGCGGTGGTGAACGCAGGGGCAACCGTGATCAACATCCCCGACACCACGGGCTACTGTTTCCCGCACCAGTACGGCGCCAAAATAAAGTACCTCGTCGATCACGTCGATTTGAAAGGGGCCATCCTCTCCACTCACTGCCATCAGGACCTGGGCATGGCTACCGCCAACACCCTTGCGGGGGTGCTCAACGGCGCGCGGCAGGTGGAAGTAACCGTGAACGGCATCGGCGAACGCGCCGGAAACACCTCGCTCGAAGAGGTGGTGATGGCGCTCAAAAGCCATAAAGAGCTGGGATTCGAGACGAACATCAATACGACCAAGATTTATTCGACGAGCCGCCTTGTCTCGGCTCTAATGAACATGCCGGTACAGCCCAATAAGGCGATTGTGGGGCGGAACGCTTTCGCACACTCGTCGGGCATCCATCAGGACGGCGTGCTCAAAAATACGGATACCTACGAAATTATCGACCCAAAAGAGGTGGGCATCGACGACAACGCCATCGTCCTGACGGCAAGAAGCGGCCGGGCAGCGTTGAAAAACCGCCTGAGCCTGCTGGGTGTCGACCTCGATAACGGCAAACTCGACGACGTGTACCAGAAGTTCCTCGCGCTGGCCGACCGGAAAAAAGACATCAAAGACGACGACGTGCTGGCGCTGGCCGGCATCGAATCGCGGCTGAACCGGATCAAGATCGATTACCTGCAAGTTACTTGCGGCGTAGGGCTGCGCCACGTGGCGAGCATCGGGTTGAACATCGCCGGCGAGCACTTCGAAGCCTCCGCCACCGGAAACGGTCCGGTCGATGCGGCCATCAAAGCGGTTAAAAAGATTATCAGCCGCGAAACGGTGATTCAGGAGTTCCTCATTCAGGCCATCAACCGCGGAAGCGACGACGTCGGAAAAGTACACATGCAGGTAGCGCACAACGGCATGTTGTACTACGGCTTTTCAGCCAATACCGACATCGTTTCCGCATCGGTCGAAGCTTTCATCGATGCGGTGAACAAGTTCGTGGAATAGCCCTCCGAAAAAGAATACGACAACAATAATTTATTAAATAACAACGACAAAAACAGAAAATGACAAATCATACAACACAGGCAAACAGTTCGAAGCCCTCGACCGGACAGAAGGGGGCGACCTTGTTCGATAAAATATGGGACGCTCACGTCGTTACCACAGTACAAGAGGGGCCTACCCAACTCTACATAGACCGTCATCTGTGCCACGAGGTAACCAGTCCGCAAGCCTTTGCGGGGCTTCGTGCGCGCGGACTGAAAGTATTCCGTCCCGAACAGACGACCCTCACGGCCGATCACAACATCCCTACCGTGGGACAGGACCAACCCATTCGCGACGAAATATCCCGCTTTCAGGTCGAGACACTTGCCAAGAACGCACAAGATTTCGGGCTGACCTACTACGGTCTCCACAATCCGAAAAACGGCATCGTGCACGTGGTAGGACCCGAAAACGGCTACACCCAGCCGGGCATGACGATCGTCTGCGGCGACAGCCACACCTCTACGCACGGCGCTTTCGGTGCCATTGCTTTCGGCATCGGCACGAGCGAGGTGGAGATGGTACTGGCCTCGCAATGCATCTTGCAGACGCGACCGAAGACGATGCGTGTGAATTTCGAGGGCAAGCTGGGCAAGAAGGTAGGAGCGAAAGATATGGCGCTCTATATGATTTCGCGGCTCACCACGGGCGGCGCGACCGGCTACTTCGTGGAATACGCCGGCGAGGCCGTCCGCAACCTCACCATGGAGGAACGGATGACGCTTTGCAACCTGAGCATCGAGATGGGTGCCCGGGGCGGGCTGATCGCTCCCGACGAAACGACTTTCTCCTATTTGAAAGGGCGCGAGTTCGCTCCCAAGGGCGAGAAATGGGAACAGGCGGTGGCCTATTGGAAAACGCTGAAAACCGATGCCGACGCGGTATTCGACAAAGAGGTCTCTTTCGACGTGTCGAACCTCCGCCCGATGATCACCTACGGAACCAACCCCGGCATGGGCATGCCTGTCGACGGCACCATCCCGCAGATGGAGGAGATCGACGAGGCGGGAAAAATATCGTTCGCAAAGTCGCTCGAATATATGGGTTTCGTTCCCGGCGAAAAGCTGGAAGGGAAAAGCATCGATTACGTGTTTCTGGGAAGTTGCACCAACGGTCGGATCGAAGATTTTCGGGTATTCGCCCACTATGTGAAAGGAAAACGGAAGGCCGACCACGTAACGGCGTGGCTCGTGCCCGGAAGCTGGCAGGTGCGCAAACAGATCGAAGCCGAAGGGCTGGACCGGATCCTCGAAGCGGCCGGATTCGAACTTCGTCAGCCCGGCTGTTCGGCCTGCCTGGCGATGAACGACGACAAAGTGCCCGCCGGCAAATATGCGGTATCGACCTCGAACCGGAACTTCGAAGGGCGTCAGGGTCCGGGAGCGCGTACCATTCTGGCCGGCCCGCTGGTAGCGGCCGCCGCGGCAGTTACAGGTCGTATTACGATGCCTTGACAGGAGATTCTGAGAATGAGCCAATATGCCAATGTGAAAATTTGCCAATGGGTTAATCTCCCGATTTTTTTAATGTGGAAATCGTTTTTTAAGAGATGAGCACGGATGTACCGGTTACGGGAAATAAGATAGTTGATTTGAGTTTTCAATTTTCACTCAAATTGATCGGCTACGTAGAGATATTGGAGGAGAACAGGAAATTTGTTATTGCAAATCAACTGTTAAGAAGCGGCACATCAATTGGTGCAAACGTTCGTGAGGCTCAGAATAGTGAAAGCAAATCTGACTTTATTCACAAATTCAAAATTGCGGCAAAAGAGGCGGAAGAAACCGAATATTGGCTCTTGTTATGCAAATATTCGGAAAAGTATCCGTTTGAAGAGAATCTTTTAGAAGAGATCAAAGAGATACAAAAAATCATCAGCAGTATTATATATACGGCCAAAAGCAAATAGTTCCAGCTAAATTTCAACCATTCGTACGTTGACAGATTGGCAAATTGGCACATTCGCTTATTGGCATATTGAAAAAATTATGGACAAATTTCAAACACTTACATCCACCTGTGTTCCGCTTCCCATCGAGAACGTGGACACAGACCAGATTATCCCGGCACGCTTCCTGAAAGCGACCACGCGCGAAGGTTTCGGCGACAACCTGTTCGCCGACTGGCGTTACCACAAAGACGGCAGCCCGAAGTCCGACTTCGTACTCAACAATCCCACCTATTCCGGTCAGGTGCTGGTGGCGGGCAAGAACTTCGGAAGCGGCAGTAGCCGCGAACATGCCGCATGGGCTATTGCGGGTTACGGATTCAAGGTCGTCGTATCGAGCTTCTTCGCCGATATTTTCCGCAACAACGCCCTCAACAACGGCATTCTGCCCGTGGTAACGAGCGAAGGTTTCCTGAGCGAACTCTTCGCGTCGATCCAGAACAACCCGAAAGCGACGGTTACGGTCCATCTGGAAGAGCAAACCATTCGGAACAACGAGACCGGCACGTCGGAATCGTTCGAGATCAACTCCTATAAAAAAGAGTGTCTCCTGAAAGGACTCGACGACATCGATTTCCTGTTAAGCAACCAATCGCTGACGGAGGCGTGGGAGAGCAGAGCGAACCGGTTCTGACGACCTGCCTGCGGATTTGTTGCAGCGCTTAATAAACGATTGAATATTGAAAACATGCGTGATCTTCACGAATAAGCATAAAAACAATGACAACAATGAATCATTCACAACCTTTCGAATCCTCGCCGAGGAAAATCGAAATCATGGACACCACGCTGCGCGACGGCGAGCAGACCTCGGGCGTCTCGTTCGCGGCCGAAGAGAAGGTGAGTATCGTTCGTCTGCTCCTCGAAGAGCTGCACGTCGACCGGGTAGAGATCGCCTCGGCGCGCGTATCGGAGGGGGAATTCGCGTCGGTGCAAAAAATAGCCCAGTGGGCAAAGAAAAACGGACACATCGACCGGATTGAAATTCTGGGATTTGTGGACGGAAAAGCATCGCTCGACTGGATTGCCGCCGCCGGATGCAACGTGGTGAATCTCCTTTGCAAAGGCTCTGAGAATCACTGCACATATCAGCTACGGAAAACGGTGAACGAACATCTGGCCGATATCCGGTCGGTCATTGCCGATGCCAAAAGCCGCGGAATGACCGTAAACATCTACCTTGAGGACTGGTCGAACGGGATGCGCGACTCGCAAGCCTACGTCTTCGAAATGATGGACGAACTCCGGCACCAGCCCATCGCCCGCTATATGCTGCCCGACACCCTTGGCGTCTTAAATCCGTCGGAGACAAAAGAGTTCTGTGAAACGATGGTGAACCGCTATCCCGATCTGCACTTCGATTTTCATGCCCACAACGATTACGATCTGGCGGTGGCCAACGTCTTCGAAGCCGTGAAAGCCGGTGTGCACGGCGTGCATGTAACCGTGAACGGTTTGGGCGAACGCGCCGGAAATGCGCCGATTACCAGTGTAACGGCACTGATCCACGACCAGTTGAAACTCAAAACGAACATTGCCGAAGACAAGCTCTACGGCGTGAGCAAAGTGGTGGAGAGCTATTCCGGCGTGCGCATTCCGAACAACAAACCGGTCATCGGCGATAACGTCTTCACGCAGGTAGCCGGCGTGCACGCCGACGGCGATAAGAAGAAAAATCTCTATTTCAACGATCTGGCACCGGAGCGCTTCGGCCGTTCGCGCGAGTATGCGCTGGGGAAAAATTCGGGCAAGGCCAATATCCTCAAAAACCTCGAAGCCTTGGGCATCGAGGTGGACGACGAAGCGGCGAAAAAAATAACCGCCCACATCATCGAATTGGGCGATAAGAAAGAGCTGGTCAGCCCGGACGAACTTCCCTACATCGTCTCCGACATCCTGAAAAACGGGATTGAGAACCAGAGCATCGAGATACTCAACTATTCGCTGATGCTTACCGAGGGAATGCGTCCTACGGCCACCGTGAAACTCTCCATCGGAGGGCAGGTTTACGAACAGTCGGCTGCGGGCGAAGGGCAGTACCACGCCTTTACAAAAGCGATGTACAAGATTTACAAAAGCCTCGACAAGCCGACGCCCGAGCTGCTCGACTACGTGGTGGTCATCCCTCCGGGCGGAAAAACGAACGCTTACGTGCAAACGATTATCACGTGGAAGTTCGACGGAAAAGTTTTCAAAACAAGAGGACTGGACGTCGATCAGACGGCTGCGGCCATCAAAGCGACCATGAAGATGCTCAACATGATTGAAAAAGGCAATATCCCCGTCATCAACTATATGCAGCTGCCGTAGGGGAAGAAATCAGAAAAATGAAGTAAAAAAACAGATATCAGCAATTCTATACAACAATGAAAATCAATATAGCAGTATTGGCCGGCGACGGCATAGGCCCCGAAATCATGGCGCAGGCGTTGCACGTAACGCAGGCCGTTTGCGACCGGTTCGGACATGAACTATCGTACGAAGAGGCCATGGTAGGCGCGTGCGCGATCGATGCCGTGGGCGATCCCTATCCGCCGGAAACGCACGCATTGTGCATGGAGTCCGACGCGGTGCTTTTCGGAGCGATCGGCCATCCCAAATTCGACAACGATCCCAACGCCAAGGTGCGTCCCGAGCAGGGTTTGCTTCGCATGCGCAAGCAATTGGGGCTGTACGGAAACATCCGTCCCGTGATGACTTTCCCCTCGCTGGTACACAAATCGCCGCTCCGTGCCGACCTCGTCTCCGGAGCCGATTTCGTATGCATCCGCGAGCTGACCGGCGGCATGTACTTCGGTCGTCCGCAGGGACGGAGCGAAGACGGCAATACGGCCTACGACACCTGCGTTTACACCCGTGAAGAGGTGGAACGCATCCTGCATCTGGCCTACAAGTTTGCCGCGCAGCGACGCAAAAAAGTAACCGTGGTGGATAAGGCGAACGTGATCGCTACTTCGCGCTTGTGGCGGCAAATCGCGCAGGAGATCGCCCCGCAGTACCCCGACATCGAAACCGATTACCTCTTCGTGGACAATGCCGCCATGCGCATCATCCAGTGGCCGAAGAGTTTCGACGTGCTCGTTACCGAAAACCTTTTCGGCGACATCCTCACCGATGAAGCTTCGGTCATCACCGGATCGCTCGGGCTGTTGCCCTCGGCTTCGATCGGACTGCACACGTCGCTCTTCGAACCGATTCACGGGTCGTATCCGCAGGCGGCAGGCAAGAACATCGCCAATCCGCTGGCCATGATCCTCTCGGCCGCGCTCATGTTCGAATACGGTTTCGACCGGATGGAGGAGGGCGAGCTGATCCGTCGCGCGGTAAACGCGTCCATCGACGCGGGCATCGTAACCGAAGACATTGCCGACGGCGGAAAAGCCTACACCACAAGCGAGGTAGGCCAATGGATAACCCGATACATCGCGGAAGAGGCATGAATAAAAAGCTGAACAGCGCCACCTCTACGCAGGGACGCCGCATGGCCGGCGCGCGCGCCTTGTGGCACGCCAACGGCATGACGCGCGAACAGATGGGCAAGCCCATCATCGCGGTAGTCAACTCGTTTACGCAGTTCGTGCCCGGACACGTGCATCTGCACGAAGTCGGACAGTGGGTAAAAGCCGAGATCGAGAAACTGGGCTGTTTTGCGGCCGAGTTCAATACGATTGCCATCGACGACGGCATCGCCATGGGGCACGACGGGATGCTCTACTCCCTTCCTTCGCGCGACCTGATTGCCGATTCCGTAGAATATATGGTGAATGCCCACAAAGCCGACGCGATGGTTTGCATCAGCAACTGCGACAAAATCACTCCCGGCATGCTTATGGCTGCGATGCGGCTGAATATCCCGGCCATCTTCGTATCGGGCGGACCGATGGAGGCCGGAAAGATCGGCGACGAACAGGTGGATCTGGTGGACGCGATGATCGAATCGGCCGACGTGTCGGTGTCCGACGAACGGGTGGCCGAACTCGAACGGCTGGCTTGCCCGACGTGCGGCTCCTGCTCGGGCATGTTCACCGCCAATTCCATGAACTGCCTGAACGAGGCCATCGGGCTGGCGTTGCCCGGCAACGGAACCGTCGTCGCCACCCACGCCACCCGCAAAGCGCTGTTTGTGAAGGCCGCTCGACAGATCATAGAGAATGCCAACCGCTACTATTTCGACGGCGACGAGAGCGTGCTGCCCCGCAGCATCGCCACGCGGCAGGCGTTCCTCAATGCCATGACGCTCGATATCGCCATGGGCGGCTCGACGAATACGATCCTGCACCTGCTGGCCATCGCGCAGGAAGCACAAGTCGATTTCTCGATGGACGACATCGACGCGCTGTCGCGCCGCGTGCCCTGCCTCTGCAAAGTGGCTCCCAACACGAAGAAATACCATATTCAGGACGTAAACCGCGCGGGCGGCATCCTCGGCATCATGAACGAATTGGCGAAGGGCGGACTGGTCGATACGTCCGTGCATCGCGCCGACGGAACGACCTTGGCCGAAGCCATCCGGCAATACGACATTCGGACGGAGCATCCGTCGGAAGAGGCGTACGAAATCTATTCCTCGGCCCCCGGAAACCACCGGAACCTGGTGATGGGGTCTCAACACGCACGGTTCGCCTCGCTCGATACCGACCGCAGCAACGGCTGCATCCGCGACATGGCGCACGCCTACACCAAAGACGGCGGACTGGCGATCCTCAAAGGCAACATTGCCCGCAACGGCTGCGTGGTGAAGACCGCCGGTGTGGACGAGAGCATCTGGAGATTCAGCGGAACGGCGCGGGTCTTTCATTCGCAGGAAGAAGCCTGCGAGGGCATCCTGAACGGTAAGGTGCAGGCAGGCGATGTAGTCGTGATCGTGTACGAAGGCCCGAAAGGCGGGCCGGGCATGCAGGAGATGCTCTATCCGACCTCCTACATCAAAGCCCGGCACCTCGGCAAAGCGTGCGCCCTGATTACCGACGGACGTTTCTCAGGCGGCACCTCGGGCTTGTCCATCGGACATATATCGCCCGAAGCGGCGGCCGGAGGCGCGATCGGACTCGTACGCGACGGCGACATCATCGACATAGACATCCCCCGTCGCAGCATCGACGTGCGCCTGTCGGAAGCCGAGCTGGAAAGACGGCGTGCACAGGAAGATTTCCGGCCGAAACGCGACAGAACCGTCTCCAAAGCGTTGCAGATGTATGCGCATTTCGTAAGCTCGGCCGATCTGGGAGCCGTGAGAATCCTCAAACACGACAAAGCATAGTGTAATCATCTGAAAACAAACAAATATGAGCAAAGCAAATCATTCGGAATCAATCATTCCATCCCCCTCGGCAGAAACGGAGGTTCTTTCGGGCAGCGAAGCGCTGATTCGCTCTCTGATTGCCGAAGGCGTCGAGGTGATGTTCGGATACCCGGGCGGAGCCATCATGCCCGTTTTCGACGCCTTGTACGACCATAAAAAAGAAATCAAACATATCCTGGTACGCCACGAGCAGGGCGCCGTACATGCGGCACAAGGCTATGCGCGCGTATCGCAGAAAACAGGCGTGGCGCTCGTTACATCGGGGCCGGGCGCTACGAACGCCATCACGGGCATTACCGATGCCATGATGGACAGCACGCCGCTGGTCGTCATTTCCGGACAGGTGGCGTCGGGGCTGCTGGGTACCGATGCTTTTCAGGAGGCCGACGTGATTGGCGTTACCTTGCCGATCACGAAATGGAACTACCAGATACGGCGGGCGGAAGATATTCCGTGGGCGGTATCGCGGGCGTTCTACATTGCGTCGAGCGGCCGACCGGGGCCTGTGGTGCTCGATATCGCCAAGGACGCGCAGATCAACCGATGCCCTTTTTCGTACCGGAAGACCGACTTCCTCCGCAGCTACCAGCCCGTACCTTATCCCGAAGAAGAAAAGATACGGAAGGCGGCCGAACTGATTAACGCGGCCCAAAAACCTTTCGCCTTGGTGGGGCAGGGCGTCCTGCTCGGTCGTGCCGAGGAAGAGCTGCGTGCGTTTCTCGAAAAAGGAGGCATTCCGTTTGCGTCGACCATTCTCGGGCTGTCGGCCATGCCCTCCGGCCATCCGCTCAACTGCGGCATGCTGGGGATGCACGGAAACATCGCGCCCAATATGAAAACGAACGAGTGCGATGTGCTTATCGCCATCGGCATGCGCTTCGACGACCGCGTTACGGGCGATCTGAAAACGTACGCCAAGCAGGCGCAGGTGATTCATTTCGACATCGACCCGGCCGAGATGGACAAGAACGTCAAAACGACCGTCAAGGTATTGGGCGACGCCCGACAAACCCTTCCTATGGTAACGCAGCTGCTCGAAAAACAAACGCACGAGGAGTGGTTGTCGAGTTTTAAACCGTATGCCGACAAGGAATACGCCTGCGTGATTCAAGAAGAACTGTTCCCCCGGAACGGAGGTGCCATAAAAATGGGCGAAGTGGTACATAAGGTAACGGAAGCCACCCACAACAGCGCCATTTGTGTAACCGACGTGGGACAACATCAGATGATGGCGACCCGTTATTTCAAATATACGCGCTCGCGGAGCATGGTTACCTCGGGCGGACTGGGGACAATGGGTTTCGGACTGCCGGCGGGCATCGGCGCCAAATACGGTGCGCCGGAGCGGACGGTGTGTATCTTCGTGGGCGACGGTGGATTCCAGATGACCATCGAAGAGCTGGGCGCCATCATGGAACACGACATCGACGTGAAGATCATTCTGCTCAACAACCAGTTTCTGGGCATGGTGCGCCAATGGCAGGAGCTTTTTTTCGACGAACGTTACTCCGAGACGCATCTCAAGAACCCCGATTTCATCAAGATCGCCGACGCCTACGGCATCAAAGGACGGAAGGTTACGGAGCGCAAAGAGTTGGACGGCGCCATCGCCGAAATGCTCGCGCACAAGGGTGCCTACCTGCTCGAAGTCGTGGTGGAAACGAAAGGGATGGTCTATCCGATGGTACCGGCCGGCGGATGCGTAACGGATATTCTGATCGGAAACGGACATAAAATATAAACGCAATCGGTTTACATCACAGACTGCAAACACAGAACAGTATGGAAGAAAAAACATTATACACCATCACCATCTTCTCCGAAAATACGGTGGGAGTGCTCAATCAGATCACCTCCATCTTTACGCGGCGACAGATCAATATCGAAACGCTGTCGGTCTCGCCCTCGGCCATCGACGGGATTCACAAGTTTACCATCACGGCCTACGCCTCGTGCGACGAATCGATGAAAAAGCTGGTACGCCAGATCGACAAACGGGTGGACATCCTGAAGTCGTACTACAACACCGACAGCGAGCTGGTGCATCAGGAGCTGGCCCTGTACAAGCTGGCTACGGAAAAAGTCATGGAGCACGGCTCGGTCGAATATTTCATCCGCAAATACAACATCCGCGTGCTGGAGATATCGAAAGACTGCGTGGTGTTTCTCAAAGCGGGACATTATGCCGAGACACAGGCGCTCTTCGACGAGCTGGCCAAAACGGTCGGCGTGTTGCAATTTATTCGCTCCGGACGGATTGCGATCACCAAATCGCCCGTCGAACGGCTGAGCGATATGCTCCTCAAACGCGAAAAAGAACGGGAAAGAGATCAAGAAGAAAGAAACTATACACAGAAATAATTTAAAACGTAGAACAATGGCAAAAATGAATTTTGGCGGGGTAGAAGAAAACGTAGTCACCCGCAACGAATTTCCGCTGAGCAAGGCTCAGGAGGTATTGAAGAACGAGACCATCGCCGTGATCGGTTACGGCGTGCAAGGGCCGGGACAGTCGCTCAACCTGCGCGACAACGGCTTCAACGTGATTGTAGGACAACGCAAAGGCGGCAAAACGTGGGACAAAGCGGTGGCCGACGGATGGGTGCCCGGCGAAACGCTTTTCGAGATCGAAGAGGCTTGTGCCCGCGCTACCATCGTTCAGTACCTGCTCTCCGACGCAGCCCAGATCGAAGTATGGCCTCGCATCAAGCCCCATCTGACGGCCGGCAAGGCACTCTACTTCTCGCACGGCTTCGGCATCACCTACAAGGAACGGACGGGCATCATCCCGCCGGCCGATATCGACGTCATCCTTGTGGCTCCCAAAGGATCGGGCACATCGCTCCGGCGCATGTTCCTCGAAGGACGCGGCCTCAACTCCTCTTACGCGATCTTCCAGGATGCTACCGGCAAGGCGTATGAGCGGGTCATCGCCCTCGGCATCGGCGTAGGATCGGGCTATCTCTTCGAAACCGACTTCAAGCGCGAAGTCTACTCCGACCTCACCGGCGAACGCGGCACGCTGATGGGCGCCATTCAGGGACTGCTGCTGGCACAATACGAGGTGCTGCGCGAAAACGGTCACACCCCTTCGGAAGCCTTTAACGAGACGGTCGAAGAACTGACCCAGTCGCTCATGCCCCTTTTTGCCGAAAAAGGAATGGACTGGATGTACGCCAACTGCTCCACCACCGCCCAGCGCGGTGCGCTCGACTGGATGACGCCTTTCCACGACGCCACCAAGCCCGTCTTCGAAAAACTTTACAAGGAAGTAGCAAGCGGAAATGAAGCGCAGCGCTCCATCGACAGCAACTCACAACCCGATTATCGCGAGAAACTCGAAGCCGAGCTGAAAGCCCTCCGCGAAAGCGAGATGTGGCAAACCGGTGCCGTAGTGCGTACCCTGCGTCCGGAGAATAATTGATTATTTCAGAAACTTTTTCGGCATGCAAAAAGGCTGCTCCTTGATATCGTAGGAGCAGCCTTTTCCAAATGGAAGTGATTCCGGTGCGATTCGAACGCACGACCCACAGCTTAGAAGGCTGTTGCTCTATCCAGCTGAGCTACGGAACCCCATTCTTTTTGCGGGTGCAAAGATAGAAAAGGTTTTTTGTTCTGCCAAAAGAATAAAACTCGAATTACCTTCGGCAAAGTCACCCTTTCTAATGCTTTTTATCTTGATCTTCGTAGAAATATTGGTAATGTCCCACACGGGAGTACACTCCATGAATATCTCCTTTTGCATCTCTGTATGAACCGCTCTCGATCGGAACATCCGGAAGATACTTCACCGGAGTACCGTAAATGCCCAGATAATACAGATCCGGATTGATGATCACCTCGTTCGTCAACGGTGATCCGGCATAGCGCAGCACATTGCAGACATATCCTTTATTCTCGATCTTTCGTGACGAGAGTTGAACCGTATAATAACGCCCTTCCGGCTCTTCGATGATCGTCACGCTATTGGAGCGTTTCTCGGCATTCAGATAATTATAAAGGAAGTAAACGACCGATTGCTTATTCAATATTTCGACTCTCGACAAATAACCTGCCCCGTTATAATGATATTTCAGCTGGACATACAATTGGCCGTCTTTCCAGACTTCCATATCTTCGACAAAGCCGTGATCTTCGAGCGACAGGATTTTATACTCGTATTCTTTATACGAATACGTATAATCGTATCCATATTTGATTTTCGGATTCTCTTCGTCCCATGAAACACGCTTTTGGTCGTCATCAAACACGCCCTTACGAAATCCCACGATCTTTACATTTCCGCTTTTCTGCTGTTCTACGATCAATTCCGTGTAAACGGAATCAAGGGCATACGCTTTCATCCCTACGTTAAGCAACGAAGTTTCGATATCGATTCCATTATTATTGATCCTGTTACCATGTTCATCGATTTCAATCAGATCGGATGTCTGCACCTCGCATCCTGTCATGGCGATCAATACGCAAAAAGCCGAAAGGCTTTTCCATATATTCTGTAAATGGTATATGCTCATAGTTTTTGTTTTTATGCGACGCAAAAGTAATAAAAAAACAACATTTTCAAGGACTTTGGAAGAGGAATTGCTTATTTTCGGACTCGACATCGTCAAAAAGCCCCTTTTTTCCATCTTCTTTTAAAAATCAGAACGGATATCCGACGGCGAAATGCCACGCAAACTGATCGGTCAAGTTGGGGCGAGTAATGGCCCACTTCCGACGACCGATTTCCTGCGGGTTGTACGCTTTCATTCCCGTATCAAGACGGATCAGGAAGTAATCGAAGTCGAGCCGCACGCCCAACCCGTACGAGAGGGCTACTTCTTCGTAGAAACGCGTCAGATCGAAATTTCCTTGCGGTTGGTAATCATACTTACGGATCGTCCAGATATTTCCCGCGTCGATATAGGCGGCCAGCTCGAACTTCCAAAACAACTTGGTACGATACTCCAGATTGACATCGAGCCGGAGGTCGCCCACTTGATTGACGAAGGTCGTAGCATCCGTAACAGGCATGCTTCCGGGCCCCAGCGAACGTACCGACCAGCCGCGATTACTGTTCGCGCCGCCCGCAAAATACCGACGGGTAAAGGGCAATTCCTTGCTGTTGCCATAAGGATAGCCTATGCCGGCTCCGAGATGAAAAGCGAAAGAGTTGCGGTTATCGATCGTCAGGCTTCGTGCAAAATCGATGTCGCCTTTGACGAATTGCGAATAATGCGTACCGAAGAGTTTATAGCGGCCGTCGGCGTCTTGTCCCGTCTTCAGCAGATTCGATAGTCCGTACAACACGTTTCCGGCCAGTTCGACCGACAGACGCAGCGAGTACGTACTTCGTCCGCGTTTCATCGGGTCGTAATTGTTGAAAGAGTACGTATAGCCGGAGCTGACGATGAACAGATCGGAGTAGTTGTACTTGGCCGTAATTTCCGGCAGCGTATTGCGGAATGCCGTATCGATATGGAGCATATAAATATAATCTACGTCGAGCAGTTTAAACGTATGACGGGCCAGATTATTCGTCCGGCTCTGCCAGATGTAGTTCCAGCCTCCGGAAAGGATGGCGCGCCGATATTCCGGTCTTCGTTGCTGATCATAGCTGAACTTAAATTCGGTGGTGGCACGTACTTTTCGACGGAAGTCGTAACTTGCGAACGGAAAAACGAATGTAGGGAAGAGCATGGACGCTTCGCCGGCAAATTCCCAATAATTCCCCCAACCCGCATGGCTGTTCCCACCGGATAGCGCTTCGTAGGCTCCGCGTACTTTGGCCGCGAAGCGCTCCGATCCACCGAACAAATTACGGTGCTGATAGCTCAGGCTCGATGCGAAGCCCAAATCGCCGCTTGAGTTCGTGCCTTCTATTTCGATACCGAAACCTTGTGTTTGGGCCGGAGCCGTAAGAATGGTACAGTCGAGTTTCAGCGTGTCGTTTTCCTCGCGTTCGTCATAGCGGATATTAACGTGGCGCAAGGCACCCAGATTGGCAAATGCCGCATACGTCAGTTCCATATTCCGATCGCTGTACAGCTGTCCGGGTAAAAGGTAGCAACGGCGCGAAAGTACCTCAGGACGCAAGCGATGTTTTTTCGTATTGTTATAGACCCATACGCCTCGTTCCCATACGGAGTCGACCGGTGCGATACGCGTATATTCGGGTGCTAACGGATCGTAGCCCGTCACGACGCTTACCTTATCGATATAATACCGCCGGTGAGGACGCTCTTTGACCGAATCGGAAGGCATAACCGAGCGAAAGGGCTTGATGTGCAGATCGAGGTCGACGAGCTGTTGACGTTGTCCGCTGTCTGCATGAAAATAAATATAATCGCGATGAAAGGCATAGTATCCGCGTCGGCGCAGCAAGGTCGTGACGCGTTGCCGCTCTTTATCGAGCACATCGCGGTCGAAAAGGCTGCCGGGACGTACCAGCGGCGTATATTCTTCCGGTACCGAACGGAACAGCCCTCTGAACCACGATACGGGCGGAGCTTCCAGGCGGATGATGCTGTCGATACGCGCGTCGTCGACTTTCGTCCGATATTCGCGGATACGGTACGGGTCGCCGGCGGCAATAATATAATGTACCGCCGCTTTTTTACGCGTCGTCGTATCGATGGAATAACGCACATCGGCGTGTACAAATCCTTTATTGATCATATAGCGGTGAAGTTCGTCACGCGACTGCCCGACAAGCGCCGTGTCGAGAATTTCGGGCGGCTCACCGATGCGGCGCAATTGCTTGTTCAGCCATCGTTTCTCGTTGCGCCCCGACCAGCTATAGACATACAGCGGCCATTTCAGGATACCGAACACTTTATAATTGGGTTGTTGACGGAGATACGATCTGAGATCGTCGGCTTTCACGCGGGTGTCATCGACCGAAATATCTACTTTATCCAGCAAGTATTCGCCCTGTCCCACATATTTTGTCGTGCTGCACGACCAACAACATACGGCAAGGCTTATCCAGAGCATCAGGCGGACATTTCTTTTCATATCGTCTTTTAGCACCACAAATGTACGCGAAATAAATTATTTGACGTACTTTTGAGTTCCTAAAAATGATGCGGCATGTTGAGTAAAGCAAAAATAAAACAGGTGCGGGCGCTGGAGATGAAGAAGTATCGGGACGCGCAGCAGATGTTTGTGGCAGAAGGGAACAAGCTGGTGGCGGATTTGATGAAGGTCTTCGCATGCGAATGGATGGCAGCCTCTCCGTCGTGGATCGAGGCGCAACCTGACTTGCCTGCCGGCGAAGTAATCGAAGTCCGTGACGACGAGATGCGAAAGATCAGCTTCCTGAAAACGCCTCAAGAGGTGCTGGCCGTTTTCAGACGACCTACCTACCGGCTCGACGAAGCCGATCCCGACGCACAACTCGTCCTCGCCCTCGACGGCATTCAGGATCCCGGCAATCTGGGAACGATCGTCCGACTGGCCGACTGGTTCGGCATCGCACACGTGGTTTGCAGTACGGACACGGCCGACACCTTCGGGCCGAAAGCCGTACAGGCTACCATGGGAGCGCTGGCACACGTACAGATCCACTACACCGATCTCGTCGAATACCTCAAACGGCACCGGACACCGCGATACGGCACGTTTCTCGACGGTGAAAACCTGTATCGGAAGAAACTCTCGTCTACCGGAATCCTCGTCATGGGAAACGAAGGGAACGGCATCCGGCCGGCTGTCGAGGCGCACATCAACGAACGACTTTTCATCCCGAACTTCCCCGAAGGACGCTCATGCGCGGAATCCTTGAACGTAGCCGTAGCCGCCGCCGTGGCCTGTGCCGAATTCCGCCGGCAAGCGATACAGTCGCCTGTTTCATGACACGGAACGACGTATCGCCATCGTATGCCGTCAACCCCTTCTCCCGATTTTACGTGCACCTTGGAAACGTCGTTTTTTCTTTCGCACGAAATTATTTGATCGTAGAAACGCCGTTTTTAGCATCACGACAAATTATTTGATCGTAGAAACACCGTTTCTGGCATCACGACAAATGATTTGGTCGCAGAAACGCCGTTTCTAGCATCACGACAAATGGTTTGATCGCAGAAACGCCGTTTCCGGCATCACGAAAAACCGTTTGATGGCAAAAACGCACGTTTACGCCTTCTCCCGATGGTTAATGATCAGTGTGGAGGGCATATCCTGAAGCGCGTCTTTGCATTCTTCCGAAATAATGTTCCACGCCGTATAGCTGACGAGCATAAAATCATGATCGCTGAACGATTCGCTCATCACGTTCTTTTCGGGGAGGATGTGCGCGTTTTCCGTTTCGTTCGTAAAGTCGGTCAGGGTACGGACGATGTGATCGCTTGGGTCGGTGACGAAATTCGTCCGGTTCAAAAGGCTGACCGTGCCATGCGTCGACCGCAGCAGCACGCGCACGTAGTCGAGCAGGATCAGGTCGTCCGACGAATTGATAAGAAGCAGGATATGATTAGCCTGCGCGAATCCGCGATTGATAAACACGCCCACCGACGAACGACTCTGCTCGATGAATTCCTTCGTCTTGTCGTGAATCAGCGATCCGGGCGAGAACAAATCCTGCACTTTGAGCTTCTTGAAAATGCCGAAGAACGACTTCTGAATGCTCCGCGCGTCGATGTCGGACGAGAGATTGCTCATCGAGATGCCGGCGCCCACGAGCAGGAAGTCGTACCGCTCGTCGTTGACGATGCGGACAATCGATTCGCTCGCGTTGTCGGCCACCTCGTAGCGCGTATGTATTTGCATATTGAGCTTGCGCGCCTCGTAAAGGACAGGCCCGAAGCTGACGCGCTCGAAATTGTCGGTATGCAGCGGGTTGACGTCCGACCCGACCGTCAGATGCAACGCCGTCAGATCAAGTTTATCCTTACCCTGCGAGAACATCTGGTGCGCCACATCGAGCATAATCTGTCCGTTGCCCGCCCGCCCGAACGAGAGCAGCACTTTAAACCGTCCTTCTTTAAATTGTTCCATCCGTTGTTGTTTGATCTTCTCGCCCGTGCGGAAGCAAAGATTGATGAATTTGAGGAGCGGAGTCGTCATAAACGTGGTGAAGAGCGTCATCAGAATCAGCATCACGAAGACAGGGGGCGGGAGAATCTTCATTTCATAACCGATGGTCAGCGCGATCAGCTCCATCAGACCGTGCGTATTCATCAACGCGCCGAGCGAAAAGCTGCTCTTCCAGCTTTCGTTTTCGAAACGTGCCGAGATCAACGCCCCGCCGAACTTCCCCACCGTCGAAATCACGATAAAAAGCAGGCAGGTCAGCCACATGTCGGGCGAGTCGATCAGCCCGATTTCGGTACGCAACCCCGTCGAGGCGAAGAACAAGGGCAGGAATAATACGAGCGATACGTCTTCCACCTTCTCCGTCATAATTTTGCGAAAACGCAAGTTCTCCGGCATCACCAACCCCGTCACGAAAGCGCCGAACAGCGCGTGCAAGCCCAAAATTTCCGTCAGATAAGAAGACGTCAGCAAGAGCAGGAACATCAGCGTCACGAGCGGTTTGCTCACGACTTCCTTGTTGTGATACAAGTTTCCGACCATCCGCAGCAGCGGACGCACCACAACGAACATCATCAAAATATAGACGGCCGCGAAAACGATGTTGTAGATCGCGCTCAGCATCGTGCCGGCCTGCGCCACCGCGACAACGATGGCCAACAGGCACCATGCCGTGACGTCGCCGTTGGCCGCGCTGGCCAACGCCACCGTGCCCAGATGCGTACGCGTCAGACGATGTTCCTGAATGATGCGCGCCAGCACCGGAAAAGCCGTAATGCTCATCGTAATCCCGATAAAAAGCGCGAAAGGCAGAAACGGCGTATCGTGATAAGCATACTGGTCATAGACGAGATAGGCCGCCACCATGCCGAGGAAGAACGACATCAGCATACACGTATAACTGATCATCATCGTCTCGCGCAACTTCTTTCGTACTACGCTCATGTCCAATTCCATCCCGATGGTATACATAAAAAGCATCAGCCCGAACTGACTGAGCAGGTTGATGTTCGACAACGATTCCTTCGGAAACAGAAACTGCGAAAAATCGGGCGCGAAATGTCCCAAAACAGACGGACCCAAAATGATTCCCGCCAGAATCTCACCAACAACCATCGGCTGACCGATCTTCTTGAAAATCATCCCGACGATGCGGCACGTAATCAGGATGACAATGATTTGCAACAGCAACAATCCGAACGAAGAATGAATATGCTCGGAAACCAGTCGCAGAAACACGGCAAACCCCTCCGCCAAATTCTTCGGCGCATCGGCTTGCATAACCGCATCGGCCACCCTCTGATGGCTCTGACCTTCGCGGATGACGAGATACATCAACGACCCGAAAACCAAAATCATCAACGCATAAAACAGGAAACTTTGGGTACCTTTTTTCATCGACGGATGCTATTTTCGGACAAATGTACACGATAATTTTTAAATTCCGTACTTTTGCATGCTCCAAAATACAGCATATTCATGACGAAAAAAACGATCCAACAATTACTTGACGAGCGCATCCTGATCCTCGACGGAGGAATGGGAACGATGATACAAGGCTTTAAACTCACCGAAGCGGATTACCGTGGCGAACAGTTTGCCGATTTCCCCGGAGCGCTCAAAGGCAATAACGACCTGCTCAACATCACCCGCCCCGACGTGATCCGTTCCATACACCGGCAATACCTCGACGCCGGTGCCGACATCTTTACCACCAATACGTTTAACGCCAACGCCATTTCGATGGAAGACTACGGCATGGCATCCCTCGTGCGCGAGATGAACCTCGCGGCCGGGAAGTTGACGCGTCAGCTGGCCGACGAATACATGAACGAGCATCCCGAACGTTCCGTCTTCGTAGCCGGATCGCTCGGCCCGACGAATAAAACCGCCTCGATGAGCCCCGACGTGAGCGACCCGGCTTTCCGAGCCGTCTCATACATGGATTTGTTCCGAGCCTACCACGAACAGGTCGAGGCGCTGATCGACGGTGGCGTAGACCTGATCCTCTTTGAAACGACGTTCGATACGCTGAACGTAAAAGCCGGTCTCGAAGCGGCGTTGGACGTGATGCGGAACAAAGCCTACGAACGTCCCATCATGCTCTCGCTGACCTTATCGGGACAGGGAGGACGCACGTTCTCCGGTCAGACCCTCGCCGCTTTTCTGGCCTCCGTCCAACATATTCCGCTGATGAGCATCGGGCTGAACTGCTCCTTCGGAGCGGCCGATATGAAACCGTACCTCAAAGAACTGGGCGACATCGCCCCCTACTTTATCAGCGCTTATCCGAACGCCGGCTTACCCAACCAGTTCGGACGATACGACGAGACCCCGGAGAAGATGGCCGCGCAAATCAAAGACTTCATCGACGAAGGACTGGTAAATATCGTCGGGGGATGTTGCGGGACAACCCCCGCGCACATCGCCCAATACTCGGAACTGACGGCTCAGGCACGTCCGCACACACCCGTGCCCGCACCGGACACGCTTTGGCTCTCCGGACTCGAACTGTTGGAAGTCAGGCCGGAAAACAACTTCTTGAATATCGGCGAGCGTTGTAACGTGGCCGGTTCGCGAAAGTTCCTCCGCCTGATCAAAGAGAAGAATTACGAAGAAGCGCTGACCATCGCCCGCAAGCAGGTGGAGGACGGCGCGCAAGTGCTCGACATCAACATGGACGACGGACTGCTCGATGCCGTAGAAGAAATGAAAACCTTCCTCAACCTGATCGCTTCCGAGCCCGACATCTCACGCGTCCCGGTGATGATCGATTCATCGAAATGGAAAGTCATCGAGGAAGGGCTTATGTGCGTGCAGGGTAAAAGCATCGTCAACTCCATCAGTCTGAAAGAAGGAGAAGAAGAGTTTCTGACACATGCCGCGAGAATACGGCAGCTGGGGGCGGCCACCGTGGTGATGGCGTTCGACGAGCAGGGACAGGCAGACGTTTTCGAGCGTAAAATCGAAGTCTGCGAGCGCGCCTACCGTCTGCTGACCGAGCAGGTCGGGTTCCCTCCGCAGGACATCATCTTCGACCCGAACGTGCTGGCCATCGCGACCGGAATGCCCGAACACAACGGTTACGGTCTCGATTTCATCCGTGCTGTGGGATGGATCAAAAAGCATCTGCCCGGAGCGAAAGTAAGCGGTGGCGTGAGTAACCTCTCGTTCTCGTTCCGCGGAAACAACTACGTCCGCGAAGCCATGCACTCCGTCTTTCTCTATCATGCCATTCGCGAAGGCATGGATATGGGGATCGTGAACCCATCGACGTCGGTCACGTACGAAGATATTGAACCGTCGTTCCGGAATCTCCTCGAAGATGTGATCTTGGCACGTCGTCCCGAGGCGGCCGAGAAACTGATCGCTTACGCGCAAAGTCATATCGAACAGGCCTCCGGCGAGCAGGAAAAGAAGCATGACGCATGGCGTGACCAGTCGCTCGACGAACGACTCGAATACGCGTTGCTGAAAGGGATCGGCGATTTCCTCGAGGCAGATTTGGAAGAAGCTCTCAAGCAGTACGGACAAGCCGTCGCCATCATCGACGGGCCGCTGATGAACGGGATGAACCGCGTCGGTGAGCTGTTCGGCGCGGGAAAAATGTTCCTCCCGCAAGTCGTGAAAACGGCACGCACGATGAAGAAAGCCGTCGCCATCCTCCAGCCGGCCATCGAAGCGCAGAAGACTACGTCGGGCGCGACCAAAGCCGGCAAGGTCGTCTTCGCCACCGTCAAAGGCGATGTGCACGACATCGGCAAGAATATCGTCTCGATTGTCCTGACATGTAATAATTACGAAGTGATCGACCTCGGCGTGATGGTGCCGGCCGAAAAAATCATCGAAACGGTACGCAACGAACAGCCCGATCTGCTCTGCCTGTCGGGACTGATCACTCCGTCGCTCGAAGAGATGGTGCATGTAACCGACGAGATGCAGAAGGCCGGCTTCCGTATCCCGATCATGGTAGGCGGTGCCACCACGTCGAAACTGCACACGGCACTGAAAATCGCTCCGCACTATGACCATCCGGTAATCCATGTGCTCGATGCCTCACAAAATCCGCTGATCGCGGCGAAGCTGCTCAATCCCGCCACGCATGATGCTTATGTGACTGAACTGACGAACGAATACGAGCGTCTGCGTCAGGCCAAATCAAACGAGGAGGTGAAGCCGCTACTGCCGTATGCCGAAGCGCAAAAACTCGGACAGCCAACCGACTGGGCGAACTATATCCCTGTCGTACCGAAGAAGAAAGGCTTGCAACAAATCGATATTCCCATCTCCGAGGTCGTGCCCTATATCAACTGGGTTTTCCTCTTTACGGCATGGCGGATAACCGGCCGTTACGATGATCTGACGCAACTGCATGACTGTCCGGCATGTCGCGCCGCATGGATCGAAAAACGGCCGGAAGCGGAGCGGGCCAAGGCGAAGGAGGCCCTGAAACTGTATGACGATGCGCAGGCGGTGTTGAGAAAACTGATGGCCGACAAAGCATGCTGCAAGGCGCGTTATGGCATCTTTCCTTCAGTGAGCGAGGGCGATAACATCCGTATTGCCGATACGGTCATTCCCGTCTTACGTCAGCAACTGCCCAATGTCAAAGGATTTTGCCTCTCGCTAGCCGATTATGTCATGCCGGCCTCCGAAGGACGGGACGATTACGTCGGGGCGTTTGCGGTGACAGCCGGCGATTGCATGGAAGAGCTGCGCGCGCAATATGAGAAAGAGGAAGACAGTTACCATCTGATGTTACTCCAGACCCTCTCCGACCGTCTGGCTGAGGCTTCGGCCGAGTACCTGCATACGAAAGTACGTCGTGAATACTGGGGCTATATACCGGACGAACAACTCTCTTTCGACGAGATGATCCGCGTTCGGTACCGAGGTATCCGCCCGGCCGTAGGCTATCCGTCACTACCCGATCAGGGATTGATTTTCAGTTTAGACCGGTTAATCGGGGTTGACCGGATCGGCATCACGATCACCGAGAACGGAGCGCTCTCTCCCACCTCGTCCGTAGCCGGCTTCTATTTCGCACACCCCGAATCCCATTATTTCATCATCGGTCGCATCGGCGAAGATCAATTGGCAGACTATACCGCCCGTCGTGGCGAAACGGCCGAACAGATCAAGAAGTTTCTGGGGAGGCTGACGGAGTAAGTAGTACCCGCATCTCGCATCGCCGGCAATCGAACTCAAGTCTTAGAGAGGTCTCTTTGTATTTGAGGTAGAAGGGCTCTCTATACGGTGATTTCCGCTTCTGATGCACCGGACACCAGCCCATGCTGTAACGCAGGCAATGTTTGGTGTACATCAGCGGAACTCCGTCAAGCGGTTTTTCTTCGTAGGCACGCTCAAGCCGCTGCACCCCGTGCCGGCGATAAAACGCTTCGGCTTCGGAGTTATAAATGTTCGCCGTATAATCGAGCGTCGCGGAAGGAAATGCAACGGTTTCATCACCTGCCGGACGCTTGGCATACCGACGGGGATAGCGGATCCGACGCACGGCGAGCAACTTTTCTACCGCCTCGCGACGCATCTCGCTCAACAACGACGAAGGCACGAAATAGTTTTCGCACATCGTCACCGTAACATCTTGGGCTTCGAAGGGCGTCCCGCCGAGCTTCGACAACTGCACGCGGATATTGTCGGACTGCGGTTTCCGTGCCGGCTCATGCGCAAACGGCCGAACGACCGTCACGCAGGCATCCGTCTCGTCCGTTATCGTCAAAGCAAACCCTGCGAGACAATCGCTCCATTCCATCGTGACCTTGATCTTACGCTCGGCCGACGGCTTTGCCAGCATCGCCTCGAAATCATGATCGAAATTACGATACAGAACCGTCTTCGATTTTACGGACGGCATCTGAGCAGGAAAGACGCGATGAGCTTCCGTCCGGTTCACGCGAAATCCTTCCAACTCGCCCCGTGTGTTGAGGAAGACAAGGCCGTCTCCGTTATGTAAAGGCTTCAGGCCCGATACGGTCAACGATCGTCCCTGCACATCCTTCACCGTTCCGACCGGTTCGCCAATCGACTTGGGCGTATCGAACGACGTGATCTCCGCCTCCCGACCGTGCAGAAAATATCCCGTAAAGCCCCGGTTGAAACTCTTCTCCGGACGCGGCTCGAACGTGAAAGACGAACGTCCGGCAGAAGCGCCGAAGAACTTGGGATGCTTGGCCATGATCGCGTCTAAGTGGCGGCGGTAAAATGCCGTGATGTTCTTAACATACGACATATCTTTCAGTCGCCCCTCGATTTTGAACGACGTAACGCCGGCATTCATCATCGTTTCGAGATCGTCCGAGCGATTCATATCGCGCAGTGAAAGCAAATGTTTACCGGATGCGATCGTCTTGCCGTCCGCATCGACCATCGTATAGGGCAGACGACAACATTGCGCGCAGGCTCCACGGTTGGCACTGCGCCCCGTAAGCGCCTGACTCAGGTAACAGCGCCCACTGTAACTGACGCATAAGGCGCCGTGCACAAACGCTTCGAGCGTTACATTCGGGACGTGCGCGGCGATCTTCCGTATCTCTTCGAGCGTCAGCTCACGTGCCAGCACCACCTGCTCGAAGCCCGTACGACCGAGGAACGCCACTTTTTCGGGTGTACAGTTATCCATCTGCGTACTCGCGTGCAACGGAATCGGCGGGATATCGAGGCGTGTAATCCCCATATCCTGCACAATCAGCGCATCGGCTCCGGCATCATAAAGCCGATGAATCATCCGTTCCGCATCCGTCAACTCCTCGTCTCTAAGAATCGTATTCAGAGCAACGTAAA
Organism: Tannerella forsythia; assembly: GCF_003860135.1. Classification (GTDB taxonomy): domain Bacteria; phylum Bacteroidota; class Bacteroidia; order Bacteroidales; family Tannerellaceae; genus Tannerella; species Tannerella forsythia_A. Next base: position 45,024 of record NZ_RQYN01000004.1, read on the forward strand.
TCTTTACATTATATATATGAGCAAAGTCGCACAACGCACGGATATCGTCGAGCGAATTACCGGCCGCCGCACGCGCGCCGAACTTCGGCGCACCGATATATACGGCATCGGCTCCGTGCAGCACAGCCTCCTTGCCACAGAGCAGGTCTTTGGCCGGCGCGAGCAATTCAATCGGTTGAGCTATCATCATTCAGACATTAGGGCACGACAAATCTCCGAGCCGGCCGATGTCGGCACCGCAGAAAGGTGTCTCCTGATAGACATAGTAGTTCAGCCAGTTCGTAAATAGCAGGTTCGCATGCCCGCGCCAACGCACCAAGGGTGGCTTCGACGGATCGTCGTCCGTATAATAACCGACAGGCTTTTCGATGGGTAATCCTTTGGCCACATCGCGCTTATATTCTCCGTCGAGCGTATCGGGCGCATACTCCGAATGACCGGTAATGAAGAACTCGCGTCCACCGCGTGCCATCATCATGTAAACACCGGCTTCCTCACTTTCGGAAAGAATCTTGAGTTCGGGAACTTGCATGATATCTTCGCGTCGCACCTCCGTGTGTCGACTGTGGGGAACGTAGAATTCATCGTCGAAGCCCCGGAAAATGGAGAGGTACGGATCATTCAGGGTATGGCGGAAGATACCGAATTGCTTCGCGGGCAAGTCATGCTTCGCGACTCCGTAGAAATGATACAAGGCCGCTTGTGCCGCCCAACAGATATACAAGGTGGAGGTGACATGCGTCCGAGCCCATTCGAGAATCTGCGTCAGCTCATCCCAGTAGGTGACTGCCTCGAAAGGCATCCGCTCGACAGGCGCGCCGGTGATAATCATCCCGTCGTAAAAACGATCGCGCATCTCGTCGAAATCCTTGTAGAACTCGCGCATGTGCTCGATAGGCGTATGTTTCGGGGTATGTCCCTTGATCTTCATAAGTTCCAGTTCGATCTGCAAGGGAGAATTGCTGAGCAATCGTACGAGATCGGTTTCCGTTGTAATCTTCAACGGCATCAGATTGAGTACGACCACACGCAACGGACGAATATCCTGTTTCGTTGCCCGTAACGAATCCATCACGAAGATCTCTTCTCTCTTCAACAGCTCAATGGCAGGTAAGTTTGGAGGTAAGTTTAACGGCATAATTTAGTTTGAATAAATGATATAAGCGGTCATATCGGCATTGACCCTTCGGTTACGGTTGACGATGTTTCATCTCGTTCAACAGCATAATCAGAGACATGTTCACCGTCCGACGGATATTTTGGTCACGAACGGTCGAAAAACGAAATTCGTTGGAAACGACATCGTCTCCGTGAGCGACAGCGATCCATACCGTTCCAACAGGCTTCTCTGCCGTACCGCCTCCCGGCCCCGCAAAACCAGAAGTGGCCACCGCATAGTCGCAGCCCAAAACCCGCAAGGCTCCGCGCGCCATCTGCTCGACCACCGGCCGACTGACCGCCCCGTACCGTTCCAAATCCGTTTCGAAGACATTCAAAAGCTTATGCTTCAACACATTCGAGTACGACACGACACTGCCCACATAGTAGTCCGAGCTTCCGGCCACAGACGTCAGCGCGGCGGCAATGGCACCGCCGGTACAACTCTCGGCTGTTCCGACCGTCTGTCCTCGCGTTCGCAGGTGCTCACCGATCAGGACTTCGAGATCCTTGTCCCCTTCCGGCTCAATATGTCCGTACAGCCTCTTCCCTAATTCTTTCCGCAAATTCGCAAGCGTCGTTTCCGCTTCTTCCGGCATCCGGCTGTATGCCGACAGTCGCAGACGGATGATACCGGCCTGCGGCAAATAAGCAAGCTTGACAAACGAAGGCAAGTTCTTCTCAAAATCTTCCAGTTCAATGGCCAAAGCCGATTCGGTATACCCCGTCACCCAATATGTATCATGCTTGATATACAAATCCTGACGGAATTTCTTCTTCAGCCGGGGAATAACTTCATGCGTCATCAACCACTTCATCTCGGCCGGAACACCGGGCATCGAAACGAAGACTTTACCATCACGCTCGAACCATGTACAGGGAGCTGTTCCGGCTTCGTTCCGAATCACAGTCGCTTTATCGGGCACCAGAGCCTGATTCCGGGTCAGTTCGTTCATCGTCAAATTCCGACGTGAAAAGATCTTTTCGATATGGGCATACACCTCTTCCGAAAAACGTAACGACGCGTCGAAACAGTCGCATAAAGCATGCAATGTCAAATCATCCGGGGTAGGCCCTAATCCTCCGGTAATCAAAATCACGTCGGCACGACGTCCTGCCGCATTGACGGCTGATACGATGTCCTCTTTCTTATCGCCCGTAACCGTCTTATGTACCACTTCGAATCCGTTATCATTCAATAGCGAACCCATCCATGCCGAATTTGTGTCTACCACCTGTCCGATCAGCAGTTCGTCTCCGATCGTTATAATCTCTACAGTCATTTCTTTCTACAATTGAGCATTTCGCTTCCTCAGCTACAGTTCCACGCGTGCGAACGGCGTAGCATCCATCGGGCAGAAAATCCTGTCTAAATACTTAAAATATCCGGTCATGGCCACCATCGCCGCATTATCGGTCGTAAAAGCGTTCGGCGGCAAGTAAACCTTCCATCCGAACCGACGGGCATGGTCATGGAATGCATCACGCAGACCCGAATTAGCCGAAACCCCTCCGGCAACGGCAACCTCATGAATACCGAAATCATCGACAGCTTTGCGCAACTTATTCATCAGGATGTCGATGACCGTAGCCTGAAGCGAAGCGCAGAGGTCGGCTTTCCGTTGTTCGATAAAATCGGGATTCGTCTTCAGCTCATCGCGCAACGTATAGAGAAACGATGTTTTCAATCCGCTGAAACTGTAATCGTATCCGGGAATATGCGGCTTGCTGAAAGTAAACGCTTTCGGATTTCCCTCATTGGCCAGCCGGTTGACGACCGGCCCGCCCGGATAACCCAGCCCCATCACTTTGGCACATTTGTCGAACGCTTCGCCGGCAGCATCGTCGATCGTTTGGCCCACCACTTCCATCCGATCGTAGGCATCTACCTTGATAATCTGTGAATTTCCACCGGACACCAACAGGCAGATAAAAGGAAATGACGGAAAATCCTGATCCTCGGGAGATTGCTTGATAAAATGCGCCAATACATGAGCTTGCAAATGATTAACTTCAATCATCGGAATCCCCAGCGACAAGGCCAGCCCCTTGGCAAAAGAAGTACCCACTAATAGCGAGCCTAACAAGCCCGGCCCACGCGTAAAAGCAATGGCGCTCAAATCCGATTTATCGATTCCCGCCCGTTTAATCGCTTCCGAAACGACCGGCACAATATTCTGCTGATGCGCCCGTGACGCAAGCTCCGGCACCACACCTCCATACGCCTCGTGCACGGCCTGACCTGCAATCACATTCGAAAGCAGTACCCCGTCACGGATCACGGCGCACGACGTATCGTCGCACGAAGATTCAATGCCCAATATCGTTATATTATTATTTGTCATACTAAAGTCTTCGGTTTCGCTTAACGAAAATTAGGGCACAAAATAACAAAATCTACGGCGATAATGATTAGTTTTGTGAGTTAAATTTGATTTTCAAGCCGTTCATATAAACAGGTCGCGATATTAAAGCATTAAAATACATCGTTATAACGGTGCTCATCATCGGGTGGATCGGTTATGCGTTTCCCGCATTGCTGCTGCATATTCCGATGGTACAGGAGAAGATTGCATCGGAGGCAGAGAAAGAACTCTCCGCCCGGCTTGACGTACCCGTTACCGTAGGTAAAGTCGATATCGAGTGGTTAAACCGTCTCGTGTTGGGAGACGTTTCGATCGACGATCCAAACGGACGGAGGCTGTTTGAAGCCGATCATATCTCGGCCGGATTTAAAATCTGGCCGCTGCTCCACGGCCAATGGGTTTTCACGACCGTCCGCCTGTTCGGCTTCTCGCTTAATATCGAACGGGAGACGCCCGAAAGTCCTTTAAACCTGCAATTCGTCATTGATGCTTTGGCGTCAAAAGATACACTCTCCAAGACGAATATCGACCTAAAAATCAATTCGATTCTACTCCGTCGGGGTCGCCTGAAATATGATGTACTCAGTGCGCCCTATTCGGTCAATCAATTTAGTGCCGGGCATATTCATTTGGATGACATAAACGGAAAAATAGGACTGCCGGCCTTGGGTAACGAAACTTTTTCGGTAGAGATTCATAAGCTCGGCATGAAAGAACAGTCGGGATTCCGATTGAATAAGTTATCCGCTCTCGTAACCGGCAATCAGGACAGTGTTACGGTTCGTCAATTTAAAATCTTGTTGCCACAGACACAATTGCATATTGCCAGCGCTTCCGTCCGAAGCAGCATCGACCGACTGCTGAAAGGGCAGACAGAAGCTCCCGTAACGATACAGATTGATCCATCCCAAATCAGTCTCAAAGATTTGTCTGCATTTGTGCCGGCGTTTCAAAACGCTTCCGAACCTTTTCAGTTATCAGCTTCCGCATCAGGGACAGTCGACAATCTGACGGTTCGTGACTTAACGGTAAAACAAGGTCGTACGCTGTCATTGAAAGCGCAGATGAACCTGAAAAGTATCTGGCATCCGGAAAAAAGTTATTTATTCGGACAGGTAAGCAGCTTACAACTGGCATCAGAAAGCTTAGGCCGAATCATCAATAACTTTCAAGAAACGCCCGTTTCGCTTCCCACATCTATCAACCAACTCGGAATGATCCATTTTACCGGAGAGATATCCGGATTCATCGATCAGTTGGTAGCTTTCGGAAAACTATCTTCCGACATCGGATTGCTTGAGATGGATATGCTCATCGGTCGAGAGAGGGAACACCGATCTGCAACGTATCTGAAAGGTAAAATCGCATCTTCCGAATTGGATATCGCACCGCTGTTCAACGAAAATAATCCGTATGGAAAAGTCCGATTCAATGCGGAGTTAGACGCATCCAAGCCAGCCAACGGTGCGTTTTCCGGGACTGTTCAGGCCAAAATCGACCGGTTTGAATACGAAAAATATACGTACGAGAACATCTTACTTTCCGGTGGTTTCCGTCCGAAAGAGTTCAACGGCACCATCCACATCGATGACCCGAACGGAAAACTTCATGCCGAAGGACTCTTCAACAACAACGGAGAACAATCGGAATTTAATTTCTCCGCCACGTTGGAACATTTCCGTCCGGACAAACTGCATCTCACCGAAAAATATGACTCGCCCGAGCTTTCGTTCCAAGTAAACAGCAACTTCACCGGGAACCATATCGATAACTTCCAAGGACAGATTTCCATTGACAAGCTGTCATTCCTGACACGTTCCGATACTTTTCTGCTAAATACGGCACGCATTCAGGCTTCGGGAGTATCGTCCGAACGGAAGCTAACGGTCTATTCGGATCTTTTGAACGGAGAAGTAACCGGCTCCTATTCTTTCACTCATCTTCTTCCTTCGCTGGTGAACCTTGTTCGTCCTTATCTTCCTTCGCTGAGCACAGCCTTCCCGCCAAGTGCTCCTACCGGAGTAGACAGTTATTCCTTTACGATGAACATTGAAAATACCGAACGGCTCTCTAAAGCGCTGAAGCTCCCGGCCGCCTTATTAGCTCCGTCGCACATCTCCGGATACTACGACAACCCGAATGGACGGTTCCATCTCAATGCTTCATTACCTCGATTCGAGATTTCCCGATCCGTCTTCAAAGATGGTTCCGTCGTGTTACACAATCCGAATGGGGCTATGAAGGCAGAAATACGAGCGACTCAACTGCAACAGAAAGGCTCTCAGAACCAAATTCACATCAAGGCCGATGCCGCCAACGACCGATTGACGACTTCTCTCACACTGGAAAACAACCGGAAAGACGGAGTTAAAATCGCTCTCTCTTCTTCCACGCAATTTTCCACAACGGAAGAAGACGGAGACAAAAGACTGATTTCCAAAATGTCGATCGAACCGAACCGAATCATCATCAAAGATTCCACTTGGAATATTCATCCGGCCTCCATCACGATCAATAAAGAGAAGATATTCGTAGACAATATCCATCTGTCTAAAGGCGACCAGTATCTCCGCATCAATGGAACAATCTCTTCCGGCAAGCCTCAGGAAACGCTTACTCTCGATCTGAACGACATTGAGCTAAGCTATATTTTCGACATCGTAAATATTCCCGCCCTGCAATTCGGAGGAAGAGCGACCGGAACCGTCCGCCTCAACGACCTCTACGGAAGTCGTATCATCAATACCAACTTAGAGGTACAGGATTTCTCATTCAATCAGGTCGTGCAGGGACGCTTGAATCTTTTCAGCGAGTGGGATAACGATCAGAATGGCATCCTGTTGCTGGGCACCATCTACAAAGATCGTTCGACATGGACCGATGTGAACGGGTATATTTATCCCGTCGGCGAAAAAGAAGGGCTTTCTCTATATTTTGACGCAAAAGATTTAGATATCGGTCTGTTACGTCCATATCTCAGCTCCTTCACCCAAACATTTGAAGGTAGCTGCTATGGCAATCTGCATTTGTACGGGCCTTTCTCCGAGCTTTCGTTCGAAGGTAAGGCACTGATCCGAAACGGCCGCATCGGCGTTGATTTTCTCCATACGATATATACTTTCTCCGATTCCGTTTTTCTGACCCCCACCTCTATCGAGGGCCGAAATATCGTGATTCAGGATAAGCATGGCAATAAAGGGGCGGTCGACTTTACCGTGCAGCACCATCACCTCGAGGATTTCGGTTTTTCAGCCGATATCAAAGCAAACAATCTGTTATTATACGATGCTTCGGAGAGAACAAATCCCAATATTTACGGAGTCTTGTACGGAACCGGAAATGCCAATCTTCGAGGCACAGAACGACTTATCCATATCAATGCCAATATGCGAAGCGACCGCAATACGACGGTCGGCTTCAACTTTGCCAACGGATCATCAGCCGAAGAGTACGACTTTATCCGCTTTAAAGACTATCCGACAACAAAAGACAGCACGATTTCCAGAACAATCGCACAAGCGGCCAATGACGATGACGAAGGAACGGAAATACGCATCAACATCGTTGCCGATGTAACTCCGGACGCCAAACTGGAGCTGATTATCGACCCTGTCAGCGGAGATAAAATCAAAGGCAACGGAAACGGGAATCTGCAAATCCAATACGGCACAAGTACCAATCTGGCCATGTACGGAGGATACACGATTCGAGAGGGAAGCTACAACTTCAGCCTGCAACAGGTCATTTACAAAGATTTCAATATCAGGGAAGGAAGCCGAATCGACTTTCGTGGCGACCCGATGAATGCACTGCTCAATCTGGATGCAAGCTATCACGTGAAAGCCAATATCCAGGATTTGGATGAACGATTGGCTGTGGAAAGCGGTATTCAACGTAACATCCCTGTAAACTGCCTGCTAAAACTGAACGGCCGACTACAAAACCCGACAATCTCGTTCGATATGGAGTTTCCAAATTCAAGTCATGAGCTGGCGAGACAAGTACGTTCGTTCATCGGGACGGAAGATATGATGACACGACAGATCGTTTATCTACTTGTACTCAACAAATTCTACACACCGGATTACTCGAAAAATGCGTATCGGCCGAATGAGTTCAGCGCCATGGCCTCTTCGGCCTTGTCGTCGCAACTCTCCGGTATCCTGAACAGCCTGACGGATAAGGTGCAGATCGGAACGAACTTCCGCTCTCGTCAGGATGGTATCACCGATACCGAATTCGAGATGCTTCTGTCAAGTCAGCTGCTAAACAACCGTTTGCTATTCAACGGAAACTTCGGGTATCGCGACAATTACATTCAGCGTAACGCGTTCGTCGGAGAGTTCGATCTGGAATACAAACTGACGCCTTCGGGCGAGATTCGCCTGAAAGCGTACAGCCATGCCAACGACATGTACTACCGGTATAATCTGAAATCGGCGACCCGGCAAGGGGTCGGATTGATGTTTCACAAGGATTTTTCTACACTGTCGGAGATTTTCCGGAGAAGAAAGGAACGCGCGGCAAACCGACAATAAACGACAAGAGTCCTGCTATCGCTTTTCAGAACAGGATACCGACAGACATACTCAGGCCATTCAAGTATTTACTCATACGCATCGACGAAGGAGTCGCTCCCCGATCATACGAGAAAGGGTCAAATTCGGAATGCAGCCGGCTTAACCCGTATTCATAGCCGATATCGAACGCCAACTTGCCGATCACCACTTCCATCGCCGTATAAGCAGCCCAATGATAAGGCGACGTATCTCCTTTATACGAAAAAGATGTATGTGATCCGTTTGACGTAAAACGCACATCGTAGTTGTACTTCAGCTTGACACCGCCCATCACACTGAATATGTAAGGATTTTGTTTAATCAGGTGGTAACCGATCACCACCGGTACTTCAAGCGATAGCATCCGCATCGTCATCGATTGCGGAAACTCCATTGCTCCTTCGTTTGTTTGTGCCGAAGCAGGACGAATTACACCAAACGAAACATCTCCTCTTGAGTAGTTCCACGATGCCGATGGCTGAACAAAAAAGCGATCTACATTGACGCGTACCAAGAAACCGGCCGTATAACCGACATTATGCTTCAGATGAATATTTTCGATCGTAACACCATCCAGATCAATCGATGAAATATCCGACTGCATCGCTCTCAGTCCGAGTTTAAAACCCAAATTGAATATCTTATCTTCCTGCTTGATGAGCTGCTGTGCTGCCATCTCACCGAAACACATAGCACCGAACAACAAGAGAAACACCTTCTTCATGCGCCTATTTTTTCTTCTTCACCGACCAACCGAAGAAACCCAGCAAGTCGCCCACCCCATAGTACTTTCCATGTACATACGTCAATAGATCTGCCTTCTGCATATCGAAAGCACCGGTTTCGGGATGAAGGTATTTCTCGTCGGCTTTCACATTGACAACCTCCGAAATAAACATGTCGTGCGAACCGAGCGTCATCACTTCTTTTACCCGACATTCGATGCAAAGCGGCGATTCCTCGATCAGCGGAGCCCGAACGACGGAGGCTCGTCCGGGCGTAAGCTTCATCTCCTCGAATTTCCGATGATCCTTTCCCGAAACAACACCACACCAGTCGGTGGCAAATGCCATATCACGGGTCGTCAGATTAATCACATACTCCATATTCTTTTTCAGGATAGGATATGAAAAGCGTTCGGGACGCACCGAGATGTAGCACATCGGCGGGTTCGAACAGATCGTTCCGACCCAGCTTACGGTCAAAATATTATATTCCGACGGTTCGCTGCCGCACGAAATCATCACCGCCGGCAGCGGATAAATCATGGTTCCCGGTTTCCAGTCTTGTTTCATAATCAGCTGTTTTACAGTAAAGGTTCTTCCCGTAAGTCACACAGACTTATTTATTTGATTGTAATTTCTTCCTTATTCGTTTTACGTTCACAATAGCGGCATTTGACAGCGCCCGTCTCTTTGTCCGTCACATAGAAATGAGATTTCATCGGCTCATTGTTCGTAATACACTTGGGATTGTTGCATCGGATGATATCGATCAGTTCATCGGGCAGACTGACGCATTTCTTTTCGACGACTTCATAATCTCGGATGATGTTAAGCACAACGTTCGGTGCGACAAGTGCGATTCGGTTGATCTCGTCTTCTTCAAAAAACTTATCCGCAATCTTGATCATGCCTTTCCGTCCCATCTTTTTGCTTTCAAAGTTGTTACCGATCGTAATACGGTTATCCGTTTTATCAAGTCCAAGCAGTTCAGCGACTTTAAATAACTGTGCCGGGGGAATATGGTCTATGGCCGTACCGTTTTCAAGCGCGGCCACCTGCAATTCTTTTCGTTTACCTTTGTTTGACATCTTTATCTCTGATTAATTGTCGATTTTTGTCTTTATATCAATGCCCAGCACGTCGCAGATAATCGCCTCGCGAGTAAAAAGACCGTTCCGTGCCTGCTGGATGTAATACGCCTTCGGATTATCGTCCACATCGTAAGCAATCTCGTACACACGCGGTAACGGGTGTAATACCCGCAAATTCGGACGCGAGTGTTCGAGCATCCTGTTATGCAGGATATACACGTTTTTGACCCGCTCGTATTCAACAAGGTCGGTAAAGCGTTCACGTTGTACACGCGTCATATAAAGGATATCCGTCTGGTTGATAATCTCTTCGGAGAAGACGGTATGTTCATGAAACTCGATGCCGTGCATACGGCAAAAATGTTTCTGCTCTTCCGGCATCTTCAATTCCTCCGGAGCGATAAAATGGAACGTCGGATGGAAGTGCGACATACCGACAATCAGCGAATGAATCGTACGCCCGTATTTCAGGTCGCCTACCATCGTGATGGTCAGGTTATCGAGGGTCCCTTGCGTTTTCTTGATCGAATAGAGGTCGAGCAGTGTCTGTGAAGGGTGTTGATTGGCGCCGTCGCCGGCATTGATGATAGGCACCTTCGTCACTTCGGAAGCGTAACGGGCGGCCCCTTCAAGATGGTGGCGCATGATGATCACATCGGCATAATTGCTGACCATCAGAATCGTGTCTTTAAGGGTCTCCCCTTTTGACGAGCTGGTGGTCGACGCGTCCTGAAAACCGATGACACGCCCTCCCAAACGGTTCACGGATGTTTCAAAACTCAGGCGTGTACGTGTCGAGGGTTCGAAAAAGAGGGTGGCCGCGATCTTGCCTTCAAGCAGGCGGCGGTCGGGATTTTCTTCAAACTTTCGGGCGTTCTCAAGAATGCGCAGAATATCTTCTTTCGCACACTGGTCGATCGATACTAAACTTTTATTTAACATGACAGGATGATTGTATGGCCACAAATGTAAGAAAAAAAATTTATCCGGTGCGAAGCCATAGAAAGAAGTTTTTCGCACGAAAAAGTTCGCGGATTCAAGGATGGAATGCAATTGAATTTACGGCGGAGTCTTGCCGCTGTAAAAGATCGGGCTTGTTGAGCAGTACGAATCATAAACCAAAAAAGCAACTGCCCTCTTGCGGGCAGTTGCTTTTTTATACGTTGTGTTCGGATATCCGGATTTACTTACGGATGCCGAGTTCTTTGATGATGGCACGATAACGTTCGATATCGACCTTCATCAGGTAGTCGAGCAGACGACGACGCTTACCTACGAGCATCTTCAATGCACGTGAAGTGTTGAAGTCTTTCTTGTTCTTCTTCATGTGCTCGGTCAGATGACTGATGCGATACGTGAACAACGCGATCTGACTTTCTGCCGATCCGGTGTCGGCTTTCGATTTTCCGTATTTTCCGAAAATCTCTTCTTTTTTTGCTGAATCTAAATACATGTTCTACTTTGAATAAATTAATACCATTTTATTTAAGCGGCTGCAAAGATAGAGCTTTTATTCGGACAGACAAACGTTTCCGACCGCTTTTTTTCGCGTCGTTGATTTTTTATGCTTACTTTTGCCCCCCGAAAGGAACAGGTTATCTATGCAAAAAATTAGAAATATTGCCATCATCGCCCATGTAGATCATGGCAAGACGACACTGGTTGACAAAATGCTGCTGGCCGGTAAGCTTTTCCGTGAAGGACAGGCCGAGCCGGATCAGTTTCTGGACAGTAACGATCTGGAACGCGAACGGGGGATTACGATTCTCGCCAAAAACGTGTCCATTAATTATAAAGATTATAAGATCAACATCATCGACACGCCCGGGCATGCCGACTTCGGCGGCGAGGTGGAGCGCGTGCTTAATATGGCCGACGGGTGTCTGCTGCTTGTCGATGCGTTCGAAGGACCGATGCCCCAGACGCGCTTCGTCCTGCAAAAGGCGATCCAGATCGGGTTGAAACCGATCGTAGTCATCAACAAGGTCGATAAGCCCAACTGTCGTCCGTCGGAAGTACAGGAGATGGTCTTCGATCTGATGTTCAGCCTCGACGCCACGGAAGAACAGCTCGACTTTCCGACCCTCTTCGGTTCGGCCAAGCAGGGATGGATGTCGGACGACTGGCAGCAGCCGACAGAGGATATTTATCCGCTGCTCGACGCCATCATTCAACATATCCCCGAGCCGGAAACACTCGAAGGAGCCTCGCAGATGCTGATCACTTCGCTTGATTACTCCAAATACGTGGGGCGAATCGCCGTGGGGCGCGTCCATCGTGGCGAACTTCGCGAAGGACAGGACATCATGCTTTGCAAGCGCGACGGCTCGCTCGTGCGCTCAAAAATCAAGGAGATCAATGTGTTTGAAGGATTAGGGCGTAAAAAGGTAGAGGCTGTGCCGTCGGGCGATATCTGTGCCGTGATCGGGGTGGAAGGTTTCGAGATCGGAGAGACGATTGCCGACGCCAACGAGCCGGAAGCGCTTCCGACGATTGCCATCGACGAGCCGACGATGTCGATGCTCTTTACGATCAACAACTCACCGTTCTTCGGCAAGGACGGAAAATTTGTTACGTCGCGCCACATTTTCGAACGCCTCACGAAGGAGCTGGACAAAAACCTCGCGTTACGTGTCGAACCGACGGAATCGGCCGACTCATGGAACGTGTTCGGGCGCGGGGTACTCCACCTATCGGTGCTTATCGAAACGATGCGTCGCGAAGGCTACGAACTGCAGGTGGGACAACCTCAGGTGATCATCAAGGAGATCGACGGTGTCAAACACGAGCCGGTAGAACAGCTGACAGTGAATCTGCCTGAGGAATGCGCCAGCAAGATCATTGACGTGGTGACGAAGCGCAAAGGCGAAATGATGTCGATGGAAAGCAAGAACGACCGTGTTTTTCTTGTCTTCACCATACCTTCGCGCGGTATCATCGGACTGAACAACCTCGTGCTTACTCTCTCGGCCGGTGAGGCGATCATGGCACATCGCTTCCTCGAGTTTCAGCCGTGGAAAGGGCCTATCGAGCGTCGGCAGAACGGCTCTATCATCGCCATGGAGACGGGCAACGCGTTTGCCTACGCGCTCAATAACCTGCAATCGCGCGGACGATTTTTTATCGCACCCGGCGACGATGTATATGCCGGTCAGGTGGTCGGCGAACATACGAAAGAAGGCGATCTGGTCGTGAACGTTACCAAATCGAAAAAACTGACAAACATGCGCGCCTCCGGCTCGGACGAGAAGGTGGCGTTGGCACCCCCGACCGTATTCAGCCTCGAAGATGCGCTCGAATACATCAAGGCCGACGAATACGTCGAGGTGACGCCTCATTTTATGCGCATGCGCAAAATCCTTCTCGACGAAAACGAACGCAAGCGTCAGCAAAAAGCGTCGGCTGGATAAGTCAAAACACGTCGCGGCAGAAAAGAACTGCACGCGAAGTTCCCGAGACTGTTCGATCGCCGTCGAAAGTCTCCGGGAAATTTGCGAGGACTTTTGATCCTCGGCGAGAGTCTCGGCAAAGTTCGCGAAAACTTCTGTTCCTTGACGGAAGTCTCCGCGAAGCTCGCGCGAATCTCCGATCTTCAACGAAAGACTTCATGCAATGCGCGAGAATGTTTGATCTTCAACGGAGGACTTGGCGAGATTCGCCGGAAATTTCCACCTTAAAAATAACTAAAAAATACTCCATTGTCACATAGGTGACATTTGGAGAACGCGTACATCCGGATATTTGCACCATGAAATTTATAGACGTTACATTGCAAAATTGAAGGATATGGATGCTAAAATGTTTTGTTTCCAATGTCAGGAAACGGCCAAGGGAACCGGCTGCACGGTTCAGGGTGTATGCGGTAAGAAGAGCGATCTCTCCGCTATGATGGATATGCTGATGTTTGCCGTTCGCGGCATCGCTGTATTGGCTACCGGCCTGCGACGGTCCGGAAAGGAAGTGGATCGTGAAGTCGATCACTTGGTGCTCGACGCGTTGTTTTCGACGATTACGAATGCGAACTTCGATAAAACGAGTATCGAGGCTCGGGTAGACCGTGCTTTCGCAGTGCGCGACAAACTGAAACAACAAGCTGCCGATGCGGGATTGCCTTCGTACAATGCCGAAGAGGTCGTATGGACACCTGTAGCCGACGAATATGAGGAGAAAGGGTTTTCCGAAGGAATCTTACGCGAGACGAATGCTGATGTGCGTTCGCTCAAAGAACTCGTGATCTATGGCCTCAAAGGAATGGCGGCCTATGCCGAGCACGCCATGCGTCTGGGCTATGAAGACGACGAGATTTATGCGTTCATGGAACGCGCGCTGAGCGACATAACCATCGGCGAACTCAACGGCGAACAGCTTACGGCACTCGTGCTCGAGACGGGATCGGTGGGAGTCAAAACGATGGCCTTACTCGATCAGGCCAATACTTCGACATATGGCGATCCGGAAATGACGGAAGTTAACATCGGCGTAGGCAACCGTCCCGGCATTCTGATCAGCGGACACGACCTGCACGATATGGAGGCGCTGCTCAAACAGACCGAAGACACAGGCGTCGACGTCTATACGCACAGCGAAATGTTGCCCGCGCACTATTATCCGGCATTCAAGAAGTACAAACATTTCGTAGGCAACTACGGCAACGCGTGGTGGAAACAACGCGAGGAGTTCGAAACTTTCAAGGGCCCGATTCTTTTCACGACCAACTGCATTGTGCCGCCTCTGCCTAAAAACACGTACATAAGTCGTATGTTTACGACCAACTCGTCCGGCTATCCGGGATGTAAACACATCCCCACAGGGCCCGGCGGAGAAAAAGACTTCAGCGAAATCATCGAAATAGCCAAACAATGCGAGCCGCCTGTTCAGATCGAAAGCGGAACCATTATCGGAGGCTTCGCACACCGTCAAGTGTTGCAACTCGCCGACCGGATTGTCGATGCCATCAAGTCGGGCGCACTGCGTAAATTCGTGGTGATGAGCGGATGCGACGGCCGTTTCCCCAACCGTACATACTATACCGATTATGCGAAAGGCCTGCCCAAAGATACGGTTATCCTCACCTCCGGATGCGCAAAGTACCGATACAATAAATTGAACTTAGGCGATATTAACGGCATCCCCCGCGTGCTCGACGCCGGACAGTGTAACGACAGTTATACGTGGGCGGTCGTGGCGCTGAAGCTGAAAGAAGTGTTTGAGCTGAACGACATCAACGACCTGCCGATTGTATTCAATATCGCGTGGTACGAGCAGAAAGCCGTCATTGTATTGTTGGCTCTACTCAGTCTCGGGGTGAAAAATATTCATATCGGTCCCACATTACCGGCTTTCCTCTCACCCGGCGTAACGCAAGTGCTCGTCAACACGTTCGGGCTTGCCGGTATCACCACCGTTGAAGAAGACCTGAAGCTCTGCATCTAAAAAGAAAACAGAAATCACAATAGCCGGAAAGCCGCCTCGCCCGAAAGGAAGAGACGGCTTTCTTCATTATTTTTCCCGGACACACCCTGCCGGGTGTACCGTGCACGTTATCCGTAAACGACTTTTCCGCTCTCGTCGGTAAACTCTTCGAGACCTTTACTGTACTGGTTCATGGCACGGAGGCTCATGCCCATGCTCGAGAATCCACCATCGTGATAGAGGTTTTGCATCGTCACCTTGCGGGTCAGATCGGAGAACAGCGTGATACAGTAGTTTGCGCAGTCGTCGGCCGTTGCATTACCGAGCGGACTCATCTTGTTGGCAAAGTCCATCAGGTGATCCATGCCTTTGATACCGCTTCCGGCCGTCGTCAACGTAGGCGATTGCGAAATCGTATTGATCCGCACGTTCTTCTCCCGCCCGTAGATGTAACCGAAGCTCCGCGCAATCGACTCGAGCAAACTCTTTGCATCGGCCATATCGTTATATCCAAAGAAGGTACGCTGTGCCGCCACATAAGTGAGCGCCACAATCGAGCCGTACTCGGCGATGGCATCCTGCTTTTTGGCTACCTGCAACATTTTATGAAACGAGATGGCCGAGACATCGAGCGTCTTCGACAACAAATCATAGTCGAGATCATCATACGTACGTTTCTTGCGCACGTTCGGACTCATGCCGATGGAATGCAGCACGAAATCGATCGGGCCGCCGAGAATCTTCACCGACTGTGAAAATACCTCTTCCAAATCTTCCACGCTTGTGGCGTCGGCCGGAATTGCTTCTACCTGTAACTTGTCCGACAGAGCTTTGACTTCCCCCATACGAATCGCTACCGGCGTATTCGTCAAAGTAATACTTGCTCCTTCTTCGACGGCGCGTTCAGCCACCTTCCAGGCAATGGACATATCGTTTAATGCTCCGAAGATAATTCCTCTTTTTCCTTTTAATAAATTATGACTCATTTTCTTTCCTATTAAAATCCGAGGCAAAGATAGTGAAAGAACACCAATGCAACAAACGGCCTTCCGTTCCTTTCCTCCTCATTCCGGTACAGATACTCGGACCGATACTGTTTCTCGCCGAAATCATGTACATTTGTACTCAAAACGAATAACAATGAAAAACAATTCTCTTTTACGAACGATCGCAGGAGCTCTGCTCTTACCCTTCTTTATATATGCGCAGACCGAGAAACTACCGCTGCCCGAGCCCGGAGGCAAAACCTTGCTTCACAGCGGTTGGCTGGCACGTCGAACCAACGAAGTAAAGACCGATGGCAACTTGTTGACGAAGCGCCCCTTCTCGAGCGAAGGTTGGATGAAAGCACGCGTCCCCGGCACGGTGCTGACTACGATGCTTGAAAACGGACTGTTTCCGGCCCCCGAATTCAGTTTGAACAACCGTCTGATCCCTGACATCTATGAAGTCGGGAAAGATTTTTATACATTTTGGTTCGTGAACCGGTTTACGACCGACAACTTACCCCAAGGTCGCAAGGTGTGGCTTCATTTCCGAGGCATCAATTACAAAGCCGATATTTATCTGAACGGGAAACGCCTCAATCGCAATACACACGAGGGCATGTTTTTGCGCCAATCCTACGAAATCACACCTTGGCTACATCACGATTCAATCAATACGCTGGCCGTCATCGTATGCCCGCCCGACTTTCCCGGTAATCCGAACGGAGGACAAGGAGGTGACGGCGAAATTGCCCGTAACAACACGATGCAATACACGCCGGGCTGGGACTGGATACAACCTGTACGCGACCGTAATACGGGCATCTGGGACGAAGTTTCAATCACGACGACCGGCGACGTGAAAGTGCAGCATCCCTACGTCGTGACACGTGTGCCGGGTGTACGTCAACCTCAGGGAGTGCAGAAAGAAGCGTATGTACTGACAAGTATCGAACTCGAGAATACTTCGGATGAAACGGTACGCGGTACCCTGATTTGCGAGACGAACGATATACGCCGCACACAAGCTCTGACCCTCGCACCGCACGAAAAACGAACGGTTTCGTTTCCCCGCATAACAATCGCGAATCCGCGCCTGTGGTGGCCGAACGGCATCGGACGGCAAGACTTGTATGACATGTCTCTCCGCTTTGAAACAGGGGGAAGGATTAGCGACAGTCGGCAGTTACGCTACGGCATCCGCGAAATCACGACGGCGAAAGACCCACGTAACGGCGGGCGAAAATTTTATGTGAACGGTCAAAAAATCTATATGACCGGCGGCAATTACATCAATTCCGACTGGCTGCTACGTCTCTCGCCCGAACGATACCGCGCCGAAGTACGTTTCCATGCCGAAATGAATGTACGCATGATTCGTGTATGGGGCGGCGCACTCCTCGAGCGCCCGGAGTTTTACGACGCCTGCGACGAATACGGACTGCTCGTCTTTCAGGATTTGTGGGGGAGCGGCGATTGTAACGGAGCATGGGAAGACCCATATAAGAAAGACTCCCGCGAACGGCGTTGGGAATACCCCGATCATCACGATCTGTTTATTGCCTCGGTCGAAGATCAGGTCAAAATGATTCGTAATCACCCAAGCCTTTGCTTCTGGTGCGGTGCGAACGAATGGCCGCTGGCGAAAGATATCGACGAGAAGCTGAAAAACGAAGTCTTTCCGAGACTTGATCCGGAACGTCTTTTTGCCAGTTATTCGACCGACACGGTCTTTACCCGTAATTATCTCGGCGATAACGGCGACGGCCCTTACGGCATTCAGGAGCCGGAGTGGTTCTTTACCTTTCGTTCTCATCCGTTCAACCCCGAAGCCGGTTCGGTCGGCTCACCCGAGGTAGAGAGCATGCGCGAAATGATGACGGAGACTGAGCTGGCCGCTTTCCCGCAACGTGGAAAAGTACGCAACGAAGCGTGGCGTTATCACAAAGACCTTGGCTACGGCGATCACTTGGAACGCTACGGCGAAGTAACCGACATCGAACATTACTGTAAATATGCGCAAGTCGTTAACTACGACCAATATCGCAGCTACATGGAAGGTTGGGCATCCCATTTATGGGACTGGTACACCGGTATTTTGGTGTGGAAGACACAAAATCCGTGGACATCGTTGAGAGGACAGATGTACGACTGGTTTCTGGACGTGAACGCTTCGCTCTACGGTATGCGGAAAGGATGCGAACCGCTGCATCCGTTTTATAATCTGGTCACGAAGAAAGTACAAATGCTCAATACGTCGTTGATCGACTACACCGGTCTGCGCGTCCATGCGGCGATCTACGATCGGGCTGGAACGATGATCTGGGAAAAAGAAGCGATCTGCGACAGTCCGGCCAATACGGTAGAAGAACTGTTCGATATACCGCAACCGTCCGGTTTGGATGGCGTTTATTTCCTGAAACTGACTCTCTCCGGCGATTCTGCTCCCGATATCGCCCCGAATATTTACTGGCTTACGACACAGCCGAAAGACTATACGACACTGGCACAACTGCCCCGTTCCCGTCCTTCCGCACACCTCGTATTAAGCAAGGAGAAGAACGGATACTCAGCCCACCTAACGCTCTCAGCCGACAATCGTATCTCGTTCTTCAACCGCATTAAAGTGTTCGACCGAAGCAACGGCAAACGTATCCTCCCCGTGCATTATTCCGACAACTACGTGACGCTCATGCCCGGAGACCGTCGATCGATACGCTTGGACATCGTTACGGAATTGCCCGAAGACCGAATCCGGATCGTTATCGACAGCTGGACGCATGAGCGCATCGAGCCGACGATGCAAGAGGGTATCGAAAGGAACGAAGAATGACGAAGAGGTGTATCTTTACGACTTATTGTTCGCTCTTTTTTCAAATTTCCGAAAAGTTTTTTTTCAAAAAGTTTGTAGGGAAGAAAAAAACATCTATCTTTGCAGCGTCTTTCAGAGGAAGGCATTTCTTTTTCTAAAGTTTATTCGGGCGCTTAGCTCAGCTGGTTCAGAGCATCTGCCTTACAAGCAGAGGGTCGGGGGTTCGAATCCCTCAGCGCCCACGAAAAAAAGATATAAGTTTAAGTGTTTTCATAGGACAAATTAATAAATATAAGCCTGCTGATCGATGATGATTCGCAGGCTTTTTTGTTTCTCAATCCCATTCCTCGATATCCGGCAGCGCGAACGATAAAAAACAGTATCTTTGCCGTATGCTTATTCAAGAATTAGTAACATACTGCACGTTGTTTCAAGGCGTGAAACCGGAAACGGTCAAGGACTTGTTCGACCGTTACGGCTATGCGCTCCGCTCCTATCCCGAACAGTCGTTTCTGGCGATGCAAGGCGAAACGTGTCGTTCGTTGTTTATTCTTTGCCACGGTCATATCAACGCTTCCATGATCAATCAGGAGGGACGTCAGATTATTGTCGAGCAATTTACGGATTGGGCAGTGCTTGCACCTGCTTTTCTGCTGGCTACGCACAACGTTTTCCCCGTCAATATCGAAACCACGTCGCCCTGCGAAGTGCTTGTGCTGAATAAGGACACGCTGCTTAAGATGCTGCATGCCGACCTGCGTATGATGGAGAATTACCTGCGCGAGATTTCGGACAAGTGCGCCATATTAACCGGGCGCCTCAACAGTTTCGCTCTTAAATCGCTTCGCGAACAGTTGTTGCAATACCTTCACACGCGAGAGCATTACGGGAAGCAGCAGGAAATCGCCGACCGGTTAGGAGTCGCGCGTCCTTCACTCAACCGCGTGTTACAGGAATTGTGTCACGAAGGAATCGTTAAACTCGAACGCGGTAAAATCACCCTGCTGAAACGCTCGCTTCCGCAACCCGATCCATAAAAAGAGGAGATATGCCGTTCTGACACTCTCTGCAAGTATTCAGCTGTTTAAATCGGTTGATTCTTTGCTGATCGTTAATGACCGAACGTTGTTCTTCGTCCGGTATCTGCCAGTAGGCTTCAGGATCATCATCCGGTTCTTCGTCTTCGCCTTCAAAAGGATCGGGAGGAGGCGGCGGTCCCCAGCGACGCATATAGATGGCCAAAACAATGCCGGATACGAGTCCGGAAAAATGTCCTGCCCACGAGATGGACGTATGTCTGTAGAGCGAAGGAAAAAAGGCCCAGACGAATCCGCCGTACAGAAAAGCGACCAACAGGGCGAAAGCCATCTGGCGCGGCACGCGCCGAATCAGGCCGGTGACAAAATGAAACGCCGCCAGAGCATAAATCACTCCGCTGGCTCCGATATGGATAGAACCGGCCGAAGCGATGCTCCACGTAAACAATCCGCTCATCAAATAGAGATAAGCAAAAATCGTCCGGCTTTTCTCACGGTAGAACAGAATGAGTCCGAAAGTGAGTACCCACAGCGGCGGCATATTGGAAAGTAGATGATCCCATCCGGCGTGCAGCAACGGCATCGTAAGAATGCCGGGCAATCCCCGAAGCTCATGCGGTGCCAGCCCGAAACGTTGCAACCGTAGCGAGAAGCATACATTGACGATATGTACCACACAAGGTACAGCGACCAAAAGACTTGCATACAACGCGGCACGGCGTGTTTCTTTTTTATCGTTGTCTTCCATCACGAAGCAAAGATACGATTTCCGAATCTATTCTCGCACGATCGCAAGTGTCGGATAAGGCTCACGCCTTTGTCTACGATTCATAGCCGAAAGTTATTTTTTCTTTTGTTTCGGAACCGCATGCGGTTATTTCTGTTGAATCCCTTATTTTTGCACCCGGATTTAAATACAATTATATATGAGATTAACACAAACATGGGGGCTGATGTTAAGCATTGCATGGAGCGGGTGTTCCGCAGCAACAGCACCAGAGAAACACGATGGCGAGATGACTGCCCAACATGGGATATCGACTTTCTTCGCCGACCATCTGGCAGGCAAGACGGTAACTTTCGCAGGAGAGAAAACGTTGAACTTGTGGGAGGTCGAGCAGCAGCGTCAATGGGTCTGGGAGATCTGGAAAGCGGCTAACGGAGCCTTTGCCGAAGAAAAACTAATCGATTTGAAGCCCTTGTCGGCAACGTCGTCGGGGCGCTGGGTATTGCCCGAAAGCCTGGAACGTGATGCCATCATGCCCTACTATTGGGGAACCAAAGGAGACAATAAGCCCAAGGAAGGTTTTCCGCTCTATCTGTATCTGCACGGTTCGGGCGATAAGCGTCAGGAGTGGGCAACAGGGCTGACCCTTTGCACCCGGTTCGACGATGCTCCTTCGGTCTATTTCATTCCTCAGATACCGAATGAAGGCGAATATTATCGCTGGTGGCAAAAGGCCAAGCAGTTCGCATGGGAAAAGTTACTGAGACAGGCGCTCGTTTCGGGGCAGATCGATCCCGACCGGATGTATATCTTCGGCATCTCCGAAGGGGGATACGGCAGTCAGCGGCTCGCATCGTTCTACGCCGACTATCTGGCGGGCGCCGGGCCGATGGCGGGAGGGGAACCGCTCAAAAACGCTCCGCCCGAAAACTGCCGTAACATCGCATTTTCGTTACTCACAGGCGCGGACGACAAGGGATTCTACCGGAATACGCTGACATCGTATGTGCAGGAGGCTTTCCAACAACTCCACACGCAAGACCCTGAACATTTCGCGCATCGCATCGAACTGATTCCCGGCAAAGGACACAGCATCGACTACCGTCCTACGACTCCGTGGTTAAAACAACATGTTCGGAACCCGCATCCGAAATATGTAACGTGGGAAGATTACGAGATGGACGGCCGGCACCGTCAAGGCTTTTACAACCTCTACCTTCCCGAACGGACCGATAACACCGGACGGAAACGCTACGAGATGAACATCACGGACAACACGATCGCCCTGCAAATCGACGACGTGGCCTATGAGACGATTGAGACCGATCCGCACTGGGGCATCGAAATGAAGTTCAAGAAACATTATACCCCTTCGAGCAACGGAAAGCTGATGCTCTATTTATCCAATGAACTGGTCGATTTGAACCGCGAAATAACCGTAACGGCGAACGGCAAGCAAGTATTCAAAGGCACGGTGACGCCCGACCTGAAACATCTGGTAAACAGCTGCGCCCGATTCTTCGATCCTCACCGGCTCTATCCTGCCGCGGTCGAAGTCGTATGGTGATCCCGAAGCGAGCGAAAAGCATAATCTGAAAAAAAAAGGACTATTTTTGCGACATGGTTTCCCTACGCAAATCGACATGGACATACTGACGAAAATCATCTCTCCTTTTTTTGCACGACGACAGCGCGTAATCGAATCGTTCGGAAAGCGGGCTGTCGACATCCAGCGGCAGCAGTTACGTTACCTGCTCGACAAGGCGCGCAACACCGCTTGGGGGAAACGTTATGCCTTCGCGGAGATCTCGGGATACGACACCTTTCGCGAGCGTGTCCCGCTGCAGGATTATGAAGACCTGCACCCGTTCATCGAACGGATGATTAACGGCGAGAGAGACGTACTGTGGCCCTCGACCGTGCGATGGTACGCGCAAAGCAGCGGCACAACGAACGACCGCAGTAAATATATCCCCGTCACACCCGACATCCTGCGTCGCTGCCATTATGCGGGAGGCTTCGACACCGTCGCGTTATATCTGCATAACCGCCCCGACACCCGTTTTTTCTCGAAAAAAGGACTGATCCTTGGCGGGAGTCACAGCCCCTCGCCCCTGAACGAGCGGGCACATTGCGGCGACCTCTCGGCCGTGCTGCTGCAAAACCTGAATCCGCTCGTCAACCTGGTACGCGTGCCGCGCAAAGAGATCATTCTAATGGACGAGTGGGAGAAGAAAATCAAGGCGATTGTGGAAAACACATGGAAGGAGGATGTGGTCAGTCTTTCCGGTATTCCCTCGTGGATGCTTGTGTTGATCAAAGCCGTTTTGCAACATGCGGGCAAAGAAACACTGCACGAAGTGTGGCCGAACCTCGAAATCTTTTTCCACGGCGGAGTGGGGTTCGAACCGTATCGGGCACAGTACGAGCGGCTGATCCCGTCGGACCGGATGCACTATATGGAGACGTACAACGCCTCGGAAGGGTTCTTCGGATTACAGGATGACCCGTCGGACAAGAGCATGCTGTTGATGCTCGACTACGGAGTGTTCTACGAATTTATTCCGATGGATGAGCCCGGACGACCGAACGATGGGATAGCCATCCCGCTCGAAGCGGTCGAGACCGGCGTAAATTACGCGATGGTCATCACCACAGCCGGCGGACTGTGGCGCTACCGCATCGGCGACACGGTGCGCTTCACCTCTACTTTCCCGCACAAATTCGTGATCACGGGGCGTACTCGTTTTTTTATCAATGCTTTCGGCGAAGAGTTGATGGCGGACAATACCGAGAAAGGCATCCAGAAGGCTTGCGAAGCGACCGGCGCCGTCGTGAGAGCGTACACGGCTGCTCCCCTGTTCCTGCTCGACAAGGCGAAAGGACGTCATCAATGGATGGTTGAGTTTGAGACACCACCGGCCTCGATCGACACATTCGCCAACGCCTTGGACGATGCCTTGCAAACGCTTAATTCCGATTACGCGGCAAAGCGTTACAAAGAAATATCGTTACAGCCGCTCGAAATCATTCCCGCCCGAGAGCATTTGTTTTACGACTGGCTCAAGAAACGCGGCAAATTGGGAGGGCAGCACAAAGTACCTTGCCTGAGTAACAGTCGGGACATATTGGAAGAACTCTTGTCGATGAACGGCTGATCACGAAGGCAGTACCTCACGTAAATCCGGAAATTATCTGTATTCTTCGAGCAACGTGCGAATATAAGCCATTTTGTTTTCCTGATCCCACGAATAGGTCTTGCTGTTCTGTTGCAGAAATTCGAGCAGAAGCAATGATTTCTCCAGCAGGTCGCACCGCTGAGAGACATCTTTTTTAATCAGCGCATCACGGTAGAGCAATTCCGAGAGCATGCGCGTTTTGGCCATCGCCTTCTGTTCGCTGTTTTCCGCCCACAGATCGTCGAGCAAATCTTCTTTTTCGATTTCATAGAAATGATGTGCCGGACAACGGAAAAACTGCTCATAAATGGCGTCGTAACGCGCCTGCATTTCGGCCGTAGCCGCCTCGTCATCGCCATCGCTGCGCCGTACCACTTTGGCGATGGCTTCGAAAAACTCCTGTAAAATTTTCAGAATGTAATCTTGTTCTATCATTGTCCCTGTCGTTCACCTTATCTATCGAAACACAAAAGTAGGAAACATGGAAAGATCTGCCAAATCCCGGCGCGGCCAATCGGTTTGCCCTTATCGGCATGTCCTCCCGTTCTTTGTGCAACGAAACAGGATGCGGTCGAACGCGAAATACCGTATTTTTTTCTACCTTCGTTGTAGCAAATCGCCCTTGGCCTCGTTATAAGGATGAACAGTCAAACGAATGGATAACGAATACAAAAACCTCATCGATGGCGTGCGAAGACGCGAACAACAAGCGCAGATGGCTTTCTACGACCGCTTCTTCCGACCGGTTTATCAGAGTGCCGCGGCCGTTGTCGGACATCGTGACGAAGCCGAAGAGATTATGCAGGACACCTTGCTGAAAATCTTCGTCCGTCCCGAACTGCTCAACGACGACCCGCGGGCGATGGAACGCATCTTGCGGCGAATCGCAACCAACGCGGCCATCGACGCGGTACGAAAGCAGAAAAACTTTTACGCCTCGATCGACGAAGAGCAGCTGACCGAACCGGCCGACGAAGACGAACCGGCCGACGAACAGCCCGACATCGATGAAATACGCACCGGTATCGGACGCTTACCCGCCGGTTACCGGAGTATCCTCAGTCTGCGCTTGTTCGGCGATATGAGCTTTGCCGATATCGCCGCGAGACTGCAACTCAACCCCTCGACCGTACGTGTGCAGTACACGAGAGGATTGTCCCGATTACGTAACGTATTGAATCAGAAGCAACGGATATGAACAAGAAAAAGAATAGATTAGAACATACGATCAAAACACATTCGCACGAAATTTTTGCGTGTGGCGAACCCAAAGACGGGCACCGCGAACGCTTTGCCCGGCGACTCGAAGCGTTGCACGCCGAAACGACATCGGAAATCGGGACGGATACACACCTAACGCACGAAACGAAAGCGAACAACCGACGGAATCGCATGTGGCGCATCCTGACCGGAGTCGTTACAACGGCCGCCGCCGTAATGGCCGGCATCTGGCTGTTCACTTCACGACCGGAGATGACCGCACCGCTCTCGTCGGAAGACTCGCCGGCCGATGTACAGAACCATTACGCCATGCTGTTTGAAAACGAACTGGAAACGACCAAACAACTGCTTAGCCTGATGGACGGAAACGAACGCGCCAAAGTCCTCGAAGAATTAGAGACGATGGAAGCCGAACAGATGCCGGAAGTTCAGATGACCGACGAGCATAAGATTACGTTGATCGTCAGCGTCTATTCATCCAGAATTACAGCCTTGCAGCAAATACAAATGAATTTAATAACCCGTCAAATAAAAGCATCATGAAGAAAATTCTGTTTATTTTAGCCATCACCTTGTTGGCAACCGAAACCTTCGCCGCTCGGAAAGAGTATAAGAGAGAGATTGTCAAGGATTTTTCCGTCGGCGACAATCCTGTTCTCTCCATCGAAAATAAATACGGCAACATCCGGATCATCGAAGGAACGAACCGCAAAATCACGTTCAAGATCGAAATCAGAGGCGAGGGACGCACCGAAGAAGCCGCCCGAAAATATGCCGAGAGCGTGTCGGTCGATTTTTCCCACAGCGGCAATCGGGTTTCGGCCCGTACCAAGTTCGAACCGATCAACTGCAACAACTGCGGGCGTTCGGTACATTATACCGTCACCGCCCCCAAAAGCGTCATTCCGATGCTGGAAAATAAGTACGGAAATATTTACCTCGATAACCTCACGCAACCGCTCACCGTCGAGCTCAAATACGGAAATCTTTTCGCAAACGCCGTTCATAAGGCGACGATCGACATCGGTTACGGCAACGTGACGATGAACAAATGCAACAATCTTTCCGTCGAAAGCAAATATTCCAGTATCAAAATCGACGAAGCCCAGCAGGTTGTGGCCGATTCGAAGTATGATCATTACCGGATCGAATCGGTGACCGACTTCGAAATCGAAACAGGCTACACCGACGTGCGAATCGGCAAACTGAACAAACGTCTGACAGCCGATCGGTTGCGATACGGCGGACTGAAAATCGCCGAAGTGGCGAACGACTTTTCGGAAATCCGGGTCGACGCGGCCTACAGCAATGTAAAGATCGGAATGACCGAAGAGCATGCTTTCAAAGCCGCCCTTTATACCAACTACGGAAACATCGACACCGGCAACCTTACGTTCCATAACGTATCGCTGAAGAAGAAAGGGTGTATCGTCGGTACGGCGGGCAAAAGCAACAATCCGAGCGCCTCCGTCACTATTTCCGTCTCGTACGGAGGAATCGTATTGAAATAAATCGTCATACTCACCGACCGACAAGCTAATTACTCCTTTCCTTTACACATTCCGATACGTACCCTTAAGCTTGCGGGAGGTTATCATTAAGGTTTTGGATACGTATCTTTAACTTGTCTCACAGTTGTGTTCCAATTGGATCACAATTGTGGGACAATTGGAACACAACTGTCGTCCAATTGGCACACAGTTGTCGTTTAAGTAAACAAAGGTGTCCCGTAGGCTTAATGATCGTTATCGGAAGGCTTAATGATCGGGATTTCTGCCGTTACGTGTCGAGCGAAAACCGGCAGCCGGACGTTTGTTCGGCCGACATACAACCGTCCGTAGGGCTGATCGAAAATGACCGAAGGAGCCATGAAATCGTTTTTTATTCCGAAAAATAACCTACTTTTGTAACTCAAAAATCAAATATTAAAAACAACGTATACTATGAAACAAAAAATTCTCTCTACTTGTCTGTTTTTACTTTTGGCAACCGCCTCGTATGCCCAAAAGAAACCCCTTGATCATTCGGTCTACGACGGCTGGAAAAGTCTCTCGAACATCCGTATCAGCAAAGACGGAAAAATCCTCACGGCACTGATCCAGCCGCAGGAAGGAGACACCACATTGTGGGTCCGCGATCTGATGAAGAACCGGACACTCACGGTCGAACGGGTGAAAACGTACGCCGTTTCGCCCGACGGAATGTTTACGGTAGGCTTGGTAAAAGCGCCCTTTGCCGAACGGCGCGAGGCACGGATTAAAAAGAAAAAGAAAGAAGATCTGCCGAAAGATTCACTCGTCATCGTAGACAACCGGACGTTGGCGGTACGGAAAATCGCGGGAGTGAAAGCTTTCAAGGCGCCTGAAAAGATGAGCGGTCATATCGCTTATACTGTTACAGCGCCCAAAGATACGGCCAAGAAAGAGAAAAAAGAGAAAGACCTGCTGATTCTCCACAATCTGATTACGCAGCACGAAGATACGATTCGTGACGCCAAAAATCATCTATTCAATAAATTCGGAAACGCTTTCGCCGTGAACACCGAGCCGGACAAAAAAGATTCGACCCGAACCCCCGAAATTCTTTTCTTTGATCTGAAGAATCAGGTACGCCGGATTATTTCGAAAGAGAAGGCCGAATACAAATCGTTCGCGTTCGACGAGCAAGGAGAACAACTCGTTTATCTCGCCACGAACGACACGTCAAAGATCGAACAGAAATCGTTCGAGGTGCGCTATTTCAAAAAAGGCGCTGACTCGGCGGTCGTGATCGCCGGCAAGAACGCGTCGGGATTGCCCGAAGGCTGGATCTTCAACGAGTTTTCAGCCCCGCGTTTCAGTAAGAACGGAGAGCGGATTGTAATCGGAGCAGCCCCGAAGCAGGCCCCCAAAGACACAACGATCGTCGACTTCGAAATGGCGAGGCTCGATATCTGGCACTGGCAAGACCCGCTCGTCCAGCCGCAGCAGCTTGTGGAACTGAGACAAGAACTGAACCGCACCTACATGGGAGTCATCGACCCGAACAAACCGGGTGCTTTCCTTGCGATAGCGACGAAAGAAATGCCTTTCTGTAGCATCGCCAACGACAACAACGGCCGCTTTGCGCTCCTCGGCTCCGACAGACCTTACCGGCTGGAAACGCAGTGGGACATCTCGCCCCGGGTCGATGCGTGGACATACGACCTCGAAACCGGCCGTCTGCAACCTGTGGCACGCGCCATCGGAGGCCGTCCGGCACTCTCGTCGCAAGGGAATTATACGATCTGGTGGGACGCCGCCCAACGCCACTGGTTTGCGTTCGATAACCACACCCGCGCCACAGTAAACCTGACCAAAGACCTCGACGTGAATTTCTGGAACGAAGAGCATGACACGCCGTCTCTTCCCGGTTCGTACGGACTCGCGGGATGGGGCCAAAACGATGAATACGTACTGCTCAACGACGCGTTCGACATCTGGAAAATCGACCCGAAAGGCATCAAAAAACCGGAGAACTTCACGCTCGGAAAAGGACGAAGCGACTCCCTCGTGCTGCGCTACGTGCCCACCGACCCGGACAAACGCTTCTTCACGACAAACGACCGGCTGCTACTTTCAGCCTTCGACAAACGCAGCAAAGAAAGAGGATTTTATACGCTGAAAACAAACGGACGCAACTCGCTTCAAAAACGAACGATCGTTCCATATAGCTTTCCGTCGGTAGTCAAAGCCAAAGAAGCCGACGTGTTTGCGTTTCTGAAAGGCAATTTCCAAACATCGCCCGATCTATACGTTACGAGGAACTTCTGGAAATCGGCCGACAAACTGACCGACATCAATCCCCAGATGCGCGATTACAGATGGGGCACGGCCGAACTGTTCGCGTGGACGTCCTTCGCCGGCATCCCCTTGCAGGGCATCGTCTACAAACCCGAAGACTTCGACCCGCAGAAAAAGTATCCGGTCATGATTTACTTCTACGAAAAACATTCCGATGAGCTTTATCGCTACTATCCTCCCGCCCCGAGCCGTTCGATCATTAATATTCCCTTTTTCGTCAGCCGGGGATATGTGGTTTTTGTTCCCGATATTCATTACACGGTCGGACGTCCGGGCGAAGACGCCTACAACGCCATCGTCGCGGGAGCGGAAGCGCTGGCACGGAACGCGTGGATAGACAAAGCGAACATGGCCATTCAGGGACAGAGCTGGGGCGGCTATCAGGTCTCTTACTTAGTGACGCGCACCGATATGTTCAAGGCAGCCGGTGCAGGCGCGCCCGTGTCGAACATGACGAGTGCATACGGCGGCATCCGCTGGGAGTCGGGACGCAGCCGACAGTTCCAGTACGAGCAAACCCAGTCGCGTATCGGTGCGACGATGCAGGACTCGCTGAACCTGTACATCGCTAACTCGCCGGTGTTCTTCGCCGACAAAGTGCGCACGCCACTGCTCATCATGCACAACGACAAAGACGGCGCGGTACCCTGGTATCAAGGCATCGAATATTTCATGACGCTGCGGCGCATGGGTAAACCCGTATGGATGCTCCAATACAACAACGAAGCGCACAATCTGCGCGAACGCCGTAACTGCAAAGACCTCTCCATCCGTCTGCAACAGTTCTTCGACCATTACCTCAAAGGCGACCCCGCTCCGGTATGGATGACGAAAGGACTCCCGGCCACCGAGAAAGGAAAATCGTGGGGATACGAACTGGATACGGCTAAGTAAGAGAAACACATTCGGAGGATATGCCGGAACTTTTTGTTCCGATATATCCTCCGTTCGTCTGTAACAGAGAGGAATGTCTGTCGAAAAGCAAGAACTGATCGCCTTAAAAAATGGCTCGTGTCAAGCGTTCGAAGCCATTTACAAACGATATGCGGGAAAGCTTTACAACTTTATGATGACCCTCTCGCACGGCGACCGCTATATGGCGGAGGAGATCGTGCAGTCGGTCTTCATCAAATTGTGGGAAGTGCATCGTGAACTCGATCCCGAAAAGTCGATTCTTGCTTTCCTTTCCGTGATCGCCAAAAACATGCTGATGAATAAATATCAACGACAGACGATGGAATACTTGTACCAAGAGTTCGTGCTACGTGAAGAACCTGCCTGCGACACCCTCGTGGAAAAAGAACTCGACGCCAAGTGGCTCGAACAATTTATCGATGAGCTGATCGAACAGTTACCTCCGTCGCGCAAAAAAATCTTTATCCTGAGCCGGAAAAACGATCTATCGACCAAACAAATCGCCGAAATCATGCAGATTTCCGTAAGTACGGTAGAAACGCAGCTATGGCTGGCGGTCAAATTCATTCGTAAACATTTTGAAAAGAACTACCATCGATTATTTCTTCTCGGCCTCATTCTGTTAATTTAGTATAATTGTATGATATCGCATTCGGGGAATCGGCGCCGCCGATTGTACTGTGTATATCATCATATAAAGAAAAATGAAAAAAAACGATTATATCCGTCTATTTGAAAAATATATCCGCAACGAAGCCACGGAAGAAGAAAAAGAACGTCTCTTCGACCGGATTCGGGACGATAAACAGATCGACCGACTGATGGAAAAGCGGCTGGAAAGAGCGGCATGTGACATCGATCACGACACGAAGAACCGGATGTACGAACGAATACGCGCGTCCATTCTGCCCGATAGCAAGCCAGTACGCCTTCATCGTTCGTGGCGTAAGGCGATGCGATGGGCTGCCGTATGGATACTCCCTGTCGTATCCGCATGGACAGTCTATGTTTTCACCTCTCGTCCGGTCTCCGCCGACAAGGTCGTGGCGATCACCACCCCTTACGGAGAGAGAGCCGAAGTGCAGCTGATGGACGGAAGCCGGGTCTGGATCAATTCCGGCTCAACGCTTACTTACGACGGCAACTTCAACCGCAACGAGCGGAGGGTCTTCCTCGAAGGAGAGGCCTATTTCGAAGTTCAA
Organism: Tannerella forsythia; assembly: GCF_003860135.1. Lineage (GTDB taxonomy): Bacteria > Bacteroidota > Bacteroidia > Bacteroidales > Tannerellaceae > Tannerella > Tannerella forsythia_A. The sequence goes on from NZ_RQYN01000004.1 coordinate 76,235, forward strand.
AAAGACGCGCGACGTCCTTTTATCGTAACGGCAGGAGAAATGGATGTGCAGGCACTCGGCACAGCGTTTAACGTAACGGCCTACCGCAACGACCAGTATATCTCCTCCGTGCTGTTGGAAGGAAGCGTCCGGGTGAATGCCCAAGGAAAGGAACACGTACTTGCCGAAAACGAACAGTTGATCTTCGACCGAACGAATCATACGTTATCGATGGGAAAAGTGTACGCGGCCGATTTCATCCAATGGAAAGAAGGAAATCTATACTTCGAAAACCGTTCGTTCGACGAGATTGCCCATACGCTCTCGCGCGTTTTCAATGTCGAAATCCGATTCGCCTCCGAAGAGCTGCGTACCGTCCGGTTCTCCGGCACACTGGGCGGAGGAAGTATCCGGAGCGCGCTCGACATCTTATCGCTGACTTCTTCGATGCGGTACGAAATGAACGGTACGACCGTAGAATTGTATTGTAAATAACCGTTCGTGTCGGGAGCTCTCGCGCGCTTTACAGTCTGATCCGCACGTCTGCCGTGATGCTCCGCCCACGTATATGATACGTGTGACTTGTCTCGTTTAACAGCCCGTAATTCGCGTAACCGTAGACTCTTCGATTGAGAAGATTCGTACCCGTCAGACTAAGAGCGGCACGCTTGGATATCGTCCATCTTACCGATGCGTCGAGCAGGATCAGGTTCGTTGTGTTCTCCGAACTGAATCGGGTATGATAATGTTCACCGCCGATACCGATCTGCCAGGCTTTATCCGGTATAATCGTAAAGGTGAGATATTGCTTCCATACATCATAAGCGCTCTTCTCGGAAGATTCGATTGCCAGCGCATTCCTTGTATACGACAGACGATAATCCATCGACACCCCATGGATGAAAAAGCCTTTCAGATACGGTTGCGCAAAAGTCGTCGTCAACACATACGGCGATTCCACATGCTGCTTCATAGAGGTAGCCCAAGTCCGTACATGGCCGGCGTCAAGCCCCAAGGTCAGCCTGCCGGACATTAGGCCTTTACCGATTCTTCCGTTTACCGCTAAATTCCTGCTCTCATTTCGGATCGGAACAAACGAGTGAAGGATATAATCTCCCATAAACAATTGACTCTCCATCGATGGAAAACGATTCTATTCCAGCTTCCCCATCCAATGAAAGAACAACGAAGTAATGGGATTCCGATATCTGAAGTGCAAGGTTGCCGCACGTTCCTCTCTGCGCTCGGGAACATCTTCGAGCACCGTTAAATTTCTAAAATCATTCATCATGACATTCCGGAGATGTATATCCGCTTTAGGCGGGGTCAAAGAATACTTGAGTTGTGCCGTGATGTCCATCTTCGCACTGATTTGATGACGGAGGGAAAATGACGGAGTCAGGGAAACATAATGCTTCGTCAGATTTTCATTGGTCAACTTATTTCGGATATGATGCAAATGATAGCTCACAGGAACAGATAAGGTAAACGACCATCTGTTGGGTTGATACGAAACGTCCGGAGAGAGGTCGGTCTTCAACAAGGAGAAAGCCGTCTCGTTTCGTGTCGGATAAGAAAGCGCTATTCCGTGCAAATCTGCGTCTATGTTATGATGATCGAAATCGATTCCTCCGCGAGCAGCCACTTTCCACCGGTTGAACAGCCAACCGTAGCGAGCCTCCGTAAAGGAGCGAAAATCTGCTGTCGTCACCTTCTGTATGGCGGAATAGTCAGCCGTTACACGCAAAGATTGAGGTTTATACACATAGCTGTTTCGTGAGGAGAGCGTGAGCAAACGTTCATCTATCCGCCTGACTGTCTGCCAATCGTTCGTGGCTCGGAAAGACGGTGTCTCGGCCTTTTGCAAAAGAGAACGTGTACCGCCTATCGTCGAAGCGGCCTCATCCCAATCCGCATCGACGTAGAGATTGTTTTTCAGGAACCATGCAGGACGATTGACCTGTAACGCCCAATGCCCGCCCAAACGGTGTGCCTGCGTCCGCATCGTCTTTCGCTCTATAAACGACGGAATCTTTTCATCAAAATAATTCGTTTCATACGCCGTTCGATGATCCAACCGGTCCCCTTCGTAAGTCAGGTTGAATTTCAGATCTCTGCCTTCACCTGTATGCCACGAGTTCGAGGTATGGGCAAGCATGGAAAAATTGTCGCGGGTTCTCTGCTCGTCGATCGGTGAGGACGACTGACCGACTGTGATATGATCGTCCCAAAGCTGATCGAGATACCCGTTGCCAAAAATGCGATGCTCGATCTGTCGCCGGCTTTGCGAGGCCGGATTCCATCCGGTACGGTTGACACGGACCGTCTCCATACTCTGCCACTTGCCGGCGATACGCATGGCAAACGCGGAAGCATCGTATAAAAGCGGCGACATTCCTACGCCTCCATGAAGTATGGCGATCCATTGACGACGCGCTTCTTCTTTCAGCTTTATATTCAGTCCTGCCTGCCGGGAGAATTCCAATCCCTTCAACACCTGAACGGGCTGATGATTCTCCAGAACGTCGACACTCGCCACATCCGAAGGGGAGATATTTTCGGTTGCCAATCCGTAACGACCATCCATAAAATCGGAACCATCGATATAGAATTTATTAATCGGCTCACCATGGTATTTGATCTGCCCGTTCTCTTCCACTTTTATACCCGGCAGGCGTTTCAGTACATCCGCAAGATGCTTGTCCGCGGGTGTGGCATACTTGCTCATATAATAGGTCAGCGTATCGCTTCGCTGCTCTATGTCCGGCGCTCTGACGATCACATCGTTGAGCCGCGTCGGCCGGGGGACGAGATATACGGTCAGAGGCGAAGATGACACACCTAACTTAATGGTTTGAGGAGCATAACTCATACATTGAAACCTTAAAGACAAGTCCGGGACAGCCGTATGATATCGTATGCCGAACTCGCCTTGATCATTCGTTATCGTGTATTGATATGTATGATCTGATGAATCTTTAACCTGTACGATCACTCCGGCAACAGGAGATTGATCGTCCTTATCGAGCACTACTCCGCGCACTTCCTTCGTCTGAGCATAAACGACAGACAGGCTGAAGAATGCTGCGAACATCGTTGTGATGATTCTCATACGAGCAGTTTTTAATCCTTCCGCCAGTCTGTTTCCATATAATCGTAAGTCAATCCGCGAGGCTTAGCGAGATCGGTTCTTGTCTCTCCGTTATTCGTAACATTCACCTTGATGCCGCTGACTGTTTCGAGATAACCCAGCGGATTGATATCGTAAGTATATTTCGTTTGATAAAATTTCACGCGTGAAGTCTTGTTATAAAGTACATCGGGTATCGTGATACGACGATCGGACTTGGAATTTATTCCCACACAGACAAAGGAATAATGGTTCCTGACATCTTGCACCTCCATGATAAAACCGGGAAGACCGCCGAACTTCCAAGGGCCGTCGGCCACCGGTATTTCATCGGTATAATAAGCGATGTAGTCCCTACCCCTGAAAGAGCATCTTGCGCTTTTACACGGATAACCCAGTATCTCTTTTGTTTCTTCCGTCATCGTCCATGCTTGCTCCGGAACCGGTTCTTCGATAAGGAACCAGTCCGTAGCGATTTTGTCCGTAGTCGTCAACTTACCTGCCGGATAGTTCTTATAGATTGAATAGGTTTGTCCTCCGATATAGCGTCTGGGATCTGCTTGTATCTGGTCGGCAGTCGATACCCGAATCAATGAATCGACCTGCATGGTGCGATAACTGGAAAACTTCGACAAACCCTGCCCCACCTGCAAGATCATGCGGTCCGTTACAGCCGACGACACCTGAGTTGTATCACGCAAATACGTATAATCGAACATAAACTCCATCACGGTCTTGCCAATCTCTTTTTGCTCTGCCGACGCGGCGGAGTTGGTCGATATCTGACTACCCTCCACGCGAATCACCTGCACCTGCTGTGCATAACCTGCGACGATAGCACCGAAGCTAAACGTCATCATCCATACCATGTTTTTCATACGTTATACATTTTATTATTGGGTTTGACTTTTTCGCAAAACTACGAGCGATGCTCTCGCGGAAGAAAAATAATCCTTACTGTAACATTGATAATTATTACTAAATTATTACTGAAGCCGCTATTGGGTTGTTAATCGATTCGTTCAAGCGGGAAATAGACTATTTTTGCAGTATGGAGAAGCGCATTAAAATACTGCATGGACTAACGATAGGAGCCATTCTTGCCTTCTGCACGATGCAGGGCTATTGGCTCTACCATCGTTATTTGTATACCTTGGAAATCCATGAGAACGAATTATATGAAACCGTTCTCGAAGTGATGCGAGAAGAACGGGAGATAAGAAAATTCAAGAAAAGATCGGATATAAACATCCTGACGAATACGAGAATAACCGCATCAGCCCAATCGGGAAAAGCAGGTATCTTAAGCACCGTATTCGATATTTATGCGGTGGATTCAAGCAAACTTGCACTGGAAAATATCAGCAAGAGAGACATCAAAGACATCATCAGCAGGTATCAAACTGCCCCAACAGAGGGCATCACGCATTATCATTTCGACATAACGAATCATCCTAAGTATCCTAACGAATACGACGCATTGGAGCGCTTTATCATCGATTTTCGCAATCCGTTCGAGATCGCGCGCATCGATTCTCTGTTGAACGAAAGAGGAATCACAGCAAAAGCAATCCATGTGGAACGGGCCGATTCGATGGTCTGGTTACCTCTGAGATTCAATCATACTTCGACGTTCGACCCACACATCACCGTATCGTATCCTTACGACATATTCGAGAAAGAGATGGTGAACATTACCTTGCCGGTCGAATTGTCTCCGGTACTGTCCAACATGATGAACCTATTACTCTTATCGACCGTCCTTTCCGTTTTTCTCGTCAGTTGCCTTGTAGCACAGATCGCGACGATACGGAAACAGCGAAAAGTGGAAGAATTGCGAAAAGACTTCATTCATACGATGATTCACGAACTGAAACGCCCCATATCGACCCTAAAGATGTGTATCTCTTTTATGCGTAACGACAAGTTGATGGAAGATCAAGAAAGTAAGGAAGCTGTACTTGCGGATTCCCGTCAGGAACTGAATAACCTGTCATCCTATTTCTCGAAATTACGAGACCTTACCTTCAACGATATAACGGAAATACCGCTCACGTTATCGGCTTTCGACTTGCGGAGTACCCTAACCGACTGTATCGAAAAACTCATCATCCCAAGCGGTAAATCAGCGACCATTCATCTCCTTACCGACGCAAAATTGATGGTAACAGCCGATAAAATGCACCTCAGCCATATCATCAACAACCTTTTGGAGAACGCCATCAAATATTCCGAAGAAAAAGTGGAAATAAAAATCAACTATTCCGAAAACAACCATGAATCCGTCACAATCACTGTTCAAGACAATGGTTTCGGCATTTCAAAATCAGACCGTAAATACATCTTCGACAAGTTTTTCCGTAGCCCGTCCATCACGAACAGGAATATCCCGGGTATGGGACTGGGCCTGGCTTATGTCAGGCAGTTAGTGATGGCTCATGCAGGTTCGATTGAAGTGGAAAGTGAAGAAGGCATCGGCACCGTTTTTACCATTAAACTACCGCAATGACAGACGCTATACAAATCTTATTAGTCGACGATGATGTAAAAAACTCCATGCTTCTGAAAAAATTTCTGGAAGTCGAGGGGTATCGTGTGACATACGCGAACAACGGCGGCGTCGGTTGGGAATTGTTTCAAACCGTTCATCCCGATTTAATCTTGCTGGATGTCAATATGCCGGAGATGAATGGCTTTGAACTGGCCCGCAAAATTCGGGAGATTGATCGGACGGTACTGATTTTCTTCCTGACAGACCGCACAGAGAAGAGCGACAGGCTGAAAGGGTTTAATCTCAAAGGAAACGATTACATTCCCAAGCCTTTCTATCCCGAAGAGCTTATCGCAAAAATCAAAGAACGTTTCGAGCATAGAACGGTGGTAGTTCAGCGGCAATTCGTCATAGGAAAAACGTCGTTCGACAGCAATCGTTGTGCGGTCTCGTATCATGGAGTCTCACACGTTTTAACCGCCAGACAGACCGACCTCCTTCTCCTGTTAGCGCAAAATATGGGAACAATCGTTGAACGTGAACATATTCTCAAAACCATCTGGGGAGATGTCAGCCATGCGAATTCATTGGCTCTGAATGTTCAGATCACCTATCTGAGAAGAATACTTGAAGACGATCGAAGTATTTCGATCATCTCTCTGAAGAAAAAGGGATATATCCTTCAGGTCGCCATATAAAGAATCAACTTGTTGTGTAATCGACGATGTTTTTTACTCGGGCTTTGCATCGAAAACAGACACGGCCGAATGAAAAGCCGACAAGGTTGTCCCGAAATCGCCCGAGCGAGCGCTTCAAGAAGCTCAAACGTGCGTCGAAAACAGACGTCATCGCACCGAAATCGGACGACGTTGCACCGAAATCAGACGATTTTGCCCCCTAATCAGAGAAGCATCTCTGAAAAAAGTACAAGCTTGCAGTAAAAAACGACAAAACGTCAGGAAAACCCTGCGGACGGTTGGTTGTTGATTGGTTCAATCAAACGTCCGAAGGTTCCTTTTCTTTTCGTCTTTTATTTGCCGATAGCCATTTACAATTCATGACCAACATTCGTCGGAAAAAGAGCAACCCGATGTTCAGAACTTCACCTGAAAACGCGTCTCGATAAGGCTCAGGTTGGTATCGTCATAGCCGGCTCTGTCGGTTGCTTTGGTCAGCGAACCTCTGACACGCCAGATCATGTATTTGTTCGGATAATAGTTGAAGGTGAGCGACCAGTCGTTCACCCGTCCGCCGAGAATATTCGCTTTATGATCGGACAAGTCGGTGTAGTTGTATCCTAATACAACCTCCATCGAACCCGGATCAGGCGTGCCGATACCGCTGTCTCCATCCGAGTAAGCGTAGCTTTTGCCTTTTACAAGGCCTCTTAAAAGAGCATACGCGCCGCTTGCCTGATAACGGGGTAATCCCTTTTCACGGTTGACTGTCACGAAATAATACTGCGATTCGATAGCCAGACGACCGATAGCCGCCGTTACTTCGGGCGTAAACTTATAAAGCATCTTCGCCTCGGTGATGTCGGCCTGCTGGGCTGCCACACGTGCGATACGGGTTGGAAACTCCGACTTCAAGGCATACGAGCGATGATTGTCTTCGGGTTTGGAACTGTATCTCGGCGATTCGAAAGCGCCTGAGATACCTACATGAACGATCTTGCCCGGCTCACGCAGGGGACGGTAGACCAGTCGGCTCATCATACCGTATCCTTCGTTCCCCAGCTTGTCGGTCGTCTGTTTAATCGCTTCGTTTTCGGCAAAGAGACTCAATGTCCCGAATAACGGCCCCTTGCTGTGTAGAAACATCAGGCCGACCAGACGAGAGTTGAAAAAGGCTTGGTTGCTGGCCGGCTCCTCCATGGTAATCTTGAATGAAGAACTTGTTGCGCTCTGCAACCCGAACTGATGCACGAAGTATCCTCCGCGAAGCAGATTCTCCTTATTGAAGATATATTCCACATAGATATCTTTCAGCGAGACTTTCGCATAAGCGAATCCCACATCGACCTTACTCTTCCATTGGCCGTACTGCGCTCCAAACCCGATGCGTACATCGGGGATGGCAACTCCGTCATTGAATTTATCGTTGTAATGATCGGCATGGAACGCTCCCGCATCCATCAGGATACGTCCCGAAGGTTTCACCGTTAATTTCTCTTCGTCTTGACTGTAGGCCGTCCCAATCAACATCAGGCTGAGAAGTATGAGAATAAATTGTTTCATTACGCTCAACTATTTTCAGTTTACGTTTATCTCGCTTTTCTTCACTTTGCCTTCTTTGACGAGTGCGGCAAACTCTTTCTTGGCCTTGCCGAGCTGCACCATAAAGTTCTCGTTGGCATGCAAACGGGCAACAACAGCGCTGGCCACCAGACGTGCGGCATCGACATCGCTCTGGAAATGATATCCACAGATGACACGGCTCTGCCCCATCTCATATCCTCTTTTAAGGATTTCGTTCTGACGGTCGACATTGATCTCAGCCAGTACGAGCGCCGTAGCCCAACCGATGGCGGTATGTCCCGAGGGATATGATCCGTTGGTCGAAAGTTCCTGCTGTTGCTGAGGGTTGCACGTGTCTTCGTGATAAAAAGCAAACGGACGCACGCGCATGTAATGTTTCTTGGCTCCGCGTGTAGCGAGATCTCCCGCATCTTCGCGCATGTTCAACACCAACTTATGGATTTCGGGAGTAGTCTCTTTCGAGATACGGACTCCGAAAGCTTCTGAAAAAGCTTGCGGCACTCCATCCCCGTCTACGTTGGCATCCGAAAAAGCCTGCTCGCCGCGTGGGGTGTTTCTCTGCATCTTTCCCCACTGGTATTGAGCCTGATCATGAAGAAAGAGAATGCTGCCCGGTTGCGGAGGAGGAGCCAGAAGGTCGAGGCTGCTTGCTACGTCTTCGATCTGTAGGAAGTAAAGCGTAGGATTCGTCCGCACGTCTTTAATCTTTTCCTGTCCGAATACAGCGACTGAAATAATACTCAGTACAACTGCAATAAAACTTTTCTTTTTCATAACTATAAATCTTTAATAGGATATATAAAATCGTTTAACTGCAAACATAAACAATTTAGCGCTGAAAACAAAAAAACGGTATCCGGAAAATCTCGCGTGTCAATTCAATTAGCGAATACAGCTATTATATGAAATAAGCAAGTATTAGCTTTTTCGGACAAAGGAAGAGAAAAAAGTTCTCTATCCTTTGTTCCGAAGGCATAAAATCTCCATCTTTTCTTTCATTCAAAAAACATTATGAGATATTTAGCTTGAAAGCAAAGGTGCACAATTTCTACCATGTATAAGCAGGGTTGTACTCAGAAAATGATTTCAGAGAGCATCGGTAATGATGAATCGGTAATGAGCCATAAGCTTAAACAAAACCGTAACGAGAAAGAGAAGTACACGTTTTCTTACGCTTGAGGATATGGCCGAGATCCGTAAGAAGCGCACTCGACAGCCCAAGAATCGTGTCGGAGTAGAGCAAAGTCCTCTTGTTGTGAGTCTCTATCGACACTTTGGAGATTGGAAGATGAACACCATCGTCGGGAAAAACGGCAAAGGAGCTATCCTGACCTTTATGGAAAGAACCATAGCTTTTTGCATAGCGCAAAAACTGCCCAAAGGGGAAAAAGGATTGATTGAGAACACAAACAAACTGATCAAGCTGTACATCCCTAAAAAATCAAATCTCAATAAATTTAGCAACAATATAATCAAACAGATACAATACAAAATCAACGAAAGACCGAGATACAAACTCAAATTCTATTCCCCAAAAGAAATCTTTTTCTTAAATTTGAACCAAAAAGTCGCGTTCAATAGTTGAAACTACACTTGTTCGTAAACAAAATACGCATAAACAACAATAAATAATCGATGTCCACGATAGAGAAAGCGATAGAAATAGCGGTCGCAGCACACAAAGGTCAAAAAGACAAATCCGGAGCAGAGTATATTTTACACCCGTTGCGTGTTATGGAACGGGGGAAAAGTGAAATTGAGAAGATTTGCGGAGTGTTGCACGATGTAGTAGAAGACAGCGAATGGACATTTGAAATGCTTAAAAACGAAGGTTTTTCAGATGAGGTGATTGCTGTATTACGATGTGTCACCAAAGAATCGGAAAAAGAAGATTACGACGTTTTTATCAATCGAATCGCTCAAAATCCGATAGCCGTTGAAGTTAAAATAAATGATTTGCTTGATAATATGGACATCACTCGCTTAAAAGAACTTAACGAACAAGATGTAAAACGATTGAATAAGTACTTGAAAGCATTTTGGAAGTTGCAAAAACCAAAAAACAAGTAACAACATAACCTTTTTATTAAGCACATTAGCGACTGCCAAAGTCACTTTGCCGTCATAGAGTGTTACAGCAGCGACTTTAGCATACGTGTCATTAATGCTTTCGAGATTTCTTTATCTTCCTTCAGTTGTCTTTTTTCAAAGGAACTTCCTCAATCGGAGTGGCTTCTTTCCCGATCTTCTTAAATGCCTCGATCAGTTTTTCGGGATTTGTCTTTTGGGGATGATAAGTCACTGTTACATTCTGATTTTCGGAGTCGATTTTCAGGTTTTTCACGCCTTTCTCGTAAGCGATATTCTTTTTAATGTTTTTGACGCAGTTATCGCACATGATTTCTACGGCAAACGTCGTCTGCGCTTCCTTTTTCTTCGCCTCTTTCTGTGCTACCGCATCAATACCGACCAACAGCATCAAACAGCACATCATCCATTGAATTGTTTTCATTTTCCTTCTCTTTATTATGGTTAATACTTGATTATAAATTCCACCGCAGACCACCGTAGACTTTCCGCCCATGCACAGGCCCCCAGACCATGGTCGCATCGAAATCGTCTCCCCACGGATCGGATGAGGCAACGATCGGGTGCGGTTGCGTGAAGTCAAACAGATTCTCTACTCCCACATATAACGATAACTTCTTAAATCGCTTCGTAATCTGCGCACCGACAAGCGTATAAGCATCGAACGTCGCTTTCCACAACGGGTTTTTCGCATCCGGCGTCGGTAGGGTGCCGGGTCCGTTGAATTGCGCCGTCGCATCGAACTGCCACTGGTAAACGGGCGTCCGGTATCCTGCCGTAATCAGTCCTTTATATCGGCTCGTCAACGGCTTTTCCATCAATTGACCGTTATACGTTGTGCGGGCGTCCGTCCATCGCCATGCGCCACGCACATCGAGGCTCTCAAAAAACACGTAGCTCGCTTCCAATTGGATGTTACGCGCATAGGCACGTCCGTCAAGATTATAAAAACGAACGGCATGCGCGTCCGTCATGACATCGGTGACGACCTGCTGCCCGAAATCCGTCTGATAGTACTCGGCCGAGAGCACCAGCTCCTTTCCCGCCAGCGGGATGTATCCCGTGATACTCGCCCCCCAATTCAAGGCAGACTCCATCTTTAAATCGGGTGCAACGGACAGCTTCCTCACGCGGTTCGATGCGAAAAGAAAGTTGTTCTCGACAAACACATTCGCCGATCGGTATCCTTTTCCGACCGAGGCACGCAGATGAAGTTGTTCGATAGGATTATACCGCAGATGCAACCGCGGAGTGACAAAGAAGCCGTATTCGTTATGATAATCGCCGCGAAGACCTGCCATGACCGTCAGGTCACGCAACGGCATCCATGTATATTCCGCAAAAGCGCCGGTAACCCATTCGGTGCGCAGAGGAAGAAATGCCGCGTGAGACGCCAAATACTCCGACTGTTGCTCGGTTCGATCCATATTCATGCTAAGCCCCGTGCTGATTTTGTTCTTTATATCGATATCGGTATCGAAAAGCAGATTGGCATATACGTTCTGCTGTTTCAAATCATATCCGATAAGTCCGTACTCCGAATTCTGACGATGGAACGACCCGGAAAGAATCAGCGCGATACTGCGGTTCATGTCGGCATCAAGCACATAGCCGTTCTTGGTGAATACCTCGCCACGAAGCGTACGAATATCAATTTCATATAGTGGCTTTTCGGGCGATGTTTCTTTCCCATGTGCAGTCTGTCCGTTTTCACGTGCCTCGTGCACCACCTTGATTCCTACCTGTGAGATAAAATTTTTGCGCGTGTAATACCAGCGATTGAAGAAATTAAACTGTTCGAGCAGTGGAAGGTCGAGAAAACCGTCTCCATTCGCGTCATGCACCCGCTTATCTCGCGAGTAATGAGCAAACAGCCCCGTCGACAGGTGCTTCGACAATCGCACTGCCCCATCGAAGTTGCCTTCCATCCGTCCCGCGTCGGACGCGAACAAATTCACCGTCAGCGGACTTGCCGTAATCGGTTTCTTGTATTCGATATTGATCTGTCCCGTAACGGATTCGTAACCATTACGCACCGACGCGCTCCCCTTCGATACCTGAATGCTTTCCATCCATGGCCCCGGAACATAATCGAGTCCAAAGAGCGAAGCCGCCCCCCGAAAGCTCGGCACATTCTCGGTCAGCATCTGCACATACGTACCGGGCAAACCCAGAAGACGAATCTGTTTCGCTCCCGTAGCCGCATCCGAATACGACACATCGACCGAAGCATTCGTTTCAAAACTTTCCGAGAGGTTACAACATGCTGCACGCGTTAATTCATCAGCATTGATCCGCTCGGTCTGCAAGGTGGCAAAGCGCGGCTTCAAGGTTGAGGCTGTACGTCCCGTCACAACCACCTCATCGACTTGCCGACTCGCTTCCCTCAGTACGACCGATAGTGTAGGGTTATTTGTTCTGACAGCAATCGTATCCGACTCGAAGCCCATATATACAATAACAAGCGTATCAGGCGATACATAGCTCTGCAACGTGAATGCCCCATCGACATCGGTAGTGGCTACCGTACGCGACTGCAACAGGTGCAACGTCGCACCCGCCGCTTTATCTCCTCCCTCAAAAAACACCGTACCTTTCACGGTAAATTGGGCATAGGTTCCAGTAGCCGCGACCAACGCGCATAACACACATATATATCTAAAAATCATATCTTTTTATTATTTCAATACTGTTTGTTCCGTTTGTTCTTTTGCAAAGAAAGATTTTTTTTACCGGAAAATCAGGTATTAAATATTTTTTTGTACTTTTGCACGACTTATAACCCATAAAAATAGAGAATAGACATGATTACACAGCAATTGATAAACCCACAGTCTATCGCCGTTGTGGGCGGTTCAAACAACATCAACAAGCCGGGGGGGCAAATGGTAAAGAACATCCTGACGGGAGGATTCGCCGGGAAGCTCCACATTGTCAATCCCAAAGAGACCAAAATTCAAGGCATCAAAGTGACTCCTTCTGTTCATGACCTTCCGCAAGTAGATATGGGGGTATTGGCTGTTGCTTCATCACATTGTAAAGAAGCAGTCGATGTATTGGTACATCAGAAAGGAGCCAAAGCCATTATCATCATCTCTTCGGGTTTCAGCGAAGAGACCCCGGAGGGGGCTGTGATTGAAAAAGAAATACAACAAATCTGTTCACAGGCAGGTGTATCACTGATCGGCCCCAACTGCATCGGGATGGCCAACCGTTATCATCACAGCGTATTCACGGCACCCGTTCCGGAATTTCATCCGAATGGAGCCGATTTGATTTCTGCTTCCGGCGGCGTCGCTTTGTTTATCATGGAATGTTCTATTCCGAAAGGCCTTCGGTTCAATTCGATCTGGTCGGTAGGAAATGCTTCTCAAATCGGCATTGAAGCGGTTTTGGAGTATATGGACGAAAATTTCAATCCGGAAGAAGATTCTAAGATCAAGTTATTATACATCGAAAATATCAAAGACCCCGACAAACTGCTGTATCACGCATCGTCCCTGATACGTAAGGGATGCAAAATCGCCGCCATTAAGAGCGGCTGCTCGGAAAGCGGCATGAGAGCTGCCTCGTCGCACACGGGCGCCTTGGCATCGAGCGATTCGGCGGTCGAGGCATTATTCCGCAAAGCCGGTATCGTACGCTGTTACAGCCGCGAAGAATTGGCAACCGTCGCTTGTGTTTTCACCTTGAAAGATCTTCATGGAAAGAATTTCGCCGTCGTCACCCATGCCGGTGGCCCGGCAGTGATTCTTACCGATGCCCTCTCGCGCGGAGGACTTGGTGTTCCGGCGTATCAAGGCAAAAAATCCGAAGAACTGAAGTCACGTTTGTTGCCCGGATCGTCCGTATCCAATCCGATCGATATTCTGGGGACAGGCACTCCAGCCGACTTAGGACTGGCCATCGACTATGCGGATAAGCATTTCCCCGAAACGGATGCCATCGCTACCATCTTCGGAAGCACAGGACTGGGGAAAATCTCGGATGCGTTGGAAATGATTCGCCAGAAGTCGGAGACATGCAGTAAACCGGTGTTCCCGATTCTTCCGTCGATTGTCAATTCGTCCAGAGAGGTTGAAGACTTTATTCGTGCAGGAGGCGTTAACTTCTCCGACGAAGTAGCTTTGGCAAGCGCCGTATCGCGTGTAGTAAATACACCTAAACCGACGGCTGGACAAATCGAATTGCAAGGAGTCGATATCCCTCTGATCCGCCGTACGATCGACCGGATCGACGAGAACGGGTACCTGCAACCATCCGACATGCAAATCCTGTTGAAAGCGGCGGGACTGGCCATGGTCGAAGAATGTGTTTCGACCAATGAAGAAGAAGTATTGGCCTTCGCACGTCAGACAGGTTTTCCGGTCGTTGCCAAAGTAGTCGGCCCCGTACACAAAACCGATATCGGCGGAGTGGCGCTAAACATCAAAACCGAGGAACATCTGTCGTTGGAGTTCCGGCGCATGATGAAACTGCCGGGCGTTAAGGCTGTAATGATTCAGCCCATGCTGAAAGGAACGGAGCTGTTCATCGGCGCCAAGTACGAAGACCGGTTTGGACATATCGTATTGTGTGGTTTGGGAGGTATTTTTGTCGAAGTGCTCGGCGATGTGGCCTCAGGACTCGCACCGCTCGAGTACGAAGAAGCTTATTCAATGATCCGCTCGTTGAGAGCCTATAAGATCTTCAAAGGAACTCGCGGACAGAAAGGTGTAAACGAGCATCAATTTGCCGAATTTATCGTACGTCTCTCTACCTTGCTCCGTTTCGCGACCGAAATCAAGGAGCTTGACCTCAATCCGCTGCTGGCTACGGAGAAGGGTATCATCGCGGTGGATGCACGCATCCGAGTAGAGAAATGAGCGGGGAGCGGCAGATTCGGATCATTCACACCGCAGACTGGCACCTCGGTCAACATTTTTTTGAATACGACCGCCGGGCTGAACACATGCGTTTTCTGGCATGGCTCAAGAACGTGCTGAAGGCCCGGCAGGCCGATGTCTTGCTGATCGCGGGCGATGTATTCGACAGTCCGAATCCGTCGGCCGACTCGCAGAAGATGTACTATACATTTCTGCGCGAAGTAACGTACGAAAATCCCGAATTGCAGATTATCATCATTGCCGGGAATCATGATTCGGCGGCACGTCTTGAGGCCCCCAGCCCATTGTTTGAGGAGATGCGTATTGATGTGCGCGGCACTGTGCGACGAACACCAGAGGGCGACATCGATTATGCCGGTCTGATCGTGCCTCTCAAAAAAGGAGGATGCTGCCTTGCCGTGCCCTACCTGCGACAAGGCGATTATCCCGATGCGGAAAATTATTCGCAGGCGGTGTGGACCATGTATGAAAACCTGTATGATCTCGTCCCTGATAAACATCTGCCGGTGATTGCTATGGGACATCTACAAGCCACCGGTTCGGAGATTTCGGAAAACGACCGCTCGGAACGCACCGTCATCGGAGGGTTGGAATCTGTCTCTCCCGATGCTTTCGGGCGTGGAATAACATATACCGCATTAGGGCATCTACATCGTGCCCAGCGTATCTCCGGACGCGAGAATGTACGTTATGCGGGCGCTCCCATTCCCATGTCGTTCGCTGAAAAGAACAACAGACAAGGAGTTGTTTTTATCGAGATAGACGGCAATGTCAAAATTGAACACATCGAGTTCGAAGATACGGTCAGACTGATCACCCTTCCACGCGAAGCTCGCACTTTACCCGAAGTATTGGAAGAGATCGGCCGATTACCGTCAGGAGAGGCGGACGAATGGTCTCCCTATCTGGAAATCAAAATACGGATCACAGAACCGGAGCCTTCGCTTCGGCACCAGATCGAAGAAGCACTGAAAGGCAAGGCCGTCCGACTGACTCGCATCGAAGCCGTAACAGCCGTGCGAGAGGATCGCGAAACCCCTCCCGCCACGGAAGATTTACAAACGATCGATCCGATGGATCTGGCCATGAAAGTTTTTAAGCGGCAATATGGCGACGCACCGATGCCTAAAGCCATGCAAAAACTTTTGCGACAGACCCTCCGAGAAGTGGAAGGATCACTTTAAGCGTGTACACCTCTCGGCTTTTTTGCGTATGTTTGTCGATCCGAACGTAAAAAAAAGAGAACAATGAGAATTTTGGCTATCCGAGGGAAAAATCTGGCCTCGCTCGAAAAAGCTTTCGAAATCGATTTCACCGCAGAACCGCTTAAATCGGCCGGTATTTTTGCCATTACGGGAAGCACCGGTTCGGGTAAGTCAACCCTGCTCGACGCCTTATGTCTAGCGTTGTTCGACCAGACGCCACGCACGAGCCATGCCTCAGAGAATATTCCGATCCGCGATGTAGGCGATAAGACTCTCAATCAACGCGACTGTCGTAACATCCTGCGCCGGGGTACGAGCGAGGGCTATGCCGAAGTCGATTTTGTATCGCTCGGTCGAGAGACATTCCGGGCACGCTGGTCGGTCAAGCGGGCTTACAATAGGGCCGAAGGCTCGATGCAAAGCAGTGAGATACGCCTCCACAATTTATCCACAGGCCATGAAGAGCCGGGAAGAAAGACGGAGTTGCTCGCACGCATCGTCGATCTGATCGGACTTACGTTCGATCAGTTTACCCGTTCGGTGTTGCTCGCACAAGGCGATTTCGCCACTTTTCTCAAAGCGCGTCAGCCGGAGAAGGCCGAGTTGCTCGAAAAATTGACCGGTACGGATATTTATTCGCGCATCTCAATCGCCATCTATGAGAAGTCGAAGAATGCCGACGCAGAGTTGGAAGCCGTCACACGACGTATCGAAGGTATCGAACGACTTTCGGAAGAGCAACGAATGACCTATGAAACGGAGAAGTTGACAATAACACACGAGCTGGCGGAACTGAAAGAGACCGTAGACCGATTGACGGCACAGTTGAAATGGCAGACCGAGCACGCCCGCTTATGCGATGAACAGAAGCAGGCCGAACGGCGTCTGGAGCAAGCGCGGCAAGCCATAACGGAAGCGCGTGAACGTTACGAATACATCGTGCAAATCGACCGTGTGCAGGAGATACGTGACACCTTCAAGCATCTGGAGAATCTCCGACAGACCTTCTCCGAGTCACAGGCCAACCTGCAAACAGCCATCCGCCGACATACCGAAAACGAGCCTTTGCTTACCGAAGCCATACGTGCCGTAGCCGACTGCGAACACGAACAAACGCAGCTTATTGAGAAACAACAGCAGATCGCACCGCAAATCGTGCGTGCCCGCGAATTGGACGTCTTGATTGCAAAGGCGAAGAAAGATCTCGAAGAAGCCCGAAAAGAGCTTAAAGATGTTCAAAAAAGAAAAGCAAAGACCGAGGAGAAGTTTCGCAATATACAGGAGGCACTGGCGCAGACCCAAAAGGAACTCATCACACGAGAGGAATGGTTTACGGCTCATCGAGACTTTGAGCTCATCGCGGCACGAACGGAGCTTCTCCTTTCCCTGATCACCGAAGTACAGACCGTGCAGGAGCAAAAACAACGCAACGAACAGACCTTGGAGGCAAGCAAACGCATCGTGTGCGATCAGGAAAAAGAAATGGAACGGCTCAAGCAGGAAGCGGAACGGCTGAACAAGATCATGCCCGCCGAAATCGCGACGTTGCGTGCACAGCTGAAAGAGGGAGCACCTTGTCCGGTATGCGGTAGCCTACATCATCCGGCAGCAAGTCTCGCCGAGACGCAACGCTTGAAAGAGCGAGAGCTGGAACAGGCAAAGGCTGATAATGCCCGGCGATTGGAGACCATAACGGCCGATCTTGAAACACGCAAAAACGAAATAACCAAAATCTCGGCGCTAATAGGCAATTACACTGATCAATACACGGCTACATACCGGAAGTTAGAGGAACATCTCGCCTCCCTCCCCGGCTGGCAAGCCCTTTTCGAACGTGCCGTATTGGCCGAGCATTTGAACACCCGCAAGACGGAGTGGGACAATGCAAGCACAGCCCTGACCGAAGCACAGGAACGATTGAAACGACTCCACATTGATCTTGAAAACGAGCAGACGCGCATACAGGAGACCGATCAAATATGGAGAGTCACGACCGAGAAGAACGAACACTGCCGGAACGTATTGGAACACTTTCTGGCCGAACGACAAACCGTGCTGCGCGGCAAGCCGGCCGACGCTGCTGAGAAATACTTCGCCGACAACTTGTCGCTTATCGCGTCAAAACTGAAAAAGTTGAACGAGAAAAGCAATCTGCTGTCGGCCGAGCAGAAAAGCCTGAACGATCACATCGCACAACGCCGGCAAGACTTGGCTAAGCTCGTCGCCGAAGAGGATATGCTGCAAAAAGCTGTCGAAACATGGATGACCGGAAAAGAAGGGATTACCGCCGAACGACTTTCGGAGCTGCTATCGAAAAGCAACGCATGGATTCAGGCCGAAAAGCAGGCGCTGAACACCCTGACCGAAGCTGAGACAACCGCCCGCGCGACCTTGTCCGAACGAAATAAGAATCTGACAACGCATTACGAATCAAATGATCGTCCAACGGAGCAGAACACCACGAGCGAACAGCTACAAGCCTGTCTTCAAGAAAA
Organism: Tannerella forsythia; assembly: GCF_003860135.1. Classification (GTDB taxonomy): domain Bacteria; phylum Bacteroidota; class Bacteroidia; order Bacteroidales; family Tannerellaceae; genus Tannerella; species Tannerella forsythia_A. The sequence continues at coordinate 94,770 of NZ_RQYN01000004.1, forward strand.
AAAGCAGCAGACCGAAGAGCGTACCCGGCGACAGACCGAACTCGAAGTGGTACTGACCACAAACGCTCGTAACGAGAAGCAGGTTGAGATACTGGAAAAAGAACGGCAGGCGAAATATGCACACGCCGAGAACTGGCAAAAACTGAATACCCTGCTCGGCTCGGCCTCCGGCAATAAGTTCAAAGAGATCGCTCAGGGATATACTCTCGATACGCTACTCGGCTACGCGAACAAGCATCTTCGGGAACTTACGTCGCGCTATAAGCTGCAACGGGTGCCCGGATCGCTGGCTCTGCAAGTCGTCGACCTCGATATGCTCAACGAAGTGCGCACGGTACATTCGCTTTCGGGTGGCGAATCGTTCCTCATCTCACTCGCCCTTGCCCTCGGCCTCTCATCGCTGTCGTCGAACCGCATGAACGTGGAGTCCCTCTTTATCGACGAAGGATTCGGATCGTTGGATAACGACACGTTGGGCATCGCCATGGATGCACTTGAACGTTTACAGACACAGGGACGCAAAATCGGCGTGATCTCACATGTTTCGGAGATGACCGAACGGATCGCCGTACGGATAAGCCTCACAAAAACATCGAACGGGAAAAGCGAAATCCGGATCAGAGCAACCCAACCGAAAGATTGAGCGAATTTGCTTTTGTGCCTTTTAAAGCATTTTTTTCAAAGAAAAAATTGTTTTCTTTCACGAAAGCTTATATATTTGCTCACTGAAACAAAAAATAATCATTCAATTAAAAAAACACAGAACTCATGGAGAAGCCTTATGTAATTGGTATTGATATAGGTGGTACGAATACCGTATTCGGCGTAGTAGATGCACGGGGAACCATTTTGTATAGCGGTTCGATTAAAACAGGTCAATATGATGACATTAATGACTATGTAAAAGCCCTTGGCGATGGACTGCAAAACGTCATCAACTCGGCCGGAGGCAAGGACAAGATCAAAGGCATCGGTGTAGGAGCGCCTAACGGCAACTATTTCAACGGTTGCATTGAATTCGCGCCCAATCTGCCGTGGAAAGGGAAGGTACCCTTGGCTCAACTGATCAGTGACCAGACGGGAGGCATTCCGGTCACTTTGACAAACGATGCCAATGCGGCGGCTATCGGTGAGATGACGTATGGTGCGGCTCGCGGCCTGAAAGATTTTATTGTCATCACACTGGGTACAGGCGTGGGCAGTGGAGTCGTTATCGGCGGCAATCTGGTATACGGTCACGACGGATTTGCCGGCGAGCTGGGGCACGTCATCGTACGCCGTGAAAACGGACGTCTGTGCGGATGCGGTCGTCACGGCTGTCTGGAGGCTTATGCCTCGGCCACTGGCGTAGCTCGCACGGCTTGCGAACTGCTGATGACACGTACCGAAGAGAGTCTGTTGCGTGAGTTGGAACCAGACAAAATCACTTCGAAAGATGTGTATGATGCGGCTGTTAAAGGAGATAAACTCTCTCTGGAAATCTTCGAAACGACGGGAGAAATTTTGGGTGAAGCCTTTGCCGATTTCGTGGCGTTCTCGAGCCCGGAAGCGATCATTCTGTTCGGTGGTCTGACGAAAGCAGGCCAACTGCTCATGGAGCCGGTAAAACGTTCTATGGAAGCCCACATGCTGAAGGTGTTCCAGAACAAGACCCGTCTGCTGTTCTCTCAACTGAAAGAAAGCGATGCCGCCGTATTAGGCGCCAGCGCGCTCGGCTGGGAAGTGAAAGAAGAGTTATAAGAAGCATCTTGATATTCATGATAAAGAGGCTGTCTCAAAAACACGGACAGCCTCATTTTTTTTATGCTTATTTCTTTACCATCCGAACATCTTCGGGCCTCTGGACGCAAAATTTACAAGCTGTGGAAAAACCTGTTTTTAAACGTTACGGGAACACGGCAGGGCGGCAGAAAGTTCCGTTTTATGCCGTTGTTGTACAACAACAGGGTCAAAACTGCTGTTTAAGGGTCATTGTTGTACAACAACAGGGCAAAACATGCTGTTTAAGGGGCGTTGTTGTACAACAACGGGGCAAAACATGCTGTTTAAGGGTCATTGTTGTACAACAACAGGGCAAAACATGCTGTTTAAGGGGCGTTGTTGTACAACAACAGGGCAAAACATGCTGTTTAAGGGTCATTGTTGTACAACAACGGGGTCAAATAGGCTTGCGAACACTCGGCTTCCGCCAAAGGGAAATCGACCTATGCAGCGCTTGATCTGAAAAAAGAGCTACCTCATTTTGAGATGACCTCTTTGTCATTTCTCAACTTTATTAAGTGCTATCTTCTTGCGATACGGGATTGAGTAGGAGTTCAGCTCTTTGGATGATCTCCATACACATTCTGCCATTGTGATACGGACACTTCCAGATACCGGCTTTATCCGCACGGCGGTTTACCGAACCATCCGGCAGGATGCTCCAATACCACTCGCCGTGTTGCCGGTCAATTAGATTTTCCTGAATGTATTCCCAGCAATTCAACGTTTTGGCGAGCGATGATTCATTTCCAAAATGCTGGTAATCATTTAGAAAGCCTACTACCGTTTCAGCCTGCACCCACCAATGGCGCTCAGAGTCAAGATGCCCCGAGCGGATATTTTTTTCGTATGCCATGCTTCCGTCGGATTGCAGCCCTTCTCCGGCAGCGTGCAAAAGGAGCGGCAACGCTTTTTCCACCGAATGCACCATCGCATCGTCGGCAAGCGTCGATGCCGCTTCGTGCAGGAGCCATGTGGCTTCGATATCGTGTCCGTAGGATACCGCTTCCGATTTGTTGTTCCAATCCGCATCGAAGAACAGCCGCAAATGATTCGTTTCGGAATCGATCATTTTCATTAAAAAGATTTCGATTAGGTTCTTGAGTTGTCTTTTCAGCGACTCGTCTTTCCAAACCCGAAACAGATGAGTGTAGGACTCCAAGATGTGCAGGTGGGTGTTCATCGTTTTTTGCTCGTTGGCATCTTTCTTGCTCAGGCGCATATCGTCCATGGGTTTCCAGTTGCGTGTAAAGGCTTCGAGATATCCGTTTTTCTCCTCATCGAAACTGTTTTGCTCAATGGAGCGATAGAGTTTCATGGCGTAGATCAACGCTTCTTCGTCGCCCGTAGCGCGGTAATATTCGCATAGCCCGTAAACGGCAAATGCTTGAGCGTATATCTGCTTTTTGGTATCTAACGGACGCCCCTTCTCGTCCAGCAACCAATAAATGCCGCCGAACTCTTCGTCGAAAAATCGGGTTATGAGATATTCTTTTGCCCGTTTGGCCGTTTGCAGGTATTCATTCTTCCCAAACAAACGGTATGCCGCTGTAAACGTCCACAAAATTCGGCTATTCAGCACAGCTCCCTTGGGTGCACTGGGGAACAGTCGATTATCTCCCGAAATACGCCCGTAGAAACCGCCGTTTTGCGTATCGACTGCCTTATCCATCCAGAACGGCAGAATGTTCTCGGTAAGAATGCGTGTAGCGTCTTCTCTCAGTCGTCGTATTTCAGCCTGCATGTTGGCGTTTGAGGTTTAGTTCTTCCGTAATTTCTTTTACTCTTTTATCCGAAAGCGGGTAAAACATCATTCCCACAAATGCCAGCAAACAGCATGTGGCGGGGATTAAACTCATCATAAGATGTTGTCCGAAGAGCGTTTCGGCCGATTGCTGCACGGCATTGGGAGAATAGCGAAAAGCTGCAAGTATCCATCCGCTGAGTGCGGAACCGAATGCCCAACCCAATTTTTGGGACATGGATGACGAAGAGAATATCAATCCCGTAGTTCGGCGACCGGTAGTAAATTCGTGATAATCCACAACGTCGGCAAACATCGACCAGAGCAGAGGCAACACATATCCGGCGAACAGCGAAATAACGAACTGAAACGCCATAATCGGAAAGAAATTTTTAGGGATCAGGTAAAACAGGGCACTGAATATGCCTGCCATGAAAACTGCAATCATGTACGTGCGTTTTTTTCCGTATTTTGCCGACAACGTCGGAGCCAGCATCACGCCAATCAGGTTTGCGCCCTGGCCAACCAGAAAATAAGTCGTAGCCATATCCCATCCTGTTCCCGACATTTTGTAGTTCAGACCTACAAAATCCCTGAAAAAATAAATGGCTACGCTGTCGCGAATGGCGTTGAAAAGCAGTGCGGCCAATCCTGTCGCTACCAGAATCCACCAAGGCCCGTTGCGAAACAACTCTTTTAAGTCCTGTTTCACGGAAGTGCTTTTGTCCGTTTCGATCTGAGTTACGCGCTCCTTGGTCCATCTGAAGCATAATAAAAACAATATCACACAGATCGTTCCGATGGAGGCCACGCCCAGCACCCATCCTACGGCCGATGTACTAACGGAGGAATCGGAGGCTTGCGTTGCGCTGCGGACGTCGAACGTCCTTGCAAAGAAATCGATCAGCGGCTGCAACAACATAAATGTTATAAAACTGCCGATAAAGGCAAAAGACATCCGATAGGAGGAGAGCGTGTTGCGTTGGTTCGGATCAGGCGAAATAACACCGAGTAGCGAAGCGTAAGGAACGTTTACAAAAGAATAAACGAGCATCATCAGCGAATAGGTAACGTAGGCGTAGGTTAATTTTCCGGCTTGCCCGAAATCGGGCGTAAAAAAAGTGATTGTTCCCATTACGGCAAACGGCACGGCAAACCACAAGATATACGGACGATATTTTCCCCAACGCGATGTTGTACGGTCGCTGAGGATTCCCACGAACAGATCGGTTGCAGAATCGATCAGGCGGACAACGAGAAACATGCTTCCCGCCGCTGCCGCGGTAATGCCGAACACATCGGTATAGAAGAACAGAGCATACATTCCGAATATTTTCCAGAACATGGAAGAGGCTGCGTCTCCTAATCCGTATCCGATTTTTTCCCGAAGACTGACTTTTTCGAAAGACATAACGCTACTTTTTGAGGTTTTTGTCGATCAACTTTTTCAGAGTTTCTACCGATGCCGCCGTCGTCAAACCATCTTGGGACGTATTCAAACAATAGTCCACCAAACGGTCAATAGAGCTGGTCGCTACATGTATGCGCGTATCACACGAGGCGTAATAAATGTACACCGTTCCGTCGTTGTCGGCAATCCATCCGTTGGAGAAAAGCACGTTGGAGACATCGCCCACACGCTCTTCCCCCTCGGGTGCCATAAAATATCCGGCCGGCGCGGCAATCGGTTGTGCCGGGTCTTGAAGCGAGGTCATGTACAAATACAATACATATCTCAATCCGGCGGCACAATTTCGCACACCGTGCGCCAAATGCAGCCATCCTTTATCGGTTTTTATGGGCGCGGGTCCTTCTCCGTTTTTCAGTTCTTTGATCGTGTGATAATAACGGCGATCGATGATTCGTTCGTCCGTAATTTGAACGTTGGCGATGTCGTCCGTCAATGCCCAGCCGATACCGAAACCGTTTCCAGCGTTGATAAAGCCATCCTGCGGACGCGTGTAAAGAGCGTACTTCCCGTTCACAAATTCGGGGTGAAGTACTACGTTGCGTTGCTGGCTTTTCGATCTTACATCGGGAAGCCGTTCCCAATTTTTCAAATCTTTGGTACGTGCGATGCCTGCGGAAGCCAGCGCAGACGAGAGGTCGCCTTTGGGTGCGGCGGGATCGAGCTTTTCCACACAGAAGACGCCGTAAATCCATCCGTCTTCGTGCGGGGTAAGCCGCATATCGTAAATGTTGGTTTCCGCGGAATCGTTCACAGGCATGGTTAGGGGATAGTCCCAAAAACGGAAGTTGTCAATCCCGTTGGGGCTTTCGGCGACGGCAAAAAACGATTTTCGATCTGCACCTTCCACACGAACCATCAATATGTATTTCCCGTTCCACTTAATGGCTCCGGCATTCATCACTGCGTTCATCGCTATGCGTTCCATCAGAAACGGATTGCTTTGCTCATTCAGATCATAACGCCAGAAAACAGGGGTATGGGCTGCGGTGAGAACAGGAAATTCGTATCGTGAGAACCAACCGTTAGATTCGGGGAGAGATTTATTGGGACGGGTTATGAGTCGCTCGTGTAGGTGTTGCAATCGTTCTATTTGTTGTTGAAAAGATGTCATAAGAGAGAATCCATATTTTGTTCATCGTCGCGGATGCTTTTATTCCTTCAGGTTCGGCATTTGATCCCGGGTGATTATGCGCGGGTCGTTCATTACGGTTTTCCAATAGGTCGCTCCGTTCCATTTGTTCTCACGCGTGTAAGCATCGTACCAAGACATAAACCAAAGCCACGTATCGCCTTTTTCGAACATTAAGTCTGGCGCGGGAATACCGCCACATTCCGATAACGCGATCATTTTCTTCCCGCCGCCGATGCGCTCTGCCTGTTTAAACCGGTCGATCAGCGACGCGTGCGCATTCTCTTCCCGGTAAATGTCCATACCGATCAGATCCACATATTCGTCGCCCGGATACCAGTCGAGATCGTGTCCTTCCGACGTCCATACCCAGATAAGGTTGTTTACTCCTTTGGCTTCAAACACCTCGAACATCATCTTCCACAGCGCTTTGTAAGGTTCAGGCCCTTTGGCGCCCCACCAGAACCAACCGCCGGAAGCTTCGTGAAGCGGACGCCAGATAACGGGAATCCCTTTTTGGGCAAGCAACAACAAATAATTGGCCACTTTCACCAAATCGAGTCTCAAGGCTAAGTTCTCGTCCGTTCCGTCTTGTACGGCTCGGCTGATGTCGAAATCGGTTTCGGGAGATCCCTGCCCTTTGCCCGGAGCATAAAAAGCGTATTCCGTACTTCCTTTTGTCTGAGGCACATTCCAATGCCACATTCCCGATACCAATCCATGGGCTTTCCACCAGTTTTCGACGGGCGAAATATCTCCGTAATCGATCCATCCCGAGGGGGAATAGCGCAAGTGTATATAATCGAAACCGTTTAAAGCGGGATATTTGCCCGTTTGAGCAAATACCCAGTCGGCCTCGTCGGTATTCCATGCAACGTGGGCCATCGTTCCGGATATGATTTTTTTCCCGTATGTTTCCTGTAAAAACCGAAACAGATTCACGGTTTGAGGCATCGGATTTTTGGAACACAAATCGATCTGTCCGCCTGTTCCCATGTCGGGAGATGGTGTGTTGCATCCATACGAATGGGAGATCGTCAGGAGAGAAAAGAGCAGAACAATGTATTTTTTCATTTCTTTTTTACTGATTGGTTATTTTCTTTTCAATCCGTATGTTTGCAAAACTGTGGTCGACGTTCCAGTCGCTGTTGGGCTGCAAAATCCAGAACATGCCGGTCCATCCCGATTTTAAGCCTTTGGTGGCCACGTCCGTGAGTTCTAAAGAGACGGTGCACCATTTGCCATAGGTATTAAAACTATTTGTTTGAGATGGATTCCATGCATATTGTCCGCCGTTCAACTGAATTAAATATCCGGCCTTACCCGAATCGTAGAACGGATTGCCCGATGCCGAACAGACCTCAAATTTAAACAGGTAGTCCGCCGGATTGGCTGCAATATCGGCGTCCAGATTAAATCCCCCACAAGGCAAGTTGTTCCAGCTCCAACTTTTGAATGAGCCTGCTACGCGGATATATGGCCCGTAAAGAGCTTCCGGATCGTTTGTTCCCGAACCGTTGGTTATATGTTCCGTACCGGCCCAAAATCCGTATGCCGAAGAATTGGATAAATCCCACACAACGCTCTTTGTGAAACGGTAAGGAACTTTCCGGGTAACTTTTGTATTGCCATTCATATACGTAAACGTTATGAGGCTATTATCGGGAGCATTTTCGGGAATGACCACCGACATGTATTTTTCGGTAAGGGAGTCGATTTTCATCGCCGTGCCGTTCATTGAAACGGAAGCCGTAGCATCGGATCCGGTACCGAATCCGTAGAGGTCAAAAAATTCGCCCACCACCTGTACCGAGCTTCCGGGCAGTGCAAACTCGTTGTATAATCGTTCGATTTTCAGTTGCGGAACGGTAACGGAAAAATCTACGGTAGTGCTGCCCAATGCCGTTTCGTAATAGAGTTTGTTGGTTACTTCGGCCGGTATAACTCGCGGGATAGGAAAATAAGCAGCATCGGCACGTGCATAGACTTCCGAAAGAGGAACTTCTACGTTGTTGACGGTAATTTTCTTTACATTGCTTAGATTCTTACCTTTCAGCATAATCATATCGAGGAACGAAGCCTTCGTGATAGGTTCTTGAGCATCGGTGTCGTTGTATTTATAGACTCCCGATACCGAAGGAGCGCCGGTTGATATCGTACCGTCGTCGTATCCGTCGTTGTAGGTAACGATGTCTTGACAGGCAGCAACCGATAGAAGCAGATACGTTACGATTGAATGTATATATAATGACTTCATAGTTTTTTTACTTGTAGATTATTAAAATAAATCAGTTCCATCCGGGATTATTGCCATCGATGGCTTTATTGGTAGCAACTTCTGCCGAAGGCAATGGGAAGAGCAGGTGCCGGTTTTCGCGGTATTTGTTTACACCTGCTTCGTCGTATGTAGTGGTGGTGCCGTCGGTATTTATACCGCCGATGGAATTCATTACATCAAGATAGACCCCCCAGCGAATTAGATCCCAACGTCGGTCGCCTTCCAATGCCAACTCTTTGGCTCGCTCTTCGAAGATCGCGGAGCGCAAAGCGACTTTGGAAGTAATGGCTCCGTCGCCGCTTATGCCTGCCGGATAGGCATTTGAGCGAATCCGCACTTTGTTGAGCGCCTCAATGGCTTCGGGGGAGACGCCCGAACTTAATTCGCACTGTGCTTCGGCATAAATCAGCACTACATCGGCCAAACGGAGAAAAGGCCAATAAGCATTCGAACGCGATTGCGTTTTATCGGTTATGTCGGCGTATTTGGTGGTAAATGCCAAACATTCGTTGGTCGTATTGTAGATGTAGTTTACACCATCGTTGTAAGGAGCTTTCGGTTCGGCGACTTTGTTGCCGTTACTGTCGTATCCGGTGGCCATAAGTGTGTATTCGGGCGTTTTAGGATAGTAGAATCCGTAGTTCCCGTTTGTCTGATAGTAATATCTCCATCGATGCATTACGCCTTTCGTGATGCGGTAATCTTGATGGTCGAAGAGATTGTACCAATGAAAGCGATTGCCGATCCAAAGCCCCGTTTGAATGATGCCCGAAGAGTTCTGTATTCCGCAAAACCATTGATGAATGGTGTTGCCATACTCTTCGTCTCCGGCTTTTGCCCGCAAGGTAAACATATATTCGCTCGCATCCACGCTTGACTGTTTCCACATCTGATCGTAGGGCAAGAGTTCGTATTTCCCGTAAACTCCGCTCATCACGTCCCCGGCATATTTCGCTGCTTTGGTATAGTTCTCGCGCCAATCAAACGGTTTGTATCCTTTTACCTGTTTTTTGAGAAAAGTTTTGGCAACAGGAAGCGTCAGAACCTTTTCGGTTCCGTTCATCCGGTAGGAAGATCCTGTTTTTACAACCATCTCCTCTCCTTCCGGCAAAGCTCCGGAGGCCATCGTAGCATACACTTTTGCAAGAAGTCCGGCAGCTGTACCTGCAGCCACATGTCCGGCTTGATATTCGGAGTCGGTATTCTTGTATAGCAATGGAATGGCCTGTTCCAAGAGGCGGATAATTTCGGCATATACTTCGGAAATAGGTTTTCGAGGTTGATGCTGATTCGCGCCTTCACTGATGGCCACATCAAACAACGGTATTTCGCCGTAAGCCTTCGTAAGCATAAAATAGGCAAACGCTTTTTGAAAATACATTTCGCCCAGTCCGTTGTTTTTGTGTTTTTCCGTGGCACCGTCGATTTTCGATATGTTGGCAATGGCGACATTGGCACGGTTTATCAGGCTATAACATCCTATCCAGATGGCAGCCGATACCTCGTCGCCCTGAAAGTTCCCTGCTCCCAGGTTGCTGAACGCCCAGTCTGGTCCGGTCGTATAATCGCAGTCCATTTCGAGCACGCGCGGGAAATTGCTCCAGCGAAACATATCGTTCGACCATTTGCTGTAAACACCCGTCACCCACTGATTAACGGCTTCGTTGTCGTTCCCGAGCTGTTTAGGCCCGATGAAAGAATAAGGTTTTTCGGCAAGAAAATCGTTGCAGGAAGAAAAAGAGAGGATGCCCGCAAGCAAAAAACCTGAAAGGATAGATATATTGTTGATCTTCATGTTTTATATTCTTTTATCTGTTTTAAAAAGTAATTTTCAGTCCGAGCGAAAAAGTACGGCTGGCCGGATAGGAATAGATGTCGATACCACGCCGGGAGGCATCGGCTCCGAAAGCGTTCACCTCCGGATCGAACCAGCTGTATCCGGTGAGGGTAAACAGGTTTGTAGCACCGGCATACATATTGATCTGAGAGATTCCTTTGAATTTCGGATTCCACATATATCCCAAGCTTATATTTTTCAGTTTCAGATACGATCCGTCTTCCACGTACCTGTCGGAGATGAGCATCGTACGATCGTAGGTCGCAATGGCTTTCGGCCAAGCGGCCTCTGCGCTATTTTCTTCCGTCCAACGCCCGTCATAAGCGGTTTGCGTAATGTTCCCGATATTGCCCATCGAAATATCCATCAGATTGCCGTTGAAGATGTCGTTGCCTTGGCTTCCCTGAAAGAAGAAGCTCAGGTTAAAGTTTTTCCAGATGAGGTTATTGGTGATTCCATACACAAAATCGGGGTTTACATCGCCGATAATAACCCGGTCGGCCGATGTGATAGCCGGATCGTTGTCGAAGTTTCGGTATTTGATTTCTCCAATCATCGCCTTGCCTTTGTTGCGGATTTCGGGATCGGGAGATGCCAGCACTTCGGCCAGGTTGTCGTAGAACCCATCTTCCGCGTATCCGTAGATGGCGCCGATAGGCATTCCGTTGCGTTGCAGGAATACCTCATCCGCCTTATACCAAAGCCTGTTGGCATACTGGTCGGCCTCCAATCCGCCAATTTTATTTCGATTGAAAGCGATATTGGCGTCGATGTTCCATTTGAGCGGCGTATTCTGAAGCAGGTAAAATTTCCCACTGATCTCAAGCCCTTCGTTGGTTACGTATCCACTGTTTATCATCATATTTCGAAAGCCTGTACTGGACGGGATCTGTACCTCCTGCAATAAATCGCGCGTTTTTTTACGGTAATAATCTACCGTGAAATTGATCCGTCCGTTTAAGATACCCAAATCCAAACCGGCATTATATTGCGAGGTCGTTTCCCACCGAAGGTCATCGGCCACGGGACCGCGCCAGTCTACTTGTGCAAAACCGCTGTTCAGTGAACCGTCGAAAGGATAGTTTGCCGTGCTCAACATAGGCAGAGTCCGGTAGCTTCCTATTCCCTGATTTCCGGTTTCTCCGTAACTTAATCGCACTTTCAGATTGCTGAAAACCTTCAGATTTTTAACAAATGTTTCTTCCGAGACACGCCATGCAAACGCCCCCGACAGGAAGCCCGCCCATTTGTTTTTCTGAGTAAATTTGCTTGAACCGTCCGCACGGTATGATGCGGTAAAGATATACTTCTCCATCAAGGTATAATTGATCCGTCCGAGAAATGAAGCCAATGTGGATGCGCCACGATCGCTTATCAGTTTCCCGGGATTAAGTCCCTGACTCATATCGTATTCGTTTGTCAAGTCGTTAGGAAAATTGGTGGCACTCATCGATTTGTTCCCCCAATCGGCCCTTTCGGCCGTAAATCCGGCTACGGCATTCACCGTATGTAGCTGTTTAAAGCTTTTATCGAATGTAACGATCGATTCCGAAGTAATGCCCTGATACCAGTTATCGGCTTGTCCCGCACGGCCGTTGATATTGCTTGATGCGGCCCCCTCCTGCGTGTGGCGGCCGTAATAGGTTCCCCGGTTGTTGCCGTTATAGCTGAATCCGAGATTCTGACGGAATTTCAGGAAAGGCAGCAATTTCACCTCCATATATGAAGAACTGAATATGTTAACGGACTTCAAATGATCTTTCGATGAGTTGATGTAGGCATGCGGATTCGCAGCCAACCAATTCAGCTGATCGGAGGTGGAAGTATCGATGTTCGGATCGTATGTCGGGGGGAAGATCAGCGAGGAGCGGATGATACCGTAATCGTAAGCGCTGGTTTTAGCGAAGTCGGTATCGGTATTGGTGTAAATGATATTCATTCCCATTTCCAGCCAATCGTGTATTTTCCGTCCCAAATTGGTACTTAAGGTATATCGTGTAAATCCCGATTTTTTGATGACACCTGTTTGATTGAGGTAGTTGCCTGAAAAGGAATACCATCCCTTGTCCGAACCGCCCGAAACGTTGATGTTGTATTCCTGCGATGCTCCGTTCTGATAAATCAGATCTTGCCAATCGGCCAATCCCACGGAAGTTTGGTTTCCGTGAGCATCGGTATAGATGCCGGGGTTCAGGAAGTCGGAGGGTTTCGGCTGGTACTTCCCGCTGGTAAAATCCTGTGTACCGTCGGCATTGGTCGGGTAATGCCAGATACCGGGATAAGGAAGAACCGAGTAGGGCCTGTTGCTGTAGCGGTAACTGTTCACATATTGTTCGTTAATATAATTGGCGTAGCCATAGGCATTCAGTACTTCCACGCGCTTGGCGATGCGTGAGGTCGAGAAGTTGGAGGTAAATTCCACCCGAGCCGAACTCGATTCTCCCCGCTTTGTGGTTATGATAACCACTCCGTTTGCTCCTCGCGACCCGTAAATAGCGGTTGCCGACGCATCTTTCAACACTTCGATGGATTGAATGTTGTGCGGATTGATAAATGCCAGAGGATTGGAAGTCTGATTATTATTGTCGTTCGTTTTGCTTGTGGGCGTGGCATTCGTATCAAACGGTACACCGTCTATGATATAGAGCGGTTGCGTACTCGTGGAGAACGAATTGGCGCCGCGCACCTGAATGCTTACGCCGCCTCCCGGTGCGCCATCGCTCTGATTTACAATAACCCCGGCAATTTTTCCTTGCAATCCTTGACTTAAATCCACCGGATTGTTTTTCATAATTTCATCGCCTCTGATTTGAGTTACGGCGCCCGACAGGTCCCTTTTCTTCATGGTACCGTAACCCACAACCACAACTTCATCCAGCAATTCCGTATCTTCTTCCATTTGAAGATTTAGTTTATTACGGGTTCCTACAGGAACTTCAAGCGTGCGGTATCCGATGCTCGATATAACCAAAACCGGATTGGCAGATATTGCATTGAGCGAAAAATTTCCGTTGACATCGGTAATAGTGCCGTTTGATGTTCCCTTTTCCATTATATTGGCTCCGATCATTGCAGATTTATCTTTGCTATCCACGATAGTGCCGGTAATTCTGCGTTGTTGCGCCATGATTTGAAAGCTCATCGTCAGAGCCATACACAACATAAAGATATTCTTCATAAAGATTCTTTTAAAGAATTAAAAAAAACATTGCTTTCTTGAGTGCAAAAATAGAAACTCTTTCATCTATACTTTACATATTATTTTATCAGATCGTCATACTTTTTTATCTTTTTTACTTCCTGTATTTTTTAAAAAATGTACTTCTGTATTGCCACCATTCAGGCCCGACATCGTGCCCGGAAAGAGGAAAAATATGATATTCCTTGGAAGACCGAATGAGGTTGTATCCGGCAAAATTGGTATGCGGCGGACATACCTCATCTTGCAATCCCACTCCCATTATTATGGGACAAGTTATTCTCCGTGCAAAATTCTTCACATCGAAATAGGAAAGTGTTTCATAAAGTTGCTTGTCGGAGATTTCCATCTCAGCTTGTTTCTTGCGGATGGAGTTGGCCGGCCAATCAACAATATCAAAGTAGTCGGGATAATCCGACAGAAAAGGAATAAAAGGCGCAGCCGCGGCAATTCGATTATCCAATGCGCAGGCAATTAAGGAAAAAGCGCCACCCTGACTGCCTCCTTCCACAAAAATATTGCGCACATCGACTTCCTTACGCGACGCTACAAAGTCAATGGCTCGAATCAAATCCATAAAAGCCCCGCGGTAATAGTAGGCCTCTTTCGATTGCAACCCGTACGTTATCCAGTCGCCGTAAATATTTGAGGATTCGTTCAATCCCTGTCCTCGAACCGAAAGGACAAACTCTGCGTGGTCGGGATTACCGTCGGCATCGGGCATCCAGGGTTTGGAACCATACCCCATGTATGAAACAATGACCGGATGTTTGCCTTGAGCTGTCGGGACACAATAGTAACCGGCGATTTCCATATTGCCGAACGATTTCATGGTTACCCGGTACATTTTTCGTTTCCCGGACGAATGTTCGGGTAGCGCAATCAGCGTATATTCGGGGGCTACGGCAGCAAGTTCTCCGAGGGTCGTTTGCCAGAAATCATCAAAATCGGGCTGAGAGTCGGGCAGCGAGACGATCGCCTCCGGCTCGTACCCGATGTTGAATTTTCTGCTTTCGACTGCTCCGCCCAACCATAGGAAACAACGGTAAAATCCGGGATTGGGCAAGGTAAAGGAAAAAGAAAACATGACCGAATCGTTGGCATTTACCGTCACTTGTTGGGATAACGAGTACAGTCGAATCTTTTTATCCGTATCGATCTGTAGCGTAATCTGTTGCGAAACCAAACTGTTGCCTGTGTTCTTAGCAACGAACTGTATTTCCGGTGTTTGAGACGAGTAGAACATTAACTTTTCGGGTTGCAGCAGCTCAACGTCGAGCATTTTATTTTTTGCATCTTGAGCGCTTACATCACACGCTGTACCGGCAATCAGTACGATAAAAACAAAAAAGAGGCGCTTTATATTCATTTTTGAAAAAAATTATTGTTTTAAAAGTTCTTTTCTGACAATTTGTCCCCATTCTTTTATCTCTCGATCATTCCAATTCCCATCTGAAGACGCGGAAGGAAGCATCATCGAGCAGGTTTCATTTTTATCGGAGACAGACCATGCAACCCAGCTGATCTGATTTGGAGACATCCACTCCAACCATTTCTGCCATTCTTCCCGATCGATGGGGCCGTCGCCCGTAGCTTTCATTCCGGCACATTCCGAAACAAAAATCGGGATTCCTTTCGAGATGGCATAATCGCCTCTCTCACGCAAGAACTGATGATGTGTGGCGGCGTAAAAATGCAATGTATACATAATATTGTCGTACTTCGTAATGGGATTGTCGGCAACAATATGGAGATCCTGATCCCAATGAGGCGAACCCACAAGGATGATGTTCGACGGGTCAATGTCGCGAATCTCTCCGATTATCCGCTCGGAATATGCTTTTACGTCTTCCCATGAGTCTCTCTCCGGCTCGTTGAATATCTCGTATATTACGTTGGGAAAGTCTTTGTACCTGCTTGCCATTTCACGAAAGAAACCAATAGCTTCCTCCGTACGAATGGCATGGCTGTGCCAGTCGATGATGACGTAAATTCCGTTTTTGATGGCGGCGTCCACTACACGGGTTACACAATCGAGGGCAAGCTGCGGGTCGGAAAGATAGCCACCCTGAGGGGTAACTCCCATGGCTGCGCGTACTACGCTGCAATTCCAGTCCGAAGCGAATGTGCCGACAGCGCCTTCGTTGTAAAAACGAGGCCACCAGTTGTGCCAACCGAAACTAACTCCTTTCAGCACCACTTTTTCATTTTTTTCATTTACGAGAAATGAGCCGCTTACCGATAGCTTTCCGTGCTTTTCAACGGATGTTTTTCCCGTAAGATCGGCTTTTTTATCATTCGTCTTATCAAACTCCGCTCTACAATGCTGAAAGATAAGGGTAGAGACACAAAAAAATATGACGGTAGCAAGTGTTCTCATAGTGCGCATACTTTATCTATAAATGTACCTGCAAAAATAGGATCGATGGTCGAATACTAATATGTTTCATTTATCAAATAATGATACTATTTTGCAGCGATAAGACAAAATTCCTGCTAAAATATAAACTTCCGTTTCCGGTAATTTTCACGAAACTCTTTCGGTGAGCATTCTTTCTTTTTTTTGAAGATGCGGTTGAAATTCGATAGATTATTGAATCCGCACTGATAGCATATTTCGGCGATGGAATGAGTAGTGTCTACCAGCAGGCGCGAAGCATGCCCCAAACGGATGTCGATGATGTAGTCCGATACCGTTTTTCCCGATCGCAGCTTAAAAAAACGGCTGAAGGCCACCGGAGTCATACCTGCCAGATCGGCCAACTCTTCCAGACGGATCGGCTCCTTGTAGCGGGTGTTGATGTATTCGTGTACTTTCAGTACGCGACGGCTATCGGTTCCGTCGTCGATGTGTGCAAACGAAGAGCTTGCCAGCGTGCGGTAATTCTCCGAAAGCGACAGCTCGTACAAGATGGTCAGAAACTTAACCACCGCATAAAAACCCTCTTTCTCAGAAGAAAGTGTATTGAGCGACGCATATACTTTCATGATGGTTTCCATCGGAAAACTAACTCCCTTCTTGGCATTGTCGAGCATGTGCCGAATGCTGCGAAACTGACTTTTATGAATGAAGTTGCCGAAAAATAAATCGGATGAAAACTGGATGGTAATCTCGCGAATGTTTTTCGACGTGCAGTCGTGTTGCTCCCAAACATGCTCCAAGTCAGACCCCGAAATAAGCGTTAAATCATAGTTTCCGATTATTTCCACCGAATCGCCCACAATCCGGCGTACTCCTGCCGCATTCTCCACATAATTCAATTCATATTCGGCATGCGAATGTAAGGGATAGGTAAATTCCGATTTCCGGCGATCGGCAATGTAAAAACAATCTTTGTCCGAGAGCGGTGTTATTTCTCGAATAATATAATTTGAACAAGATTTCATTTTGTATTATTTTTTTCCAAAAATAATACTTTTTCGGCCGTTTGAATAACTTTTTATCTATATGAAACAAATAGCATTTTTTTCCTTCTGCAAGAAGAAAGAAAAAATCGGCATATCTACCTTAAAAACAAAGCTATAACAAACCCAACATAGAATACACTGGATCAATACAATCAACCTCTAAAAGAAAGATATCTACTATTTCTTCAAAAACAGATCCATCATTTCGCGGGCTGCGACGAACGAACTGACCTCGTTATTCAGTACCTGTCGTTCGATGACGGGTAACCGCTCTTCTACACGCGGATGATGATAGAACGCGTCATTCAGCATATCGTGAATACTCTCGTACATCCAGTATTTGGCTTGCTCGTTACGTTTCTGATCGAAATAACCATTCGCTTTCGTGAACGCCATATATTCCTCGATCATATTCCAAACTTCTTCTATGCCCAGATTGTAATATCCCGAATACGTCAGCACCTTAGGAAACCAGCCTGATGCTGTAGGCGGAAAAAGATGAAGCGCGTTGCGGAAATGTCCGGCGGCCATCTTCGCACGTTCGATATTATCTCCGTCGGCTTTATTGATTACGATTCCGTCGGCCATCTCCATAATCCCTCGCTTGATGCCCTGCAGTTCATCGCCCGTGCCGGCCAACTGGATAAGCAGGAAAAAGTCGACCATCGAATGTACGGCCGTTTCGCTCTGTCCCACACCTACCGTCTCGACGAAGACAGTATCAAATCCGGCCGCTTCGCAGAGGATAATCGTTTCGCGTGTCTTACGGGCTACTCCGCCCAATGAGCCGGCCGTAGGAGAAGGACGGATAAACGCGTTACGCTCGCGCGAAAGTAGCTCCATACGCGTCTTGTCGCCGAGGATACTCCCTTTCGAACGCTCGCTGCTGGGGTCAATGGCCAACACGGCCAGCTTGTGTCCCTTGCGCACCATGTGCATCCCAAACGCATCGATCGATGTACTTTTTCCGGCGCCGGGCACTCCCGTAATCCCGACGCGAATAGACTGTCCGGTATGAGGCAAACATTTCTCGATAATCTCCTGCGCTTGTTGCTGGTGTTCATGTCGGGAACTCTCGACCAGCGTCACCGCCTGACTAAGTATCGATGTATCTCCGCGCAAGATACCTTCGACAAACTCATGCGTCGTGAACGAACGCGTTTGTTTACGCATTTCTCGCAAGTAAGGGTTGACTGTCGGCGCACTCGCCACGCCACTATTCACTTTCAGTCCTTTATATTTTCCGTCGTTTTCGGGATGATCCATTGTTTTATCTATCGTTTAAAAAGCAAGAGGGAAATCGTTTCATCTCCCTCTTGCGCCATGATTCAATTCATTTATTCTGCCGTGATTTTCACTTGACGAACCGGCCCTCGAGGGTCGTTGCAGACCACATAAAGCATGGTCTCCATCGGCTCCTTCACCTCTTTAGGTCGGATAAGCAGTGTCAGGGTTATCGATTCTCCCGGACGGAGCATCCTCCGGTTGAATCCGGTAACGTGTACCCGCCGATCGTCGCACGATACGCTATGCAGTTCGAGCAGTTCTTTGCCTTCGTTCGTAAGGGTCACCTGCCTCGAAGCACGCTTGTTACCGATACCGAAAAGTCCGCCTCGTTTCATTCGGCCGAATTCCAGCAGGGTCGTCGAGAGCTCGATCGCTGCTCCATACGTTTTCTGCATGGGCGAAAGCGTACTGAAATCGTCGATGAAGTTGACGGAAACAGGTATTTCGTGCGAAACAACTTCTCCGGAGGCGCTACGCGCCATCCATGTAAACCCGCCAAGCATCCGTCCTTTCGCCGTCACTTTCGTGCCGTCGACGGTTACCTTCATCCGTTCGGCCTTACCGGGCGCTAATTCGGCAGGAGCTTCCACCTGAATATGTGCCGGCATATTAACGAGAGAAAGCGTTTGATTTACATCGGAAAAGTTACGAATCCATATCTCTTGCGTCGCGATTTCTTTCGGACGGATAGTATGAAACATAAACGTTTTACTCTCCAACTGTATCGTTCCGATCGTATCTTGATATACGACCGGTAATTCACTCGGTTTGGGGATTACCTCGCCCATAATGGAGAGTCGTTGCCTCCCTCCTTTCGCATTCGTGTAGACGGTGATATGCTTTTTAAACGGCCCCGGACGATTCTTCGCCGAATACGTGATCACCACATCACCGACTTCACCCGGAGCAATCGGATCGGCTGTCCATTCCGGCTCGGCACATCCGCACGAAGATTGCACATGCGAAATAATCAACGGAGCCGTCCCGGTATTCGTAATCTGAAAGATATGGGTATAGTAATTCTGCTCCTCATCAATCTTGCCGAAATCGTGTGTCCACGCGTCGGGCGTAAAATCGGGTTCTCCGACCACAGCCCCCGGCACAGCGTGCACATCGCCCTTGACTGTTAAGACAAGCGGAGCTTCCGAACCGTTACTGAAGACCTGCATGCTGTGGCTAAAAGCGCCGGACTGTCCGTTTGGGTTGTACGTCACTTCAAGTCTTGCCGTCTCACCCGGCTCTACCGTCTTCTTCGACCATTTGGCCGAAAGGCAACGGCACGAAGAAGAAACACGAATCAATTCCAAGGTTGCCTTTCCATCGTTTCTGACGGCAAAGACATGTTCCACCGGTCCATTTGCGCCTTCGATCCGGCCAAAGTCATGAGCGGTTTCGGGCATGACAATTTTAGCCTCTTCCCGGGCAGATAAACATTGCACCGAAAAGAGGCAGAGAAATAGGGATAAGCCGACGACGCAGATTCTTCCGCTCATCGGTTTATGAGTTCTTCTGTACGACATTTCCGCGGATCGTCAGAACATAATTCCCGTCGGCTTTGCCGTTGCTGTACACGGAAATCGTTTTGACAAATTTACCCGGGCGTCCGGCCGGATTATATGTAACCTTGATCTCGCCCGTCTTTCCCGGAGCAATCGGTTCTTTCGTCCAATCAGGAGTCGTGCATCCGCAAGAAGCCACAACACGCGAAATCACCAGCGGCATTTCTCCGTTGTTCATCACCGTGAAAACATGGCTTGCAGGGCCTGATGTTTCAACGATATCGCCGAAGTCATACGTTGCGCTGCCGGTTACCGTAATCGAAGCACTTTTTTCCTGTGCGCAAACCACGCCTGTCGTCATCATCAAGATGGCCGTTAAAACAAATAAGATACGTTTCATTTCACTTTGCTTTTAAGTTAATAACGCAACAAAAGTAATACATTTATCACGAATAGTACGCCATGCCGGGTTATTTTTTTCGAACGTACGTTAAAAAGCTGTGCTCATAAGGATTTTTCTCGTCCTTCGGCGCATCGGTACGAGCGACTTCTTCCCAGACCTTCGGGTCGACAGGAGGAAAAAACGTGTCGGCTTCGGAAAACGTATGATGCACGATCGTAAGATAGAGTTTATCGGCCACTTCCAAGGCCTGCTCATAGACATTTCCTCCGCCGATGATAAAGACTTCGTCCTCTCCCTTCGTAGCCATAAGCGCGCCCCACAGCGTATTATATACCACACAATCGTCGAAACGGGCACCCGGTTCGGTGGTAAGGACAATATTTTTGCGGTCGGGCAAGGCGCCTTTGGGCAGAGATTCGAACGTTCGCCGCCCCATGATGACGGTATGTCCGATGGTCAGTGCGCGAAAATGTTTCATATCGTTCGGGAGGCGCCAGAGCAATCCGTTGTCTTTGCCTATCGCTCCCCGTTGATCTGTGGCTACTATAATCGATATCATTGGGTTTTTACGATGCTAAAAAAGTTATACGGAAACAGTGCCCGGGATATGCGGGTGAGGATCATATCCAAGCAGCTCGAAGTCTTCATAGCGAAAGTCGAAAATATTACGCACGTCAGGATTGAGTTTCATTTGCGGGAGCGGACGAGGCTCGCGCGTTAACTGCAGTTCCACCTGCTCAAGATGATTGTGATAGATATGCGCATCGCCGAGCGTATGGATAAACTCTCCTGCCTCAAGCCCGGTAACGTGCGCGACCATCTGTAGCAACAGCGCGTAAGAAGCGATGTTGAACGGCACGCCGAGGAAGATATCCGCGCTGCGCTGGTAAAGCTGGAGGCTGAGTCGCCCGTCGGCAACGTAGAACTGAAAGAAGGCATGGCAGGGGGGCAGGTTCATATTTCGCAAATCACCGACATTCCATGCGCTGACGATGATACGGCGCGAGTCCGGATTGTGGCGAATCATGTCGATCGCCTCACTGATCTGATCAATCGTCCCGCCTTCGTAGTCAGCCCACGAACGCCACTGGTGACCGTAGACAGGCCCCAGATTGCCATCCGCATCCGCCCATTCGTTCCAGATACGTACGCCATGCTCCTGCAAGTAATGCACATTCGTATCGCCCTTCAAGAACCACAACAGCTCGTAAATGATCGATTTGAGATGCAGCTTCTTAGTGGTAAGGAGCGGGAATCCCTCGCTCAGGTCGAATCGCATCTGATACCCGAATACGCTCGTCGTACCCGTCCCTGTACGATCTTCCTTTGTCGTACCCGAACGGAGCACATGCCTTAGCAAATCTACATATTGCTTCATAAACAGGGTCTTTTTATCTTTAAGCCTCGCAAAAGTAAGCAAAAAAGCGGACTTTGGCTACTATTTTCGCTCAAAAAGCATGCAGGCCGTCCGGACATCTTTAAGGAAAGTCTCCTTAACCTAAAGGAACACTTCCGTAAAGTCAAAAATCTTCTCCTTAACATGAAGGAGCGACTCCTTAAGATGAAGGACAACCTCCTTAAACTATAAGGACGCTTCCTTAAGATGAAGGATGAGTTCCTTAAGGTGAAGGATGAGTTCCTTAAGGTGAAGGAGCGTTTCCTTCGGATAAAAAACGTTCTGCTTCACATGAAACGCCTCGTTATCGAAATGCCGGAAAGCGTCAGCGTTTATAAACCCTTCGGGTGCTTAATTGTTGAGTTATTGGATTGTTTGTCATGAAAAAAACAGGTCAAATATTTGCATCTGATCAAAAAAATATTTATACCTTTGTCGTACACAACAAAAAAGATAAGACTATGGAAAAAACAACCGATATTCCGCCCGACAATCCGATGCGCCTCATAAACCGCACCGGAGGCGCAGCGTAAAAGAAATATCCGGAACGCGGAAACAAGTATCAATTTTTAAACCCAGAAAAATATGAAACAGCAAATTATTTTATGGATAGGTACCCTGCTTTTACTGACAGGAGAAGTGGGGTGCGAGAAAGAGAAAGTACATGAAAATTTTTCCCCAATAAAAGATATTCCGGAACAAGTATCTGCTTTTTTTGAGAAGACGTTACCTGTTGCTTCCGAATCAGCGTGCTTCTTTACATCGAGTAAAGAGGAACTTTTTCATGTAATCAATAGTATGGAAGAGTTACAAGCTCTTTATTCGTGCGAAGAAAAATTACCTGAAATTGATTTTATGCGATACTCGGTTGTCATCGGACAAAAGAGAATGCCTAACTCTTATTATTCAGTATCAAATCAAAGAATCATTGAGTTGCCAGAAGTTTTGGAGCTAAATATTATCGCAAAAACTCTATCGGAAGGAGTATGGCCCTCATTTAGCATGATGTATTATTGGGGAATTTATCCTAAATTGCCCAATAAAAAACTGAATGTTAACGTAGTAATTGAATAGTATTACGAGAAAACTATAACATCGTTAAGCTGCTATATTTTTGAGAATATTATTAACTTTAATACACTAACAGTCAATATTTATAATTCTAAAAAAAACAGAGCTCCATACTAAGTTAACTATACCCAAATTACGAATTACGACGGCTGACCAACAACAACTTAATTCAGGCTTTCAGCCCTCAAAAAACAAAATAGGGGAATCGATACCCCACCCTTGCGGGATAGGGCTGAAATAGAACGGGCTTTCAGCCCTCGTAAACCCCGCAGAGGCGGTGAGTTGTTGAATTGTTGAGATGTTTAGTTGTTGATTCGTTGATTTGTTGGCTGTCCTGTCCTGATTACTGAATACTGAATACTGATTGCTGATTGCTGATTGCTGAAAGAGCCCTGAAAGGGCTTAATAATTCAGCCCAATGCGAAGCGTTGGGGAAAAGGTTGCCTCCCATTAGGAGGGCTGTAAGCCTGACATATAACTAATTATGCGAATCCAGGGTTAAAAAATAAGATACAAGAAAGCGATCGCCAATTTTCCGAAGATGTGCACTAATAGTCCGTTGGTTGATCTTACTTTCATCGCTCTTTGAATAGTTGTTTTTTCGTTCAGCCAATTGAAGAAAGACTCAATGGGTTGTCTCATTTTTGAAACAGCCGTAGAGAAGAGGTCATTAAAGGCTTTGTCTCTTTCTTTTAGCTCTTCACATTGCCCTTTGATAGCTTTCACGGGAGTAAGTATTTCTATTTGTTGAGATGCTTTTTTCCCCGGGTTAAAGTATTCAAAGTCGGAATATATTTTATCGGCAAAAATAGTTTTTCCGTAAATTTGATCTCCCCAAGCCTGTTTAAAAACCGTTAGATCGTTATCTTCCGCGGGAGTTATCATCAGGCTTTCGGGAAAGGGAATGGTGCCTTCTCGCTTGGCAGTCAAAGCGTGCAACTTGCATCCGTAATAATATTTTCCTTTGGATGCACAATAGCCTTTAGCTGTCAGTTGCGGAGCTACTTTCCCAACTCTGTTCTTTGAAGTACAAGTAAAAATAGGCATCGAGTCAAGAAATGAGATGTTTGGACTGCAATCCTTTGGTTTAAATGAAACGATCAGATAAACGGCTAAAAACTGAAAAGCGTTTGCAAGCAGATTCACTCTGGCAGAGAAGGCTTTGTAGCCGGGTAGTTTGGGAAACCAGTTGAAAAGATATTCCTTAGCAAAAGAATGAATCTCTTTTATGCTGAAATATCGTTGCTCCCAGCCTGTGAAAAGATAAATGGTCATAATTTCCTGATCTGTAAACTCCGGATTTGCATTGTTGGAGAATCGCTGACAGGTCTCGAAAAAGTTCTTTTTCATACAAGTCGCACACGAAAAAATATATTGAAATTAATTTTTGCTCTTTTTCCTTGGAGATCATACTTGGAATAATTAGTGGAATTTTTCTTCCAAGATAATGATTTTCAGGGAAATGAGTAAATAAAATAATACTTATTTTGCTGATTATAAACAAATTAATTTAACATTGAATTGAGAGTTTTCAACTCTGGATTCGCATTAATTGTCAATGGTCGTACATTTGTACTTTTGTAAATAATTCAATAATTACTAACTTTGATATCAGCATGGACAA